>CALEJU010000045.1 GCA_937898755.1 uncultured Acidobacteriota bacterium | reverse complement strand
CTAGATGCCCAGTATGAACGGCACCTTGGCAACGATGTGTTGACGCTCCATACCACCTACATCCACGAACGTTCCCATCTGGACGCCGCCTTGGCGGCGGGTGGGGCGAGTGCAAGTCCGCATGTGTTGAACACGTTCCGCTTCGATGGGTTGTATCACATCCATCGCTATACCTTGGGGGCAGGCTCGTTTTCGACGACCGGCACCACGGATCCGCTGGTCTATGCGGCCGCACCCCTAACCGGCAGCACCAGCGGTAACCCAAAGAGCGCCGGGTACTTTCTGAGTGCTGGTGCCTGGTTGCAGCAGAACATTGAACTGTCGCTAAACTACCGGGGCTTCACGACCTTCAACGGTTCGAAGACAAACTATGACGGCGCCGGGAGAAATGCATCTCACAACAACGCGACCTACATTAACCTTTGGCTGATGTTCTAGCTTGGGGGACTGTCGGTCGTGGCGCAAGAGTCAAGACGGGGCAAGCCATGCTCTTGGGCACGGCTTGCCCCGTGGAATTTAGGGCGTGACTCCAAACACTGCGCCCCTCTCGCCACATCTGCAGCCGAGAAAGCTTCCTCGCGACGCAGTTGTCGCCATGCTCTTGATTCCTTTGCGACAGGCCACCCATCGAAGGGCTTGACGTCAGGACGGGCTCAGGAAAGTTGGAGCAGCCTTCAAGTCTCGAAGTCCACTGCCAAGACGGCTCTGCGCGAGGGCGGTCTGGTGCTTGCCCATCAAAGTGTGCGTGACGGCTAGGATCCCCGGGTAGCAGGGCGCAACCCAAGTCTCAACGCCCGCGTTGGAGCACTGGGGTGAACACTCCCGTGAGGCCGATGCGCCAGACTCTATAGTCGCGGCCAATATCCCGCCGCGCGACAACGATCATGGCCCGACGACGGGTGCTCCCGTGGGCGGTTGGGCCGCCAGCGTCAGTACATAGCCGTAGAGGGCACTCATCTGCTGCCTGGTGAGGGTTCCTGTGCCGGGCATCATTCTCCCCGGAAGCCCGTGGCTGACGATAAGCGTAAACTGCGCCACACCGCTCTGCCAGTTCTGGTCGAGGGGCGCGTCGAAGCTTTGTGCCCGCACTTGAACGTAAGGCTTGGCAGAAACGAGCTGCGTTGGGATATTGCCCTTGCCCGAAACGCCATGGCAGGACGCGCAGCGGTCGGTATAGATTTGGCGACCGTGCTCCACTTCAGCCGCGTTCAACTTCAGCACGGCCGGCGTCGTGGCGGGGCCTGTGGACGCGACGTTCTGATTCGCCTGCTGCACGATCAGCTCCATGGCCAGCGCAATGGGGATGCGGGGAGCATCTGGAACCGGCTTCATCGCTGGCAGCGGCGAGCCGACCTGTCCGCCCGGATCCACCTTGGAATGGCAGGCCACCGCCGTTCCCAGCACCACGGCCAAGACCGCGGCCAATGCAACCCAAGTGTGCGTCGCCGCGCATTGTCTCCACGTTCGCGTCCTCAAAGGTACCCTCCAGACGCCGATTGAGCCAGGCGCGGATCGCCGACTGGCACAAACGGGTGATGTTGCAGAAAGCGAATTACGCACAATCCACACGCGCCGAAGAACACCAGAAAGACGCCGAGCTCGGCCAAGCCGGGGACGACCAAACGTGAATCAATCGAGGGCATGACGAGCCAGTAAATGTCAAACCATTCACCGACGATCACGAGCAGGGCAATCGAGAGCAGGACCCCCTTATGGCGCCGAGCTTTCTGATTTAAGAGCACCACGAACGGAACCACCCATTTGGCGAACAGCAAAAAGACGAACAGCCAGCCCCAGCCGTTCACGATGCGCTGATGGAAGTACTCCGACTCCTCCGGGTAGTTTGCATACCAGATCAACATATATTGTGCGAAGCCGATGTAGACCATGAAGATACTGAATGCATGCAGCATGCGTGCGAGATCGACATAGTTGTGCTCGCCCGCGATATCGGGCAGCGCGCCGGCGCAGCGCATCAAGATGGCCAGGCAAAGCAGAACGGCCAAGCCGGTCTGAAACAAACCGGAAAAAGTGTAGACCCCGAACATGGTCGTCTCCCAGCGGGGCTCGAGCGACATCAGCCAGTCCACTGAAGCCAACGTGAACGTGTAGGCGAACACGACCATAAACAGCGCCGCGCTGCGGCCGCGCACTGTTGGCAACTTGCCGAATCCGGTGGGCGGTACCAACGATTTGACGAGCCCGCGGTCCTGCCGCAACGAGATTCGAATGAACCAGCGTCCAAAGGCGAACCAGATGAGGACAAAACTCACGGCACGCAGGCTGACAAAGTTCCGCGAGAAGTAGAATTGCTTGCTTGCGGTTGCGAAATGATAATCGGCTTGGGCCCACGGGTAGATATGCGGAATCCCCACCAGAAACAGGAGCACGGCGGGGACGAGGACCGCCATGGACGACCCCACCGCCTCCGCCAAGCGGCGAAAGACCACCGACCACGTCGCGTTGGTCGTGTACTCCAAGGCCGTCAAAAATACGCCCCCGAGGGTCACAACCGTAAAGAAGAAGAAGTTGAGCAAGAATGCAAACCAAAACGCTCGTTCGAAGCCGGCGGGGCGTGTCGCCCCCCTGATCGCCACGAGCGTGATGCCAAGCAGGATCATGCTCCAGACGAGTGTCAGCAGCCTGGGCGGAAATACCGCCGGACCGATCGTGCGGATGTTAGTGTCAGTGGTGATCGCGTGGTTCATCGGGAGGAATCCGAATCAGGGACGCGGTAGCGCGTTTTGCCCAGGCTCGTAGCCATGCCGGGTCAGGGCCGGTGGAAAGTCGCTATCCAGCGAAAGATGTTTGCGGGCGGCCATGTCGAGTGCCTCGGGCGGGGGATTAGCCGCCAGTTGTAGCGCTCGAACATAGCGCACGATCACCCAGCGTTGCGCCGGATCGAGTTCGGTGCGATAGGGCGGCATATGGTTCTGGCCCGCGGTGATGGTTTGAAAAAGACGCCCGTCGGACCAAGTCAAGACATCGGGGGCAAATAGCGGGGGCGGCTGCGTCATGTACGGCACGACATAGCCAAAGCCGTCTCCGCGCGGACCATGGCAGACGATGCAGTAGGTGTCGTAATACTGCTGCCCGGCAAGCATGACCGGCAAGGTGAGGGGCATCGGGTTGACCACCGTATTGAGCAACGCCACATCCTCGGCCTGCGGGTAGGAGACGTAGTTGACCGGGATCGTCCCCGGCGGCGGAAGTCGCATACCGGTGGTTGGGTGGGCTCGAGTGTCGAGGGATTGAGTTCGCACCGCGAGCTGGTGATACATATCCGGCTGGTATTCCCACTGGGGAGGCGTAGAGGGACGGTGGCCAAGAACAAGCATGACGCCAAGTGCCACGCCACCCCAACATACGGCGGTCACAATTTGTCGCTTAGTTGGCAACGGTCCGTACCTCCGCAGCGCCCAACTGCTCCAACAGGGCGCGGATGGGACCCATTTCCGCCGCGGTCCCGGGAACCAGCAGCGCGAAACGGTCGTTGGTGAGCGCAAGGTCGAACGGCACGTAATGCGTCGTCGGCCGCAGTTTGACCGCTATGAGCATGGCCACAAAGGTGGCGATGCCGGCGACGAGAATTCCCGACTCGAACGTGACCGGCATGAGCGCGGGTACCGGAACGAACGGCTTGCCGGCGATATTTAGGCGCCAAGTCCAACCCAGAACCCATACTTGGAAGGCAAACCCCAGTCCAGCGCCGATGAAGAACGCGGTTTTCGTCACGCGGGGCATCCAACTGGTTTTCAGGCCCAGTGCCTCGGGCAGCCCGTGTACCGGGTAGGGCGTGAGCGCATCCAATCCGGCGTAGTTATGCGTCCGCAAGATCGTGGCGGCGCGCAGCAGCGCCTCCGGGTCATCGAACATGGCGACGAGGGTCGGCCGCTCACGGAGGCTAGGCATGGCTTTTCTCCTGCAGCGAAGGTTGCCCGCCGACGGGGTGACGAAGGATCGCCTTGATCTCCGCCATGGCCAACGTCGGCATGAAACGCACAAAGAGCAGGAAGAAAGTGAAGAAAAGGCCAAATGAGCCGATCAGTATGCCGATGTCGAAGCGCGTCGGCCCGAAGTACCCCCAGTTGGACGGCAAGAAATCCTGCGCCAGAGAGGTCACGACGATGACGTAGCGTTCAAACCACATGCCGACGTTGACCAGAAGGCTGATGACGAACATCGTGGCGAGACTGCGCCGCGCCCGGCGGAACCAGAAGACCATGGGCACAATGCAGTTGCAGCACACCGCCAACCATCCAGCCCATGCATAGGGACCAACAAAGCGCAGCCAGATAAAGATGTGCTTCTCATAGGGATTCTCGCTGTACCAGGCCATGAAGATTTCGTCGAGGTACGCGAACGCCACGATGGTCGAGGTCACGAGGATGATCTTGTTCATCAGCTCGAGATGGTCCAGGGTGATGTACTGCTCAAGGTGATAGGCCTTGCGCAGGATCACCAGCAGCGATACGACCATGGCAAAGCCGGAGAAAATGGCTCCGGCGACGAAGTAGGGAGGGAAGATGGTGTCGTGCCAGCCGGGCACCAAAGCCACCGCAAAATCGGCCGACACGACGCTGTGGACGGAGAGCACGAGCGGGGTCGCGATGGCGGCAAACAGGCCATAAGACGACTCGTAGTGGACCCAGCCGCTGGCGGTTCCCTCCCAACGCAGCGACAGCGCCGTATAGATCTTTTTCACCCACGGTCGGTGCTCCCGATCGCGCATGGTGGCGAAATCCGGAATTAGGCCCTTGTACCAAAAGAGCAGGGAGATCGTGAAATAAGTCGAAACTGCAAAGACGTCCCACACGAGCGGTGAATTGAAATTCACCCACAGCTCACGATCGTTCGGGTAAGGAAAGAGCCAGTACGCCAGCAACGTGCGTCCCAGGTGCAATAGGGGAAACATGCCTGCGCAGATGACGGCAAAGATGGTCATCGCTTCTGCGGTTCGATTGATCGCGGTTCGCCATCGCTGACGCAGCAGGAACAACACCGCCGAGATGAGCGTGCCCGCGTGGCCAATGCCAACCCAAAAGACAAAATTGACGATGTAGGTGCCCCACATCTCAGGGCGACGCAAGCCCAGAATTCCTAGACCAACGCGGAGCTGCAGCGCCACGATAGCCGCCCCGATGCCGAGTGCGCCCGCCGCGGCGAGAAACGCCCCCCACCACCAGCCGCCTGGGCGCCCCTTCATGGGATCCAGAACGTCGTGAGTCACACGATTCAGGGTGATCCGCGTGTCATAAATCGGCGGCTCTTCGGCCGGCAGCGTACCGTGTTCTAGCATGAAATCCTGGCCCTTGCCCGTGCCGTCGGCCTGCATGCTGGCGGGCTGTCCAACGGCTTCGATCGCCACCGGAAGCGTCCCTGACTCGAAGTCGCCGGCCCCGCCCATCCACGCCGTGGCCGAGCCAACCGGCGCGTTTGCGTCGTCGCTGGAGATCGCCAGACAGGCGCGCACGGGCCCGGCGAGGCCGTGACGCGGCGTTGCACACTCGATCCTCATGCGTTTGCCTCGGGATCCGGTCCAGACGCGGCCGCATAACCGGGCTGGTTGGCGCTGGGGGACGCGCTGGATTCCAGAGGTTCCGGGCGATTTCGGATGCGCGTCAGATAAACCACGGTTGGCTGTGTATTGAGATGTTCAAGCACCCGGTAAGCGCGCACGGCGTTGTCGCCGCTGCGCATGCGCATGACTTCGGACTGGGGGTCGTTGAGGTTGCCGAAGACGATGGCTTGCGTCGGGCAGGTCTGCTGGCATGCGGTTTGGATGTCGCCGTCGCTGATCGGGCGGCCGAGTGTTTCAGCCTGCAAATGGGCGGCATTGACCCGCTGCACACAGAACGTGCACTTTTCCATGACGCCTTTGCTGCGCACGGTGACCTGGGGATTCAACGCGAGCTCAAGCGGACTGCCGCGCAAGGCGCTGAAGCGCCCGTCGGCATAGGCGCCGCTGTAGTCGTAGAAATTGAAATGACGCACCTTGTAGGGGCAGTTGTTCGAGCAATAGCGGGTGCCCACACAACGGTTGTAGACCTGAAGGTTGAGGCCCTCGGCGTTATGCACGGTCGCGAGCACCGGGCAGACGCTTTCGCAAGGCGCCAGGTCGCAGTTCTGACAGAGCATTGGTTGCTGAACGATGTCGGGATTGTCGGGCGATCCTGAGTAGTAGCGGTCTATGCGCAGCCAGTGCATCTCGCGCCCGTTGATCACCTCCTGCTTGCCCACCGTCGGCACATTGTTTTCGACACTGCAGGCAACGACACATGCCTGGCATCCGACGCAAGCGTTCAGGTCAATGGTCATACCCCAGCGATAGCCGGGATACATGTGTTCGGTTGGGCCACCGTTATTCCAGAGCGTAAGACCCGGAGGCCCCGGGGGTGCGGGAGGGCGTGATAGCGCCTGCAGGAAGCCAGCCAGCAGCTCTTCTCGGACAATTGGCCGGCCGTCGAGGTAATTATGGCCCTGCGTAGATGCCAGCGCGTATCCCGCTTTCATGCGCACGAGCTTGACCTGGGCACCGGCGTAGACGATCCCGGATCCGACGATGCGCGACAGGGGATACGCATTGACGCCGACGTTGTTGCCGATCGTCCCCACCGACGTGCGGCCCCAGCCCAACCCAAGCACCGCGACTTGGGAGTGAACGCCGGGCTGGAGCTGCACCGGCGCCGAGACCCGCGTCTGCCCGACGGCGATTTCGACCACATCGCCGGCATTCAACCCAAGATTCCGCGCGGTTTCTGGTACGAGCGCTAAGGTGTTATCCCAGGCCAATTTGGAAATCGGATCGGGTGCCTCCAGCAAAAGTCCATTGTTGTTGCAACTGCCGTCGCCGGTCATCGGTTGGGCGATAAGGACGAGCGCGAGCCCCGTGGGAGGTTCTGGCTGCGACAGGGTGGCGGTCGCCTCGGCGAGCGCTGCAACATGGAATGCACGCGCCGGCCCCGGCTCCCGCTGGCTTGCGTCAAACAGGCCATCGCGCAATGCGCTCGTCCAAAAATCGTCCCAAGTCGCGGCCAGCTGGTTTGTGGCATAGATCTGTCCGTTCCAGACCTGGCGCAGGTAGTCATAGAACGTAGCCGGCGCTGGAGCCGCGACTGCGACCGTTGTCGGTGTTGCCGCTTTTGACGGGGGGACACCCGCCGCCGCTGCCAGATTGCCCTTCGCGACCGGAGCAGCGGCGATCCCCGGCGCGGTCTTCCCGTTGCGACACATCAAACTGAGGAGCGTGTCCTCGAACGAACGGGCCTTGAACAGCGGCTCGATCGTCGGTTGCACCAGGCAAAAGAGCCCGCGTCGCGGCTCCGCGTCGCCCCAGCTCTCCATGGCGTGCAGAGCCGGCAGCACCACGTCTGCAAGCTGACCCGTCTCGTCCAGGCGTTCCGCAATACTGGCGACAAAACCGACGCGTTTGGTCGCCCCCGCGAAGTCCGCATCTCCCGGCAACGTATAGGCCGGATTGGCACCGTAAACCATCAGGACATCGATCTGTCCCTGCTGCATCTGATCGCATAGCTGGAGCATTGCCGCATTCGAGCCTTGCGTCTGCTGGCTGGGACTAGCGGTGGCCTCGATCGTTGCTCCTTCGTTTTCCAGGACGGTGTTCAGAAAGCTGGTGACGACCTGGAGATGCAGTTCTGTTCCTGTGGCGGCGGCGGTATCGCCGCCCAGTACCAGGCTGCGTCCCTTGTGCGCCCACAACTCAGCAACCAGTGCAGCAATCGTTCCCCGAGGCAATGCACAAGCTTTTTCGACAATGTCCGGCGCGAACCCCGCCAGGGCGCTGGCGACCGTAGCGTCTGTGGCATACGAAGAATGGCGGTCGATAATCACCATCTGGTGCGCAAGTCCCAGAGCCAGCGGCAACAGGCTGCCGGGATGCACCGGATGACGGGTGTCGGCATTGATTCCCGTCAGCGACAGCATGGGTTCGAACGCAACGACTCGGGACATCGCCAAGTTGCCATCACGGCGCTGCAGCTTACGTTGCCGACCGAAGCCAGCCATCCATTCCTGGCGCGAGTACCCCGTTCCCAAGGGGTCGGCTCCCAACGTCACCAACACTTCGACACGATCCAGCAACAACCGTGGGATAACCGCCGTACCGTAAGCAGCCCGTTGTGCGCCCGTCAAGGCATCGGGGTTGAACGCGTCGCTGGTGACGTGCCGCATTCCGAACTGACTGACAAACTCGGCTACCAACTGGATACGGGCTGGGCCATGAATCGTTCCGGTCAGCAACACCGCTCCCCCGGGACGGGCACGATGGAGCGCATCCATCAGGGCGGCATCGGCCTCGTTCTCACCAAGCGGTTGATGTAGGCCGCCGCGGTTCGTCCGCAACGCTCCCGCGATCCGATCGGGATCGTAGAGGTTCAAGAGCGCTGCCTGACCGCGAGCGCAGAGGCTTCCCTGGTTCAAGGGATGCAGCGGGTTACCTTCCAGCTTGATCGGACGCTGATCCAGAGTCTTGACAATCACACCGCACCCAGCCGGACATTCCCGGCACGTCGAAGCGTAGCTGTTCGGCACCCCTGGCAGGGTTTCCTCGGGCTGTTGCGCGTACGGCACGATCTTCTCGAGGGGCTTGCGGGTACAGGCAGTTGCTGCCAGCGCCAGCGCCGCGGTCGACCATTGCAGAAACTCGCGTCGCCCAAACTCAAAGTGTCCACGCCCAACTCCGGCGACATGCATCGAAGACCTACCAACAAACTCCTCCTCGCACTGCCGGGCGACAGCCGGATCTCGCTCATATTCCGGGAGGGTAGCCCAATACCGTGGTTCGCTCATGGTGTTGTGCCTCAGCCTAGGCGTGGCAGATGTTGCAGTCGTACGGTGCGTTGACGGGATGACCGTGGTAATGCGCCAGAGCGCGGTACGGTTTCTCCGACGGTTTGGGCAAATAGTTGTTGTTGCGGTGACAATCCATGCACTGGCCCATCGTAAATTGGCGAACCTGCCGGACGCGTGTCATGTCCTGCACCTCGCCATGACAGGTTTGGCAAGCCACTCCTGCATCAACATGCATGCCATGGTTGAACTTGACGAACTGCGGGAGATCGTAGACGCGCACCCATTGAATCGGAGTTGCCGCGCGGTAGGCGGCGGTCAGCTTCTCGATGTCCGGCTTGCCCGTCGCTACGACCGCATGGCATCCCATGCATACGTTGAGCGCGGGGATGGGAGCCTCCGGCGAACGCTGTGCGCCAGCATGGCAATAAAGGCACGGGATGTGGTGATCACCCGCATGCAGTTGATGACTGAATGGAATCGGCTGCACGGGAGAATAGCCGGTGTTGCCATTCACCCGAACGATGATCGCGACGCAGATCACCACCGCGACTGTCGCGGCCGGCAGTTTCCATGCTCGTGTAGTTAGCCCCATGAACCTTGTCCATCAAGCCCCATGTCCCAAATCCGAGATCGTATCGCCCGTTTGCGGTGGATCGCGCAATGGAAACAAGGCTAGGGCCAGCTTGCGACAGCGCTGGGGATCCAAACCCCGTGGCCCGCACCGGCGTCGCCTCTCCCGCTCATCCACCGTCCAAGCGCAGCATACGGGCGGGCGGGTCTGAACGCATGTGACGGACGTCACGGCGCAACCCGACCAATGCAGGAAGTGGGAGAAATCAAGTCAACTTCTATGCCGAGCCGTCGGTCATGACGTCCGGCGGTGGCCCCCCGACAGGGCTTGTCGGCGCCCACCCCCTTCCGACCGCCATGGGCTCGAATAACGCGCGGTTCCGACGCCAGCACGACAAGTCCGTGATCCAAAGGCGAAGTTGTCGCTGTGGACCGAAGGCGTTGCGGGCGTCGTAGCAGGCCAGATCCTGCGCGGGCCGGGTTCTTTCGGGCACCGTCCCACAGCTGTGACGGACGTCACGGCCCAACCGTCAAGAAGCACACTATTGTCGGCAAGGGCGGCATGCGGGCCAGTTTGTCCGCGAGGCAAGGAGGAACATGGTCGTGCGCTCTCCCTACGAATTTGACCTGATCGATGACTGTCTGACCTGCCCAGTTCGCCACGACCGCCTTTTCTGTACCCTGCCCACACCGGCAATCCAAATGCTCGAAACGATTACGGCGCCGGAACTGTACCCCAAAGGCGTGTTGTTGTGCCTAGAAGGGCACCGGGCGCATGGGATCCACGTTCTTTGCCATGGAAGCGCCAAGGTTTATGCGAAATCTGCCGGAGGTAAGACCATCATTCTACGAATTGCCGGGCCAGGCGAGCTGGTGGGCCTGACCGGTGTAATCTCCGGGGGCAATTATGAGGCGAGCGTCGAGACCCTGCGACCCACACAGGCAAACTTCGTTTCGAGGCAGGATTTTTTGCGATTCCTTGCAAGATTTCCAGAGGTAGGAATGAAGAGCGCGCAACAGTTGGCGCATAGCTGCCAATGCGCGTACGAGGAGATCCGTACGCTGAGACTTGCTGGGTCCGTTTCTGATCGCATGGCCAGCCTGCTCCTGCAGTGGTGCCAGCAACCCATGATCCATCAACAATTCACCGACGGCAATCCTCGGGTACAGGTGAGTTCGAGCCAGCAAGAGATCGCGCAAATGATCGGGACGTCGCGGGAAACCATTTCTCGCGTTGTCAACCAGTTCAGACGGAACGGCTGGATTGCCATCCAAGGATCCACGTGGACGATTCTTGATCGCGGGGCGCTTCAACGGCAGCGCATCCCATAATCTTTTGAGCCATGCGTGCACTCATTTATGATATGAGTTGATCGAGAGATCACTGGAACTTCACGGCTCGACGCGATGCAGCGAAACTGGGATCCGTTTCCATGGCGACGACACGTCCATCCTCGTTGACCCGTCCCCTGTTGATGCGCGCAGCTGTTCGTGCCTGGCCGCGCAAACTTTTCCAAAGCACGCAGGCGACCACGCCATAGGTATGTGAACAGCTCGATCTGGTCCACTTGGCACCGGAAGCGATATGAGCACTGCCACAACTGAGCTGCTTCAGCGGATACCCATGTTCGCGGGTTTGGAGCCAGAGGTCCTCAATGCCCTGAGGCAACGAGCCGCAACTCGTTCGTTTGGGCCCTCCGAACTCTTGTTCAACGAAGGTGACCCTTGCGACGGTATGTTCTTGCTGGTGCAGGGCTCGGTCAAGATCTTCAAGAGTTCGTCGTCGGGACGGCAGTTGACATTGGCCGTCGAGACAGCGCCTGCGACTATCGCGGAACTACCGCTTTTCGACGGTGGCCCGTACCCGACCTCGGTGCAGGCGGTCGACGAGGTGGTCGCGCTTTTCTGCCACAAGCGGGATTTCCGGGCGGTTTGCCTCCAGCATCCCCAGTTGCCGCTCCAAGCGCTGGCCGTTGTCGGCCGCCGACTGCGTGCCCTGGTCGCACTGATTGAAAGCGTCACGTTCGGCAAGGTCCGCCAACGCTTGGCGCGCACGCTGCTCGAACTGGCCGATCAAGCCGGCGGGGATTCGTTTTCCTTGCCCTGGACCCACCAGGACATCGCGCTGAATCTGGGGACTGTGCGCGAGGTCGTTTCACGCAACCTGAACCGTTTCCAGGCTGCGGGACTGATCCAGGTAAACCGTCGGGGTGTCGTCTTGGCCGACCGGGAAGGCCTGCAGCGCGAAGCCGAAGCCGAGATTTGATGCATCGTGTGACGTCGGTCACTGCAATCTTGGACCTCCTGCCCGAAGCTAATACATGGCAGGAGGGACCATGAAAGTAGATTCGCAGACGACGGTGCGGGACATAGCTTTGGAATATCCGCAAGCGGCCCGGATGTTTGAGTCTTTTGGAATCGACTATTGCTGCGGTGGAAAGCGCCCCCTCGAAGACGCGTGTCGGCAGGCTCACGTTGCCGTCGACACGGTGCTCGAAGTGCTTCGACGTCCGGTGGCGGCCGAAGAGGTCAGGGACGACCGCTGGAACTCCGCGTCCTTGGAGGAACTCGCCGACCATATCATCGGCGCACACCATGCTTTCGTTCGTCGGGAATCGCCGCGGTTGACGGAGCTGGCGCGAAAGTTGCGGGCGCGACACGAATCCGCCCACCCCGAGCTGCGGCGCGTCGACGAGCTATTCGGGGCGCTGGCGACCGAGTTGGCACTCCATATGCTCAAGGAGGAGCAGGTTCTGTTCCCCATGATCAAACGGCTGGAAAAAGCCCGGCAAGCCGATGGAGCAAGTGGAGCACGTTTTTGCGGCATTGAGTTCCCGATACAGCGGATGACGGCCGAGCACGACGAAGCGGGCGAGGCCTTGCGTAGTATCCGTTCTCTTACCGCTGCATTTCAGCCTCCTGTTGGCGCCTGCCCCAGTTTCCGCGCGCTCTACCAGGGACTGGAGGAATTCGAACGAGACCTCCACCGTCATATCCATCTTGAGAACAATATCCTCTTCCCGCGGGCGGTGGAATTGGCAAGGACGGGCCAGGAGAACGGCAATGTCGGCCGCTAGGCTGCCGATCACCGTTGACGTGCGGTCACAGCGCGAGGCGCAGCTCCAGCGCTTGGTGAGCATTTATGTCGTCACCGGACTGTTTTTCATGCTGCTGCCCGGAACATTTCTTGGTGTATGGAACCTGATCTCCATTAGTAGCCGGCACTCGCTGTCGTCACTTTCGGCAGCGTGGCTCCAGGCGCACGGCCATGCGCAGATCTTCGGATGGATTGGCACCTTCGTCATTGGAATCGGTTACTATTCCCTTGCCAAGATGGGACAAATTCGTCCTTTTGCGGTCAGCCGGGGCTGGCTGAGTTGGGGCCTTTGGACATTCGGCTTGATCCTGCGCTGGATCGCCAACGTCAACCTATGGCACTGGCGGGTGCTGCTGCTGGCTTCAGCTGGCTTTGAGTTGGCCGCATTTCTGATCTTCTTTTCGACGGTGAGCAGACATAAGCGGGGCGGCGAACGAACGGCGATGGAACCTTGGATGAAGCTTGTGATGGCTTCCACCATCGGCTTTCTGATCCTTCTCCTTGTCGATTTGGGTGCGGCTGCCTACTTGGCGTTTCGAGCCGACAGTCCGGCGTTCCCGCACTGGTTCGATCAGCGCTTTCTTGTGCTGGCGACCTGGGGCTTCCCGGTGCTGGCGGTGTGGGGGTTCAACGCGCGCTGGCTTCCGGTGTTTCTCGGCTCGAAACCGCCTTCCAGTCGGGGTTTGATCGCCGCATTAATGATTTGCGAGACCGCAGTGTTCTGCGCCCTTTGGGGATACTTTCGACCTGCGACCGCCCTGCTGATGATCGCGTCGATGACCACGATCGCGGCGCTAAACGTCTTCGAGCCGGCCTTGCATCCCGCCAAGACTCAAGGCGTCCATCCCAGCTTTCCCTTCTTCGTGCGCCTTTGCTACGTCTGGCTGCTCGCTGCATCCGTCCTTTCGATGTGGGCGGCCAGAGCGGACGTGCATGGCGGCATTTGGGGTGCCTCTCGTCATGCTCTCACCGTGGGATTCCTGGCGAGCATGATCTTCGCCATCGGCCAACGAGTGCTGCCGGCCTTCTGCGGAATGCGACAACTCTTCAGCAGTCGGCTGATGTTCGGCTCTTTACTCACGCTGAACATCGGTTGTCTTCTGCGAGTAACGGCTGAGATTCCAGCCTATGAAGGTTATTCTCAAACTGTCTGGCACGTCCTGCCCTGTTCAGCGATTGTAGAACTGATCGCGGTGACCCTTTTCGCGGTTAATATGGTCCTGACTCTGGCCCAGCCGCCTGCGCATCTGCAACGGTTGCGGCAAGCTATCGCGTGACTCCAAGGCCGGTGTTCAGCCTGGAATCAAGGAGGTTGTATTGATCCAAATCGGACAGGCGAGCGCAACCATCGACACGCCCGTGGAGCACCTGATGGCGTGCCACCGCCGGATCGAAGACCGCCTCGCGACGCTAGCGCGGGCGGGTGATCATCTGCGCGAGGACAGGCCCGCAGCGTTGGAGGCGATCCGTAGGAGCATCCTGTTTCTCGATTCGAGTGGTGTGCTACACACGAGGGACGAGGAAGAGAGCCTGTTCCCAAAGCTAAGGCCGCATCTTTCGCCCGAAGAGCTGCAATTCCTGGATGGACTCGAGGAACAGCACCGCGCTGCAGAGTCGGTGTTCACAGAACTGAGGGACGTTGCGGAGGAGTTGGCCACCGCTGCTGACAACTCCGTATCTGTGGAAAGGCGTTACAAGAAACTCGCAGCGCGACTTTCCGCGCTTTACCTCCCTCACATCCAGTCCGAAGATGAAATCCTCACAACACTTGCCAGGCGCACGCTCACCGATGACGAGCTCAGGGTCATTGCGGAGGAGATGAAGGAGCGACGGGAGCAACGTAAGCATCCGTTATAAATGTGATTCTTCTTGAGGTGTTTCGCGCGTTCCGGGAACGCCCGATCACGGTCACGCCCCGCGCAAGCTTGGCGTTGAGAGCCGCGCGTCCACCGGCGGTCGGCCCTTCCCATCCGCGCGCTGCTGCGCCCTCACGCTCAGTTCCAACAGCTCCCATTGCCTGTCGCTCACCGCCCAGCATCCGCGCATCGGCTGCGTCGGCGGAAGGTCCCCAGAGCGCCTCCAGCTTCGCCTCACCCGAAACTCGCCCGCAACTACCTTTTTCCTCCCCCGTACCGTTCTTGAGACCGCCTCTGGGCAGGCAATATAAATCCATTACTGTTCTTCATTCGTGACGGCCGTCACGGCATTGGATCGCGATTTCGAGTGGAATGGGGTGCGCCGCTGCCAGCGCCCGGCAACAAAGGAGTGCTCCTCACGCACGACTCCAACTCAACCCCTCGCCCCTTGTGGATCCTGCGCCTGACCGCTGGAACCTTTCTTTTTCTGCTGGTCAGCGGCGTGTATGCATGGCTGTATCCGCGTCAGCTGGCGGCACAATGGGCGCTGTTGGTCCACACCAGCGTCGGACTTCTCGCGCTCGCGCCCATGTCGCTGCTGATCTGGAAGCACGGACGCAAGGCGCAGCGGTTCCATCCAACACGCTGGTATGAGAGAAGTTGGCTTTCGGGAGTCGCTTGGACTTTGCTCGGTGTGACCGGAGTGGCGCTGGTCCTGGTCGGCCTTTTCGGCGCCGACGTGCCTTACCGCCTGCATTGGCTGCATCTGATCCTCGGGTTGACGCTGGGGATCGTGGCGGCGCTCCACATCATGCGGGAGGTGTTTCGAAGCGTCTTCGCACAACGGCGCTTCGTCGGTCTTGCGATGCCGCTGGTGGCCGGGATCACGGCGGTTATTCTCGGAGGCGGCGTTCTCTGGTATGTCCGCCGGCAACCGACCCGCCCGGCCAGCTTTCTCCCCTCCAACGCCCGCTCGGAAAATGGGCGCACCATCCCGCCGGCCCTGCTGGATAACTCCAAATCCTGCGCCCGCTGCCACGGGCAAATCTATCGCGAGTGGCAGCCGGGCGCGCACCACTATTCCGCGACCGACGTCTTCTACCAGGCGGTACGCACAAACTATATTAACGCCCGTGGACCGGAGGCGGCGCGCTACTGCGCCGGCTGCCATGAACCGATCACCCTGCTTGGCGGGTTCCCCCTTCGCCGCGGCGTGCAGGAGGAGGCGGCAGAAGGCAGTTCCTGCGCCTTCTGTCACGCCCTGCGCGATCTCCGAACGCGCGGCAACGCCAATTACATCGTGGCCCGGCCTCACCCCTATCTGTTCGAGCAGTCGTCGAACCCCGTGCTGCTGCGCATCTCGGACGCCCTCATCCGGCTGCATCCGGAGGTGCATCGTGAGGATTTCGATCTCAAGCCGGCACGCACCGCCGAGTTGTGCGGGACCTGCCACAAGCAATACATCGACAAGCACGAAAACGGCTTCGGCTTCCTGCAACTGCAGGATCAGTACGACGACTGGAAGAACGGTCCCTGGCATACCAACCCCGCCCGCGAACTGCAGTGCCAGGACTGCCACATGCACAAGCGACCCTCGTCCGATCCCGCCCGCGATGCGTCCGGAACCATTCACGACCATCGCATTCTCGCCTCCAACAGCTACATGGCGGAGCTGCTGCATCTGCCCGGAGGGCGACGGCAGGATGAGCTGGTCCGGCAATGGATGCAGGGCGAGACGGTCATCCCCGAAATCGCCAACCGCTGGCCTCCGGGACCGCTCCTCCAACTGGAGCTGCATTCGGAATCGGCGATCGCCGCGGGCAAGCCCGCCCGCATCCGTGCGGTCGTGATCAACGCCAAAGTCGGCCACGCATTTCCCACCGGCCCGCTCGACGTCATCCAGGCCTGGCTCGAGTTCACCGTGACGGATATCAAGACCGGTGCCACCATCTATCGCGCCGGGTATCTCGACGCGTCGGGCGCGCTGGTTGGCCCGACGGTGCAGTATCGCTCCTACCTGCTTGACCGCCATGCTCAACCGGTATTCACCCACTCCCTGTGGGACGTGGTCGGAGCCCGCGACCGCCGCGCCATCCTCCCCGGCATGAGCGACAGCACGGTGTTCGCTTTCCCGATCCCGAGACGTGAAGCCGGGACGTTGAAGTGCACGGTGCGCGTGCTCTACAGGAAGTTCAACCACCGGTCGCAGATGCTCCTGCTGCCGCCGGCCATCCGCTCGCTGATACCGGTGATCACCGTCTCCTCCGCGACCCGCTATTTTCCGATCGGCAAGCCGAACAGATCCCGTGATGTCGCCGCGGAGCGGCCGCAATGACGCGTCGGCATTGGCTGAACATGATGGCGAGTGCTTCGCTGGCGGCGCCGCTGGCCGCTATCGTCGGCTGCGATCGGACGGCGGCCGCCCGGCGCGCCGTGCAGGCTCATGCCGCTCTCGCCGCTTCAACCGGCCTCGACGACGGCACGCGGGCGGGGACGTCGATTCCGTCTCCGGGAGCAGCGGATGGCCAGCGCTTCCGCGACGTCACCGCCGCTGCTCAACTCCATTTCACCCACTCCTGGGGACCACGGAGCGGACTGCTACCGGAAGATATGGGCTCGGGACTGGCCTGGGGCGATTACGACAACGACGGCTATCCCGATCTGTACGTCGTCAATCAGCCCGGCGCCTTCGCCTCAAGCCAGAAGCACGGCCCCGGCAATCGCCTCTTTCGCAACAACCGCGACGGAACCTTTCGGGACGTGACCGAAGAAGCGGGACTCGAACTCGTGCACTTCGGCATGGGCGCCTTCTGGGGCGACTACGACAACGACGGCTATCTCGACCTTTTCGTCACCGGCCAGGACGGTTGCCGTCTGTACCACAACGAAGGCAACGGCCATTTTCGCGACGTCACCCGCCGCAGCGGCGTCCAGACGCCTTGGTGGAGCACGGGCGCCGTCTGGTTCGACTTCGACGGCGACGGCTGGCTCGATCTGTATGTGGTGCACTATGTCGACTACCCGCACGATGTGGCATCCCTTCACCTCAGCGCCCGCGGGCAGTACAACCTGGTGGTGCCGCCGGCGTTGAATCCGCAGTCCTTCGCGCCCAGACCCAACCGCCTCTTTCGCAACAACCGCGACGGAACCTTTTCCGATGTCACCGCTCGTGCCGGGGTGGCCGATGCTGACGGACGCAGCCTCACCGTCACTGCCGCCGACTTCGGCCTCACTGGCCATCCCGATTTGTACGTCGGCAACGACCTCAGCATGAACCGCTTCTACGCTAATACCGGCCACGGCCGCTTTCTCGACCGCAGCGCGGAGACTTGGCTGGCCGAGAACAAGGGGACCATGGGATTCAGCGTCGCCGACGTCGATGGCGACGGCGATCTCGACCTCTTCGTCGCCCACTGGCTTTCGCAGGGAGACTCCCTGTACCAGAACCTCCACATCGAAGCGCCCGGCACCGCACTCAGCTTCACCGACCTCGCTGACTCGATGCAGCTCGCCTACGTCTCGCTCCCCATGGTCGGATGGGGCTGCGGCTTCGTCGACTTCGACAACGAGGGCCGGTCCGACCTCATCGTGGTCAACGGCAACACGCTGGAAAACGCCCAGGATCACCTTCTGCTCGTTCCCCAACGCCCGTTTCTTTTTCGGCGCACTGGCGACGACTACCACAATGCCGCCGCCACGCTCGCACCGGACTTCGACCATCCTTGCAACGCGCGCGGTCTCGCCGTCGCCGACTTCGACCGTGATGGTGACCTCGACTTCGCCGTCTCCTGCAACCGTGGCCCGTTGCGGCTGTTTCGTGCCGACGGGGCCGAGCAGCGTCAGTGGATCAAGATCAACCTGCGGGGAGTTCGGAGCAACCGTCAGGGCATCGGAGCGCTGGTGCATTTGACTGCGCAGGGGAAGACGCAGCTTCAGAGCGTGGGGAGCCAGGGTTCCTACCTGTCGCAGCACGCCATCGAGCTTCACTTCGGCCTCGGTGATGCGAGCTCGGTCGAAACCATCCGCGTCGACTGGCCCAGTGGCCGCCGCCAGCTCATCCACAACGTCCGCTCGCGCCAGATCCTGCACATCGTGGAGGATTAGCCAGGGCGGCCAAGGTCCCCAGGTGCGACAGCCGGATTAAAGGCTCGGACCGGTTTTCTTTAACACCCGTGTCGAAGAAGTCACTGCAGGCGCGCCAACCCGTGTGGCAGCGGGCGCTGCGGTGCGCGCGACGCGTCCAAGTATGTCCGGTCGACAATCACCAGCTCGCCGCGGCGTGTCGCTCCGACAGGGTCCCTTCGCGACGCAGAGCACCCAAGAGGCGCGTGATGCACCTCCCAAAGTGTAAAAGATGTTCTGAACACAACCTGTAAACCTTGTCCTGGTACTTGACACCCAAAGCGGGTGCAGGGGCAGGAAGTGGCCGGTGGCAAATCGTCCAGCTGTGATGGTTCTCCCGGGTCAGCGATCCGTAATACACGCCCATCCGCAGCCGCACCATTATCTTGAGAGTGTTGGCGCCCCTGCAGCTGCATGTTGCATGATCCCCAACGACCGCACTCGCGAGGTTTCGTCACAGGATTGCGCTCGCGACACCAGTCCGAACGGGACCGAGTCCGCCAAGGGAACGGCGCTGCTGGGCAACTTTGCCGACTACAAACGCATCCAACCTTCACTCGTGCACAAATTTATAATAAAGATAATAATGAGGATATTAACAGTTCTGCTTGTCGTTCTTAGTGTAGGAGATGCAGCGTTTGCGGTACCCAGTTTTGCCCGCCAAACGGGGCTCTCGTGCAATGCCTGTCACAGTACCCCTCCCGAGCTGACGGCTTTTGGACGCAAATTCAAGCTCAACGGCTATGTGTTGACGGAAACGACCGTGAAAGACAAGATCGGCAACTCCAAAGACCTGCTGCTCTCGAAATACATTCCGCTCTCTGTCATGATCTTGCTGTCCGACACTGCGTATCAGGCCAATCAGCCCTCCACTCAAAACGGCACTGCCGGATTTCCCCAACAGTTGAGCATTTTTCTGGCTGGAGCCTTTGCCTCGCATTTCGGCGGCCTCGCGCAGTTTACCTACACCCATCAAAACGACCACTTTGGCATGGATAATACCGATCTGCGTTATGCCAACCAAAAGACCCTGGGTGGGCATGACCTGGTTTACGGGATCACGCTCAACAACAATCCCACCGTGGAAGATGTGTGGAACAGCACTCCGGCTTGGGGATTTCCTTGGATATCGAGCAGTTCTGGTATCAGTCCCCTGGCGTCTCCGCTCCTTAAAGGGGCACTGGGTCAGGATGTTGCTGGCGTCGGCGCCTACAGCATGTGGGACAGCCATCTCTACCTCGACGTAAGCATGTATCGCTCCGAACATGCCCGCGGCCCCATTCCCGTCACCGGGACCAACTACCAATACAACATCAGCGGGGTTGCGCCCTATTGGCGTGCAGGATGGCAACAGACATGGGGAAGCAACTACCTTGAGGTCGGAACGTACGGCATTCATCTGAACTCCCACCCGCGTGCCATCGCTGGGCCGGAAGACCGCTATCTCGACGCGGCCTTCGACTTTCAGTATGAACGTCCCTTTGGCACCCACTTCCTGGATGCTCACGGGACGTATATCCACGAGACATCCGATTTGCGGGCGACCTTTGGCGCTGGGGGCGCGTCCGCCCAGTCCAGCCATCTGAATACGGTCAAACTGGACAGCACCTATCACTGGACCAGCAAATACAGTGCGACCGGTGCTGTGTTCTCGACCACCGGGAATGCGGACCCGCTGCTCTATGCGCAGGCTGCGGTAACGGGCAGCAACAACGGCAGTCCGAACACCAGCGGTTATATCGCGCAGTTCAGTTACTGGCCGGTGCAGAACATTGACATCAATCTGGCTTACACGGGCTATCTGAAGTTCAATGGCGCCCGCACCAACTACGACGGCGCCAACCGCAAGGCTTCCGACAACAATACCCTGTACGTAGCCTTGTGGCTCAACTTTTAGGAGACAGCATGGAACACCGCCGCAATGGTGATCAGGACAAGGCCCACGACGATGTCATTATTATTAACAAGCGCTCCTTCTTTGGAATGCTGCTTGGCATCGGCACCGCGGGCATGGGAGCACTCCTTGCCATTCCCGTGCTACGCTATGCGTTATATCCGCTATCGGCAACTTCCCGTCAGAGTGGCTGGTCCGTTGTTGGCGCCGTTGATGAGTTCTCCAATCTGGCGCAACCTATCCAAAAAACCGTGGACTTTACCCAACAGGACGGGTGGCGTGAAGTCGTCTCCTCTCAGTCCGTCTATGTGACCCATGGTCCGGACGGTCAACTGCGAGTTCTCTCCGCCATCTGCCCGCATCTCGGGTGCAGTGTCTCCTGGCAAAAGACGCCGGAGGAATTCGTCTGCCCCTGCCATGGAGGACGGTTTGCCGTGGACGGAAAACATGTTTTCGGGCCGCCGCCCCGTGCCATGGATGCCCTGCCCCACAAGGTGCGGGATGGAAAACTGATGGTGCAGTTTGAATACTTCCGGTCGAATGTTCCGAACCAAGAAGTGTTGGGCTAGGTGCCAGGGTGGATGATCCAGTGAATATCTCGCCAAAGAAGCGTTTGCCAGCACGTCTCCGTCGCTGGATCGACAGCCGCACTGGCCTGCGCAGCGTCATGCGCGCATCCCTGGATGAACCGATTCCAGGGGGGGCACGCCTGGCTTACGTGTTTGGCTCCGGTCTTCTCTTCGTTTTTATCTCTCAGGTGATCACCGGTCTCTGCCTTGCACTCTACTATGTCCCTTCCGCGGAGACGGCGCATACCAGCGTGGCATACATCACCAAGCAGGTTGCCGCCGGGGCCTTTCTCCGCAGCCTGCATTACTACGGCTCCAGCGCAATGATCGTGGTGCTGGCACTGCATTTTCTGCAGACCTTTCTGTATGGGTCTTTCAAGGGCCGCAGAGAACTGCTCTGGATCTCGGGCGCCGTGCTGTCCCTTCTGGTTCTGGGCATGGGCTTCACCGGCTACCTGCTTCCGTGGGACCAGAAGGCTTACTTTGCGACGGCTGTCGGAACGAACGTCATCGGACAGGTTCCCTTCATTGGAGAGTGGCTCACACGGTTGCTGCGCGGCGGAGACACTCTTGGAACACTGACGTTGTCACGTTTTTATGTGGCCCACGTGTTCCTGATTCCTGGCGCGATCTTCTTGTTCATCGGCGCCCACATTGCGCTGTTCCGAAAAGCCGGCCCCGCCGGCCCGATGCACGAGGATCCTATTGAGCCGAAATTGCCGCCGGAGGGATTCTATCCGCGCCAAGTCATCATGGACATGGTGTTTGCACTGCTCCTGATGATCAGCCTTGGCGTCTTGGCATACTTCCATCCCGTGGGACTTGGCCCGGTTGCCAATCCTGCGGACACCCATTTCCTTCCGCGTCCCGAGTGGTACTACCTGCCGATGTTCGAGTGGCTCAAGTTCTGGGAGGGGCCCAAGGTTGTCCTGGCCATTGTCGTGGTGCCCGGAATCCTCGCGCTGCTGTTTTTCCTGCTGCCGTTTTTGGATCGCAAGCTGGAACGGCGGCCGTGGCGCAGGCCAATCCCACTCCTCGGAGTTGCCATCGTTGTCGTCGGCATGATTTTTCTTGGGATCAAGAGTCATCGGGATGATGCCCACGACCCCAGCATCGCGGCGCAAATCGCCCTTCAGGATCAACAGGAGAAGGAATACAGCAGGGCCCCATTTCAGCCTTATCTTGAATCTCCGGGGGCAATGGCGCCGTTGCAGGTCGTATCCGGTCCCATCAGCCCTTTGGTCGCTCAGGGGAAAGGAATCTTTGATGCCCATGGATGTTCCGGATGCCATGGGGAGACCGGGATGGGGACGCCCGCTGCTCCACGCCTTGTCGGAGTGACCAGTAAGTACTCTTCGGAACAGCTCGTGAGCGTGCTTCACAATCCAAATGCGAAGATGCGAGCTGGCGGGATGCCGGCGGTCGACGTCTCGACCAGCAATATGTCTGCGTTACTCAGCTACCTGGGTGCCCTGGGTACAAGCGCGGCGAACGTTCCGGCGACATTTCACGTCGCGCAACCTACAGCCATCGCCACTGTCAGGGAGGCCCCGTCTTCCGCCACGACAGGCGACAGTACCCAGCTCCCTGTCCCGAGCCCCGCTGGAGCAACCGTTGCGTCTGTGGCAATTGGGCAACAGGTATTCCAGTCGCATGCCTGTTTTGCGTGTCATGGACAGGCAGGCGTGGGAACAGCACGCGCTCCAGCTCTGGCTGGGCGCGTGGCAAAGCTTTCCGATTCGCAACTGGCAGAACTCTTACATAGTCCGAGTGCCGCGATGCGTGCCGGCGGGATGTCACCACTGGCAGCAGCACCAGAGCAGGTCAGCTCCTTGATAGCCTACCTGCGAACGCTGGCCCCGGCTCGGAGTGCGCCGCCACAGAAGGTGTTCAGCGCAGCGATTCCTGCGGCGAGTCCAGCCGAGGTGGGGAACGCTCCTGCCCCGGAGTCAGCGCCGACGCCGGCGTCCGCAACACCACGCGCAGCCCCTGCGAATGCACAAGCCTCAGGAGGACGGGCTGTCTTTGTTGCAAACGGGTGCGCTGCCTGCCATGGACAGAATGCGGATGGCACGCATTTCGCGCCATCCCTCATTGGAATCGTCCATAGATTCCCGAAGGCTCAACTCGCGACATTGCTGCGTCATCCTTCGCGGCAAATGCGCGACGGGGGCATGCCTGCCGTCACGGTGAATGATGCGGAACTGCAGCAACTCGTAGCGTATCTATCGAGCTTGGGCGCTGCTCCTTCCGGGCAGCCCACGACATCCGGTCACGGGACGCGTTCTGCTGCAGCCTCGTCCCTACCCGGGCCGGCAATGTCGACAGCCGCGGACGAGCTGAACACATTGCCGCTGAGTCCAGAGGCGCTGCGTGGAAAAGCGATATTTGAGCACTATTCCTGTGAAACCTGCCATGGAATTGGCGGCTTGCATGGAACTGTAGCGGCTCCCGGCCTGGCTGGAACGGCATCGATTCTCTCTGCGCCTATGCTGGAGAATCTGTTGCGGCATCACAGTCAACGCATGCAAAAAGGTGGCATGCCACTCACCGACATGAATGCCCAGGATATGCAGGCGATCGTCGCTTTCATCCGCTCACTGCCCCGTCCACGATAGGTTGTGTCGGGAGGGGCGTGGGTCGCCGGAGGAGAGCTGAAAAGGTCGGGCTGTCCCACCCCTTCCCTGCGGCGCCGCAGCAGCATAACCCAACGACGAGCATCGATCACGCCGCCTACCAGTGTCGTGCCTGGCTGGCGCGCCTATTGCGCCGATGGCCATTTCCAGTTTCGGATCTCGGGCTTGTCTATGCCTTCGGTGTTGGCATAGTGAATACTTTCGATGATCTGTCCCTTGAGCCACTCCTTGAGATGTGCGCCGGAAGCCTGCAGCGAGGGAACCCGATCGATGACGTCGATCGCCAGGTTGAAGCGATCGACCTGGTTGCGGATGGCGAGTTCCAGGGGGGTATTGATGTTGCCCTTCTCTTTGTACCCGCGAACATGAATGTTGGCGTGATTGGCCCTGCGATAGGTGAACTTGTGGATGAGCCAGGGGTATCCGTGGAAGTTGAAAATGACGGGCTTGTCCTGGGTGAAGAGGGAGTCGAAGTCACGATCCGAAAGGCCATGAGGATGTTCCGTATCGGGCTGGAGACGGTACAGGTCCACGACGTTGACGAAGCGAATCTTAAGATCGGGAAAGTGCTCCCGAAGAATGGCCACGGCAGCCAAGGCCTCCTGCGTCAGGATGTCGCCCGCGCTCGCCACCACGACATCCGGCTCCGCTCCGGCATCGTTGCTCGCCCAGTCCCAGATGCCGATGCCCTTGGTGCAATGGACGACTGCCGCATTCATGTCGAGGTAGACCAGGTGCGGCTGCTTGTCGGAGACGATCACGTTCACGTAGTCCTCGCTGCGGAGGCAGTGATCCGCCACGCTAAGCAAACAGTTCGCATCCGGAGGGAGGTAGATCCTGGTGACGCCTGCGCTTTTATTGCTGACGAGATCCAGAAAGCCGGGATCCTGATGGGTAAAACCGTTATGGTCCTGGCGCCAGACGAGCGACGAGATCAGGAGGTTGAGCGAGGAGATGGGAGCACGCCAGTCGAGTTCCAGCTTCGCCTTCTCGAGCCATTTCGCATGCTGGTTGTACATGGAGTCGATGATGTGGACGAATGCCTCGTAGGTATTGAACAGACCATGGCGGCCCGTCAGGAGATAGCCTTCGAGCCAGCCTTCGAGCGTGTGTTCGCTGAGCATCTCCATCACGCGGCCATCGGGAGCGATGACTGTGCCGTCGGCGTCCTCCGGCTTGATCGCAGCCAGCCAGGTCTTGGGACTTGCTTGATAGACATCCTGCAGCCGATTGGACGCATTCTCGTCCGGGCTGAACAGGCGGAAGCTGCTCATGTTGCGCCCCATTACGTCGCGGAGAAACTTGCCGAGGGTTTCCGTCGGCGAGATTTCCGTTGTTCCGGGGCTGTCAACCGGAACGGCATAGTCGCGGAAGTCCGGGAGGGTGAGCGCTTTGCGCAGCTTGCCTCCATTGGCGTGAGGGTTGGCGCTCATCCGGCGTTCGCCTACGGGCGCCAGATCCCGCAACTCGGGCACCAGGGTGCCGTGCTCGTCGAAGAGTTCCTCCGGCTTATAGCTCCGCATCCACTGTTCCACGATTCGGAGGTGCTCCGGATTGGACTGCACATCGAGGACCGGCACTTGGTGTGCTCGCCAAAAGCCCTCGACCTTGTGCCCGTCGACCTCCCGCGGTCCGGTCCACCCCTTGGGTGAACGGAGGATGATCATCGGCCAGCGCGGCCGGTCCGGCTTGCCGCTGCTGCGTGCCTCCTGCTGCATGGAGCGAATCTGCTGTACGCAGACCTCGACGGTTGCAGCCATCTTCTGGTGCATCAGTTGGGGATCGTCACCCTCGACGAAATGCGGCGACCATCCATATCCCGTGAAGAGAGCCTCCAGCTCCTCCGGAGCGATGCGGGCCAGCAGCGTGGGATTGGCGATCTTGTATCCGTTCAGATGAAGAATGGGCAACACCGCGCCATCCCGGATCGGGTTCAGAAACTTGTTGGAATGCCACGAGGTTGCCAGCGGCCCGGTCTCCGCTTCGCCGTCTCCGACGACCACACTCACGATCAGGTCGCGATTGTCGAACGCGGCTCCAAACGCATGCGACACGCTGTAGCCCAGCTCGCCGCCCTCGTGGATCGAACCGGGCACCTCCGGTGTGCAGTGACTCCCGAGCTGGCCGGGAAAGGAGAAAGCCCGGAAGAGCCTGAGCATACCCACTTCGTCCTGGCTCTTCTCTGGGTAGATCTCCGAATAGGTCCCTTCGAGGTAACAGTTCGAGATCACGGCCGGCGCGCCATGGCCTGGACCGGAGATGTAGATCATGTCCAAGTCGTACTTCCGAATGACACGATTCAGGTGAACCCAGGTGAATGTCTGGCCGGGGTCGGAGCCCCAGTGCCCCAGCAGTCGGTTCTTGAAATGCTCCGGACGGAGCGGCTCCTTGAGCAGAGGGTTGTCACGAAGGTAGATCATCCCCGCGCAAAGGTAGTTGCAGGCGCGCCAGTATGCGTCGATCTTGCGACACTCGTCCGAGGTCAGCGCCTGCTCCGGGGAGGCCGCGTGCCGTTCACGATTCCCTGTGGATGTCATACCTCTGTGGAATTCATAAAGACCACGCTCCTGCGCACAGTTCGGCCATCCCATTATGTTGCCGCGCCCTCTCCTGAGATGCAGCGCGTGGACCCGACGCTTAAGCGTGGCACACCTTTTATTCCCGGAGTAGGACAACCATCACTGCAGACGGGACAGCCATCCCTTCACCTTCATACACGGTAAAGTGAAGCCGATGGAAGGCATCAGTGTCGAAGAAGGCAGGTCTGCACCCATGTCCGAGGGATCAATTCTCGTCATCAACACCGGATCTTCATCGCTGAAGTTTGGCCTCTACGCGGAGCAGGATGGCGAAGAACAGCTTCTTCTTGACGGGTTGGCCGATGGCATTGGCCGGAGCAGCAGCGGCAAGCTCGAACTGAGGGACGCCCACGGTCGCGTGCTGCGATCCGAGAACCTCAGCTTCACGTCGCAGGGCGACGCCCTGGACCGCGCCGCACAATGGCTCACGGAACTCTCGCGAAGCCAGCCGTATGCCATCGGACACCGCGTCGTGCATGGAGGGCCTCACCTCGTGACTCACCAGCGTATTACGCCGGCTGTGCTCGGGGAGCTGCAGACTTGCCTCCACTTCGCGCCGCTGCACATTCCGCTGGCGCTGCAGCTCATCGACAGGGCTGAACGGTTTTACCCGAAGGTCCCGCAGTTTGCCTGCTTCGACACCGCCTTTCACAACACCATCCCGGAAGCCGCAGCGAGGTTCGCCCTTCCCCGGGGGTTGTTTGATGAAGGAATTCGCCGCTACGGCTTCCATGGGCTCTCTTACGAGTCCATCGTCCATCAACTTGGCCACGGTCTTCCGAGCCGAACCATCATCGCTCACCTTGGCAGCGGTGCCAGCCTCGCTGCAGTGAAGGACGGGAGATCGGTCGATACAACCATGGGCCTCACGCCCACCGGAGGGATTCCCATGGCAACGCGGAGCGGCGATCTCGATCCCGGGGTGCTCCTGTATCTCCTGCGCGTGAAACAGATGAACGCCGATTCGCTCGAGGAACTCCTGAATCACAACTCTGGCCTGATGGCACTCTCGGGTGGGGACGGAGACATGCGTGATCTCGAAGCCGCAGCCGACGGCGCAGATCGGGAGGCACAGCTGGCGATCGAGGTCTTTTGTACGTCCATTCGTAAAGTGATCGCAGCCTATACCGCAGTGCTTGGCGGCCTGGACCTGCTCGTTTTTGCCGGAGGCATCGGCGAGCACAGCGCCCGACTTCGAAGTGACGTGTGCCACGGTCTCCATTTCCTTGGCATCTCCATCGACGATTCTGTCAACCGGTTGCATGGCAGCAGGATCTCGACGACGCACAGCCACGTCCGCGTGGAGGTCGTTGCAAGCCAGGAAGATCGCCAGATCGCGCGCCACTCTCGCGCCCTGATACGGAAGAACGGCGCCGCCGGAGCGCCCTAGCCGGTGCGGCTGACAACCGCGACCCAAGGCATGACTGGCGAGGCACTAAGGAGGCGCAGGGTTACAAGTAATGATCTGCAGTGTCGATAAAGACCCACCAAGGTACGCCGGGACCATGATTGGGGTTGGGCACCGATCCGGGTAGCGTGGCCACAGGTTGGAACTGCCGGCTTTTACGCCGCCAGAGCCTTGCGCAGCGTCGGGGCAGGAGGGCGTCGGCCTCGGACTTCCCCGCACTGTACAATTCAGACCGACGTTCGATCTGATTCGCGCCCTCGCCTTTCAGAAGGATCAGAAAGATGGGCATCGTAAGACACGCTCTTATCCTGCGCGAGTGAACACACCGGCGGGGATAGGAGGAACCCGTTTGCGATACAGTCCTCAGCTTGGGATTGAAGCCTCGACGAGAAAGAGAATGGGTGTTGAGCCTGAGCGGCCTCAACCCCGGGAGGGTAGCTTGCGGAAGCCGGCGCGCGATGCGTTGATCGCCATCTTGGCCATAACTGGAATCTTGCTCCACCTGGTGCTGCGCTATCTCTTTACTTTTCCTCCCGTTGCATGGCGGATTCCCCTTTACATCACCCTGATCGTGGGCGGCGTGCCGCTCGTGCTCGCTCTCTCCCGCAAGCTTCTGGCGCGGGAATTCGGTTCGGATCTACTCGCGGGCATCTCGATTGTCGCCTCGGTGTTCCTGGGCGAGTACCTGGTGGGATGCATCGTGGTTCTGATGCTGTCTGGTGGCGCCACACTTGAGCAATACGCAAGCAGGCGCGCGTCATCGGTGCTGGATGCCCTTGCGAAGCGGATGCCGCAGACGGCTCATCGCCAACTCAAGGACGCAATCTCTGATGTCGTGATCGATGACATCGCGGTCGGTGATCGTCTGGTGGTCTTCCCGCATGAAATCTGCCCGGTGGATGGCGTCGTTCTCGAGGGCCACGGGAAGATGAACGAGGCGTACCTGACCGGGGAGCCGTTCGAGATAGCGAAGACTCCCGGTTCCGAAGTGCTGTCGGGAGCGATGAATGGTGAAGCGGCACTGACGATCCGCGCAGGCAAGCTGCCGGTCCACTCGCGCTATGCCCGGATCATGCAGGTCATGAAAGAGACCGAGCAAAAGAGGCCGCAGTTGCGCCGTCTGGGCGACCAACTGGGTGCGTGGTACACGCCCCTTGCCCTCCTCGTTTCCATCGCCGCCTGGGTGGTCACGGGGGACCGCCACCGCTTTCTGGCGGTGATTGTGGTCGCCACTCCCTGCCCGCTCTTGATCGCGATTCCTGTGGCCGTGATTGGCGCGATTTCACTGTCCGCGCGACGCGGCATCATCATCAAGAACCCCGCCATTCTCGAACAGATTGACTTGTGTCACACGCTGATCTTCGACAAGACGGGAACACTGACATATGGAAAGCCGTCGCTGGAGGAAATCGTCTGTGCTCCCGGTTTTGAGAGGAGCGCGGTGTTGCGCGCTGCGGCCAGCCTGGAACGATACTCGAAGCATCCTCTTTCCGGCGCGATTGTGGATGCGGCGCGACGCGAAGCCGTGGTTCTTGAACCCGCCGTGGAAATCAGCGAGCGCCCCGGCGAGGGCCTGCGCGGGATCATTGACGGACATCGCGTATGGATCACCGGACGCAAGACCCTCTCCGGCCAGGCGGTTGCGTTGCCGCCGGCCACGGCGGGTCTTGAATGCGTGGTCTGTGTTGACGGCACCTTCGCCGCCGTGTTTCGTTTTCATGACGCACCGCGCAAGGATACCCGCCTCTTTGTGGACCATTTGAAGCCGCGCCACGCGGTCACCCGGGTGATGCTCGTATCCGGGGATCGGGATGCCGAGGTGCGCTATCTGGCGGGTCTTGCGGGGATCACGGAGGTCTACTCCTCCAAGAGCCCGGAGGAAAAAGTCGCCATTGTCAGCGCGGAGGCAAGCCGCCAGAAGACCCTCTTTGTGGGGGATGGCATCAACGACGCACCGGCCATGCAGGCAGCGACGGTGGGAGTCGCTTTCGGCTTGAGCAGCGACATTACCTCCGAAGCTGCCGACGCCGTCATCCTGGATGCCTCGCTCGGCAAGATCGATGAACTGATTCATATCGGGCGGCGGATGCGCAGAATCGCACTCGAGAGTGCCATCGGTGGGATGGCGCTCAGTATCCTTGGAATGGTGGCAGCCGCGATGGGATTCTTGCCGCCGATTGGCGGCGCTGTCGCCCAGGAATTGATCGATCTGCTCGCGGTGATGAATGCGGTCCGCGTTGCCCTGCCTTTCAAGGCACTCAGGGACTTCTAGATCAATTCCGGGCACACTCTTCTTGGTCCGCAGACCGCGGAGCCGGCGCGATTCAAAGCAACGCCTCTGGTGCCAAGGCAGGGGAAGCGGCAGAGAGGTGGAATTGCCCTGTGCGCGGATCTGACCTGCGACAGTTTTAACTCCAGTCGGATTGTCATCCGGGCCGCGACGACCTGCAAACTTTGAAACGTCAACTGGCCTTGGCGACCTCGACCGCCAGGATCTGCGCCGGGCCGAACATGTTGGAGCGGAAGACGATCCATTTGCCGTCGGGCGTGAAGTTGACGTTGGGCTCGAGGTGGTAGTTCTGTCGCGCCATGTTCACCAGCTTCTCGGCCTGCAGCACCCCGTGTCGCGGCCGGAAGAGGTACAGCCACTGGCCGTTCTCCGCGTGCGCGACATTCTGCGGACCGCCGCCGTCGCCGGCAAATTCCTTCTCGTTGGGCGAGATGTTGAAATGCACCGACCACTCGTCGCGGGTGAGCCGGTAGCGGATCTCGCGACCCGTGGCGAGCACCTTGCCGGCCAGCCAGAACTGCCGACTGCGCGGCGTCTGCAAGTCGAACCAGACAATCTTGCCGTCCGGGCTCCAGAACTCATGGCCCGCGATCTCCATCGGCATGGTGCGGCGGTGCACCAGCCGTAGCCCGCTGCCGTCGGTGCGGATCGTCCAGATGCGGTCCACCTTGTCCCACGGGCCTTCATGGCAGAACAGCATGAGGGTGGGATCGGTGGGCGAAAACTGGACGTGGTTGAGCCAGTGATCGTCGTGATAAAACGCCGCGATCTTGCCGGTGCCGATGGTCACCGTGTAAAGCACCATGGGGAGGTGGGCGGCGGCGCGGGCAACAAACATCGCCTGGCCGGGCGGCGGCGCCCAAGCGGGCTGCCCGGGCGTAAGCAGCGTGGCGCTGCCGCCCAGCTCCGTCTCGTCGGCGTTGATGGTCAAACCGGCGCCCTGCTGCCAGTTGGCGGGCAGTGTGGCGACGGTGCGCGTCGCTTGCGTGTCGAGTTGCGTGGCTTCGATCTCGGCCCCGCGGCGGTAGTACAGGGTCCGCGTCTTCGCCGCGAGCACGAGGTTCGCGGTGGGACCGGGCACGACAAGGTGGATGTCGTGCGTTCGAAGGTCGAGCGTGTTGACCCCGGCGCGCGTCGTGAACACCATCAGATCGCCGGCGGCAGTGTAGGCGTTGACGTTGAAATAAAAGCTGTGACTGTCCGGATCGCGCGAGAGCCGCACCACGCGGTGCCCGGTCGCGGGGTCAATCCAACTGGTGGGCGGTTCCGGGACGGCTGCCACCGCCAGGAGTGCGGTCGTGATCCACAACACACCGATCTTAAGGCGCATGGCTTTTGCTCCCGCTCGCGGCGCCGTCCGGCGCCCGGCTTGGGACGTACCGGGCCAGGTCGCGCATCGCGATGACATGGTAGTGGTGATCGTGCAGGTACCTCAAATAACGGGCCAGCAAGGCGGACGGTGTGGTCACCGGAGGATGCGCCACGTCGGGCGTTCCGTGAATCGTCAGCACGACGATCCGGCCGTCATGCGCCTGCTGCAGGTCATTGAGCACGCGTTGCGGATCGTCGCCCGTGGTGCTGAAACTGGGAATGAGCAGCGCATCGTCACGGACCGGATCAAAGGCGCGGCCGCCGCCGGCGCGCGCAAAGCGATACCCGCGCTGCCGCAGCACCTGCAGCGCCATGGGGCTGGTCACATAGGCCGGGTAGGCAAAACTGCGCGGCCGCGGGATGCCGTAGCGCCCGCACTTCTGCTCTATGTAGCGCAGCTCATCGGCAAACTGGGGCGCCGTCAAGGCCGTGACATGGGTGTGCGTGCGGGTGTGGCTACCGATCTCGAAGCCCATGGCGTTGAGCTGCTGAATCTGCCGCCAGCTCATGTACTTGTGCTTGTCGACAAAGTCGGGCGGGAACTCACAGATGAAAAACGTCGCCCCAAACCCGTACTTTTTCACCATGGGCGCCGCCACGGTTGCCTGCGTGCTGACCGCGTCGTCAAAGCTCAGCACCACCAGCTTGTCGGGAACCGAGCGGTGCGGCGGCGCCGGGCGCGCTGCCTGCACGGCTGGCGCCGCCGTCGTGAGGAGTAGTAAGAGGTATATAGGTCGCACGTTGCCGCCGGAGCCACGGGATTTCCCCGGGCTTAAAAGTAAATCTTGATCGCGAACTCGATGGTGCGCTGGATCGGGGGCGTGTAGAGTCCCCCAAACCCCTGGTTAAAGGACTGACGCAGCCGATACAGCTTCAGCCCCTGGACCGTGCGGATGTCGAACGCGTTGGCGTTGCTGGTGGCAAAACCCGCCGGCAGCGCCACCGTGAAGAAATTCGCCGGCAAGACGCCGGCACCGTTGAGGTTGGAGGTGATCTGACCGTTGATCTGATTCATCTCCGCCAACCCCGCCGAGCTGCCCGCCAGCGGCTGGTTGTTGAAGGCCGCCCAGGCGTTGTACTGCGCCGCCGTCAGCTTGGCCTGCGAGGGCTGGGAGAACAGGTCCGAACCGCTGGCGTTGGGAACCGGCGCAAAGACCGGGTGATTGAGCGCGTTGAGGAAGTCGCCGCGCAGTTGCAGCCGGAAGCGCTCGTTCAGGGCAAAGTTCTTCTGCACCGACAGGTCGAGGAACTGTTGCAGCGGCCCGCGGGCGCCGTCAATGGTGCGCGGCGCCGTGCCGAACTGACCCAGCGCCGGTCGTTCGAACGCCGCCGGGTTGAGGTAGGGCTCGCACAGGTTTCCCACCGGACAACCTGCGTTCCAGAGCGGATTCACCACCGGCACGCCGGCGACCAGGTTGGGTCGGATGGTGTGCGTCTGGGTGGTATCGCCCAGCAGGTTGCTGTCCACCAGGGTCACGAGAAAGGGCAGGCCGCTCTGCAGGTGCTCAATGCCGGACACGGTCCAGTTGCCCAGCACTGCGTTCAGGACTCCCGGCATGCCGCCCAGATAACGCTGCCCGCGTCCCAGCGGCAGGTGGTAGAGGAACGACGTGCTCAAGCTCTGGCGCACGTCGAAAGTGGAGACGGAACGGTCGGAGCGTAGCGGCGCCCCAAACGACACCTGGCCGCCCACAGTCTCGGTATTGAGACTGAACTTGTCGGGGCTGGCGTCCGAAGCATCGTCCAGCGATTTTCCATAAGTGTAGTTCGCCGACAGGAACAGGCCCCGCGTCGCCCGCCGCACGAAGCTGGCGTAGACGGCATGGCGGATGCTGTTCGCCGCCGAATTGTAGACGGTATACAGGTTCGAGAAGCCCAGGAACTGGCTGCCCAGGCTGCCTTGCGGAATGCGGATCACCTGCCCGACGGCATTCTTGCGTCCCAAGGGATCTGGAATCGTGGCCGTCACGCTCAGGTTCTTCCCGTACAACGCGTTGATCAGATCGAGGCTGGAGGGGTTGGCGTTGATGCGTGGCAGAAACAAATGCGTGCCCTTGTTGCCGACATACGCAAACTCCAGCACCGAGTTGGGGCCCAGCGGGTAGTCGAGGGTGAGGTTCCAGTTCTGCGCGTACGGCGTCTTGATGTTGTTGGCGAGGACAAAACCGGAGGCGGCGTAGTTCAAGCTGGGCAGGAACGACAAGCCTCCCGCCGGGATGTTGAGCGCCTGGTCGGGGGTCAGCGGCGTGACCAGCGGCGGATTGCTCGAAAGTCGCATGGCGTAGGTCGCATCGGTCTGTCCGGCCGTCTCGCCGTACCCCGTGGTGGGCGCCCCGAAATTAGGGTTGGGAAGTCGGTTCTGTCCGGTCAGCGGCAAGTGGGAGAGGCCATAGCCGCCACGCACCACCAGATGATTGCCGAAGCCCGCCCATTGTGGCGCCCAGGAGAACCCCAAGCGCGGCTCGAAGTCGTTCCAGCGCGTCGGCCAGAGGGTGCGGCCGCGGCCCCCCAAGTTGTCGAACGCGAAAGCCGGAACCAGGGCGGAGGTGAGCGCCGGCAATCCCAGCGAGGTGTAGGGCTGGCCGTTTGACAACGTTACCGGCTTGGCGATGGGATAGCTCAAACCCGAACCCGGCAGAAAGACACCCTGGTGGTTGTACTTCTCGATGCGCGGGATCTGCAGCGAGTAGCGCAGCCCGAGGTTCAGCGTGAGGTGGGGTGTGACCTTCCAGTCATCCTGCGCAAACGCATCGCCGTCGTTCCAGCGGTAGTAGTAGGGCAGCAGGGCGTTGGCGAGCGTGACGTTGTTGGGAACGCCCAGCAGAAAGCTGGCGAAGGCGTTCCCGCCCGTGCCGGCGCCGGTGTTGTTGCTGTTCGTCTGCAGATAGCGGAAGAAGTAGTTGCCGCCCGCCGCGGAGTAAAACGACAGCTCGTTCAGCAGGGCATGATCGAAGTCCACCCCGAAACTCCAGTTCATGGAGCCGCGGTTGACGTACAGGATGTCGCCGCCGCTGTAGCGCTCCTCGACGTTATCGTTGAGCGTCGAGCCTTGCGAGCCGATGTTGGCGAAGGCGTTCACGGTGTCGAATTGGAAGAGGGGCAGGCCGCCGTGCGTCAGGCTGGGCAGGCCGAGCAGGGTGCTGAGGTTGCGGCCCGTCTTGATGTCCCACGCCGGGGAAAAGGTGCTGCTGAAGATGCCCCGCGTGTAGTTCACGCGCACGTCATTGGCCACCGTCGGCGAGAACAGGTGCGTCTCGCTCAGCACGATCTGGCGGGAGTTGCTGTAGCTGCCGCCGTTGCCGTTCACCGCGCTGCCGAATCCGGTCTGGCCGATGGCCGGCACCGCCGTCAGGCGGGCACTGAACTGGTTCGCGGGCGAGAAATTATGGTCGAGGCGCAGCGTGTAGCGCGTGTAGTCCTCCTTCAGGAAGCGCGACAGCGTGTAGTTCGCCAGCCGCCCGCCCCCGTTCAGGTAGTACGCCTGCGGCTGCGGCATGTACTGCAGCAGTTTCTGCGCCACCGGATCGAGCATGGCGCTGGGAATCGCGTTCCCGGCGAACGCCGGATAGCTCTTGCCGGCAGCGGGCGCCGGCTGGATCTGCAACTGGTTGCCCACCTGGTTGAACTGCTGGTAGATCGTGCCGTCACCGGTGGGAGCGATGCCGAACTGCGCCGCCACGCTCGAGGGCACCCATCCCCCGGGAACCGGAACCACGCCGCTGAAGTTTCCCTGGCGCATGGCCGCCGTGGGCAGCAGAGTGTCTTCCTGCAAATGATCGCGGCGGTAGCGCGGTTCGACCGCGGCGAAAAAAAAGCTCTTGTTGTGGCCGTCGTAGACGTGCGGGATGACGACCGGCCCGCCGACGGTCAACGAAAACTGGTTGTCGCGCAGCGTGGGCTTCGGCCGGTTAACCGCCGCGGTGGTGAACGGGCTCGCGCCCAGCGCCGGGTTGCGGCTCAACCAGAGCGCCTCGCCGTGCAGATCGTTGGTGCCGGACTTGGTGGTGATGTTGATCACGCCCCCTCCGGTCGAGCCGTAAGCGGCGGAGTAAGCCGAGGTCTGGACGGTGAACTCCTGCACCGTCTCGGGGGAGAACGACACGACCGAGCGCGCCAGTCCCACGCCGGTGTTGTTGACCCCGTCGGCCAGCATGATGCTCGTGCCGGAACGTCCGCCGTTCAGGTTCAGGTTGAAGCCCGGCACCGGCGACCCGGCGGTGATGCCCGGGTCCTCGCTCCCCACCGAACCCGAGACGTTGGGCGTGGTCAGCGCCAGATCCAGCACGCTGCGGTTGTCGAGCGGCAGGCTGTCAATCTCCTGCTGCGAGATGGTCTGCCCGAGCGTCCCCGACTCCAGGTCAACAGCCGGCGGGGTGGCGGAGACGGTAACCTCGGCCTTCACGCTCTTCAGCTGCAGCGCCACGTTCACCGTGCGCGTGGTCGCGGTGTCCACCTTGACGGCGTCGAAACGCACACTCCCGAAACCGGGCGCCGCAACCGTGAGCGCGTAGACGGCGGGTTCCAGGTCGGGGAGCGCGTAGTCGCCGGTCTTCGAGGTGGTCAGGTGCCAGGTCTGGTTGGTGCCGACGTTGCGCACCGTCACTTGGGCGCCGGCGACCGCGCCGCCGCTCGCGTCGCGCACCGCACCCGACAGGCCGCCACGGTTGGTCTGCGCCGAAAGCAATGCCGACAGTGACATCGCGGCCAGTAGAACGATCCCTAGACTGCACTTCATTTCCAACCCTCCCCACACTTGACGTTGGCGCACTGGCGGGTCCGCCCGGCCAGAGAGCGACACCAGCCCGCGCCCCACCCACGGCGCCACACACGCAGGGGTCATGGCCGCCCGCGCGCGCCTCGCTTCGCACGGGTGGCGTAAACGTTTTCTTATGCCCGTTGCGCCCCGATTAAAACGGCCGCGACGCGTCCGGGGTCAAGCGCATTGAACCCTAAAACGACTGTTTTACAGAGCGAAATGCCGCATGGGCCCCGGGATGGCAATTAAAGCCTTTATAAACATAAAGATGCTGTCATATGGCGGCCTCCGCGCGACTGTCGCGCTCGATCCGGGTTGGGGCTGCGTTGTACACTGCGAAACACCGCTGCCGCCCTGCGGCCAGGGCCCAGAGCCGAGCAGGTGACCGACCATGAAGCCTTCCTCGCCGCAACGTTATGTCGTGCAGTCGCTGGTGCACGGCGCCCGGGTGCTGACGGCGTTCAAATCCAAGGGCGAGGTGCTGGGGCTGAAGGAGGTCGTGGGCCGCACCGGCTTCAACAAAAGCCTGTGTTTCCGCCTGCTGTACACGCTGCATGATTGCGGCTGGATCGAGAAGGTGGGTGCCAACCAGTACCGCCTGGTCTCCGACCTGCGCCCCTCGCGCCGCTACCGTCTGGGCTACGCCGGCCACGGGCAGGATGCCTCCTTTCCCCGGGAGGTGGCGGCCAGCCTGACGCGTGCCGCCGAGGCGGCGCACCTCGAGCTGATCGTGGCTGACAACCGCTATGACGCCCGCACCGCGCTGCGCAACGCCGACGACCTGATCCGCGAGGCGGTGGACCTGGTGATCGAGTTCCAGGCCGACGAGGCGGTGGCGCAGGCCATCTCACGCAAGTATCTCGAGTGCGGCATCCCGATCATTGCCATTGACATACCCCACCCCGGCGCCACCTACTTCGGCGCCAACAACTACGAGGCCGGCCTGCTGGGCGGCCGCCACCTCGGCCGCTGGGCGCAGAAGCACTGGCAGGGAGAGGTGGACGAGATCCTGATGATCGAGCTGGCGCGCGCCGGCTCGGTGCCGCAGGCGCGCATTCGCGGCATGCTGGCCGGCATCCACGAGACCCTGCGCGTCCCCGAGCCCTGTCGCGAAATCCACCTCGACGGCGACGGCCAGTTCGGCACGACGCTCGACCGCGTCCGCAAACACCTGCGCAGCTCACGAGCGGAGCACATCCTGGTGGGCGCCGCCACCGACAACAGCGCCCTCGGCGCCCTGCGGGCTCTCGAAGAGGCGGGCCGGGCCGGGCCCTGCGCCGTGCTGGGGCATAACGCCGATCCCGAGGGACGCGCTGAACTGCGCGACCCGCACAGCCGCCTGATCGGCTCGGTCGCCTACTTTCCCGAGAAGTACGGCGCCAACGTCATCCGCCTCGCGCTCGACATCCTGGAACGCAAGCCGGTGCCGCCCGCCGTCTTCATGCGCCACCAGATCATCACGCCCGAGAACGTGGACCACTTCTACCCCAACGACACGCTGCTCGGCCTCACCACCGTGAAAGGCTGAACGCCAACCCGGCCGAGAATGCGCGGGGATGGCCGCCGCACCTACCACTTGAAGGTGGCTACGGCCGTCCATCTGCTGGTACCTGGTCGCATCGCTGACGGTGATGCTGAGCCGGTTGGAGGTTGGCGCGCCGAAGGAGACGGTGGGCTGGAGCTGTAACAGCTTCCTCTGGCTCCCCGTGGTCTCGGTAGGCGGGACGCATGAAGGCTCCTGTTCCAGTCCTAGCGAATCGAGCCGGGTGTGCGAAGAAACGTCGTCCCCGAATCTACGCCCCCATAGGCTCATGCAGAAACAGGCGGACGGCATGGCAAGCCCTGGATCGTTCGATCGCCAGATGGGTGGGGCTTGACCGAAGATAAAAGGAAGCGAGGTCCTGCGTGCCCTTCTCACACGCAGTACCGGCGTATTCAAACATCGGCGCCACAGGTATTGCTTCCGTTATCTCGACTACTCGTCAGAACAGTAGAGAGATACAGGGCCGCGAGACCCAACGCAGCGAACGGCGGTGCAACGAGTGGTGGGCCGCTCCCTTTTCAAGGGCGAGTAACTTGGCCCACGTTTGAGGAGCATGGCCGCGATGCTTGCAGCTGCCGTTGCGAGCTGGGCCGCGCACCGTCATTGCTGCTGCTGTTGTTCCTGTTCGGTGCGCGCGTTGACGCGGGCCATGGCGGGGCGGGGTGGGATGACGATGCCCGGTGGGGATTCTTCCCGGTGCGGCGCGTCCGCCGGACGCACCGTCACCGCCACGCTCAGCAGGCTGTGCGCCCCGCCCTTGTACACGCCACGCGTGGGCGGAACGTCCGCGTAATCACGGCCGATGGCGACGCGAATGTGGCGATCGGCGCCGACCAGGTTGTTGGTGGGATCGAACGCCACCCAGCCCAGGCGGGGAACCAGGGCCTCGACCCAGGCGTGCGAGGCTCCTGCCGGGGAGCGATCCGGAGCTTCGTCCTCTTCGCGCCGAAACAGGTAGCCGCTGACATAGCGGCAGGGAACGTGGAGGGGGCGAACCAGCGCGATCATGATGTGTGCGAAGTCCTGGCACACGCCCTGGCGCGTTCGCAGCGCCTCGTCGATCGGCGAGTCCACCGTGGTGCTGTTGGGCACGTAGGTAAACCACCGGAAGATGCCCTCGTTCAACTCGGTCAGCAGGGCGAGCGGGCTGTCCCGTCGTTCGCACCGGAGTTCCGCCGCCACGGGCGCGAGTTCCTCCACCGGTCGGGCGAACTCGCTGGGCGCCAACATGTCCCAGTAGTCGTCGGCGGCCACCAGGGCGTCGAGGTCGGCCCAATCGCCGGCGTCGGCGGGACGCAGGGCGGGCGCCGCCTGCACCTCCACGGTGGAACGGGCCGTGACGTTCAGTTGCCGGTGCGATCCCGCAATGTCGAAGTGGTGCACCGTGTTCCCTGAAAAATCACGGTACTGCATGATGTTGGCCGCGATGCTCACGTCGAGATGGAAGCTGAGGCAACGCTGGTGCCCCTCGCTCCGCGGCTGCAGGCGCACCTCCATGACGCTCTCGCGCACGGCGGGCTCGTAGAGGAAGGTGGTTGTGTGTCGAACCGAGTAAATCACCGATGTCCTTCTTCTTGCAGGCGGCAGCGCAGCGCCGCCGCGTGGCACTCAGGAGACCAGCGCCGCCTCAACCGGGTAGTCAAAATAGATCTGGTGAATGGAGTGATGGATCAGGGCACACTGCCGGCGCACGCTCTCCACATAGGCGTTGGCGCCTGAGGCCATGATTTCGTCGATCTGGCTGAAGCTGAGGGTGGCGCGCAGGCGTCCCGCCAGGCGAACCGACTGCTCCTCCCTGCGCTCCGTCAACTCGCCGATCGCGGTTAAGGCGGCGTGCACCCGGTCCACCGAGAAGCGCACCGAGTGGGGAAAGCTGGAGTTCAACAGGAGAAACTCGGCCACCCGCAGCGGCCGGAGTTCGGCGGTGTACGTTTTGCAGTAGGCTTCAAACGCCGCACAGGACTTGAGTAACACCACCCACTCCAGGTAATCCTCGCCCTCCACCGCCTGGTCGAGCGACTCGGGCAGGCGCGTGAAGTGCGTGCCGATCAGCCTGGCCAGCGCATCGGTGCGCTCCACAAAGCGCCCCAGCTGGATGTAACGCCAGCCCTCCCCATGGGCCATGGTGGAGTCGGTGACGCCCTGGAACAGATGGGCGCCCTCCTGCACCGCCCGATACAGCACATGCGAGTGCAGCAGCCTTGCCTCGCTTGCCGTGGTGCCGTTGACCTGCAGGTAGAGACGATTAAGCTGCTCCCACATCTCCGAACTGCACTGCTCGCGGACCTGGCGCAAGTTCTCGCGCGCGGCGGCGACACAGCAGACGATGGACGAGGGGTTGGCCTTGTCCAGCGTGAGCAGGTGCGTGAGCGTGGTGGCATCGATCCCGCCCTCGGCGGGCGCCGGCGCCTCCGACGCTTCCAGCAGCCGCAGCCAGCGGCCGGTATTGGCCTCCGGGGACTGGTCCAGGCGCAACTGAAAATCTACGTCAATCAGGCGGGCGGTGTGCTCGGCCCGCTCCAGGTAGCGGCTCATCCAGTACAGGCTGTCCGCCACGCGGGAGAGCATGGTGGTCTCGCGGCTGGGGCTCATGCGCGCAGCACCCAGGTATCCTTGCTGCCCCCGCCCTGGGAGGAGTTGACCACCAGCGAGCCTTGACGCAACGCCACCCGCGTGAGCCCGCCCGGCACCAGCGTGACGTTCTCGCCGTAAAGAATGTAAGGACGCAGGTCAACATGCCGGGCTTGCGCCTCTCCGTCAAGGAAACACGGCGCCCGGGAAAGATGCAACGTCGGCTGCGCGATGTAATTCCGCGGCTCGGCCTCGATGCGGCGGCGGAACTCCGCTCTCTGTTCCGCGGTGCTCTGGGGACCGATCAACATGCCATAGCCTCCGGACTCGCCCACCACTTTGACCACCAGTTCGTCCAGGTGTTCCAGCACGTAACTCCGTTGCGAGCGATCGGTCAGCAGATAGGTCTCCACATTGGCCAGGATGGGATCTTCTCCCAGGTAGTAGCGGATGATCGCGGGCACGTAGGCGTAGAGCGCCTTGTCGTCAGCGATGCCGGTTCCGATGGCGTTCGCCAGCATCACATTGCCGGCGCGGTAGGCGTTGAACAACCCCGGCACGCCGAGGCTCGAGTCGCGCCGGAAGCAGAGCGGATCGAGGAAATCGTCATCCACGCGCCGATAGATCACGTCCACGCGCCGCAACCCGGCCGTCGTGCGCATGTACACCACGTTGTCGTGGACCAGCAGATCCCGACCCTCGACCAGCTCCACGCCCATCTGTTGGGCCAGGAAGGTGTGTTCAAAGTAGGCTGCATTAAAGACCCCCGGGGTCAGCAGCACCACGGTCGGTTCGTGCCGGCTGGTGGAGTTCGGCGGGCTCAGCGCCCGCAGGGTGGCGAGCAGCGCCTGGGCGTAATGATCGACCGGGCAAACCCCGTAGTCGCGGAACAGCGTCGGGAACACCTTCTTCAGGACCTTGCGATTGGCCAGCATGTAGGAGACGCCGCTCGGCACCCGCAGATTGTCTTCCAACACGGCAAAGCTTCCGTCCGGAAGCCGCACCAGGTCGGTGCCGCAGACGCTGACGTAAATCCCCCGGGGCACCTCCAGACCGCGCATCTCGCGCCGAAAGTGGCGGCAACTGTAGACCAGCTCCTTGGGCACGATGCCATCCGCCAGAATCCTGCCGCGGTGGTAGACGTCCTCCAAGAACAGGTTCAGGGCCGCGATTCTCTGCGTGAGCCCGGTCTCGATCTTGCGCCACTCGTGGTTGGGAATGATCCGCGGCAAAAGGTCATTGGGAAAGACGCGCTCCGTACCCTCCTCGGCGCCATAGACCGTGAAGGTGATGCCTTGGTGCAGGAACGACAGGTCCGCGGCTTGCTGACTCTTGCGGAGTTGCTCGGGCGGCAGCTCCAGGAGGGTTTGAAAAAGGGCCCGGTAGTGCGGTCGCGGCTCGCCGGGAGCCTGAAACATCTCGTCGTAGGCGGCGTCGAACTGGTAGTTCCGGAAGGGGGGCCGGAACAGCGCGCGCACCGTCTCGGGCCCCGCCGCCGGGCCTGCGACCATTCGGCTTCGAGCAGGGCTTTGCGGCACCTGTAGGACTCTAGGCGGCGCTGCACGCCAAGTCCAATTCAAAAAGCCTATCCTCAGGATTCGGCATCCGGGTGCCCGACTCCGGTTGGTCCTTGCCGCCTAAGAATGAGTCGGCTCCCGTTGCGTCGCCCTCGATGATCCGGACCCCGCCGCATGAGTTTCTTGGCGCGGCTGTGCGTCCACTCTGGGGTGCGCCGGCGGGAGCGGCGCTCCGCTGTCGATTTAGGATCAGTCGTGGACCAGGACATCGGGCTGCAAGCGTCCGCATGCCCTAGACATCTTGACTGTGATTAGCGATCACACGTCTGTCGTTGAGGCAACCCACCCGACGAGGGGGGCTAACTTCCCAGTAATATGATAGCGACGGAGCGGACGACGCGCTGCGCGCCCGGGCACTGCTGCTACCACATCATGAACTGCACTGGAATCAACTGTTATGCGTCTTCCCTGCCCAGGACCGTCACAATGTCGTAACAATGTCGTCATAATTTCGTGACAATTGTTTCTTGGGAGTCTTACACGTATCCACCCTTTTATGCGCTTTTCGCTTGACTCGGCTGCTACGCCGGAGTCACAGTGCCGGTCATTGCGACGCGATATGCGCGGGTTGCGCGACGGCACGATCACGGAGACCCATCCACGGAGACCCATCAAGGAGCGAGCTTGGCTCGAATGACGGCAGGCGATCCCCGCCGGGGCACCGCGTCATGGTCAAGTCGCCCAGATCCGCACCGGAACCATCGCTTTGCAGTGACTTCGACGTGTGCGACAAGGAGTAGTTTCAATGCCTAACGTAGGACAAGAACTTGCAAGCATCGATTTTGCATCCATGCTCGGCGGTCCGCTGGTCGCCGTGGTGAATGCGCAAGCGCAGGCCGCGATGAGCTCGGTCAATTTCATCAAGTCGGTCGGCTTTGAGCCCGCCACAACGGATGCGGACGGAAACATCATCCCCGGGAAGCCCATCTATGTGTCGTTCAATTACCCCAAGGAGATCGCTCCCTATACGGCAGCGTCTGATGTCCTCGACTCCATCGCCGTATCCCAAGGCGGTACGAACTATACGTCGGCGCCGTCGGTGACCATCACTCCCGCCGCGCAAGACCCTGGCGCCGGCGCGACCGCCATGGCCACCATTGCAAATGGCGTCGTAACGGGGGTGACGATCACCAACGCCGGGAGTGGGTACAAAGCGCCCCCGACAATCGGTTTTACCGGAGGCGGCGGGGCCGGTGCGGCGGCCACGGCCAAGGTGAAACACGCGGACGCGAAGCCGGCACAAATCGAGGAGATGAAGCTCGAGGTGCCGATCCTGACCATGCTGCCCATCCCGTTCATCCGGATCGAAGAGACCACGATTGACTTCCACGCCAAGTTGAATTCCGTTGAGTTCTCCAAGACCGATACCAACTTGGGCGTCAAAGCGGACCTCACCGTCCAACAGGGCTGGCCGGGTGGCTCGGCAAAGTTGCACGTGGCGGTCTCGTATCAACGCAAGACCAGCCAGGGCCTGCAGGTGGACCGTACCTATTCCATGGACGTTCACATCAAGGCGGTGCAGGACGAGTTGCCGGCCGGCTTGGATCGCATCCTTGGGATACTGGAAAAGGCGATGCGGGAGCAACCGGTGAAGGCGCTTCCTCCCACGACGAACTAGGGAACGCTGGGCGCACACGGCGCTCCGCAGCAACCACGGTGGCTGCGGAGCGCCGTCTCGCAGTTTTGACGGAGCGACATCCTCATGCCTGTACTCGGCGACTATCTCGGCGTGTTAATGGCGGAGATTACGAACGCGCGGCTCCAGGCCGACCTGGAATCCGTGCGCATCGCCCAGCTCTACGCCTCGCATCCCCTGCTCCAGCATTTGCCGGTTCCGCGCTTTCGTCTGCCGAACGTGACCCTCGATCTCCCGGTTGCCGTCGACAAGATCGAACCACCGTCGGGAGCCACAATGCCGGCTCCCGACTTGGCGGCTCTGCGGCGAAGAACCGATGAGATCATTCGCCAGCAACTTGGCGCGACCGAGCTCCATCTTGCATCGGGCGCCCAAGGAAAGCTGAAGCACGCTCTTGACCGGATCTTCGAAACGCTCAAGTCGACGCCGTCGGCTTCAGCGTCGGATGCGACACTGGCTGCGGAGCGTGTTACGAATACGGTGATGGAATTGATGAAGCCGGCCGAGAGCGGGCACCCAGCCGCGGGTTCCGGCGTTGAGGAGGCACTGCGGCGCCAGATAGGGTTGGAGTTCGTGAAACTGCAGCCCCCGCCGCCGCGCCTACAAGTCATCGTAACCACCGCCCAGTTGAAGGGTTTCGGGCCACCGCAAAACCTTTCCCGCCTGCAGTTGACGATCAGCGAGGAGGGGGTCGAGTGGACACAAACCGACCCAACTGACGCCTCCACGAAACGACTCTTGCCGGAGTAGGCCGGATGCTGCACCTGCTGAACCTGGAGGAGATCGAAGCTCTGCTGCTCAAGGTGCCTGCCCTGGTCAGGCGCTTTGAAGATCGCGACCCCGATTTCATCGTCGCCGTCAACGCCTGGTTGCGGGCGGCGGAGGAGATACTCAGCAATAATCGTCTGGCGCTGGCATCGGAGATCGCCGTATACCGGGGTGCGCTCCTCGCGGCCGAACGCGGCTTCCCCGGGGGCACGGCATCCACCAGCCGCAGCGGGGCGCGGCAAGCGAAGCAGGCCCGTGCCGCCGGCTTGTTGCAACAAGCCACCGATGCGGTCAGCGCGGCGATCCAGCCGCGGCGCGCGCAGATGGACGAAGCCGAGCGCGTCATGCTGCAGGCGGTGGCGATAGGCGTGCGTTTAGGGCTCATACCGGCGGAATCCGGGCGAGAGCATACGGCCTACCTGCAAAGCGTCCTGCAGGCGATGTTAAGCCGCGCCGAGCTGGCGTCGTTGCTTGTCCATGTCACCGGCTTGCTGGGTAGCTCAGACACCCTGGTTATCCTCGATCGCGCGCTTTCCTACATCCAACAATGAGCGCGACGCTCGGGCATCGTTCTATCGGGGCTTCGCCCCCGGCGCTTCCGTTGCTCGCTGCCCGCCGGAACGACGTTCTGGCCGCCACGCGGCCGCACGCCATCATCGAACGGGAGCTCATCGAGGTTCGTCTGGGGAAGACGCTGAGTAAGGTAAGGCGCCAGTTCGACAGGACGCATCCCCGCTGCGCCTCCACGCTGCACCCGGATCGCAATTGGGTCTGGTCCACCTGGAGGCTGGATGGGTGCGGTACGAATATGACGGTCATGAGACGATTGCAACAACCCGCGCTTGGTATGAATAGATGTGTGCCATCCAGGGGTATAAGGTTCCACCTTCCGTCCGGGCTAGGTATGATTGGCGTTGCAAAGACACACTCAGGACATAGTTGCTTGTGACTGCTCTTCGTGTTATGTTGCGGGCGATTACGAGGTTGAACCATGGCGACGGGTGATATTCAGCTTCCCCAAGAGCCGTCGGTTTCGCGCAGGGATTTGTTGCTGGGCGCGACAGCCGGTTTTGTTGCCGGCGGATTTTCCACTGAGCGTTATCTGAGCAGCCGCTCCGTTGCGCCGCAAGTCATCGAGCCCGCAACGCAGGCTGCCATAGATCCCTTCTGGACGGAGGGAATCTGGCAGGACACCACCAACCAGTTGCGCCAACCGCGGCGCGGTCCACAGCCGAAGCTGACTGGCAGCTTGGAGTGGCCCGATTTACTGCCCGCGGTGTATGCACAGAATCCAGCGCCGGAACAGACCGTACAGCACTACCACTTTCCCGATGATGAGCAGCGCTTCCGCCTGCCGGCAGAGGTCAAGCCGGAGCACGCTCGCGGTCCCGTCTGCTTCGCCGCCGAGCTTCGTTTCTTCAACCCCAGCCGGGCGCAGTTCGAAGACAAGCAGCGCTACGCGACTTTCCGAATGGACGTCGGAAACGCACTCAACCCGACGGCATCTCCCTACGGGCTGTTCATGACTGGCATGAATGTTTTCCATGCGCCGCGCCAAGGCGCCGATCTGAATCAGCGTCTCTTTGGCGCCAACCCACCCATCATCATCCCCGATGGCACGACCCAATTGCGGCTACTGTTCTGGAGGAGCCACCCCAAGAGCTGGTGGACGAGAATTTTCGGCTTCATTGAAAAAGCCGAGGGCGGGATGCCCGTCCTGTTCCCCTCGGTCGTCATCCCTGTGGCGATCAAGGAGGTGGTGGACTTTGTCAATCGCATGATTGGTGGCAGCGAAGCAGCGGATAAGCAGCGATTCGACTACCTATGGACAAGCGGCGCCAATACCTTCGCAGTAACCCAGGAAGGGCAGAGTCGCTGGCCCATTGCGAATGGCCTTCGCTCGGGGTTGTGGGTGGCCATTGACGGTCGCGCAGGCACCGAGTTGGACGAGAATCGCGACCTGATCATCAGTCCCGGACGCTATTTTCTAGCGCGCCGCCAAGATCCACACACGCCGGTCATGCAGGACTTTAATTATCTGGTCTGGCATTGTCGGCTACAGCCCACGCGGCTGGCCACCGAGGCCGGCTGCATCTACTCACCTGCGGGCTGATGCGCCACACTCTTGTGGAGCCCCGGTGGGCAGGCGCTGAAGTTCCAGTTCCCTGCCTCCGCGATCTTCAGCATCCCATGCGCGTCCGCGAAATCGAGCAGAGCCGGGGCCTGCGGATAATGGGCAATGCACATCATCCCGGCGTGCAGCCGGCGGTGCATGGTCCGGAACCGGGCGCCAGCCGGGGGGCATTCTCCAGCCCCGGGTGCAGCGTGGCGGCAAGGCGCACGCCTTGCTGTCGCGCGGAACCCGGGCAAAAGGGGGACAGGCTCTCAGGCTTTCCCCCTTTTCTCCATATGAAGCCCCTGTAAATGCCCGTTGTTAAGGTACTTCGCTTCAAGCATGCGCGTGTTTGCGTCCGGTCGGCTTTTGCGGCGGGTCGGTACATCACGCAACTCAGTCCGTCTTCTGCTCCAAAGCACTGACGAGAATCGTTTGAAGCGAGTAAGCGAGGAAAGCGACCACAACCCCCGTTCCCAGGACAACCGGAACCGGAAATGACAGCAACAGGGCGCACGCCCCAATGGCTACTCCTGAGCCTGCGAGATAGGCCAGGTCAGGCAACCAGTCCGGCCACGGCTCCCGCGGTTGCCGTGCGATGCGTGCCTGCAAACCCGCCCGGAAGCCGGAGTTTAATTGGGGAGCGGCAATCCCTTCCTGCAGGCGAAGATCGAGTTGACTCTGTAAGACGGCGAACTGTGCGCACTCCGGGCACTCTGATATGTGCCGTTCCAATTGACTTTTCTCCAGCGGAGAGACAGCGCCCTCGAAGCTTTCCAATAATCGCTCTTGTGTTTCACGGCAGTTCATCACTTCAACTCCTCACCATGTCGGCCAGCGCCCGCCGCGCGCGATGTAAGTGGCTCTTCACCGTGCCCTCGGGAAGATCGAGCATGTGCGCCACATCCTCGACGCTACGCTCCTGAAGATAGAATAGTGTAATCACCCGTTGTTGCGCCTCGGGCAGGCGCTGTAGAAGCTGATTTATCTCCAATTGTTGCATCCCGGTTTCCCAGTTGGCGGCTGCCGGCTCAAAGTCTTCGATAGGCAGAGTCTTCCGATAGGACTCTGCGCGAAGCGCGGAAAGAGAGGTGTTTCGAGTGATGGTATAGAGCCAAGTCGAGAGCGAAGCCCTGCCGTCGTAGTCCGGAAGTACCTGCCACATCTTCAGGAAAATATCCTGTGTCACCTCTTCCGCCTTTGCTGCCTCCTTCAATATCGAATACACCAGGCGAAACACCTTCTTCTGATGGCGATCCAAGAGAAGCTCAAAGGCTGCCGCCCAACGGCGCTTGCGCAGCAGGCTTTGAATGTCCTCGTCAGTCATTCCTCTATATTGTACTCGCGAGGCTTCCTCCAGGTTGCACCAACATTCCTGACTCGGCAGCGCAACCCGGCCGGCAGCACACGAGTATATAGGGTCGAAAGGATGGTAACGCAAAATGGAATTCACAATCGTAATCGTGGCCCTCATCGCTTTCGTGGGCTTTCGGCAGTGGCTGAAGCACCAGCGCAGAGTGATGATTCACCGGGAGCGTTTTACTGCGATTGAGAGGGGAGTCGAGCTCCCAACACTGGAGCAAGAGGTCAGGCTAAGCAACTGGAATGTTCAGCGGATTCTCCTGCTTGCTGGACTCATTTGGATTTCGTTAGGCATTGGTCTTTTCGCGGTGCTCCAGGCGCTGTTGGCTCATCCGGAGGGGCTAACAGATCTCCGCCAAGGAATCCAATGGATTGGTATCGCGCCAGTGATGATCGGTTTCTCGCACCTGATTGTCTATCTGGTCGGAAAAAAGAAAGAAAGGTAGAAGTTCTCGAAAAGAAATCAAAATGAAGAAGATGTACTCTGCTTTGCTCACCCTGAGCACACTTGCCACTGCACTGTTGCTCGCGGCCACTAGCCTGGTCAGGGCTCAAACGACCAAGAAGTTTGAACCGAGACAACTGCGGGAAGATTTTCAAATCGCGCGACAGTCCTTGGAGGAAGGTCACAGCGGGCTCTATCGCTATACGAAGAAGGCCGAGCTCGACCGAATCTTTGATGAGGCCGAAAAGTCCCTGGACCACCCCATGGATTTCTACGAATTCTATCGGGTGATGGCGCCAACCATCGCCGCGATCAAATGTGGCCACACAAACGTCAGCAGGCCGCCCCATGTTAAGGAGGAGTCGGAACGCCTTCCATGGCTTCCATTCGACGTGAAGGTGCTGGAGTCCAAAGCTTACATTTTCCGGGATTACGCGAAGGGCGGGACCTTGGCCGGAAAGGAAATTCAATCGATCAACGGCGTCCCTGCCGGCCACATCATTTCCACGATGCTTGCCGCCGAATCCCAGGATGGGGATGTTCAGACCTCTCGCCAAAGAGGGATCAGCGGCAGGTTCGGGTCGAACCTCATCACCTTGCTTGGATTGAGAGCGCCCTACGAGGTGATGCTGGCAGGTGCTGGAAACAACAAGCTGGTGAGGGTTCAGGTCACCGGTCTGAGGCACGAGGAACTGCTCAAGATGTCGAAGGCGCTGTTCCCCCAGGATCAGCCAAGCAAGGATTTCGCGGATTTGAAGTTTCTGGACGATGGACAAATTGCGTATATGACATATTCCTCGTTCGGGACGAACGTGGAAGAAGGCCGGGCGTTCATGAAACGTGCTTTTGAAGCCCTTCAATCCAAGGGCTCGAGGGCGCTCATCCTTGACGTGAGAGGTAACGGCGGGGGTGCGGACGAGCTTGGGAAGCTCCTGTTTTCCTACCTGGTTGATACTCCGTTCAAGTACTACGACGACCTCATCGTCAACAATTGGAGTTTCAATTTTTTTCCAAAGTACACTGACGACCACAATGACTTCACTATCCCGAAGGGAGAGGCCGAACTCCGAGCCGATGGCAGGGTCCACGCACTCAACCATCCCAATTTGGGTCTTCAACAGCCCAGCAAACCTACGTTCACTGGTCCCGTCTATATCTTGATCAATGGCGGCTCGTTCTCAACGACCTCGGAATTCCTGACCGAAGTCCACTTTCATCATCGCGCCACCTTCATAGGGGAAGAATCCGCCGGTGGCTACTACGGCAATACTTCAGGGAGTGTCGTGAGAATCACCCTTCCCAACACCAAACTTGGGATCTATATCCCGCTCGTGAGCTACTACGAGGCCGTCAGTGGCAACCACGAGGCCGCGCGTGGCGTGATCCCGGATTTCCCCGTAAAGCACACCATCACTGATCTTGAGGCCGGGGTGGATCGGGATTTCGATCTGGCGTTGGAGCTAGCCCGTCGGCGACGGCTGCCAGAGCAAACTTCGCCCCGTGGCATGGCTGGGGTCGAAGATGATCGGCAGGTGCGTCATCTCCCGCTAAGCTCAAATATGGCGAGCGTCCACAAGCAGCCAACCGTGAACAGGAACAACGCTGCAACCTTCAGTCGTTTCGGCCTCTCTGACCGGATCCAGTTCTCAGCACTGTAAAACAGCTTCCGAACAACGCCTCCGACAGGCTCCCAGGCTGCTCTCCTTTTTCTGTCCTTCTCCCCCTTTTGTCACTTTTCCGAAGTTACTCGTAAGTTACTCATCATTGCTATAGGTATAAATCGTGTCGACGCGAGTACGGTGATCTTTGCGAACTAAGCGCTCCAGCCCTCTGACCTTTTTACTTATGATGCGCCCGGCCGCGGGCCGCATGGAATACGGCTCAATATCTTCGATACCCACCACCTTAAAATCAAGACGACGCAGCCACTGAGTCGCCTTTCTGACGAAATCGCCTTCGTTTTCTGCCCATGCCAGAACGTTCGTGTAGGCACCAATGGTGTCAGCAGACGGAAATGGGAGTGTCCCTTTTCTCGGGACAATATGCGCCAAACCAATCCACACGCGCTTTCTGCATACCATCATTTATTCCTCGGATAGGTAGGTCCGGCGTAGGGGTCAGTCTGATTATGTACCGGTTCTTGTGCGGCTGTGACTCGTTGCCTTTTACGCCATGGAAGCCGCCCACAGCCTCGGCGAGTTCGCCTTGGGACCGTTCGCCCGGCTCACGGCCATGGCCATCGTGGGCGTCGCCGCTTTCAGCTTCGCCTGGTTGCTGATGGTCGAGCCGGACACGGAGGATGCCGGATACGAGAGCGACAACCGGCCGCCCCGGGATGGTTGGGTCCCTCGCTTGATGCGCCGCGTGCGACGCGACGGGCACCGACGCCGACACGCCGGCAAGGTCGGCTTGGTAGTGCTCCTCGCCCTGATGTTGGTCCTGAATGTCGTCTTTGGCTACCGCCCGGCGGGCCCAGACGGCGGACGACGCCACCGCGACGACCCGGCTGAATATGGAAGTCGATCAGTTGCGGCGATCGACCAGCGCTATCCTGAACGAGCTGACAACGCGGCTTTCCGGCCAACCCGGGCGCCCGCCGGCTGCCGTACCGGAGCACCGCCCCACTCCGAGCCGCCCGCGACCGTAACCTCAACTTTTGCAGCGCTGAAATTATGACGATCGAGTCGAATACAGCCCGGGCGACCGTCGGCTGAGCTATGATCAACCGGCGAGGCTGGGCTGAGTGTCGCCGATTTTAACGCCTGTACAGAAGTCTATGCACCATCTTCCTGCTGGCACTGTCGGCTTGATGATTGGCCCCGTTGTACTTCTCGCGACCTTCGCGTTCTGCAGGTCACGAAAGAAGGATGCTAAGTACAATTTTGACCCAAACGGCAAGCCGGGGGGCTTTGAGCCTTTTCTCAATATGTACCTCCGCGCCGCTGAGTTCATTATCGGCCTCGCCGCTGGTTCAATTGTGCTTCTCGTCGGGACCTGCGCTCTGCACTCCCCTAGCGGTCTCTTGCCTTGGTTTTATCGCTCACCGCTGCTCGCGCTCGGCTACAGCGTGATATTGGGTGTTTCATTCATCGTGTGGCAGATCAATAGATACGAGTCTTATCGACGCGGCGAACCTCACACAGCACTCAAGTATTCCATCAGCGAGACGCTCGGCTACAGCGCGCTCGCATGTTTTTGCATAGGTTATATGTATTTGGCCTGGGTTGTCGCGCGGTAAGGGCAGCTTGCGGGTCAGAGATAGATGTCGGTTCCTCCTCGAACCTCGAAGCTCCTCACCCCTCTGCTCGCTTGTCACCGATGTTTCGTTCGGCTATCTCACGGATGCTGCAGCACTACGGCGGCCTTCGCGGCCTTGTCGACCAGTCGATCTTGGCGATAGCAATACGCCCACCGGGCGGCAGCAGTGCAGCATCCGAAGCATCGCCTCACACGGTAGTGTCCAGAGTTCCGTTCCAATAGTGTGTCTGGAAGGCGCTACAGACGATCCCACGCGGAGAGATGCGGAGCTATGCAGAGCCTGCCCGCGAGCTGGGCAAGCCGACTGCGGCGCGGGCCGTGGCCGCTGCCTGTGCGGCAAATCCGGTAGCGCTCGCGGTTCCCTGCCACCGCGTGGTCGCCATCGATGGTTCACTCGCGGGCTATCGCTGGGGCATCGACCGCAAGCGCAAGCTGCTGGCAGCCGAACGTCGTTGAGCCTGCCTTCCGCATAAAAATGCGCGGAGCCCCGGCAGGTGTGGGTTGCGATGGTCGGATACCCATTACTTAGCAGGGTCGGCAGGCGGCACCCGCGTGCTGTGAAAGAAGACGATCTTCCAGACACTGCCCTGCTTTTCGAGAATGGCGGACTCGAGCCACTGCGTCGGGGTGGGTACGCTGTTCGGCATCTGGATGGAGCCGTCGTTGACATAGGTGATCCATGCTTCTTTGCAGTGGATCGTGACCTGAGGTCTGGTGACGCTCCAGACGAACTTCACACCTTGATCCTGGTATGCCTTCACGGCCTTTACCAGGTCGTCAAGGCTGTTGAATTGCACCCCACCATCAAAGGCGTAGAAGTTGGGAGCTGTGACACTGTGCATCTTTGCCATGTCATCGACGGCTGCTCCGAGGTAGAAGGTGCGCAGCGCGTCGACGACCGCAGCCTTATCAGTATCTGTCGTCTTGCAGCTTTGTGCTCGCCCACTTTGCGCAATGAGCGCAAGGGCGAAGAGAAGCACGAGAGTCCTGGTCTTTGGCATGAATGAGTGTTTCCTCGCTGAATCAGAAGGTTGGCTTTGGCCTTGTGCAGTAAAGGGGGCCAGCCTGAGAGCCTGTCCCCCTTTTCCGCAGTCGGCGCTTCGGCGCTCCTTTATCGAGATTGCAAGTTCGATTGGTCCGGATCGAGCGCCACTGCTCGCGCGAGAGGGAGCAGTAGCTGAGCGTCTCGGCAATGCCCGCCTCCCGCATCGCCGCCGCTTGGGACAGCTTCATCTCTCGCAGCTTAGCCGCTAACTGGTGTGCCTTGTCCTGGGCCGCCATCCGACCCTCCTGCGCGTGGATCGTTCTGCGGGTTCCAGGTCGCAGCATTGTTGCAGACTATTTGCGGCTCGGAACGCGAGGTCGTCGCTGTCTCTCGGTTGCAATGATGTTTATCAGCAAGAGCGGACCATTTTCATCTGCTCCAGTCAGGCACCACGCCCCGACGAGACCGTTGAGCGGAACTGAGTCTTGGTCAGCGATGATCTCCAATATCGTTTCGCGCTTTAATCCCCATTCCCTCAGATCCTGTTCCGGAATCTGGTTGGCCCATTGGTTTAGTCCCGCAAGACGAGTTCTGCCCCGGACTTGAGCAATATAGGTGCCACCGTCGTAATCGAGAACAATCGTGTACAAATGTTCAACCGGTCTCACTGTTGGCCCTTGTGCTTCAGCGAGGGTTTTCGGAAGATGGTTTCCGAAAAGTTTGGCGGAGTGAGGGCGTAGCCCGAACGCAGCAGGTCAGCGCCTCGATAGCCCCAACTGTCCGCTCATCTCCCGCTAAGCTCATCTGAACGTTTTCTGGTGCGCCCGGAGAGATTCGAACTCCCGACCCTCTGGTTCGAAGCCAGATGCTCTATCCAGCTGAGCTACGGGCGCACGGCGGCAGTTTAACAGCACGCTGGCCGAGGGACGAAGGCCGGGGACCACTGACCGAGGACGGAAGACCGCCTCTGGTGGCCGCGATGGCCACCGGTAAACGATTAAAAGCATGGCACTTGGACGAAAGGGGGCGGCCAAAAGTCATGGTGCCGGCATCTGAATACCTGTTCCCGGTTCCACCGACGGAACCCAGACCGTCCATCGAGGAGTCCGACTTGGTCACCGCACCGCGCCTTCCCCAATTCAAGACGCAGCCCGAGTACAAGCCCGCTCCCCAACTCACGCTGGTGCCGCGCCCGACGCCGACCCCGGCAACCGACCAGAAGGCCTGGGTCGGTTTTCTGTTGCTGGCCATGGTGTTCCTGACCCTGTTGCTGGCCAGCGTGACCGCGTTCGTGCTGACGCGTCCGGCGCCGCTGACCGATGAGTCGCGCGTGACGCGCACCGCGCCGCTGGCAGCAGCAGTGAGACGCGTCGTTTAGGTTTCCACGGAGTTGTGAGCCGGGGCCCGCCTCTCGCCCCGGATGTCGCTCCGCGGACCGGACGAGTCGGCGGCAGTCCTCCCCTTTTGCCGCCGACTCGCTCGTCGGGTGAAGGGCGTGGGGGGTCGGTGCCCGTGCGGAACACGTACGGACACTCTTTTCTTACTCTCTTTTCTTACTCTCTGGGAGCACTCAGGCTGCTGGATAGTTCTTCCACCAACGCTGCTACCTTGGCGGCAGAGACCTTAGCTTCCGGTTTGGCTGGCTCGCGGGCCGCGGTGCCCACGTGGAACACGAGTGCCAGGCCTTGGGCAATGGCGGCGCGGGCCAAGGGTGCGAGTTCGCCGCGGCGCAGTCCGCCCCCAACAATCCAAGTCAGCGCAGGCGCGGCGGTGGCATAGCGCGCCAACTTCGCGACACCCTCCTCCCACTTCCCCGCCCCATTTGATAACGACATCAGGACGCGGTCCACCTGCGGGCAGCTGCCTAGCTCACTCAGCGCTGTCACGGGATCACTCAGTTCCTCGCAGGCGCGGTGAAACGTGGCCCGCAGGTCGGGTGCGGCCGCCAGCACGCGCTGCAACGCGCGAAGATCCACCGCGGTAACCGCACCGGAGTCTTCCGCGCCCGGGATGTCGCACAACATCCCCAGGACGATGCCTTCGACCCCCAGCCGCTGCAGCGCTCGCGCCTCGCCTGCCATGGCATCAACCGTCTCCGCGGTCACGCGGAACGCCGGGGTCGGCCGCACCATGACCCGCAGCGGCAATCGCACGGCGGCTTGGATCGCCGCCACGGTTGCCAATGCCGGGCTCAGCCCGCCCATCGCCGCCTCGCGCACCACCTCCAGGCGCGAGGCGCCGCCGGCTGCCGCGGCGCGGGCGTCGGCCACGGTGCAGACGAGAACCTCTAACGAGTGATGAGTGATGAGTGACGAGTGATGAGTGGAAAGGGATGAGTGATGAGGCGCGCTTTGGATGGGGGTTGGCCCGTTGATCCCCGTCCCGGTCTCGTTCTCTTTCATTCGCCGGTTCCCTTGGCGCGCTTATTCAGTTGGCGTTTCCAGCTCTCGGCTAACGGGGGGCAGGCGGCCAGGGCGGCGCTCGACTCGTGGTGCGGGTCGTTCATGACCTGGGTGGCTTGCAGCGCGGTCCATTCCCGGTACGCCCGGTCGAGCAGGATCAGTTCCAAGCCGGGCTCGACCTCGCCCTCCTCCAGCACGCGCAGGTACCAGCCGCTGCGTCCCGTGGCGCGCACGCGCTGTTCGAGGTCGGGGACGCCCCAGAAGCGGGTCAGCTTGCGGCAGGGCTGGCGCGGCTGCGCCACCTGGACGCGCGCCCCGCCAGCGCGGTAGATGTCGCCCAAACAGACATCCGCCTCGCTCGCGCCCACGATGGTGAAGTTTTCGCCGAAAGCGCCGTAGAGGCCCTCCGGCCCCGCGACGCGGGATTCGCGGAAGACGGGCGCGGGGCGCGGCAGCTCGGCCAGCCACAACGGGTAATGGGCGGCGGCGTAGCACAAGACTGCCTTGTCGGGACCGCCGTGGACGCGGCGGTCGGCTTGTCCGTCGCCTTCCAGCCCCTCGCGCCGCAGCCAGCGCCGCCCCGGCGCCCCCTGCTTGAGGATGGCGCTCGTCCACGGCTCTTGACCCACAAACGTTCGCGGCAGGCCGACCTGGATGGAGACGACGCGAGGATGCATGGTGTGATTGTGCGCGAGACGCGGGCGCGTCGGCTACGCTGGGGCTTCGCCCTCGGCGCTCCCGTTGGTCGCGGTCCAGCGTGCCCAGATACCGGCCGCCACGCAACCCCTCGCGGCATCGGGTCGGGCGGCACTGCATCGTCCCACGGAATCTTGCGTGGTCGTCGCCGTTGCGGGCCACCCTGAAGGGTTCGGGCGCGTCGCTTCCGCGTTCCCGGGGTTCCGCGCCGCCGCCGCGCGGTGGCGCTCCACCCCGGGCTATGCGCGGTTCGCCCTGCGGGCTCCAACGCACCATCGAGAGCATGCAGACTTGGCCGCAAGCGTCGTCTTGTCGCGTTTTTCACACATTCTGCGGCCGGTTTCGCGTTATCTTCGGCGTCGGGAGATCCAATGCGATTCATGCGTCTGTTGGCCGTCGTGGGCGGTTTTGTTGGTTGTGCGTTCGCGCAGGCGGGCGCTGGTATCGACTTGCCCAGCAGTCAGGTGTTGTTGCCGGGGACGCCGGGGGGGGCGCAGTTATCCAACAGCTTTCCCACCGCCGTGGCGCTCAGCCCGGATGGGCGGTTCGCGGCGCTTTTAAACAATGGACGCGGCACGTATGCCTCGCAGTTTTCACAGTCCATCGCCCTGGAGGACCTGCGAACCGGCCAGCTCAGCGACTTCCCCGACCCGCGGCTCAAGGTCAACGCCCACCAGACGTACTTCCTCGGCCTGGCCTTCAGCGGCGATGGCCGGCATCTCTACGCCAGCATGGCGTCCCTCACCGATCCGACGGGCCGGCGTCCGAACGACACCGGCAACGGCATCGCGGTCTATCGCTTGGAGGACGGCCGGCTGACGGCAGAGCGCTTCATCGCCATCGCCCCGCAGCCGCTCGGCGTCGGCCGCCGCCGCGATGCGGTGCACCATGCCGCGCCTGCCGGCATGTTGGTTCCCTATCCAGCTGGACTCGCTGTCGTGGCGCACGCCGGGGGCGAGCGCCTGCTGGTGGCCGACAACCTCTCGGACGACGCGCTGCTGCTCGACGCGGCGTCCGGTCGGCAACTGCAACGCTTCGACCTGGGTGGCGGGTCGGCCACGCCCGCCAGTTATCCCTACACCGTGGTGGCGTCGCCCGACGGACGGCGCGCCTGGTGCAGCCTGTGGAACGCCTCCGCCGTGGCGGAACTCGATCTCGAAACCGGGCGCGTATTGCGGCGCATTCCGCTGCTGCCGCCCGCCGCCGCAACCGGCGCCAGCTCGCATCCCACGGCGCTGCTCGTGAACGCCGACGCTTCGCGGCTCTACGTGGCGCTCGCCAACCGCGACCGCGTGGCGGAGGTGGATACGCGGCGCGGCGCGGTCACGCGCATGCTCTCGACCGAGCTGCCCGGAGAGAAACAAGGCGGCACCTATCCCAACGCGTTGGCGCTGAGCGGCGACGGCCGCGACCTCTTTGTCGCCGACGCGGGCGCCAACGCCGTGGCCGTCCTCCGCCTGGACAGCGGCCAGACACGCGGTTTTGTGCCGACCGAGTGGTATCCCACCGCGCTGGCGCGCGCCGGAGACCGTCTCCTGATCGCCACCGGCAAGAGCGAGGGCACCGGACCGAATGGCGGCCCGAACGCGCCCCGGCAGGGCGTGGATCAGCGGCTGGGATATCCCTATATCGCCTCCCTGATCCGCGGCTCGCTCGCCTCGGTTGACCTCGCGCAGCTTTCCCCCCACCTCGCCGCTTGGACGCAGCAGGTTCTGGCCGCCAATCACATGGCCAGCCAGGGGGGCGCGTTCACGTTCGCAGGCGGCCGCAATCCCATCCGGCACGTCATCTACATCATCAAGGAGAACCGCACCTACGATCAGATCCTGGGCGACCTCAAGGTGGGTGAACGTCCGGTCGGCAACGGGGACCCCGACCTGGTGCTCTTTGGCGCGGCCATCACCCCCAACGAACACGCCCTGGCGCGGCAGTTCGGCGTGATTGACGATTTTTACGATAGCGGCGAGGTCTCCGGCGACGGGCATGTCTGGTCCACCGCCGCCATCACCAGCGACTACACCGAGAAAACCTGGCAGATCGACTACCGCGGCGCGGAACGCGATTACGACTACGAGGGCATCGTGTCGAAGGCCCTGCCGCTGGCGCAGGGCTTGCCGGACGTGAACGAGCCGGCCACCGGCTACCTGTGGGGCAATATCGCCCGTCACGGGCTCAGCTACCGCCATTACGGGGAGTTCGTGTCCACGCGCTGGTGCAACGCCCACGCCGGCATGGCCTCGCCGCGGGAAGGCACTCCGACCGACGAAGGCAAGCCCTGCGCCCGCACCTTCATCGCCCGTGGCCAGCCGTTGCCCGCCGCTGTCGGCGAGCCGCACGGCAGCGCCAGCCCCTGGCCGTGGAACATCCCCATCATCGCGGAAGACGTCGCCACCAAGCCGGAGCTGCGCGGCCACTTCGACCCGCACTACGCCGACTTCCGGCTCGACTACCCGGACCAGCTACGCACCGACGAGTTCCTCGACGAGTTCACCGGCTTTGTGGCGGCCCGGCGCAGCGGTCGCGGCACACGGATGCCGCGCTTCGTGATGCTGCGGCTGCCGAACGACCACACGGCCGGAACGCAGGTGGGCATGCCCACGCCGGCGGCATCAGTGGCGGACAACGACCTCGCGGTGGGACGCGTCGTCGAGGCGGTCAGTCATAGCCCGTACTGGGACGACACCGCCATCTTCATCGTCGAGGACGACGCGCAGGCGGGCGCCGACCATGTGGACGCCCACCGCAGCATCGCCTTGGTGATCAGCAAATACGCCCCCGGCGCGGCGCAGCAGCCCTTTGTGGACAGCCACTTCTACACCACGGTGAGCATGGTGCACACCATGGAGGCGCTGCTCGGCCTGCCGCCGATGAACAACTTCGACGCCCACGCCCCGCTCATGGCCCCGCTCCTGGCGGGCCCCGGAACCCAGCCGCCCTACACCGCCATCACCCAGAATCGGGACAACGGATTGATCTACACCGCCAACACCAAGAAAGCGGTGGATGCGGACAAGTCGGCGCGCCTCGACTTCTCGCACGCCGACGCGGCCGACTCGTCCACGTTGAACGCCATCCTTTGGCACGCGCAGCGCGGCGCGACGCCGGTGCCGCGGCACGGCGGTAGACGGTAAAAGGTGGGAGGGGGGAGGTGGAACGCACGCTGCGAACGGGCGTGTGTGAGTTGCGTGCATGATCGGCCATCAGCTACAAGCCACCAGCCACCGGCTTGATATTTTCTTCGGCTTCGCGCGTAACATCCTCTTGGGAGGCGTGCAGGGATGAGCACAGCGGCCATTGTCGTCAGCGGGGTCTGCAAGAGCTATGGCGGGGTCCGGGCGGTCACGGATCTCGACTTCACGGTGCCGGAGGGCAGCGTCTGCGGTTTTCTCGGGCCCAACGGCTCGGGCAAGACGACCACCATCCGCATGATCATGAGCATTCTCTACCCCGACAGCGGCACGATCACCGTGCGCGGGATTCCGGCCGGCCCCAAGGCCCAGGACCTGATTGGCTATCTGCCGGAGGAGCGCGGCCTCTACCCCAAGATGAAGGTCGGCGAACTGCTGACTTACTTCGCGGCCCTGAAGAACGCCGGGGCGGACGGCCCGCGCCGCATCAAGTACTGGTTGCAGCGCGTCGAGCTCGAGGCGTGGGCCGACAAGAAGGTCAACGAGCTCTCGAAGGGCATGCAGCAGAAGATCCAGTTCATCGTCAGTGTGCTGGCCGATCCGCCGTTACTGATCCTGGACGAGCCGTCTTCCGGACTCGATCCGGTCAATGCCAATGTCCTGAAGGACATCCTGCTGGAGCTGCGCGCGGCGGGTAAGACGATTCTGTTCTCCACCCATCGCATGGAGGAAGCGGAGCGCATCTGCGACCACATTTACATGATCAACCGCGGCCGCAAAGTGCTGGACGGCACGCTGGCGGCGGTCAAGGCGGGCGCCGGCCAGAGCGCAGCGCGCATTGAATTCCGAGGCGACGGCAGCCTGCTGCGACAGGCGCCCGGCGTGCGCGAGGTCGAGGACTACGGCAACTACGCCGAGATGCGCCTGAGTGCCGAGGCGCAGGGAGCCGAGATCGTGCGCTTTCTCGCGCCGCGGCTCGACATCACGCGTTTTGAGCTGCTGGAACCGTCACTCAACCAGATCTTTCTCGAGAAGGTGAGCCAGGGGGACGCTGCGTATGCCGAAAATTCTGATCGTCGCGAGGCAGGAGTACCTGCGGCGGGTTAAGAGCAAGGGCTTCATCATCTTCACCCTGCTGCTGCCCGCCATCCTGGCCGGCTACTTCCTGCTGATCGTCAAGATCTCGCAGGCGGGACGCAACGTGGCCAGCCGGCTCGCCGTGGTTGATCTCTCCGGGAAGACGTTCGACGAGCTGCGCACCACGCTCGACGACAAGCTGGCCGACGGCACGCCCAAGTACCAGCTCACGCCAGTGGACGCCACTCCCGCGACACTGCCCGCGGTCCGCAGCCGGCTGCAGCAGGACGTTCTGCACGGCACCTTCACCGCCTTTCTCATCATCCCCAGCGACGTGCTGCAAACCAATACCGCCGAGTACCACGCCAAGAACGTCGCCAACGTGATTGAGATCCAGACGCTGCAGAACAAGTTGCGCGACATCGTCACGCGCCTGCGCCTGGAATCCGCCGGTGTCGCCGCCGACAACGTGCCGCACGTGCTGGCGAAGTTCGACCTCACGGCCTTGAAAGTCACGCTCACCGGCGACCAGGAGGACCGCGGCCAGACCATCCTCGCGGCCTATGCGCTGGGCACGCTGCTCTACATGACGTTGATCATCTACGGGGTCACGTTCATGCGCAGCGTGGTCGAGGAGAAGACCAGCCGGGTGGCGGAGGTCATTCTTTCCTCGGTGGATGCCTACACGCTGCTGATGGGCAAACTGATCGGGGTGGCGGGCGCGGGCCTGACCCAGTACCTCGTCTGGGCGACCGGATTGGCGCTGGCCGGCAGCTACAGCGCCGCCATGTCCCACCTCGCCGGCGGACCCAGCCTGGTGAAGTACATCCCGCATCTCTCCATCGCCGTCTATGTTTGCTTCGTGATCTTCTTCCTGTTGGGCTTCCTGGTCTACGCGGCGCTGTTTGCCGCGGTGGGGGCCATCGTATCGAGCGACCAGGAGGCCCAGCAATCGCAGATGCCGATCACGCTGCTGCTGGTGGCGGGCTTCCTCTCGGCCTCGGTCATCACCTCGGACCCCGGCAGCCATCTCTCGATCCTGCTCTCCGAGATTCCCTTCTTCTCGCCCATCCTGATGACCATGCGGGTGATCATCTCCAACCCGCCCTTCTGGCAGGTGGCGCTGGCCATGGCGCTCTGCGTGGGAACCATTCTGGTGGTGATGAAGCTCTCCGCCAAGGTCTACCGCGTCGGCATCCTGATGACCGGCAAGCGGCCGTCGCTGCCGGAACTCCTGCGCTGGATGAAGTACAGCTAGCGGGTCGCAGGCGGTAGAAGGTGGGTTGCGTTCGCCCCGTGCGGGGCGAGGGAAGGTCGCCCGGCGAGGTGGGGGTGCACCGCCCGTTCGCCAGTCTGCGCACGATTGTCGTTCCCCGCTGCGCCGCCTTGCGTGGCACGCCCCACCCAACCCTTACTCTTGCGAAAGGTATCTCTCGGGTAAACCCCCTAGGTGCACAGAGGCGGAAGTGTGGGTATACTCACGTCCTCCCCCCTGAGACTGACTCAGATGCACTCACGTGTTTTTCCTCGAACGTGTCTGATGATCCTGGCGCTGGCCGTCTGCTCCGGGGCGCAGACGCTCTTGTCTGCACGGCCGGGGGATGACGCCGGCGACCAGATCGTCGCCGTCCAGGAAAACGGCCACACCGTCTTCACCAACTTCGGCAGTCCGGCTGCGGTGGCCGCTGCCGCACCCCGGCGTCCTATCCTGCGCCACACCGCCGTGAATCGCCGCCATGCGGCGCCCCCCGCACATCTTGAAGTCATCATGCAGCGCGCGGCGACGCGCTACGCGGTCGACCCGCTGTTGGTGCGCGAGGTGGCGCGCCAGGAGTCCGGCTTCCATACCCGCGAGGTCTCCGGCAAGGGCGCGGTGGGGGTGATGCAGTTGATGCCGCAGACGGCACGGGCCTTGGGCGTGCACAATCCGTTGGATCCGCAACAGAACATCGAGGGCGGCACCCGCTACCTGCGCGACCTGCTGGCGCTCTACCACGGCAGCGTGCGGCTCAGCCTGGCGGCCTACAACGCCGGTCCGGGCGCGGTGGCGAAGTACGGCAACCGTGTGCCTCCGTATCGCGAAACGCAGCAGTACGTAAACCTGATCACCCGCCGCTACGTCGGCGCCGCGCTGGGCGACGACGACACGGACACCGCGGAAGCCCTTCCCGCCCCGGTCATCGTCCGCAGCCAGGACGCCGACGGCAACCCGATCTATACCGACGCGCCTTAACGGTTTTCGGTTAACAGTTGTCGGTTTTCGGTTGTCGGTTTTCGGCAACGCGACTGCTGTGCGGTGTCCTTCGCTGGTGTTGCCGACCCCCGTCCACTGTTAGCCGACGACCGTTTCAGCGCACCGCGCTCCACATGCGGCTGACGTAGTCGGTCATGGTCATGCCGAGCAGGATCATCAGCCAGAAGACCAGGAAGTAGGTGCGGCGCGGCAGGATGTGTTGCGATGACATGCAGGTGTCTCCGGGTAAACGGACGGCGCCGGGATTACTTGTGGTAGCGGTCAATCAGGTACAGCAACGGGTAAAGGTAGATCCAGACCAGGTCGACGAAGTGCCAGTACAGCCCGATCATCTCAACCGGGGTGTTGTAGGCGGGCGTGAAGGCGCCCTTCTGCGCCTTGATCACCAGCCAGAGCATCAGGCCGAGACCGACGATCATGTGGAAGGCGTGCAGGCCGGTCATGCAGAAGTACAGGATGTTGAAGAGCACCACTTCGCGGGCCACCGCGAAGCTGACCCCCGGGGTGTCATAGCGGAAATTGGCCCCCGGCACGTGGCCGTCGAGGATGTGCTCGTGGTACTCGATGCCCTTGAAGCCCAGGAAGGCGGCGCCGAGAATCATGGTGGCGATGAGCAGCCAGACCAGCGCCTTCTTCTGCCCGAGCTGCGCGGCGCGCACCGCCAGGGCCATGGTCAAGCTGCTGAAAATCAGGACCACGGTATTGGCGGTACCCAGCTTGAAGTTGAGCTGGCTGCTGCCGATGGCGAAGGCCTGCGGGTACTGGCTGCGGTAGACCAGATAGGCCATGAACAGGCCGCCGAAGAACATGACTTCGGTGACCAGGAAAACCCACATCCCGAAGCTGGAGGTTTCCTTCTGCTGTTCCGGGTCGTCGAACTGCATCTCCAGGTGCGGGTCAAGCTCCGCCAGCCCGGCGTCGGCCCCGGCGTGGTGTGCAGCGTTATGAGACATGGTGGGAGGCCTCTTCGTCGGAGGGCACGGTCAGCGCCGGAGCGGGAATGCCGGTGTAGTCGTACGCTTCGCGCGTCACGATCGGCGTGGTCAGGAAGTTGTGCGTGATGGGCGGCGACTGGGTCTGCCACTCCAGCCCGCTGGCGCCCCAGGGGTTGGGACCGGCCACCGGGCTGTTCTTGTAAGACCAGGTCAGGTAGATCAGCGGCAGCAGGTAGCCCACGCCGAGAATCGAAGCGCCGGCGGTGGAGAGCACATGCCAGACCTGGAACTCGGGTGGGTAGGCATGGTAGCGGCGCGGCATGCCCAGGTAGCCGAGGATGAACTGCGGGAAG
>CALEJU010000044.1 GCA_937898755.1 uncultured Acidobacteriota bacterium | reverse complement strand
TTCAACTCGGCTGCCTCAAGATCCTTCTGCGGCATTTATGAGATGGCTTCTAGTGATCGCGGGTGTGTTGGCGTTCTGCGTTTGCGCCCGCTACTTCCCGCAGCCATTGGCGAGGGTTCTCATACCCTGGTTCAACTTCGCGCGCTCGTCGGAAGTATTTCTCCGCCCCCTCGAAATCACCCTGTTTGAGCAGAAAGCGTCCATAACTGAAAAGCAGTACGGGCTCATCTGATGAGGCCAATAAAGCCCGGTGATAGAAGCGTGCCGCTTTTTCTTGATTCCCACAGTCCTCGTAAAAACTCGCAAGTTCCCAATTGGTATACCACTCATTTGGCGATTGCTCATAGGCCTGCTTGATGGCGTCCTCAGCAGCCGAAAATTCACCTTTCCCCCAAAGCAAATTGCCCAAGTAGACCCATGCCCAAGCGTCGGCTGGATTTAGTACCGTGGCCCGGCGCAGATGTCGCTCCGCCCGGTCAAGCTGCTTTGCCTTCCTGAAAATCCATCCAAGTTCACGATGAGCACTGGCGTAGTCGCTTTCCAGTTCAATCGCTTTAGTGAATGCCGATTCTGCCTCCGCCTCATCGCTGTTTCTTAACAGCCAGCCGATGTTATAGAACGCTTCCTCGTATCTCGGGTCTAACGCAACTGCCTTACGAAATGATTGCAATGCCTCCTCATACCTCTTTAAACCTATCAGCGCATCGCCCCGGAGTCCATACGCTAGAGCGTTCTCTTCCTGTGCGACGACAGCATCTAACGCATCGACAGCTTCGGCACATTTGTCCTCTTCTATCAGCATACTAGCAAGACCGATGGAAGCCAGTGCCATCCTTGGGTCAAGGTTGCATGCTGAACGAAAGGCCGACTCCGCCTCGCTGTATCGTTTCAATGTTTTTAAAACACCTCCGGCGCGGCAGTAAAACGCGGCCATTGGCATTGCTTGAGCAAGACGCAACCAAATGTCAAGAGCAGCGGTTTCGTTCCCTGACTCTTCCAGCTCGATTGCCTTTTGCTCTTCGGCCTGAACTTGACTCTTGTTCACGATCAATCCTCGGGGGGCAAATCGGTCGAACTCTTAATGGTGTTTAGCGCGTTTTTTAAGCCGTTGGGCGCACTTCCCGGTGCCCGGCTAAGAATGTGAGGTGTGAGATGAGCTTATGGCGACCGGCGGCGCAAGCTCGCACCTCCGCGGAAGGGTTCCCCCCGAATTGCCCTCGATGGAAGGAGCATGGTGCGAATTCCACTGTCGAACCTTCGGCGCACGCCCTCGCGACCGCAAGAAAGTGGGCGGCGCGCCTTTGACGCTGCTTGCACCCAGCTGCCAGCCGCCGCTCCGCGAGAAACCCCACAGCAATCTCCAACCCCCGGACCGGCCGGAGGCCTAGCTCTCCAGCGCGTGCTTGCAGTACGCCACGCACTTCTTCATCTCGACAATGGTGTCCATGCCGGGTTTGCCGTACTCGTACTCGATGTTGGCGGGGAACTTCCACTCCCGGTCGCGCATCAGTTGCAGCACCGCCACGATCGGCGTGTCGCCCTCGCCGAAGGGCAGGTTGGCGCCGTGGTCTTTCTTACGGTCCTTGATGTGGATGGTCACCATCTTCTCGTGCATCTCCTTGAGATAGGCCACCGCGTCGCCGCCGGCGGCGGTGAAGTGACCAATGTCGAGGTTGATGCCGAGATAGGGTGAGGCCCCCTTGAGGGCGCGGGCAAACGTGTCCGGCGTGGAGAACTCATCCGGGTCGCTGGTCTGATCGTGACCGTGAAAGCCCACCTTGATCTTGTACTTCTGGGCGTACTGGTCCACGCGGGGCGCCACGCTGACATTGGCCGACGCGGTGATGTATTTCACCCCGAGGGCGCGCGCCTCGTGGAAGCCGCGCTCGATCTCGGCGTCGGTCATCGTCTTCCGGAAGCTGTAGTTGTAGGCGTAGAGCAACACTCCGGCGGCGTCGAACTTGCGACGGATGGCGTGGAACCAGGAGTCCGGCGCGGTGCGGCGCCACTCCCGCAGTTCCTCCCCCTTCAATCCCGGCGGCTCGGCATGGGGGCTGAACAGCTCGCACTCGCCGAGACCGACCTCGCGATAGCCGGCGATGGCGGCATCCAGCGGACGGTCACGGAACGAGTAACTCTGGGCGCCGAGTTGCACACCACGCACCACCGAGTTGATGCGCGCATGGGCGACGGCGGAACTGGGCACGAGCAGGGCGGCGGCACCGCCGGCAAGCAGCTTGCCGGCGTCACGACGGGATATGGAAGCCATGGGTCTCCTGGAAGCCTTTGCAGCCCCGAGTGTACGAGCCCCGCCGGGGGTGGCGCAAGCGGAACGGTGAGCGGTGGACGGTTGACGGCCACGCCGCCACTGGACGGAGGACGAGCCCTGTGGAGCCGACAACCGACAACCTTCAACCGACTTCAACCGTTGACGCTCCCGCGGCTTGCCCGCACAATCGAAGACTGCGCCATGGCACGCCACGTCTCCATCGCCCTGCTCCAGCAACAGGTTGGCACCGACCTGGCGCGGAACTTGGACCATACCGTGAGCGGCATCACCGCCGCCGCGGCGCGCGGGGCACAGGTCGTCTGCACGCAGGAGCTGTTCCGCTCGCGCTACTTCTGCCAGAGCGAAGACCACGCTCACTTCGCCCTGGCCGAGACCATTCCCGGTCCCAGCACCGAGGCCTTGAGCGCGCTGGCCCGCCGGCACGAGGTGGTGATCATCGCCTCGCTGTTTGAGCGCCGCGCCCCCGGCCTCTATCACAACACCGCGGTGGTCCTGGACGCGGACGGCAGCCTGCTGGGGATGTACCGCAAGATGCACATCCCCGACGACCCGCTCTACTACGAGAAGTTTTACTTCACCCCGGGCGACCTCGGGTTCCGCGCCTTCGAGACGCGCTACGGGCGCTTCGGAGTGCTGATCTGCTGGGATCAATGGTTTCCGGAAGCGGCCCGCCTGACGGCCATGGCGGGCGCGGAGGTGTTGTTCTACCCCACCGCCATCGGCTGGCATCCCGCGGAAAAAGCCGAGTGGGGAAACAGGCAGCAGGCGTCCTGGGAGCTGATCCAGCGCAGCCACGCGGTCGCGAACGGCGTGTTCGTGGCCGTCCCGAATCGCGTCGGGCACGAGCCCGGCAGCGGTGACGGCATCGAATTCTGGGGCGGCAGTTTTCTCTGTGATCCCTCCGGACAGGTCCTGGCCAAAGCCGATCCGGAGGCGGAGGAGACGCTGCTGGTGTCCTGCGATCTCGACGAGGTGGAGCGGGCCCGCACCCACTGGCCGTTTCTGCGCGACCGCCGCATTGATGCCTACGGCGCCCTGACGCGCCGGTTGGCCGACTAAGCATGCCTGCGCCCTTCGACCCCTCGACCCCGCCCGGCCGCCAAGGCTTTCGCCTGCCGGCCGAGTGGGAGCCGCACGCCGCCACCTGGCTCGCCTGGCCCCACAAGGAAGCCAGTTGGCCGGGCCGGCTGGAGCGCATCCCGCCCCTCTTCGTCGAGATGGTGCGGCATCTGGCGCCCGGCGAGCATGTGCACCTCAACCTCAACGACGACGCCATGGAAACCGAAGTTCGGGCGCGGCTGCAGGCGGCCGCCATTCCCGCCACGGCTTACACCCTGCACCGCATCCCGACCAATGATGCCTGGGCCCGCGACCACGGCCCCATGTTCCTGGTGCGCGACCGAGGCGGGCGGCGCGAACAGGTCATTCTCGACTGGGGCTACAACGCCTGGGGCGGCAAGTACCCGCCCTTCGATCTGGACGACGTCGTGCCGACGCGGGTGGCGCAGGAACTCGGCCTGCCGGTCGTCTCGCCCGGCATTGTCATGGAGGGCGGTTCGCTCGACGGCGACGGGCGCGGCACGCTGCTCACCAGCGAATCCTGCCTGCTGAATCCCAACCGCAATCCGCATCTAAACCGCCAGGCGATTGAAACCTGCCTCGGCGACTACCTCGGCGCCCGCAAGGTGCTCTGGCTGGGCGAGGGCATCGAAGGCGACGATACCGACGGTCACGTGGACGACCTCACCCGTTTCGTTGCGCCCAACACCGTGGTGACGGTGGTTGAAGACAACCCTGCCGACGCCAACTTCGCGCCCTTGCAGGACAACCTCCGCCGTCTGCAGCACATGACCGATGCCGACGGCTTTCCGTTGCGCATCTACCAACTCCCCATGCCCACTCGCCTTGAGTACGACGGGCAACGCGTGCCGGCCAGCTACGCCAACTTTTACATTGGGAACGAGGTCATCCTGCTTCCCACCTATGGCTGTCCTGCCGACGCCCGGGCCCGCTCCATTCTTGAAGTCCTGTTTCCCACGCGCCGCGTGTTGGGAATGGACTGCCGCGATCTCATCTGGGGTTTGGGCGCCTTTCACTGTGTCACCCAGCAACAGCCCGCACTGTTGCCGTGAAAAAGTAGGGGCTGGGGGGTGGGGGAAAAACGTGGAACGTGGAACGTAGAGCGTGGAGAGTGGAGGGTAGAGCGCGCTCCACTCTCGACGCTACCCCCTACCCCCACCCCCTACCGCCTTTAAGCGTTTACATCCCCCCAAACTGCCGTATCATGGCGGGGAACTTACGTTCACAAGGGAGCCTTATGAAAACCGTATCGCGGCGCACGGCGTTAAAGAGCGCGGGGCTGGGAGTAGCTGCACTGGGCTTGGGGCGGACGGCCGGAGCCAGCCTGTCCCTCGACCCGCCACCGGTCGTTCCCGCCGACCGCCAGTTCGGGACGTTGCGCGTCGGCATGGCGTCCTACTCCATGCACAAGTTCGGCTACCCGGCCGTTCTTGCGGCCTGCCGCCGGCTGGGCATTCACCAGCTTTCCTTGAAGGACGCGCACCTGCCCCTGACCAGCACGGCTGAGGAGATCGAGACGGCTCTCCAGGCGGCGCAGGCCGCCGGCGTGACCATCACCAGTTGCGGCGTCGTTTACCTGAAGGACGACGATTCCAGCATGCAGAAGGCTCTCGACTATGCCCACGCGTTGCACGTCGAGGTCATGGTGATCGGCGTCAGCCAGGCCATGTTGCCGCGCCTCGATCGGGTGGTGAAACAGAACACCTCGGCATTGAAGTTGGCCATTCACAACCACGGCCCGCACGACAAGCTGTTTCCCTCGCCGCTCGAGGTCTACCAGGCGGTACAGGGGCTGGATCGGCGCATCGGTTTGTGCATGGATCTCGGCCACACCTTCCGCATGCACGAGGATCTCATCGCCGATCTGAATCGCACCCGCGACCGCCTGTACAGCATCCACTTCAAAGACTTGGAATCGGACGATGTCAAGGCCAAGGGCGTGCCCGTGGGCACCGGGGCGTTGCCGATCATTCCCGTGTTGCGCCACCTGGTGGCCATGTCCTATATCGGCGAAGTGCAGTTGGAGTACGAATCCGAGATGGACGACCCCATCCCGGGCATGGCGGAATCGTTCGGTTTCATGCGGGGAGTGTTGCAGTCCGGCATCCGCTGATCTGGACGAGGCGGTGGTGGCGATGCGCGGGCGACAACTGCACCGTCACACCGCCAGCTAGGCCGTGGCCTCTGCCAGCACCGCCGACTGCCGGCCTGCCGCTTCGTCGCTCACGGAGTAGTAGGCACAGTCCGGGTGCTGGAAGACCAGCGCGCTGGTGCTCGCTTCCGGCTCCATCATCATGCCCTCGGTGAGGCTGACCCCGATCTCGTCCGGGTTGAGCAGCGTCCACAGCCCGGCCTGATCGTTCAAGTTCGGACAGGCGGGGTAGCCGAAGGAGTAGCGCTTGCCGCGGTAGCGGGCGGTCCAACGTTCCTTCATGGTCAGTTCCGCGGGGTCCGGGAAGCCCCAGTCTTCACGGATGCGGCGGTGCATCCACTCCGCCGCCGCCTCCGCCGTCTCCAAGGCCAGGACCTGCAACCCGTGTGACTCGACGTAACGTCCGGCCTGTTTGGCTTCTTCGGCGCGTTCTCGCACCCCGGCGCCGGCCGTGACCACGAACATGGCGAGGTGATCGCGCTGGCCGTTCTGCGGCGGCAGCACGTAATCCGCCAGGCAGAGGCCGTCACGACGCCGTTGACGCTCGAAGACGAATCTGTGCAGCGGCTGCTTCGCACCCGGGGCGAAGAGGTGGACCGTGTTGCCGTCCGCCTCCGCCTCGAAGAACTGCCAGACCGCGCGCGGCTGCAGGAACTCCGCCGCCTGCTGCTTGAGCGTTTCGACGAGCTGGAACAACTCCAGCGCTTGCGGCTCGCGTTCCGCCAAACCCTTTTCGAAGTTGCCCTTGTAGCCGAGGTGATGGCGGAAGAGCACCTGCGGGTTGATATAGGTCCACAGCTCCTGCAACTGTGGCAGGGGGCGCACGTGGCGGCCGAGGTCGCGCACCGGCGGGATGGGAAGCGTGGCGCGCACCTTGCCGCTGCGCACCGTGGGCGCCGGAGCGTCTACCCCGTCGGCGTCTTCCGCAGCGTCAGTCGCGGCGGTGGCCTCGGCCACGATCGGGGCGTGGCGCGCCTCGAGTGCGGAACGCCCGTCGGAGTCCATGACCTGGTTCATCAGACCCAGGCCGCTCATGGCATCCTTGGCGTAGCAAACCAGTGAGGAGTACGCCGGCGCGATGCGCGTACGCGTGTAGCGCTCGGAGAGCGCCGCCCCGCCCACCAGCACCGGGACACGGATGCCGGCGTCGCGCAGGTCGCCGGCGGTGATCACCATCTGCTGCGCCGACTTGACCAGCAGGCCAGAGAGTCCGATGGCATCCGGATGATGCTCGTGGGCGGCGCGGATCAGCACTTCGGGCGGGACCTTGATGCCGAGATTGACGACGTTATAACCGTTGTTGGAAAGGATGATCTCGACCAGGTTCTTGCCGATGTCGTGGACGTCGCCCTTGACGGTCGCCAGCAGCACCTTGCCCTTGGCGGCCGTATCGGCCTTCTCCATGAACTGTTCGAGGTGGCTCACGGCGGCCTTCATGGCTTCGGCGGACTGCAACACCTCGGCCACAATCAGCTCGTTGTTGTTGAACAGCCGGCCCACCTCGGCCATGCCGGCCATGAGCGGTCCGTTGATGATCTCGAGCGGGGCCACGCCCTCGGCGCGCTTGAGCTCGAGATCAGGAATCAGCCCGTCCTTCGTGCCTTCGATGATGTAGTTGGCCAGCCGCGTGTCGAGCGGCAGGTCGCTGGTCGCCCGCTGTTTGCGCCCGCTGACGCCGCGGAAGTGTTCCGTGATGGCGGCGATGTGGAACTGGTTGATGGCGATCTTTTGTTCGCGGGTCTGCTCGCGCCAGTCCGCCGGCGCACCGGCCAACAAGGCGGCGTCGCGGTGGCCCTCGGGAATGGCGGCGGGCGGCGTGTTGAACAGCAACGCTTCGCTCATCCGTCGCTCCGCCTCCGGAATGGAGGCAAAGCGTTCCAACTTCTCCGCGTTCACGATGGCGAGATCGAGCCCCGCCTTGGTGCAGTGGTACAGGAAAACGGAGTTGATGATCTCGCGGGCGCGCGGCGGCAGCCCGAACGAGATGTTGGAGATGCCCAGCACCGTCTTGACGTAGGGAATCTCGGACTTGATCAGGCGCAGGCCCTCGATGGTCTCAACCGCGCCGCCGATATAGTTCTCATCCCCGGTGGCACAGGGGAAGACCAGTGGGTCGAAGATGAGGTCGGGCGCCGGAATACCATACTTGCCGGTCAGCAGCCGGGCGGAGCGTTGCGCCACCGCCAGCTTGCGCTCGCGGGTGAAGGCCTGCGCCTGCTGCGGGTCCTCATCAATGCAGCCCACCACCAGGGCGGCGCCGTAGCGGCGGGCGAGCGGACAGACCCGCTCGAACTTCTCCTCGCCGTCTTCGAGGTTGATCGAGTTCAGCAGGCTCTTTCCCTGGCTGTAAGTCAGGGAGAGTTCCATGGCCACCGCGTCGGTGGTGTCGATCATGATCGGCACCTTGATCTTGCGGATCAACTTGTCGTAGAACACCGGAACGTCGCTCAGCTCCTCGCGCTCGGTGCTCTGCAGGCAGACGTCCACGATGTGGGCGCCGTTCTTGACCTGCCGGCGGGCGATCTCGCTCGCCTCCTCCCACTGCTCCGCCCCCACCAGATCCTTGAAGAGTCGGGAGCCGACCACGTTGGTGCGTTCGCCGACGATCAGGGGACGATTGCTGTCATCGGCCTCGATGGCTTCAATGCCGGCATAGAAGGCGCGATGGGTGGCGCCGGGCCGCTGGCGCGGGGCCTTGCCCTCGACCATCTGCGCCAGCGCACGAATATGGTCGGGTGTCGTGCCACAGCATCCGCCAACGATATTCAGCCAGCCGTGTTCCACGAAGCGCTCCAATTGCGCCGCCAGCGTGGTCGGGGTCTCGAGGTACAGGCCGTCCTCGTTGGGCAGCCCGGCGTTGGGATAGCACGAGACGTAGCGGTGCGAGAGGCGATGCAGGGTGCGGATGTGATCGGTCATGAACTCGGGCCCGGTGGCACAGTTCAGTCCGATCGAAAGCAGTGGGGCATGGGCCAGCGAGACCCACAGCGCCTCGGCGTTCTGCCCGGCGAGCATGGTGCCCATCGGTTCGATGGTGCCCGAGATCATGACCGGGATGTCGCGTTCCAGCTCGCAGCGCAGGCGATCAATCGCCAGCAAGGCGGCCTTGATGTTGCGCGTATCCTGCGCCGTCTCCACCAGTAGAACGTCGGCGCCGCCCTCGATCAGGCCCTTCACCTGTACGTAAAACGTCTCGATGAGCTGCGGAAACGTGACCCCGCCGGTGACCGTGATCGCCTTGGTGGTGGGACCGACGGAGCCGGCCACAAAACGTGTCCGCCCGGGGCGGCTGAACTCATCTGCGGCTTGCCGGGCCAACTGAGCCGAGAGCCTGCTGATCTCAAAGGCATGTGCCTCGAGGCCGTACTCCGCCAAGACCAGCGGCGTGCTGCCAAAGGAATTAGTTTCCACCAGGTCGGCGCCGGCGGCGTAGTAGGCGCGATGGACGTCCTGCACTACGTCGGGTCGGGTACGCACCAGGTTCTCGTTGCAGCCTTCCAGATCGGCGCCGCCGAAATCGGCCGCCGTCAGTTGCCGCTGCTGCAGCATCGTCCCCATCGCGCCGTCGAGCACCAGAATGCGGTGTTCGAGCGCGTCGAGCAGGTCTCGGGTACGATCCTGGGGCGTCTTGAGCATTCGTTCCATTGTAGCCGCTGGCTGGAAGACGAAGGCCGAGGACCGAAGGCGGAGGGGCGACTTCCGACGGCTGTCTCCTTAGGGCTGTCTCCTGATGCCTGTGCGCCCTTCGGCCTTCTCCCTTCGGCCTTCTCCTCGAGCCTGTGCTAGCCTGCGCTTATGCAGGAATTAGCGGTACGTGAAACGCCGGAGTTCTCGTTGAACTCCCGTCCGATCCTGACCATTGTTGCGGTTCTCGGTATGACTGTCGGCTTGGGACTGCTCTACCCATCCAGCCTTGCCGGCAAGACGTTCACCCTGCTCGGCCTGACCCTGCTGGGCGGCTTGGTGGGGGCGTGGAAGGGGCGTGCCCTGCGCGGTCCGGCGTACTGGGCGGCCGCCATTGGCTCGTTCGTCGGACTGATCGTGCTCTACCTCTTCATGGGTGCGCTCAGCCTGCCACTGCTGGTGGCCGCCATGATGGGGTGGGGATGTCTCGAAGGGCTGATTCTTGGACCGGCATTGGCCATGTACGTCGATGCTCTTGGCGCCGAAACCGTGGCGTCTGCCTTCGGAATCAGTGCCGCGGTTATGGCCGCCTCCGCCGCAATTGCCAACCTGACCGCAGTGGACACCGCCGGGCTGGGCAAGTGGCTGAGCTTCGGCCTGCTGGGCCTGATCGTGGTGGCGGTGGTCGGGATGTTCCGCGGCTTTTCGGAGCGCGTCTCCAAAGCGTATGCCGTCTTCGGCATGGCTTTGTTTACCGGGTATTTCTTGTACGACTTTTCCCGCATGAAGCAGTCGCCAGACAACACCTGGGCGCAAGCGGGACGTCTGGCGGTCTCGATCTACCTCGACTTCTTGAATTTCTTCCTCTTCCTGCTGCGCTTCATGGCGCACTCCAGACGACGGTGAAACGGTTGTCGGTTGTCAGTTTTCGGTTGTCGGTAACACAAACGCAACACCTCCCGCCCCGGGCGAACCCGTTGTGTTCGTGTTACCGACAACCGAAAACCGATAACCGACAACCTTGTTAGAAGCTGATCTTCAGCCCGAACTGGATCTGGCGCGAGCTGCCGGAGTCGCCCGGGGCAAAGCGCGTGCTCAGGATCTGGCCGAGCAGCGGGCTGCCGAAGGTGGCGATGGGCTGCCCGAAGTTGGTGAGGTTGAGCGCGTCGAAGAACTCGCTGCGGAACTGCAGCGTGGCGCGTTCCAGGACGTTGAAGTTGCGCGCGATGGAGAAGTCGAGGTTGTTGAAGCCGGGGCCGTAGAGTGCGTTGCGGCCTTCGCTGCCGATCGCGCCCTTGGCGGGCAAGGAGAATACGGCCGGGTTGAAGTACAGATTCGGGGTGGGGTTGCTCAGCTTCGAGTCGCCGTTCATGTTGGGGCGAAGCGTGCCCGCCACGCCACCCACCGGGTTGCCACCCGGGACACGCACCGTAAACGGGTTGCCCGACTGCAATACCAGGATGCTCGAGATCTGCCAGTCTTTCAGAAGCATCTGGTGATACGGCACCGAGTACACGCCGCTCAGGCTGAAGTGATGCCGGGCATCGTAGTCGCTGGGTCCGCGGTCGTTGCGGAAGTTGTGGCTGTCCTGCACGGTGATGCCCTGCGAGTTGAGCGAGTTGTAGTCAATGGACTTCGAGTAGGTGTAGTTGGTATCGAACTCAAGGCCGCTGGCGACGTGCTGCTTGAGGCTGAACCAGAGCGCGTTGTAGAGCGAGTTGCCGCCGTCGGTGATCTCGTTGATGATGCCGTAGCTGCGCCCGAAGGCGGCGTAGGGATTGCCCTCGTTCTGGTTGAGCGCCAGGCGGAGGTGGGTGCCCTTGCTACCGTAGTAGCCGGCCTGGAAGCCCAGCGCCGCGGTGAGCTGGCGTTGCAGGTTGATGTTCCAGTCCTGCACGTAATCGCCACGGAAATTGGGATCTATCGTCGAGGGCGAGATGCCCCCGGTCTTGCTGTTCGCCAGCGGCGTGTCGAGCAGCACCGGTGTCGTGGGCGTGGGCTGCGCAAAGATGGGGATGGCGAATGGAGGATTGCCGGTCAGTCCGGTCACCGAGTTCAGCACCGGCTGGTCGGCGTAGATGCCGTAGCCGGCGCGAATGGCTTCCTTGCCGTCGCCGCGCGGATCCCAGTTGATGCCGACGCGCGGCTGGAACAGTTTCGCCGGGGCGTGGTAGGGCGAGGTCGAGGGGATCAGGCCACCGTTGACAGGATTGACCACGACGTAGCGGTTGCCGGTGTCAATCGGGGTTTCGTTGAAGTCATAGCGCAAGCCTCCCACCAGGGTAAGCCGGGAGTTGACCTTGAAGGTGTCCTGCACGAAACCGCCGATCGAGTTCACGGCGATGTCGCTGTTGTTGGCGCCTTGCGTGGTGGAGAAGAAGCTGAGGCGTCCGGCCTGGAAGTTGGCCAGCGAGGAGAAGGCAGCGAAGCCCGGCGTGGCACTGAAGTTGTTGGAAAGGGCGCGGCGCCCCTCATAGCCCAGTTGAATATAGTGCCGGCCGCGCAGCGTGCTGAGCGTGTCCGCCACCACGATGCCGGTATCGGAGCGCCCCTGCGGGAAGCCCGCCGGCCCGCCGATGGCGAAGCCACCGGCCAGGCTCACGAAGGGCAGAAGCGGCGAGGTGCTGCCGGCCGCGATGCCGTAATCCGTCGCCTTCAACTGGGTGTTGGGGCCGAAGGTGATGTGGATACGGTTGAGCCCCAGGCGCAGGCTGTTGACCGTAGCCGGGGATACGATGTGGTCGGCGCTGAAGGTGAATACTTGGCGGCGCGCCTTGCGGGAATCGCCGAAGCCGGGCAGGTTGTCGCCCTGCAGGGTCGGTTCAATGCGGCTGTCGGACTGCAAAGCGTAGTAGCCATGCAGCGTGTCGGCCGAGCCCAGGTTCGCTTGGATGTCGCCCGTGCCCTGGTCTATCCTGACCGGCGCCGCCAGCGAACCGACGAAACGGGTTCCGGTGGCATCGTTGGGCAGCGGGATCAGAGCCAGCAGCTTCTGCGCCGCGGCATCGGTGACGCCGCTGCGCTGTGCGTTGGTCAGCACTGGCGTGTTCAGGGGCAGGCCTTGCGCCTGGCGGACGCCTTCGTAGCTGCCGAAATAGAAAATCTTGTCGTGGCGCAGCGGGCCGCCCAGCGCCGCCCCAAAATTGTTGCGCTTATAGGGGTTCTTCACCGGCGCAAAGAAGTTCCGCGCATCCAGCTTCTCGTTGCGCAGGAACTCGAACACCTCGCCGTGCAGCTCGTTGTTCCCAGAGCGCGTGGCGATGTTGACCACTGCGCCGCTGTTCCGCCCATTCTGTGCATCCGGGGTGCTGTTATCCACCTTGAATTCCGCCACCGTATCAATCGAGGGCTGGAAGGTGATCTGGTTCTGGATCATGTCGTTGAGGTTCACGCCGTTGATCAAGAAGTTGGTCGTGTCCTCGCGGTTGCCGGCGGTGATGAAGGCCAGCGCGCCCTGGCCGCGAATCGGCGAGGTGAGAAAGCCGGCCTGTGGCGCCACCAGCGAGCCCGGAACCAGCACACCCAGCTCGACGAAGTGTCGCCCGTTGAGCGGAATCTCCTGCACGGTCTTCTGGGTGACCACGTCGCCCGTCACCACGGTGGCTCGGTCAATCACTGGCGCCACGCCGCTTACAGTGACTTCGTTGACAGCTGCCGCAACTCCCAGAGTGATAGTGACCGTGGTGGTTTGGCTGACCTCCACGTGCACGTCCCCGATCGAACGCGGGGCAAAGCCGGGCGCGGTGGCCTTCAGACTGTAGCTGCCGATGCGCAGATCCGGTACGACAAAACTGCCCACGGCATCGCTGGTCAGCGTCCGTTCCACGCCGGTCAGCTTGCCGCTGACCTGGATCTGCGCGGCGGGAACCGCAGCGCCGGTGCTGTCGGTGACGCTGCCCACGATCTGGCCGGTGGACTGGCCGAGCACCAGGGCGGCGGGAAGAAGAAACAGGAAGGCAAGAAGACGGCGTAGGGACATGATCCACACTCCTCAATCGCTGCCCGCGCAACCCCGGGGAGGGGCGCGGGCAGATTCGCCTGGTATGATGCGCGGGACACGGCGCAGGCGTCCGTCGCGTGACCCGCAGATAACTGCCACACCTAGTATAGGGGACTTTGCGTGACTCGACTTCCTGTCATGCCCTCATTCGGACTTCTGTGCGCCGCGACACAATGCAGTGCATGGGACGTATCTGGGGACGGCCGCCGCGGCGGGTGGAGCGCGGCGCGCGTAACCAAGTTTTTTGCCGCCGCATCCAAAGAAGCACCGGCGCGGGGCAAGCGCCGCGGCAGAGCCCACTCCTGAGCTCCCAGTCGCCGCTTGAGCGCATCCCCAGCGCTGGAAAAATCATCGTTAATCAAAGAGGTGTCCCCATGACCAGGAGTGAGTTGGTCCGCCGCGATCCGTTCCTGCAGGACCTGATGGATTTTCGCAACAGCTTCGACGACATCTTTACCCGTTTCTACCGCCCCTTGGGCAGCTCCGCCTGGCGGCAACTGACCGAACAAGCGTGGGTGCCACCGGTGGAGACCTACATGGAGGGGAACCGGTTCCACATTCGCGTGGCGATTCCCGGCGTGGATCCCAAAAAGGTCAACCTTCAGGTCCATGGCAATGAGATCCAGATCAGCGGCGAGCATCAGAGCCAGTCGCAGCCCAGCGACGACAAGTTCATCCACCGCGAGTTCACCTATGGCCGCTTCGAACGCGCCATCACGCTCCCCGAGGCGGTGGAAGTCGACAAGATCGAGGCCAACTACCAGAACGGGGTTCTGACCTTTGACGGCGCCGGTGGCGGAAAAGGCGCTGCCACGCCGCATCGAGATCAAGGGGCTCGGCGAATCCGGCCCGCGCGAGGTGGGCAGCAAGAAGCTGGCCTCCTGAGCGGAGTCGGGCGGAGGGGCGCGCCGGCTCGACTTATACGTTCAGCCCTGGCGCGCCCGAACGCATGGCCGTATTCATTTTTTCCGCGGTCTGATAGGCATCCACCATGCCCCAGATCCAGAGTACCGGGGTGGTCAGGAATCCGAGGAGGACGAAGAACAGCAGAAACGAGATGAAGTAGCAGACCACCATGGTGACGCCCTTGGCGATCTGCCCGTTGTAGATCTGTCCCAAGCCGCACCAGAAAAAGGAGAGAACGGCCGCCAAGCCGGCGTTCTTCTCGCTGATGGACACCGTCCGCAGGGGCGCGCCGCCTTGGACGTGCGTGCCGCAACGCGCGCAGAATGTGGCGCCGGCCGGCGATTGTGATCCACATTGCGGGCAATACATAACCGTCCCCAGTTTCGCCTTCCCCGGTTGCGCCGTTCGGCGAGAGTCTAGCACCGGGGAAGAATGGTCACAACGTAGCTGCCGTCTCTCCCGCCCGCGGCAGCTCGATGTGCGGCACGACGAACACATACGCCACAATGCCGGCGACCAGCAGCGCTGCCGCACAGACAAACGCGCTGAGATACGAGCCGGTGCGACCGACCAGGTAACCGGTCAAAGCCGGCGCAATCACCCCGCCGACGTTGCCCCAGAAGTTCTGGATGCCGGTCCACAACGCCACCTGGTCGGGAGGCGCGCAGTACTGCGGCACCACCAGGATATTGGCCGTCAGCAGTCCGCTGAGCGAGGCCAGGCAGAGAAAGATAACGGCACTGCGCGTGGTCGCCGCGTAGGCCGCCGGCAGCACAAACAGCCCGAAGGCCAGACCCACGGCGATCAGCCCTTTCGTGACCAGGGATCGATCGCGGCCGCGGCCAATCCAGCGGTTGGCCAGCCCGCCGCCGATCGCCTCGGTGGCGGCCATGATCAGATACGGCAGCGCGCCAATGAATTTGAGCTGGCTGAGGCTGATGTGCCGCACCGCCACCAGGTAACTCGGCAGCCAGAAGACCAGGAAGTACCAGAAGTAATCCCAGCAGAAGAAACCCAGGCAGAGTCCGAGCAACGCCCGGTCCTTAAACAACGTCGTGGTGCGGCGGGGACTGCGGACGCGCGGCGGTCCCTCGGTGTCCGCCCGGCCAGGGTAGAGCCAGACCCAGGGCAACAGCCAGAGCAGGCCAAGTCCGCCGGTGCGGAAGAACAGGCTGCGCCAGCCGTAATGGATCAGCAGCCACGCATCGAGGAACGTCGCCGCCGCCAGCCCCAGCTTGGCGCCCAGATCGAAAAACCCGGAGGGCAGCGTGCGCTTGTCCGGCGGAAACTGGCGGCTCACCACCTTCACGCCCCCCGGCAGATAGATGGACTCGCCGATGCCGAGCAGGACGCGCAATACCAGCAGGCTGAGGATGCCCTGCGCCAACCCGGTGGCGGCCGCGGCCAGCGACCATAGGGCAAACGCCCCGGCATACAGCCACTTGATCGCCATGCGGTCCACCAGCCAGCCCATCGGGATCTGCATGGCGGCGTAGGTCCAGAAGAACGAGGAAAAGACCAGGCCCTGCTGCCAGGGACTCAGGTGCAGTTCGCCTTTCATCACCGGCATCGCCACGCCGATGCTGCCGCGATCGAGGTAGTTGATGAAGGTGGCCAGCGACAGCAGGCTCATCACCATCCAGCGTCGTCGGACGGTGATGGGCTCCGTGAGCGGCGCGGGAATGGCGGGCGAGGGCATGGGCTGCCGGATTGTAGACCGTGGAGCGGGCAGTGTCTCTGCCAAGTTGCGGGCCCCAGGGCGATAACCACCGGGGACCAGCGTGGCCGACGCGCCAGCGTCGCTGGTAAACTTCCACAATGCCGGTTGCCGACGAGATCCTCACCACGCTGCGCTGGGAGCCCAGCGTGATGCCCGCCACGCTGCCGCGCCAGGACCGCCTGTGGCGCATCCGCCACTCCGCCTCGCACATCATGGCGCAGGCGGTGCGCGAGCTGTTTCCGGGCGCCAAGCTGGCCATCGGCCCGCCCATCGAGAACGGCTTCTACTACGACATGGAGCTGCCGCGGCAGCTCGGCAACGAGGACCTGCCGGAGATCGAGAAGCGCATGCGCAAGATCGCGGCCCGCGCCCCCCAGTTCTTCCGGGCCGAGATCGCGCGCGACGCCGCCCTGCAACTCTTCGAGGAGTGGCAGCAGCGTTACAAGCTGGAGCTGATCGCCGGGCTTCACGACCAGACGGTCACGCTCTATAAGCAGGACCGTTTCATTGACCTCTGCGCCGGCCCGCATGTGGCCACGGGCGAGATCTGCGGGCACTTCAAGCTGCTCAGCCTGGCGGGCGCCTACTGGCGCGGCGACGAGAAGCAGCCCATGCTGCAGCGGCTCTACGGCACGGCGTGGGAGACGCCGGAAGAGCTGGAACAGTACCTCGTGTATCTCGAGGACTCCAAGGCGCGCGACCACCGCGCGCTGGGCAAGCAACTCGACCTGTTCACCTTCCACCCCTGGGCAGCCGGTTCCCCCTTCTGGCATCCCAAGGGCGTCACGCTGCGCGAGGAGCTGCGCCGCCTCTGGCGCGAGACACACACCGCCGCCGGCTACCAGGAGATCCTCAACCCGCAGCTCTACCGCAAGGACCTCTTCGAGACCTCCGGGCACTGGGAGCACTACCGCAAGGACATGTTCCTGGTGAAGGACGACGAGTCGGGCGAGATCAACATGGCGCTCAAGCCCATGAACTGCCCCGACACGATGCTCTACTACAAGATCAAGCAGCACTCCTACCGCGAGCTGCCGCTGCGCATCAGCGAGGGCCAGATCCTGCACCGCAACGAGCCCATGGGAACGCTGCACGGCCTGATGCGCGCCCGCACCTTCACCCAGGACGACGCCCACATCTTCCTCGACGAGGACCAGATCCAGGACGAGATCGTGCGCGTCATGCACTTGCTCGACCTGATCTACTCGCACTTTGGACTGAAGTACTCGGTCTCGCTGGCCACGCGTCCGGAGAAGGCGATGGGCGCCCCGGAACTCTGGGAGAAGGCCGAGGCCGCCCTGCGCCAGGCGCTGACGCTCGCCGGGCGGCCCTTCACGGTGGACGCCGCCGGCGGGGCATTCTACGGCCCCAAGATCGACGTCATGGTGCACGACAGCATCAACCGCAAGTGGCAGTGCGGCACCGTGCAGCTCGACTTCCAGTTACCGCGCCGCTTCGAGCTGGAGTTCATCGGCGCCGACAACCATCCCAAGACGCCGGTGGTGATTCACCGCGCGCTGTTCGGCTCGATGGAGCGCTTTATCGGCATCCTGCTCGAGCACTTCGCCGGCGCGCTGCCCACCTGGCTGGCCCCGGTGCAGGCACAGGTGCTGCCCATCGCCGAAGGCCAGGCGGAGTACGCCCAGCAGGTGGTGCAGCGCGCCCGCCAAGCGGGGCTGCGGGTCGAGTACTCCGAGCCCACCAACAAGATCAACTACCGCATCCGGGAAGCGGAGATGCAGAAACTTCCTTATATGTGGGTGGTGGGCAAGAACGAACTCGCGGACCAGACGGTGACGGTACGCCGTTACGGCGTGAAAGAGCAGCGCGTGCTGAGCATCGAGGCGGCACTCGACGAGATCGTCCAGAAAACCAAGTCGCGCGAGCTGGACGTCACGGTCAAGGACTACAGCGCCCTCTTCCGCACGGAAGCAGCCGACAGCGCCGGCCCGGCGTATTGAACGGGGATGGGTGACGAGTAGTGCGTGATGAGTGACGAGTGATGAGTGATGAGTGACGAGTGATGAGCGGTGAGTGATGAGAGGCGACCACGATGTGCCCCGCTTCCCTGCCAGGACCGGCCTACGATGCAGTCTGGCGGCCGGCAGTTGCGATGCCGAGTGGCTGCGCTCGAAACCCAAAGCGTTTGCCCATTGGTCATGTTGCGCTCGCGATGCTCTTAATCCGAGGAGGCATGGCAGAAGGCAAAGCTGGTCGAGGGCGTCGGTTTGTTGCTGCGACATCGTAGCCCGTGGCAGAGCTGTCACGTCCCATAGAACGACCGTTGCCGACCGGCCGATAACCGGGTGCCGCTGGTAACGGAACAGTCAATGGGGTGTGCGCAGTTGGGAGAACCCCTTGCCCGTCAATCATCAGGACGGGATTTTGAAGAGCGGGAAGAACGGCGATCAGGGCGGGTGACCGAACGGTGACTTGCAGGTCTGCAAAAAACGGCGTGGCGATGCTTGAAAACAAAGACCCGGATTTGGGGTAGGATCAGGAAGCGCAGCGCGGTAAGGACGCGATTGCGACCTCCAATACGCCTCCTTGACGCGAAGTGTCAACACATCAGGAAGCGCAGCGCGGTAAGGACGCGATTGCGACATTCAATATTCCCTTCTTACAGAGTGGACAAGAAATATCAGGAAGCGCAGCGCGGTAAGGACGCGATTGCGACGTAGATGGAGTCTCCGAACCACCCCTCTCCGCCACCTTCGCTATCAGGAAGCGCAGCGCGGTAAGGACGCGATTGCGACATTGCATTGGGGTTGGACCCCATATTGGCAAGGACACACGGAATCAGGAAGCGCAGCGCGGTAAGGACGCGATTGCGACACATGTCCTCGTCGAAGTGCACGAGCACAATCTCGACATCATCAGGAAGCGCAGCGCGGTAAGGACGCGATTGCGACGAACGAACCGTGTTTGTACCACGGTCCGTGTGAATATGAATCAGGAAGCGCAGCGCGGTAAGGACGCGATTGCGACAAACTTCCGTCCGGATTTTCCAGAGTATTGGTCTCGCAACATCAGGAAGCGCAGCGCGGTAAGGACGCGATTGCGACGTGATACCCATCGGGAATAAACAGACGGTGGACGCTCTTATCAGGAAGCGCAGCGCGGTAAGGACGCGATTGCGACTTTACACCGTTGGCCAAGCCATTCTTGTAATGATCTCATCAGGAAGCGCAGCGCGGTAAGGACGCGATTGCGACCCAGAATACGATTGCTTGGTGAAAGTGATGGTGGGCGATCAGGAAGCGCAGCGCGGTAAGGACGCGATTGCGACTTAGCTTGGAATCACTCCTCCTTTGGGAGGTGCCTTCCATCAGGAAGCGCAGCGCGGTAAGGACGCGATTGCGACAAGTTGAGTAGCCCAATTACGCAAAGTTGCCCCGGGGGTAGATATCAGGAAGCGCAGCGCGGTAAGGACGCGATTGCGACTCAATCGTGTTCAAGTTTGGCGACTGGTTTCCAAGCGCGCATCAGGAAGCGCAGCGCGGTAAGGACGCGATTGCGACTCTGCAACGCGGTCCGTCATCATTTTTTCTCCTTGGATAATCAGGAAGCGCAGCGCGGTAAGGACGCGATTGCGACACGAGGAAGCCAACATTGCCGTCCCAGATGAGGCCCATCAGGAAGCGCAGCGCGGTAAGGACGCGATTGCGACGGTCCTTGCGGCCAGCGGTGCTGTCAGGAATATTCGCGAACGATCAGGAAGCGCAGCGCGGTAAAGACGCGATTGCGACCACCCTTTTCTCCAAAACGGGAAAATACATAACCCAGATCAGGAAGCGCAGCGCGGTAAGGACGCGATTGCGAACTCGCGGATAACCCACGGGAAGGTCGAGGGCCACGCATCAGGAAACGCGGCGCCGCGATTGAGCGCGCGGAGCAGCCGAGACGAGCTTCGGCACGCCAATGCCCGGCAGGGTATCCGAGGCGTGTGCTACCGCGTTCCCTGCAAGGCTGGCGTACATACCCCGAATGTAACTGTTGGAAGACGAAGCGAGAGCGACTCGAACTGACGTCGTACAGCGCGATCCTCGCCCTGGGCCGTCGACACATCGAGCTGTGAGGATCCGAAGGGAACTAACGTCATCAAGACGGCTTACCCGTTCAGAATACCGGAAAACATCAAAAAGTGGACTTTCCTAATCGGCAATCTCCGGACTTCTTCCTCCGCTGTTGACACAGGCTTGCCAGACGCCTTTCGGGCCGACCGTCGCGCTCATCTTGCCTGCGATCTGCGTCCCTGGCGCCCAGCATAAGATGGGCGCGTTCGCCGGTGCTCGACCCGGGCCCTTGGCGGCGTCCCACGTTCGCCCGGTCAGGGGTTCGATGTCGCCGGCCATCGCAGCCTTGCATCCCGCAACGCACAGATGGGCCGGCAGGATCGTTCCATTATCAAGCGTAACGCGCGGTTCTTCCTCGTCCAACTTCATGGCGTGACCGAAGACGTCAGATGCTTCCGAGAGGGTAGTCAGGCGCAGCCGGCCCCACCCGTACTTGCGCTCTCCGCCAATGGCAATGAACCGCAGAAGGCCGGCTAGGTCGCACTGGGCCGTCTGGCGCACCCAAGCGTAGCCCGAAAGGGAGAGTTGCTCGCCATCGGGCCGGGAGATAAGGTACTCCAGCTCGAAAAGACCCCCTTCGGCGGCGGTTGCCGTGCTGCTCTCGATGGTGGCGCGCGTTCGCGCACCGACATAGGTGCGTTCGAATTTGGCGGGGTCGTTCCAGGGGAACACGAACTCGGAATTGCGCCAGACGTAAAACGGTGTGAAGCGGAGATTCTTTTCCGCTTCCGTGCCAGCTTTGCCGTAGTTCATATCGCTGCCGTGCGCGAGCGCAACGGTTGCCGCCGCCCAGAAGTTATGCGCCGGGATAAAATACCGGGTCCGCTGGACAAAACCGAGGCGGTCGAAACCCAGACACACGTCGCTTTCGGCCCGAAAGACAAGCTGGTAGCACAACCAGGTGCTCATGAACGTACCCGCATCCCACGGGCGTGCAGGTAGGCGAAATCACACATTCGCAAAATGAGCTTACGTGCCGCGAGAAGGCGACCCAAATTGGTGGCCACATGTCGTTTAATGCTTTCCTGATCCGTCATCACGCCGGCATCAACCAGGAGAGACTTGCAAACACTGGCAACTAGTTCGCCACCCTCCTGTTTCGCGAACTCGAAGCCCGCGTAAAGACCCTGGTGCCGAGTCACTTCGGCCATGCCCAAGGCGAGCGTCTCCCCGTGATTGCCGGCGGCGGCGGCGAACTCCCTCCCCTTGCAGGCGCAGAGTGGTTCGAGAGTGGGTGTGTACGGCATGTCAGTTCACCTCCTACTCGTGGATCTCGACCCGCCCCAGGCCGCGCGTCGTCATGCCGCCAACCCCGAGGAACGGCATCAGCTTCAAGCCATCCTTGACGGCCGTCTCCAAGGCCGCAAAGTCAACGTTGACATTTCCCATTGTGGTCGGGCTGCTGACCGTGACGTCAAACCAGAACAGTGTCGCCCTGGGAATGGCTTCATACGTGAACAGCGCCTTGTCTTCCGCAGCGCCGGTATTGGGATCGATGGCGACCGAGGTGCGGACTTCTAGGTTGTCATTAACAAGCGTCGGGAAGATGGAATCGGGAACCACGGCCACCTTTGACAATCGTCCTGTGATCGCCGCCGGTAAGCCGGATGGGGCCGCCGCGGCCCCATCCTTGACGCTGGATGGAAACGTCCAGGTTCTGGGAGTGGAAGGTAACCGGGGACCGCGCTGAAGCTCGAGCCACCCAAAATCCCCGTTGGCAGGGTCCGCAGGTGCTGCGACCCACGACGGCAGGAAGTGCGAGTCGTCTGCTGGAGCTGGCGCGTCCCCAGTCAAGCCTGCTGTTGCGAGGCGTTCCCTTGAGGTGACCCAGACCGTCCCGGAACGTGTGGCGATGGGTGCAAGCAGAATGTGAGCGGTCGAGATCTGGACCAAGCCTTGACGGCTTCCTGCTGTACCGCGCGAGTAGCCGAAGGCGATACAGATGGGACAGTCGGGCCGGCCGCAATGCTCGGTTCCGTCCCCGCCGCCCTTTCCGGCGCATCTGCTTCTGTCGATCTGCATGGCGGCGTAGGCGCGGGCCGTACCGGAGAGGCCGGTGCCGGGAATGACGGGTAACCCCGTTCCCGACTCCCGCACGACGGGGAGATCGATGCGGGTCAGCATCTCGCGTCCGCTTCCCACGTGGACCGGATCAAGGGCCCACAGCCAGTGACGGGACTGTCGAAATAGCCTCGGGACCGCGGGTGGCGACGGAACTGCTGCTGCGTTCATCAGATAAACTCCGTTTCAAGCCTTGATAAAATACCTTGAGCGTGTCGAGCAGGAGGCCATCACGCACGCTCGCGAGGACCAGATCCAATTCGGCGTCGCGAACCGTGGGCAGCGTGCGGCGAATATCAATATCGGCGAGTGCCAGCCACTCGGCGCTCGATCCCTGTGGCGTCGTGGTAAGTGGAAACTCCACGTTCCAGCGCCGGGCAAGATCGCCAAGTCGAGCCCCCAGGCCGCGCAGCGCCGCGTCAGAAACCCCGGAGTCGGTCAGGACCCGCCACAAACGGACGAGTTTCTGCGTTGCGGCCTCGAGCCGCAGCGAGATCTCGCCGCCCGCCCCTTCGAAGCGCGCCGCACTGTTGTCGAGATATTTCAGCTTAAACCGGCACTCCGCCACCTGCATCTCCTGATCCGCCTTCACATCCGACACGTGCAGGACGTTTCCGACCGGCGTAGGGAAGAAGCTGGTTCCATCGAGCGGCTGGGCCCCGGGAACGACCTGGTAAGGATGGTAATAATCCGTCTGACCGTCGCCCAACGCGGTCGGGATTTCCCATCGCAGGCCATTGGTAAACTCCAGTTGCCCACACGCCCCCGTGTCGGCCGTGGCGGACGCCAACTTCCATGTCTCGCACGTCGTTTCCTGGTCTGCGAAGTTCGCCAGCATGCGCCGGGCGCTGTCAAGCACGATGAACATCGGCATGTGCCGGTCAAATAAGATCGCGCCGACCGACAATGGCAGGCGGCCCCAGACCTTGCCGAAACGTTGGCGATACTGCTCGACGACGAGTTCCGTCGCCGTCAGCGCGGCATCCCCGGGAACCAGTGCAAGAAAGATCTGGGGTGTGGCAAGGATCTCGCGAAAGGGCCGATAGGAAACTGACTTCGATTCATCCGACAGGCGAATCGTTGCACCGTGGACACGACTGCCGTCCAAGCTGATCTGGTCCAGAGCTCGCGGCGGTAGGCCCTTCAGCATCGGGAACCATGCCATGCATGGACTCCCGTCCTTCGGAACATCGACGTAGAACTCGACAGTGTCACCGCCCTCCGCGACGGCCGCATAGACCGCGTAGGGGATTAAATCATGCTGCGACTCCACGGGACGACCCACACGTTGGCGTTCTCCGGTCACCTCGGCCAGCCATGCAACCGGGTTCCCGGCAGGGCGGGCAAATGACTGAAAGAACTCCCCCGTGGTCATCCATACATCGAGGAGCGAGGACGGGGTTGGCGACTTGGCGTTGATACGATTCGGAAACCACGGATCGGGTGTGGCGACGCTGGCGCAGGATTTGGCGTTCTGGTTGACCTGCCCGGCGCTGGTGATGCGGCGATCGTAAAGGAAGCATGTCAAATTGGCGCGCTTCGTTTCTGCCGCGGAGATCGGACTATTTTGAACCACGTCGCGGATCGCTTCGCACTCCACCTTGATACGGTCGAAGTTGTAATAAGGGGTACCAGGATAAAGAGCCGCCAACTCGCGCTGTATTCTACCCTCGTCGATTGCGAACTCCTTTGCCAAGCCTAGCTCCGCGACCTCGCGCGTCAGCCCCTGCGCCTCGGTCACGAACAGGCTGCGGATCATTGCGCCGTTGAGCCACCTGTCGAGCCCGAAGCGACCGACCAGGAGCGCCATCCGACCGTTGCCGTCCGCAATCTCGTCAAGCAGCAGCGAATCGGCGCGATCCGTGTTGCGCTGCGCCCCGCCGTAGGCAACGCGACGTTGTTGACACAGTTCACAAATACGATCCTCGACGTCTGGAGCGTTGGCTGGGCGGAGTCCGCAGATTGAACAGTTATCCGCAGCCACCTTTTCCGATGTCTTCGCGATGGCCGCTGCGATGGCATCGTGATCATCGGCGTCGAGCGCCTTAAAGCGGCGCAGATTCTTCGGGGACAATTGCGCCAAGACATTGGCGGTCTCGGTGGTGTCACTGGTGTTACCCGACTCGGCAAAGTGTGGCAACACCTCGCCGCTGCTGATGTCGAGACAGGCGTGCCTCAGATCGCGTTTGAGTTGTTTTAACAACTTCCCGTATTCATCTTCATCGCCGTTGGCTTTTTCGACGGCAGGCACCAGAAACACCAGCGAGTTGTCGTCCTCGTAGACCGCATTGCCCAGCGCTAGGTCAACTTCGACGACTTCGCGGCAGCGGTTCCGCAGCGCCTTAAGAAGCTCCCGGCGGGCGCCGAGGTCATGCAGTTTCTGGCCACGCGAGATGAAGCCGAGGGCGTCCCAGCCGATGGCCCACAGGCGATAATAGGGACTCCGCCATTTGAAGTTCTGCGGCGCACCGTAGATGAGGCAGTAGGCCTGCAGCGCCTTGGTGAGGCTGGCCACCGCGTAGGTATGCTCCCAAAGCGAGGTGTCGTTGCCCGGGCGCGTGGTGTCGCTGCAGGCAGGTTCGAAGTGGCGCCGGAGAACATCAAACAACTTTTCCCTGGCTTGGAACCCGGGAGTCGCTAGCCAACACTTGGTTACCAGTTGGCCGGTTGCAAATGCAGCGAAGAGTTTGTCGCGCGAAGTCTCGAGTGCAGCGCCGGTGACCTCGGTCTCAGGGGCTTCCCAGCCAAACACGTTGCTCCGGAAAACGGGCCACCGGCTCCCCCCTTTCCGGTCGGTCTGTTCCGCCGAAAAGAGGGGGTTATTGCGATCAAGAGCGGAATCGAGACTATCGCCGTGCTTGAGCGCCCGTTCGTAGACGGACGCCCCGGCAGGCAGCCTGACATGCGTTTCCATGACCTGGTCTGGCGAGAAGCCCGGGCCTGGATCGACAGACGGAAAACACCTGATCTGCGTAAGTAGCCCGACCTCTGAAGGCGGGGTCAGGGACATCATCCCGGTAATGAAGCGGCACTCGTGTGGGTCGCCCAGGGAGAAGCCGGTTGGGCTCGCGTGCCACGTCTGGCGGTACCTGAGAAATTGTGCGCTCAGCTTCCCAAGATCGTGCAGCAGGGAGCAGAACTCGCCGGCGAGAATCCACTCCCGTCCGGCGCTCAATCGACTTGTCACCGTTGCGCTCACGGTGTGGTGCCCCTCAACTCGACAGAAACGCGGTCGTGAAGCGTAGAAAGCGCAATTTCTCCGAGGTTACGTGGGCCCACCGCGGGGGTCCAAAGGGAAACCTCGGTGACCTGCTGCCGGGCCAACCCAAAACCCTTGAGACGCTTCCCGCCGAAGCCATCGCGGATGAGGAGAAAAAAGATTGCCCCCGAAATGAATCGAGCATACCAACCGATGTCGGTGACCAAATCGGCAGCCAGCAGGATGGCGAAATCACCTGTCGCCCCGGGCATGACAGCCTCCAAGGTGGCCAACGTACCGCCGCCGCGAGTCTTGCGCGGCATGGGCATGAGGTAGGCGGGCCGTGGTTCAACGTCGAAGAAAGTCGGAAAGAAGTGGAGGTGCCCGCGACGCCCTTCCACGTCGGCTCCGGCAACGACGACCGCTTTCTCTGTGCCAAAAAGGTATTCCAACCTTTCCTTCTTGTTGGGCTTGTCGTTTAAGATATCGCGACAGGTACTGAGCAGCACGCCCTTCCACGTGCTGGCGCGGACATATGGGCAGTTAAAGGTCCAATCCCGTGTGACCTTGTAGTTGTCGGCTTCTTCCCCACGGGACATGTATGGCGTGGCGAGCGTGAAGCGGAAGCGCAGGAAAAACCAGGGGAGCGTCAGGCCCGCAAACGCGTTCGCGTTCGGAATGGTGTGCTGCCAGGAAGCGGCGCAAGCTCGCCGGCTTAGCGAATGTCGCCGCTTTTGGGAGGCGGAACCTTGAACCGGGGCATCGAAACAGTGGGCTGCCATGACTACTTGATGTCCTCCCCCCACACGAGACCGGCCGCATTTACACCCGCGGCTGTAAGCCAAGCAGTGATCTGTGAACGGTCCCACAAGGCTGGTTCGAGAATGTACCCCCACATACGCGCCGGGGCACCAAATGCAAACACCTTTTTGCTCATCCCTACAACACCTCTTACATGTTGTCTCACGTTGTTCAAATTGTCGCGGAACAGAGTTTTGGCGGGCGGATTCGCCTGAGTCAGACCGAGCAGGTCGTTAAAATATGGCGCCGCGTCGTGGTAGGCCGCCTGCTCCGGCAGAAACCAAAAACGGTCCAGGTTGGGGAAGGCTGTCACGCTGGCCGGAACCGGGGCTGCTGGGGTCCAACAATCAGCAATTTGTGTCGTCGTCACTCCGGAAAGCGATTGAATGCTGATTAACCCGTAGTCCTCGTGCCTCTGGGTACCAGGCGCATTCTGGTTCGGCTTGCGAATCGTCCGGCCGCCAAGTGAGCCGTAGTTGGCAATGAGACTGACCGTCTTGGCAAGAAGCGCAATGTCGCAGATTGAAACTCCAGGGTTGCGAGAGGACGGAAAATGGAATTCCAGCCTGAATGTGTCTCCGGCCGCTAAGGGTTGGGTGCGCGCCCGCAGAGGCGGCGGCCCGTCTTCCCATGCCCGCAGCATGAACTTGGCAGCCTGCGGCGGACGGCCATCGCAACCCGGATTGCCAAAGAGTTCGCAGATTGGGCAGAGGCGAGTCATGCACCAGCCGGCTGGAGTCGCAGGGTCGCAAGCGTGAATGCCATGGGCGCGCACGATGGCCTCGGCCCACCAGCGGATGCTGCCGATGAAGCTGGTCAGTTGCAGGAAAGTATTATGGCCGCCCGCATTGCCTGTCCAGATTCCGGTCACTGCTCTCAGCTTGAAACGCAACGCCGGCGTCATGGGACACCCCCTCGACCAGCGGAGGCCGCCTTGTTCGCGAAGTAGTCATTGACGGGGAGGGCGCGCGACCAGAGGTGCTCGAACTCCTCCTGGTAGTAGCGCAGCAGGGTGTTCCCGTGGCGACCACGGCGTAAGCACAGGACCGTACCATCGAAGCCGGGTCGTCCCTCCAGCAGGTAACCGATGAAGGCCTCTTCGCCATCGACGTAATGCGCCCAGTAGCGTATGTAGCTGGCGTAGAACCTGACCTCGATGCGCAGACGGGGCGCCATCGCGGCGTAAGCGGCGGCAGAGGTCTCGATGGTCCGGGACACCGCCGCCACCTCCTCGTCGCTTGGCACGGCTGCCAGTTCGTGCGCCTTGCTCTCTCTGACGTACTCCGACCAAGGCAGGAGCAACAGAACGCGGATCGGACAGTCGCGATGAAAGCCGTTCCGATTCAGCTCACGTAAAAACTGCTGGCGGATGGTATCGCCGCTGACGCCGAGATAGCAGTAGCCTTGGCGGGCGCGTCGCCAGACACCGGAATTGTCTTCGAGTGCAAAGTTGGGTATGACCGCGCTGACCACGTCCATCACTCGGAGACGCGGTCGAATGACCTGGAAGGCAAAGACGACGGCCAAGCTCAGCACCAGCACCCAGCGCAGTAGCGCGGGCCGGTCCGGCGTACCGAGCGACGAGATGACAAGGTCGGCCAGCACCAACACGGTGACGACCATGTCGAACCGGTCAAACCAACCTCGCTCGCTTCTCTCCATGGCCTGACCTCTCCGGGGTAGGGTCGCCGGAGTATACCCCTGTTCCAAGTGTTGCTGTGACTCATTTATTAAGACCCTGAAAGTTACCATGTAGTTAATAGATGTCGCGTGTCTCGGAGATGGCGAACTATAATGAGCAGCGCGGTCTGCTCGGTTGGTTCCCGCCGATGTGGCCTCCCTGCCGAGCACTCCGGAGCCGGTTGCAACAGTTATATGAACGTGGACATTCCCAGTTCGTTCCCGTCGCAGGAGGATGCCGGAGCCGGTTATTAGACCGCGTCTTGCTTGCGCCATGTACGCCCCACCGCGACTCTCGATTCTTCCCCTGCGGGTGCGGCTGCGGCTGGGGGCGGCATTGCCCTGGCCGCAGCGCGAGCGGGGCAACACGCTGCGCGGGGCGGTAGGCATGGCGTTGGCGGCGCAGGCCTGCACCCCTGGGTGCGCCGGCCAGTTGACGTGCTCCGATTGGCGGGCGTGCGCCTATGCCCGTGTCTTCCGGCCGCAGTGGAGCGTCCCCGGGCGTCAGGGCTTCTGCCCCTCCCCGTACCTCCTCCGACCACCGCTTGACGACGACTCCGGCTACGGCGCCGGTCAGGAATTTGACTTTGAGCTGCGCCTGCTGGGTCGGGCGATGGAGGACGCCGCGACCGTGAACCGTGCCTTGGCGAGTCTCCGCCGAGTCCGGGACACGCCGGTTGAAGTCTTGAACATCGAACCCGGCAGCGTCATCCAACTGGAAAACCTCGCCGCCGGCCCGGCAGCCTCGAGCGCCGACGTTACCTTCCTCACCCCCACCGAGCTGAAGACTCGGGATGAGACCGCCGATCTCCCGACCTTTCCCCTGCTGATCAAGCACCTCACCGGCCGCCTCGCCGACCTCTGTCGCAGTTGCGGCGCCGCGCCGTGGACGGCCGACCTGGGCGGCCTCCGGCGGCTGGCGGAGCAGGCCGAGATCACAACTTGGCGGGGCGCCAAGGTGCGCAGTTACCGCCACTCCAGCGCCAGTGGACAGACCCACCCGGTGGGGGGGGTAATCGGCACGGTTCGTTACTCCGGCATGGATCCGGTGCTGTGGCCGTTACTGCGCATGGGCGAACAGATCCACGTCGGCCACGGCGCCGCCTGGGGCCATGGCTGGTTCACCGTGCAGCCGATCAAGGAGAGCACGACGTGACCCCGGAATGGCTCGCCGCCGAGGCACTGGAGGGAGCGTGGGAGCATGTACTGCACAACGGCGGCTGCGCCGGCGCCGATGGCGTCACCTTGTCCGCCTTTGCTCCCCGACATGAAACCGAGTTTGCCGACCTGCGCCGCCTCATCGAGTGTGATGAGTACCGCCCCCTGCCGCTATTGCCCATTACCGTGGAGAAAAAGCTTAACTCGCCCGAGACCCGTACCCTGATGGTTCCAGCGGTGCGCGACCGCGTCGTCCAGACGGCGGTAGGACGCCAACTCGGCCGGGCCTTTGAGGACGATTTCCTGGAGTGCAGCTTCGCCTACCGTCCGCACCGCTCGGTGGACTCCGCCGTGGCGCGCATCCGGTTCTGGCACGACCATGGCTTTCGCTACGTCGCCGACGCCGACATTGACAGCTTCTTCGACCGCATCTCCCATGACGACCTGCGCCGGCGCTTGGACGAACGCATCGGCGATGCCCGGTTGCGCGGTCTGCTGGTCCAGTGGATTCAGTGTCCTTACTGGGACGGCGGCGCTACGAAACCGCGCCGCGAGGGCATACCCCAGGGCAGCCCCATCTCGCCGCTGCTGGCCAACTTCTTTCTCTCCGACTTCGATCTGGCACTGGAAAAGGCGGGGTACAAGCTGATCCGCTATGCCGACGATTTCCTCGTGCTGGCTTCCGACGCGGCGGCCGCCGGCCGTGCCCTAGCGATCGCCCAGGAGCAACTGGAGGCCATGCACCTGACGCTCAAACAGTCCAAGACGCGCATTTCCAGCTTTGACGAAGGCTTTCATTTCCTCGGCGTCTATTTCCTGGGCCGCGATCTTTGGATTCCCTGGAAGACGAGCCAGCAGCATCGCCGTGTGCTGGCCGTCCCGCGACCCATGCCGGCGGCGCAGGTGCGACGCTGGCTTGAGCCCGTTGCCACCACCACGATGGCGCGCGCCTTTGCCGCCGCGGCCGAGGCGGCGATCGCGGCCAAGCCGGCCACGGAGGGCGAGGAGGATGCCATGGCATACCTGTATTTAACCGAGCAGGGCTCCATCCTGCGCAAGATCGGCAACCGGTTGGTGGTCGAAAAAGAGGACGCGATCCTGCTCGACCGGCCTTACCACAAGCTGGACGCAGTACTGGTGTTCGGCAACGTGCAGATCACGACGCAAGCCATGATCGAGCTGATGGACTGCGGCATTCCGCTCAGCTTTCTGAGCCGGCAGGGCGAGGCACGGGGACAACTCGAGCCGGCACGCGGCAAAAACATCCCGCTCCGTCTGGCGCAGTATCAGTTGCATGCGCAACCGGAGCGTTGCCTCGCTCTGGCGCGGCAGATCATCGCCGCCAAACTGGCCAACTCGGCCGCCGTGCTGGCGCACTTCGGTGACCGTGAGGAGTCCGGCAGCATGGAAACGCAGGTCGCCCTGCAACAACTTGCGGGCGCCGGGGAGAAGGCGCTCCAGGCCCCCTCGCTCGAGGCCTTGGACGGGGTGGAAGGGGCGGCCGCACGGCTGTACTTCGACACCCTGATGCGGCGCAACAAGTCCGGTTTGACCTGGCCGGGACGGGTGAAACACCCCGCCACCGATCCCATCAACGCCCTGCTGTCCTTCGGCTATACGCTGGTGGTCAACGAGCTGGCAGGCCTGCTGGAGGCGGTGGGCCTGGATAGTTACCTCGGCGTGCTGCACCAGCTTGATTACGGTCGGCGCTCGCTGGCTTTCGATCTCGTGGAGGCCTTCCGCGCCCCGCTGGTGGACCGCATGGTGTTGACGCTGCTCAATCGCAGGCAGTTCGGCGAAGCGGATTTCGAGACCCTGCGCGCCGAGACCGAGGCCCCGGGAACCACCGCCGCCGGACTCTATCTGCGTCCCGAACCGGCCAAGCACTTTCTCCACGAGTACGAGATTTGGATGTTGCATTCGCCCCAGGACCATACGCTGCCGGGCTTCCGCGCCCTGCTCCGCGCCGAGGTCGAGGGCTGGGCCGGGCCCCTGCGTGCGGCGCCCGCAGAAAACCACTTCCAGCCCTTCCTGTACAAAGGATGAATCGGATGCGCTTTGTCATCTGCTACGACATTGCCGACAACCGGCGACGCGAGCACGTGGCCGACACCCTGCTCGACTACGGGATGCGGGTGCAGGAAAGCGTTTTCGAGTGCCTGCTCGACGCCAACCTGGCGGCGGAGTTGCACGCCAGACTGGGCCGCGTCATTGCTCCGCTTGAGGACAAACTGCTGATTGCGCCCCTGTGTGAACGCTGTTCCCAAGCCGTGGAACGGCAAGGGCTGCAACCGGTGGTCGAGGACGCCGAGTTTTTTATCCTGTAAATGAAGCGCACAGCCGAGCGGTCGCGTCTCAAAAAGTGGCGTTCCCGGCCAGCCGGTGACCCCGGGGATTTGATAACGGAAGAGTAACGGGGGTCTGCGGATTCAGCGGAAACCATTGTCCAGCAATCCTTTAGGCGCCGTTTTGGGGGGAGGCCGGAATGGCTTTTTACGAGGGTGACCGAACGGTGACTTGCAGGTGAGCCAGAACCGGCGCGGCGATGCTTGAAAACAAAGGCCCGGAAATAGGGTAGAGTCAGGAAGCGCAGCGCGGTAAGGACGCGATTGCGACAAAACAATACTGCCTCCAAACCGCAGTTCAGCTGGGATAACGTCAGGAAGCGCAGCGCGGTAAGGACGCGATTGCGACGCCGTCACCGTGATGTATTGCAGCCCAGAATCGCGTCAGGAAGCGCAGCGCGGTAAGGACGCGATTGCGACGAGCGGACTGTCGCAGAATGGCCTGAATTGCTGCCATCTGGTCAGGAAGCGCAGCGCGGTAAGGACGCGATTGCGACCCGCAGATACGTCGACCACCAGGAACAGCTTGCCACGTCAGGAAGCGCAGCGCGGTAAGGACGCGATTGCGACTTTTCCCGCAATCGCCATGAAGACCCCCATGTGTGCCATATCGTCAGGAAGCGCAGCGCGGTAAGGACGCGATTGCGACGACACGAATTGCCCTAGCGACGTCAAAGGCAAGTGTGCGGTCAGGAAGCGCAGCGCGGTAAGGACGCGATTGCGACCTTGCCCTTTCCTCCGCTTCACGCGTGAAGCGGACTTTCCGGTCAGGAAGCGCAGCGCGGTAAGGACGCGATTGCGACCCAATTTCCCTTGATTATCGCGGGTAATGAGGTTGATCGTAAAGTCAGGAAGCGCAGCGCGGTAAGGACGCGATTGCGACACTCCCGGGCAATCGTGTAGCCCGCGCTCTGTAGCAGGAAACGTCAGGAAGCGCAGCGCGGTAAGGACGCGATTGCGACAATCGCCGGGGCCATGCGGTATTCCTCCAAAAACGACTTGTCAGGAAGCGCAGCGCGGTAAGGACGCGATTGCGACATTAATCATGCAAGACATGCTCTACGGCAGTCTTGCCAATTGCGCGTCAGGAAGCGCAGCGCGGTAAGGACGCGATTGCGACGCGCCGATCGCGAGGATCGCCGCATGGGCGCGAATAAAAGCAACAGTCAGGAAGCGCAGCGCGGTAAGGACGCGATTGCGACGGCATGATCCAGCAGATTCTTACTACTGATGTCCAGCCGGGTCAGGAAGCGCAGCGCGGTAAGGACGCGATTGCGACGTTATTGACCACCAGCGGGTTGTACGCCCAAATTTAAAAAAAGTCAGGAAGCGCAGCGCGGTAAGGACGCGATTGCGACTCATGGGGATTGTGACGCTTGCCACCTCCAGTGGCGCAAGTCAGGAAGCGCAGCGCGGTAAGGACGCGATTGCGACGCAAGGTAGCAAGCAAAGGCGGCAGTTATAATGCCCAATATATGTCAGGAAGCGCAGCGCGGTAAGGACGCGATTGCGATTTAGCAGGAAACCCTCCTGCTTCACGCGCGCGGACACCGTCGGGAAGCGCAGCGCGGTAAGGACGCGATTGCGACGGCAGGGTTGTTGATCCAGCCCAGCTTAACATCGTCAGGAAGCGCAGCGCGGTAAGGACGCGATTGCGACGAGTGAAGTTGAGTTTTATCTTCAGGACGTTGTCAACGTCCCGGTCAGGAAGCGCAGCGCGGTAAGGACGCGATTGCGACCAACGAATTTCAGACTGGGCAGATGTTTGAAACCATGTCAGGAAGCGCAGCGCGGTAAGGACGCGATTGCGACCCGGTGGTGGTGGCGCCCCAGGTGCGCACGCCCAAGGGCCCGTCAGGAAGCGCAGCGCGGTAAGGACGCGATTGCGACCGCAGGGTTTTACCGTTGACCAACACTTGGTCAACCTGAGGAGTCAGGAAGCGCAGCGCGGTAAGGACGCGATTGCGACCCTCGGTTATCTCGACTTGGCCATGACCAATGTTGGGTCAGGAAGCGCAGCGCGGTAAGGACGCGATTGCGACTGTTGACTTCCTTACTCACGTTGCAGCCTTTCAGCTGTCAGGAAGCGCAGCGCGGTAAGGACGCGATTGCGACGACTTGCACTCCAGGACACCGGGGCCACGCGGGTCGCCAATGTCAGGAAGCGCAGCGCGGTAAGGACGCGATTGCGACGCTGGGTCTGCAGTGCTGAAGTCCACCCGCGGGGTTGGTCCGTCAGGAAGCGCAGCGCGGTAAGGACGCGATTGCGACCGCAGGTGTAATGTCGGAAGCAAACTGCCGATCACCATTACGAGGGTGGCGCGGTAAGGACGTGGATCGGTGGGTGCAGCGCGTTTACTCCGCCTCCTGCTTGGCGGCTTGCAAGTCGATGCCGAGTTGCTGACACTTCTTGTAGAAGTGGCTGCGCTCGAGGCCCAGCGCCTTCGCCGTCTGCGTCATGTGGAACGCGTGCCGGCGCAGCTCGGCGAGGACGATCTCGCGTTCCACACTCTCCAGGCGCTCGGCCAGCGGGCCGGAGCCAGGACTGGCTGTGCCGCGCGGCGCGGCGGGCAGCAGGAGGCTGACCTCGTCTTCTGTGACCGCAGCAGACTCCGCCAGCAGCAGCAGGCGCTCCACCGCGTTGCGCAGCTCGCGGACATTGCCCGGCCACTGGAACCGCTGCAGCGCGGTGATCGCCGCGGGTTCAAACCGTATCGGGCGCCAGCCGTTGGTCGCGCACACCTGGCGGGCGAAGTGCTCGACCAGCACCGGGATGTCCTCCGCGCGCTCCCGTAGCGGCGGCAGCCGCACCGGGAAGACGAAGATGCGGTGGTACAGGTCGCGGCGGAACTTCTCCTGCCGGACCAGGGCCTCCAGGTCGCGGTGGGTGGCGGCCACCACGCGCACGTCCACCTTCAGGCTCTGCTCGGTGCCCACCCGCTCGACCTCGCCCTCCTCGAGCACACGCAGCAGCTTGGTCTGCATGGCGAGCGGCATGTCGCCGATCTCGTCGAGAAACAGCGTGCCGCGGTGGGCCTGCTCGAACTTGCCGCGGTGGCGGGCAGCGGCGCCGGTAAAGGCGCCCTTCTCGTGCCCGAACAGCTCCGATTCGATCAGTTCCGCCGGCACCGCCGCGCAGTTCAGCGTGACGAAGGGAGCGGCGCGGCGCGGGCTGCGCTCGTGCAGGGCGCGCGCCACCAGCTCCTTGCCGGTACCCGTCTCACCGAGGATGCACACCCGCACTTCGCTCGCGGCCACGCGGTCCACCTGCGCCAGCACCTGGCGCATCACCGCACTCGACCCCACCAGCTCGTGCCGGCCCACCTGTTGGCGCAACTGCTGGTTTTCGCTTTCGAGACGTGCCAGCTTCACCGCGTTCTCCAGCGTCAGCAGCAGCTTGTCGGTCGAGACCGGCTTCTCCAGGAAGTCCACCGCGCCGAGACGCGTGGCGCGCACCGCCATCGCAATGTCCGCCTGCCCGGACATCATCACTACCGGCAGCGTAAAGCCCGCCGTCCGCAGCTCCGCGAGCAGGTCGAGGCCGTTCTTGCCGGGCATGACCACATCCGAGAACAGGATGTCGAACGGATGCGATGCCAGCAGCCCGGCCACCTTGGCCGGCTGATCGCAGACGGTCGCCTCGTGGCCGGCCAAACGGAAGGCACGCGCCAGCGAGCCGAGCGTGTTGGCGTCGTCGTCCACGATCAGGACGTGGGTCTTCATATGCCCGACAGTATGCCTCGGGGGATGGGGGGTGGGGAGTAGAAGGTGAAAACTTGGAGTCCCTGCGGCCCTCCCGCATCGCCCTTCGGGTTTTCCTCTCCGCTCATCCGGCCGCGAACTGAATGCGGAACGTGGTCCCCTGCCCGACGCCGCTGATCACGCCGATCGTGGCGCCGTGGTCGCTGATGATGGATTGCACCAGGGCGAGGCCCAGGCCGGTGCCGTACTGCTTGGTGGTGTAGTAGGGCGTGAACAGGCGTCCCGCCTCCTCCGGGGTGAGGCC
>CALEJU010000043.1 GCA_937898755.1 uncultured Acidobacteriota bacterium | reverse complement strand
CACCTGCGCTTCGTTCATGCCGGGGTGGGCGGCGACCGGGTCACGGGCGGGTGGGCCGGGCCGATTGATCAGCGCCTCGCGCGCGACGTCGTGCCGTTTCATCCCACCGTCGTGACCGTCATGCTGGGCATGAACGACGGCGGCTATCGTTCGTTTGACCCCGGACTGTTCGCAACTTACTCCCACGGTTACGACCACATCGTCGCCAGCCTGCAGCAGCAGCTTCCCGGCGTGCGCCTGACGCTGATTGAACCCTCTCCCTTTGACGACGTGACCCGGCCGCCGCAGTTTGCGGGCGGCTACAACGGGGTCCTGCGCCGCTACGGGCAGTACGTACAGCAGCTGGCCGCCAGCCGGGGCTTGGGCTTTGCCGATCTCAACACACCGGTGGTGGACGACCTGACGCGCGCCGCGGCGTTTGATCCCGCCCTGGCGCAGCTGCTGATCCCGGATCGCGTCCATCCGGGGCCGACCGGCCACTGGTACATGGCCACCGCGCTCTTGAAAGCGTGGGGTGCGCCCGCCATCGTGACCTCCGTCACGCTCGACGCCGCGCACAGCACCGTGGCGCAGCAGGACAACACCGTGGTCTCCGACCTGAAACAGGATGACGGCGCGTGGAGCTGGACGCAGCAGGACAACGCCCTCCCATTGCCGCTGGATCTGAACGACCGCAACGTGGCCCTGGCCGCCGAGACTTCAGACCTGGTGCAGGCGCTCGACCAGGAGCCGCTGCGCGTCACCGGCCTCGTGGCGGGCGACTACCAGCTCAAGATTGACGGCCAGGAGGTCGGGACGTTTCCGCAGGCTGCGCTGGCGCAGGGCGTGAACCTCGCCCTGCGCAATACGCCGATGCTGCAGCAGGCCACCGGGGTGCGCTGGTCCATCGCGCCGCACAACGATGTCCACGAGCTCCGTCTGCTGACCCAGGTGCACCTCGCGCAGGCGCCCGAGGCCACCCGCGCCGCCGGCCTCGCCTTCCTCGACCAGCTCGAACAGCACGAAGCCGAGTCCGAAGCAAGCGCCGCGCAGCCCAAGCCGCACCACTACGAGCTGAGCCCCACTAGACCATGAGTCCTTGCGCTGGACGATCTTCGCCCGCGCATGCCCCGCTTGCGCTGAGATGCGCGGAGTCAAGGCTAGTCCAACGGGTTGAGCAACTTGAGGCCGGGGAAACGCCGAAAGTCGCGGTCGGTGCTGCACAATGTTGCACCCCGTTCCAAGGCTAACGCTGCAAGATGCGCATCGCTGACCAGTGCGCCCCGTGCCTGCCCTTGTTTCACAACCTGCTGTAGGACATCCCAATGCAACTCCGTGGGTCCAACAAGCTGCGTCCGTGGCTGTGCGAGCCACACCTGCACAATGGCGATGGCTTCAGTGCTTGTATAGGGACGCGGCAAGATGCGCAGATCGGTGGAAATGCGCAGAAACGTCAGTACTGAAACCCAAGGCAACCCGATCGCCTCGGTCTCGACAAAGACTGCTTCCAACCATTGCCGCGCGCGCACGTGTTGAGGGGCGGCTTGGTTGTAAGCGTAGAGCAGCAGATTGGCGTCAAGCAACTTCATCGATGAAGAGGACCGTCGACCTGTTCCAGCAAGTGGCCAATGTTGTCGAAGTCCAAATCGTCGCGCCAGCCCATGTCTTTCGGCACGACCACAAAAGGCGGCGTGGGCGCTGCCACATCCTGCGCGTCCAGCGCGGACCGAAGCAGCTGGTTGACCATGGCCTTGAAGGCGAGATTTCGCTTGTTCGCTTGCCGCCGCAAGCGCCGATAGAGGTCTTCATCCAGCGTCAAGGTCGTTCTCACATCATGATGCTAGAGCCGAGGCATCATGATGTCAACGACTCGCTACGACGGACACCTACGCCACACCTCACGGTGCCGGGGGGGACCGTTGTGTTTGTATCGCCGACAATCCACAAACTGAAAACCGTCGGCAGCGGGCAGGGAGCATCGTGCGTGGAAAGCGCGCTGCACGGCTGGCGTCGATCTGTACCCCTGGCGCCGTTGCGGGCCACCGGCTGGCGCCGGTTCGGCGCGCGTGGCCCCGACTTTCCAGGGGCTTTCGCCGCAGGTTACGGGCGGTTCGCCTGCTGCGCGGGCTCGATCGTTCGTGTAACCGACAACCAACAACCGACAACTGAAAACTGTTCCCTCAGCCATTCTTGAAAAACACCACCGCCAGCGGTGGCAGCGTGATGTTCACCGACCACGGCCGGCCGTGCATGCCGACTTCATCGGCAGCCACCCCGCCGAAATTGCCCTGCCCGCTGCCGGCGTAAAGCGTGGCGTCGCTGTTGAGGATCTCTTTCCAGAAACCCGCGCGCGGGACGCCAACCCGGAAGCCAGTCCGCGGGACGGGGGTGAAGTTGCAGACGACGAGAACCAGCTCCTCGCTGCTGCGCGCCTTGCGGACGAACGCCATGGTGCTCTGTTGTGCATCACTGGCATCGATCCACTCCATGCCGGACGCGTCCACGTCGAGTTCGTGCAGCGCCGCCTCCCCGGCGTAGACCCGGTTCAGATCCCCCACCCACTGCTGCATGCCGGCGTGCACCGGGTACTGGAGCACGTCCCAGTCGAGGCTGCCGTCATGGTTCCATTCGCTGTGCTGCCCGAACTCGCCGCCCATGAACAGCAGCTTTTTGCCGGGCAGGCCGAACATGTAGCCGTAAAGCAGCCGCAGGTTCGCAAATTGCTGCCACTCGTCGCCCGGCATCTTGTTGACCAGCGAACCCTTGCCGTAGACCACCTCGTCGTGCGAGAGCGCCAGCACGTAGTTTTCCGTGAAGGCGTAGAGTGCGCGGAAGGTCAGCTCCTGCTGGTGGAACTTGCGATGCACGGGCTCGCGGCGCATGTACTGCAGCGTGTCGTGCATCCAGCCCATATCCCACTTGAAGCCGAAACCCAGGCCGCCGATCCACGTCGGGCGGGTGACCATGGGCCAGGCGGTGGACTCCTCGGCGATGGTCTGCGTGGCGGCGTACTCGCGGTAGACGTCTTCGTTCAGACGCCGCAGAAACGCGACCGCCTCGAGGTTTTCGCGGCCACCGAACTGATTGGGGATCCACTCGCCCGCCTTGCGCGAGTAGTCGAGGTAGAGCATCGAGGCGACGGCGTCCACGCGCAGGCCGTCCACGTGGAATTTTTCCAGCCAGAACAACGCGCTGCTGGTCAGGAAGCTGCGCACCTCATGGCGACCATAATTGAAGACGCTGGTGTTCCAGTCCGGCTGGAAGCCCTGGCGCGGATCGGAATGTTCGTACAGGTGGGTCCCGTCAAAGCGCGCCAGCGCGTGCGCATCGGTGGGAAAGTGCGACGGCACCCAGTCGAGGATCACGCCAATGCCCGCCTGGTGCAGCGCGTCAACCAGATGCATGAAATCCTGCGGCGTGCCGTAGCGGCTGCTGGCCGCGAAGTATCCGGTGGTCTGGTAGCCCCAGGACCCGAAGAAGGGGTGCTCCATCACGGGCAGGAACTCGACATGCGTGAAGCCGGTGCGCCGCACGTGCTCGACCAGCCGCACCGCCAGCTCGCGGTACGACAACGAGCGGTTGCCCTCCTCCGGAACGCGCATCCAGGAGCCGAGATGCACCTCGTACGTGGAGATCGGGGCATCGAGCGCATTCCGTTTCTGACGCTCCGCCATCCATGTTTCATCCCGCCATGCGTACGCCGGGGAATCCAGGTCCCATACGACGGAAGCCGTCTTCGGCGCCACCTCGTAGAGCACCGCCATCGGGTCCGCTTTCTCGATCTCTTCCCCGCCCGGCGTGGTGATGCGGTACTTGTAAGTCGTGCCGGGCCGAACGCCGGGGACAAACGCTTCCCAGATGCCGGAGCTGGCGTGCGGCGTCATCGGGTTCTTCCCCGACTGCCAGCCGTTGAAGTCACCCACCACCGCGACGCGCGACGCACTAGGCGCCCACACCCGAAACTGGGTGCCGTCCGGAGCGGGATGCGCCCCCAGCTTCGTGTACAGCCGGGCATGGGTCCCCTCGTGGAAGAGGTAAATGTCCTGCGCGGTCAACTGCGTCATGTCCCTTGCATCGTAACCCCGGTCGGCCGGTAGTTTGTTAGCTGGAGCCTTGTGGCTGGGCGCTCAGGCCCGCGGCACAGCGCTGGTCCTTGCCCCCTACCCGGGTTCTGGCCGACACCTGACCCTTTGCCCCGTCCCGCCCGGCACGCCTCGCAGCCCCTCGCTTTCCGATCGGTCGGACCTCAATCCCCGTCCTCGCCAAATCCCCGGAGGTATGATGGGGGCACGGGATGGTGAGTGTTCATGCAGCAAGATAACGCCCTGCGACTGAAGCGCATTCACCACATTGAGTTTCTGGTCGGCAATGCCAAGCAGGCGGCCTATTACTACCGTCAGGCGCTCGGGTTTTCGCAGTTTGCCTACGCCGGGCTGGAAACAGGAAACCGCGCGGCCACCTCCTACGCCCTGGAACAGGGCAAGGCCCGCTTCCTGCTGACCACGCCGTTGCGCACCGAGAGTGCGGAGATGGAACACCTCTGCAAGCACGGCGACGGCGTGCGCGACATCGCCTTCGAAGTTGACGACGCCGACCGCGCCTTTGCGCTGGCCGTGGAGCGCGGAGCCACGCCCGCACTGGCGCCGCACACCATCGGCGGCAAAGCCAATGGCGCCGGACACGTGCGCCGGGCGGCGATCCAAACCTACGGGGACACGCTGCACTCCTTCATCTCCTATCACGGCTTCCAGGGCCCGTTTTTACCGGGCTATGTCGAATGCAGGATGCCCGGCCAAAGCGTCGGCTTGCTGCGCGTGGATCACGTGGTGGGCAATGTCGAACTGGGCAAGATGCAGTACTGGGCCGACTGGTACAGCCGGGTGCTTGGATTCAAGCGCTACATCAGCTTTGACGACAAGGACATCTCGACCGAATACAGCGCGCTGATGAGCGTGGTGATGTCGGACGATTCCTCATCGCTCAAGTTCCCCATCAACGAGCCCGCCGGCGGACGCAAAAAGAGCCAGATCGAGGAGTACCTCGAGGCCTACAACGGCCCCGGCGTGCAGCACATCGCCCTCTTGACCCAGGACATCCTGCACAGCGTCGCCACCCTGCAGCAGCAGGGCGTCGAGTTCCTGCGCGTGCCGGAGAGCTACTACCAGGCGCTGCCCGCCCGCGTCGGCGAGATCGAAGAAGAGATGGACGGCATCCAACGACTGGGCGTGCTGGTGGATCGCGACGAGGAAGGCTACTTGTTGCAGATTTTCAGCAAACCGATCGAGGATCGCCCCACGCTGTTTCTCGAGATCATCCAGCGCAAGGGCAGCCGCGGCTTCGGCAAGGGGAATTTCCGCGCCTTGTTCGAATCCATCGAGCGCGAGCAGGAACGTCGCGGCAACCTTTAAATACGTCAGCGAGGCGGAGCCATGCCGACCTTTCATCAACTCGGGCAAGTCCCGCGCAAGCGCCACACCATCTTCCGCCAGCCGGACGGCACGCTCTACACCGAAGAACTGATCGGCAACCACGGTTTTGTGGGACCGTCGTCGCTGCTCTACCACCTGCGTCCGCCGACGCGCGTGCTCAACGTCCGGCACCTGCGCGACCTGGCCTGGGTTGCCGACCCCGACAAGGCGTTCCGCCATCGCCACTTCAAGACGGGGAAGTTCGGGCCGGTGCAGAGCCCGACGCTGGATCTGATTCCCCTCCTGTTTAACCACGACGTCGCGCTCAGCGTCGGCGAGCCGCGGGCCGAGGACGACTTCTTTTACCGTAACGCCCAGGCCGATCTGCTGGTCTTCGTGCACACCGGGGCGGGCGTGCTGGCCACGCCGCTGGGCGAGATGGATTTCAGCTCCGGCGACTACCTGGTCATCCCGCGCGGCATTCTGCACCAGTACCGTTTCACCGAGCAGCCGGTCAGACTGCTGGTGCTCGAGAGCACGGGGGCGCTCCGCACCCCGAAACGTTACCGCAACGAGTTCGGGCAACTGCTCGAGAGCGCGCCCTACAGTGAACGCGACATCCGGCGGCCGCACCGCTTGCAGCCGCAGGATGTCGCCGGCGAGTTCCGCCTGATCGTCAAGAAAGACAACCGCCTGACCGAGATCATGGTCGACCACCATCCCTTCGACGTGGTCGGCTGGGACGGCTTTTACTACCCGTGGGCCCTCAACATCCACGACTTCGAGCCGCGCGTGGGACGCTTCCACCTGCCGCCGCCGACGCATCAGACCTTCGAGGGCGACAACTTCGTGGTGTGTTCCTTCTGTCCGCGGCCGTTCGACTTCGACCCGCAGAGCATCCCCGCTCCTTACAACCACTCCAACGTCATGTCCGACGAAGTGCTCTACTACGCCGGCTCGGAGTTCATGAGCCGCAAGGGCGTCGAGCCGGGCTCGGTCACGCTGCACCCGGACGGCATCCCGCATGGCCCCCATCCCGGGTTGACCGAGGCCTCCATCGGCCAGAAGGAAACGCGGGAGCTGGCGGTCATGGTGGATACCTTCCATCCGCTGCACGTCAGCCAGGAATGCCTCGCCGTCGAGGACCGCAATTACTACCGCTCCTGGCTCGGCGAGTCCGGCATGAAGCTGGAAGACGGCGGAAGATGAACGGTGGAGTCCAAAATCTAACAACCAACAACTAACAACCGTCCTCTGCGTTCACCGACAACTGACAACCCCCGTGCATTCCCTTCGCATTCTTCTGGCCGATCTGATTGACTACGCCGGGCTCTTCCCGCCGGCGGCGCTGGAGATGTCGGCGGCGGTGCACGCCTTTGCCGGCGCCTACTGTGACCAGGACGCCTGGATGCTGGGTCGGTGCATCGTGCCCGCCGCCCGGCTGGACGAGTTCGAGGCGGCCCTCGCCGGGCTGGAGCGCTGCTTGGACGAGGACGCGCCCTGGCGGGTGAGCGTGATTGCCGGCGCCGACCCGGAAGCCGATCTACGCCGCATTGCCGCGTTCAACCAACTGCACCGTGATCGCGTGGTGGTGGATGCCTTCGAGCAAAAAGCGCCCGCTGCGATCGGCGCCGCCATGCGGTCCATCCCGCCGAGCCTGACGGCGTACTTCGAGTTGCTGCCAACGCAGACAGACAGGCTGGCGGAGATCGCCGAACACCACGCCCGCGCCAAGCTGCGCACCGGCGGCCTCACCGCGGACGCTTTTCCGTCCACCGCCTCCGTCGTTGCCTTTATCACCGCCTGCGCCGCGCATCATGTTTCCTTCAAAGCCACCGCTGGGCTCCATCATGCCCTGCCCGGGGTGTACCCGTTCACCGATGAGCCCGAGAGCCCGCGTGGTCCGATGCACGGGTTTCTCAACCTCTTTCTCGCAGCGGCGGGCGCCTTTCACGGCTGGAATAGGGACGCACTGACCGCCCTGCTCGACGAAACCGACGCCATGACCTTCCGCTTCGACGAGCGGGGCGTCAACTGGCGCGGCTACCATCTGGACAACGCCCAGCTCGCCGCCGCCCGTACCTTCGCCGTCTCGTTCGGCTGCTGCTCGTTCGAGGAGCCGGCGCGCGAGATCCAGGCACTCGAGCAGGGCTGGCAACGGCTGGCCTGCCCGCTTTCGTAGGGGAATGTGCGTAGAGTAAGACCAGCCTCCATGCCCCTCCACGACGACACGTGCTCCCCCGGGCTGACCAGTTGGGTGGTGTCCGCCCAATCGCCCGGTACCGACTTCCCCATCCAGAATCTGCCGTGCGGAGTTTTTCAGCACGGGGATGCCGCGCCGCACGTAGGTGTGGCCATCGGCGACCAGGTCTTGGACCTGCATGCCGCCGCTGCCGCCGGTGTGTTGACCACCCTGCCGCTCGGGGCCGAGGAGGCCTGCGGGGCGGCGACGCTCAACCCCTTGCTGGCCATGGGTCGGCCGGTGTGGCGGGCACTGCGCCAGCGTGTCTCGCAGTTGCTGCGCGCCGATCACGCCGAGCTGCGCGATGACGCCAAGCTGCGCGCGCGCCTGCTGATCCCACAGGACGCGGTTGTCATGCGCCTGCCGGCCGCGGTCGGCGATTACACCGACTTCTACGCCTCCATGGACCACGCCACCAACGTGGGCCGCATGTTCCGCCCCAACCAGCCGCTCCTACCCAACTACAAATGGGTGCCGATCGGCTACCACGGCCGGGCCTCGTCGCTGGTCGTCACCGGCAACGATGTCCGACGCCCGGTCGGCCAGATCGCGAGCAAGGAAGGAACGCCGCGCTTCGAACCCACGCGCCAGCTCGATTACGAACTGGAGGTCGGCTTCGTGGTTGGACCGGGCAACGCGCTGGGAGACTCGGTGCCCTTGCTCGAAGCCGAGGAGCATTTGTTCGGCATCTGTTTGCTCAACGACTGGTCGGCGCGCGACATTCAATCCTGGGAGTACCAGCCGTTGGGGCCGTTTCTGGCCAAGAGTTTCGCGACCAGCCTCTCGCCCTGGGTGGTGACGCTGGAGGCGCTTGAGCCATTCCGCGTCCCCGCGGCGCCGCGCGCGGAAGACGATCCCCGGCCTCTGCCGTACTTGTCGGGCCAAGCCAATGCCGCGCATGGCGGGATGGATGTTCAGCTTGAAGTCTGGATCGAGAGCCGCACCATGCGCGAGATGGACCTCAGCCCGGCGCGTCTCTGCCGCAGCATGCTGCGCGCGCTTTACTGGACACCGGCGCAAATGGTGGCGCATCACACCTCGAACGGCTGCAACCTGCGTCCCGGCGACCTGCTCGGGAGCGGCACCGTCTCCGGCCCGGGTGCGGAGGCGCGGGGCTGCATGTTGGAGCTCACCGAGCGCGGTCACACGCCCTTCGTGCTACCCACCGGCGAGACGCGCGGCTTCCTCGAAGACGGCGACGAGGTGACGCTGCGCGGCTGGTGCGAGCGCCCCGGCTTTGCGCGCATCGGCCTGGGCGAGTGCCGCGGCCGCGTGGTCGGCGCTCACCAGCCCTAGCCACACTGAGCGGGCTTTGTTGCCCGACTCGGCTGCGCTCAAGGAGATCGGATATCTCGGCACCACCCTGAGCCAGCGCCCGCCGGGCGAAATTCCCCAACCCTGCCAAAGTCCTGCGGTTCAGCGGCGGGCGGATCTTCCCAGCTTATCCAGGCGGTCGCGGTGGTGTTGGGGTGCAACGTGCGCGATACGTGAAAAGGGCATCAAGAGGTCCTCGGTTGTCTGCTCGGGTTGCGATCCGGTGTAGCTGAAGGCGGCATCCATGAACGTCGTTTCCCCGTCGGGCCTGGTCAAGGTGAGTCGCACCGGGCCGATAACATGACCTGGCGTCTGTAGCGTTGCCGTTCCCGAATCCAGTAGCTGAAAGGGTACCGCTGCCTGATCCAATGTCGCGGTCATACCCGCAACGAAGCCAGCGCCTGCGAGAGTCAGGGTTGTGCCGGCGCTCCCCGTGCTTGGACTTACAGCGCTGAGCACGAGTGGCAGCGGAGACATTGGAACCTCCAAGATACCGTCCGAGACAATCAGGAACGCCTTGTTATCGTCGTCGTCCCACACGAGCGCATCGAATACCGGTTGAACCTGGGCGGGAAGAGCGACGCGACGCCGCAATGTCTGGTGTCCCAATTCCAGAATGTCCAGGGCACGTCCAGCCGGCTGCAATAAGACGGATCCGTTACGGTTCAGCTTTTGCCCGAACACGACGGGGTCGGCATCCGCATACGACAGGTCCGGCCATGAAGGCTGGCCGAGTGCTTCACCGGTGGAAGCATAAAGATAATCCTGCTGGATCAGGCGTGAGCCGTCGCCAGACATCGCCATGTCCGACGTCGCCCAGGTCGAGCCGCCGCTGGCAACCAAGCTGCCGCTTGTAACCGAAAACACCTGGAGAATTCCGCTGGAATCGACTAAAAGTGTGCCTTGATCTGGCGTCAACAACACTCGACCTTGTGGGCTGGTACATATGGGCGTCTTCGGAGATACCATAGTTATAACGCCGGTGGAGGTGACCAGGCTGCGCAACAAGCCGGATTGGCACCCACTGGCCAGCAGGAAATAGACGGTGCCCTGATTACTGACGGACAGACCAGAGGGCACCAAGTAGGGGTTGAGAGTATCAGCAACGGAGAAGGCATGGACGGTGGTGGCGGGGCTATCGGGATTGAGAGTCAGAATGGCCTCGTGACCCTGGTCACCCACCGCCAACATTGTTCCGTCCTGGGACAGCGCCAGCCCCACCAGCTTCGCACTCGCGGCTTGTGGTACGGCGATCGGCGTCAGCCATTGCCCCCGGTCAACCGAATAGACGAGGATCTGCTGGGCGTCCGTATAGTAAATCTGCCGCCGCTTGGGATCATAGACACCGGCTTGCAAATGTGGGGAGATCGGGTGCGCCACCATGGAACTTAGATATCGGAAGGCCGCGGGTAGAGTTGCGGCCCCAGCGGCGGTGCTGAGGGCGACGTCCGCGTTGCCAACCGTTCCTGGCGGCACGGTAAATATGGCAGCTTCGGCGGGCGTAGGATAGGAGCCGGATGCAAACGCTTGGAGTGGCGCCTGAATCTTGGTGACCGTGGCCGCTTGGCCGCCAATCTGCAATTGGAGCGCCGTAGCGTCGTTCCCCAACCCATAGCCCACCACCATTCCCTGTCCCCCGCCAGCAGATCCGCCGGCATTCGTGATGACGCTGACAATGCTGGGGCCGTAGGAATATGCGGCGGGTGCCAGCAACGGCGAACCGTCACTAAACTGAAGCACCAAGGGCACGGGACCGGGATTCGCCCCCGGCGGCACCGTGAAGGTAAAGTTCGGGAGTGCAATCTTCAACCCGGACACCGACCGTTTCCCGAGAAATACGTCGAACTGGCCAGGGATGGTGACCTGAACCGCGGCGCCGATTCCGGAAGCAATGGAGGCGCCGCCCTCCAGCGGCCCGGTATTCGGGGTGAGGTACCCCAAACCGAATCCCCAACCGGAGGGAACCGAGGTCAGCCCGTTGTTGCCCAGCGGGGTGGTGTCGATAAAATCCAGACCGTCTTCGTTGAGCGCGAACACCATACCTGTGGCATCACTGGCAAACGGCAAGGGCTGTGCAAATTCACCCACGCTATAAGGTTCCGGCATGATTCCCTGGATTTTGAACGTGGCCGTGTCATAGGCGTCGATGTGGGAGTCCACAAACAAGTAGAGACGCCTCCCATCCTGACTGAACACCATGCCGTAGAACCTCTGCCCTCCAATCGGGTTGGGCCCGAAATTCAGAGCCGCAATCTGGTGCGCGTTGCTGTCGACGATCTGAATTCTCCCGCCGAGATCGGAGATGGCGACTTGATCCATGACGGGATTGCTGGCGACCCGTTCGGGGATTCCAGACCCGTCCGCTAGCGGGAAGGTGGAAGTGAGCCCGGTTTTGACGTCAAAAATGGTGATAGGAGAACCCGTGGAGGTGCCACAGAGAAAAACCTTGGAGCGGTCACCAGTCCGGACTGTCGCGCCATACCCGTACACCACCTGGGGGACGGGATAGTTCTGCACGGTCCCGTGGGCCGGATCCCAGACGTAAAATGCATTGCTCCCGTCCACGCCCCCTCCCGGCACTAACAACACCCGCCCGTCGTTTAACGCAAAGGGGGCAGAAGCTCCAAAGCCGTGCAGCAATCCAGTAATGTTCACCCGTTGTCTCACTTGCAGGGTCACCGGATCGAGGAATTCGATTAAGCTGGTCCCGGTGCAGACGAATAAGGTCGTGCCATCGGCCGAGAGATCCATCCCTTGCGGATAGGCAACCGGTATGGTCGCCTTTAACTGGTGGCTGGAAGCATCGAAAACCAGAACCGCGTTTTGCCCTGGGCTCGAAACGAAAATCTGCCCTCGCGCCGCGTCAAATACCAGGTACTGCAATGGCGCGCTACCGTCAGCCCCGGCGTCGATCTTATATCCCAAGTAGACCCAATCCGTGCGGGTCTGGGGCGCGCGAAAGGTGGTTCCGCTGCCACCCGGCCCGCTAGGGCTCCCACCACCGCCCGCGCCACCCCCGCCACACCCGACGGTGTTAAGCATGGTTGCAAACAGCATCAACACGGCCAAGGAAAAAGATTGTCGGTGATGCATGTCAGGCTCAGGGCGGCGTCATTCCGGCAGCGGCTTTGCCGAGCATACAACAAGGCTAAAATTTTCGGAAAGTACCAGCCCAGGGCCATGCGGGGCTGGAAAATGTCGCTTGGCTGACGTTGGGTGTCGAGCCGCCGCAGCGTTGGATCGCGCCATCCGGACGGAAGGCGGGCCAAGGCATCAATCCGCAGGCGGCACATCGCCCACCAACCGCACCGGCCCGAGCAGGCCCGACGGTAGCGCTTTCAGATGATCCACATCCTGCGCCACGGCGCGCACGCCGTAGCGGCTGTGCAGCAGGCGGTCATCGGGCAGAGGACGCCCGGCCATCTCATTGATGGCCGTGTTGCCGACTTCAAGGCGGAGGGTGTTACGGCCGGCATGCAGGGCGGACGTGACGTCGAGCGTATACGGCGGGCACCAGACCGAACCCGCGCGCACGTCGTTGATGAAGACCACGGCCGCTTCGCGGACCGGGCCTTCGAGCCAGGCGCGCGTCCCCGGCCCGCTGGGCGTCACCGGCAGCGGTTGCGCATTGCCCAGACTCAACGTCAAATGCGTCCCGGGCCGAAGCATGGCAGCTGACAGCGTGATGGTTTTTTCGTAGAACGCCTCGCCGGAGTAGTAGCGCGTCGCAGCATCGTCGGCCCAGGAGTGCAACGTGGACATGGCCTCATGTCGGCCCGTCCCCGCGAAAGTCACCTGCCAGTCACTGCTGAGATCCACCGTTGTCGCGTCGGCCACGCGGGGCCTGCCCACCCGTTCCCGAGGTTTGTTCGCAGTCGTCACGATGCCGGTCGCCGTACCGGACCGCCGGAACACAACAAACTGCGATCCATACGCCGGCAACGCCAGCTCAATGGACTGCGGGGGCCCCGGCTGGATCTGCGCGAGTGCGACGGTTCCGGTGAGAGGATCCCAGACTTCCGGCGGCCATCCATCGGTGACGCGGAACGTCGCCTGGACGTGCTGGGCGCGGTTGCCGGTATTGGCCAGGAAGTAGATCTCCGCCTCCGGCGTGTGGCGATGGACGAAGCCGATCTCCGGGGCGGCGGGCGTGAAACGGACGTCGGGAGTTGAGTCACGCTTCGACCCGGCCGCACCCAGTGCGATCGCCAACCCTTCCGCGTTCGGAATGAGTTGCGCTGCCCCGGCCAAAAGCCGTTGCGAAAGGGCCGTCACGGCGGCCGCCTCCGCGCCGCTCGCGGAACGCCCACGGCTGGGCATCCGATGCGTGGCGATGAGACGGCCCCCATCCGCCACGAAAGCCGCGAGTTTTTGATAAGTCGCGAGCGGGATGCGCTCCACATCGGGTAGCACGATGACGCGATAACGCGCCCGCAGACGACCGCTGCGGACGAGACTTTCGAGCGCGCCATCGTCCACGAAGTCGAAGGTTTCACCCGCATCCAGGATGGCCGGGAGCAATCGTGTTCCGAGACGGGCGGCCAGCGTCTCGCTCAGCGAGACGCTGCCGGGGCGGAACTGCGCCCAAGCGTCGTCGCTCGGCAGATAGACCGCGACCGCGTTGACCGGCTGCCCCTGGCGCAGCAGGTAGCTCACGCGCTGCAGGTAACGCGTGAGGTCGGGCATGACCGGCCACCAGGGGTTGTGCGGGTTGAAGGCGCCGGCGGCGTAGAACTGCCAGCCGGGCTCCCCGGCGCTGGCCGGAGAGTAGGGCCAGCCATGAGCCACGAGCTGGTTGCTGCCCTCGAGAAAGTACAGGTCGGCGGCCGCCTTCATGTCGAGCGGGGTGGCGCGGAAGGCGGGAGAGTGCAGCCACGTCCAGGTCTCCGACGAAGCGATGGGGTTGCCGTACACATGGCTGGCGGAGGAGGCCCAGCGTGTGGGCGTGAACTCCCGCCATTGCCAGCCCTCGCCTTCCGGCAGGTCCATGCCGGCGTAACTCGAGAGGGCAGCCGGCGGCGTGCCATAGGCCTGCACGCGAAAGCGCGTTCCGTGGCGCCGCGCCCACTCTTCCATCGGCGCCAAGAAACGTTCGTTGAACAAATCGGTCAGCGTTTCTCCCCAATCGTGACGGACCTTCTCAGCTCCCGCACCGCCCGCCAGCAGCAGGGGCAGGAACGGTGTCAGCTCATAGCCGCGCCGGCGACGGAACTGCTCCAGCAAGTCCGGGGTCCAATCCGAACCGTAGACCTCCAGGCTGTCGCAGAACACCGCATAGGGTGGCTGGTCGCCGAACGCCTGCATCAGCCGGTCGCCGACGTTGTGCAGGTAGTGGTCCACGGCCGCGCGGTCGTAGTGATCCACGACAAAGCCTTCCGCGCCAACCGCAGCCCGTTTCACCGTCTGGCCGGTGCGACTCGCGATGAAGACCAGCAACACGCGCGCGCCGGTGCCGGGCGGCGCCAGCACTGCGCCATCCCTGGTGTCGGCCATCTCCCGTGCTGCCGAGGCGTCGACGTGGCCGGGTGTCCCCGGGACCAGAAACGTCGCCAGCAGCGTCTCGCCGCCCGCGATGGCGGGCAGCGCGACCCGGCCCCCTTCGGGCGCGACCGGCAGGACGACGGTACGCAGCGCCCCGGCGGCTTCGGTGACAGGCACGCTCGGGCCGCCGTAAGGCCAGCCGCTGCCCAGCGTCAAATCCAGCCGCAATCCCAGCGCGTGGGCCTGGGCGTTGGCGTAGCGCAGGGCGTCGAGATAGGCATCGGAAAGATAGGGTAGGTTCTTGATGCCTGTCGCAGGATTGTCCAACGCCAGCGGATAGGTCGCCTGCATCTCGACGCCGCCGACGCCGGCTGCCTTCATGGCGCGCAGCTCGCGGGCGATCTCCGGCTTGGTCACCGCGGGGCCGAACCACCACCAGCGGACCATGATGCGGCTGTCATCCGGCGGATGAACAAAACCGCGCGCCAGCGCCGCGGACGCGCGCCCGTTGGCCGCGGCTTGTTGCGTCCCGGTTTTCGCCGACGCGCGACTGCGATCAGCACGCGGCAGCACTTCGGAAGTTCGCAAGCTGGTCTGCGCCGATGCGCCAGTAAGAAGGGTAACGAGCAGCGCCACAGATCGGAGGCTGACGTGTCGACCGCATGGTCTCCACGCATCCGACGTTCCCGCGAATCGCCGGCCCCCGGTACCCGGCGACGAGTTTACGACGAAGCCATCAACGAACAACTGGATTGGCTTTACTCTTCCCACGCCCCACCCTCCGCGCTCCACGCTCAACTCTTCCCTCCCCGCCGCCATCGATCTGCTACCCTGCCGGAGTGTAAGCGTTTATACACCCGGAGCGTGCCCCCATGGACCGCAAAACCATTCCCCTCTCGCGACGTGCGTGCCTGCAGAGTCTGGGCGGCGGTGCAGCGGCGCTGGCCGCCGGCACCCGCCTGCCCGCCATGATGGCCACTCAGCCCGCGGGCGGACCACCACCGACGCTGGACGCCGCCGCAGCCGCCGACCAGCAGCGCCGCATGCAGTGGTGGCACGCCGCCCGTTTCGGGATGTTCATCCACTGGGGACTCTACAGCGTCCTCGGCCGCCACGAATGGGCCATGGAGATGGAAGGGATCCCGGTGGCGGAGTACCAGCAGCTCGCCACGCGCTTTCATCCCCATCCCCATGCCGCGCGCGCCTGGGCCCGCCTGGCGCGCGCCGCCGGACAGAAGTACATGGTGATGACCACCAAGCACCATGAGGGGTTCTGTCACTGGGACACCAAGCTGACCAACTACTGCTCCGCCCAACAGGGGCCACGCCGCGACCTGGTGCGCGAGTATGTGGACGCCGCCCGGGCCGAGGGCCTGCGCGTCGGCTTCTACTACTCGCTGATGGACTGGCATCACCCCGACGGCGCCCGCTGCGCCACCGACGAAGCCGCCCGGCAGCGGTTCGTCGCCTATACCCACGGCCTGATCCGCGAGTTGATGAGCAACTACGGCAAGATCGACGTTCTCTGGTACGACGTGCACTGGCCGCTGACCCCCGAGGGCTGGGAGTCGGAGAAGATGAACCGCATGGTCTTCGACCTGCAGCCCGACATCATCGTCAACAACCGCAACGGGCTACCCGGCGACTTCTCCACCCCGGAACAGCACATCGCCGCCGAGAAGGGCGGGCGGGCGTGGGAGTCGTGCATGACCATGAACGACAGCTGGGGCTACCAGCGGACCGACGATGACTGGAAGTCGGCGAAGACGATCGCCCGCAATCTGGCGCTCTGCGCGCGCGATACCGGCAACTACCTGCTCAACATCGGACCGCTGCCGGATGGCTCCATTCCCGAACCCTCGATTGAGGCTCTCACTACCGTTGGGCAGTGGCTGCAGCGCAACGGCGAAGCCATCTACGACACCGAACCGTGCCAAGTGAACCGCTCGGCCTTCGCCGGCTTCACGCGGCGCGGCAACACCCTCTACGTCCACTGCCACTTCTGGCCGGGCAGCGACTTCGGCATCGGCGGCCTTCGCAACCGGGTCAAGTCGGCGCGGCTTCTGGTCGGGGGCCGTCCTCTGCAGTTCCAGCAGGACGACTTCCGTCTGCACATTACCGGCGCGCCAGCCACCGCCCCGGACCAGCCGGTGACGGTGCTCGCCATCGAGTGCGACTCCGAGCCGACACAGGACATGCCGCACATCCGTAAAGACCGGCCGCGGCTGGGAGTGGGAATCTGAAGGACGTGGGGGGGCATTGCGGCGGGCTTGATGTTCAGGACTCGTACCGCGAGTAGCCGCGTTGGGTGGCAATGGCGACTGGCAGGCGGCGCAGCCAGCGCACGGCGGCGCGTGGTTCCGCGACCCAGAATTCTGCCCGCGTGCCTTCCGGTGCGCCGACGTGGATGCCGAGAAGATTGGGATCACCCCGGCTGAAGACGCTCTCATCGGTCTGATCGTCTCCCAGAAAAACCGCCAGGTCGCATGCCAAGTTCTGTCGCAATGCCGCCAAGGCGGCGCCCTTGTCGCGCTCACTGATGGCTTGCAGTTCGAACACGCATTTGCCCGTCAGCACGCGAAGCCCGTGCGCGCGGGCGAGGTCTTGCGCCAGCCGCGCTACCTTGTCGGCCGCCGCGGGGGCCTGCCGAAAATGCAGGGCGAGCGAGCGCGGCTTGATTTCGAGACGCGTGCCGGGCCACGGCGCCAAAGCCGCGCGCGCTTCAGGCACCAGGGCCACGGGATAAGGCTCCGCGCTGTCGGCTGCGATGATGTGCCCGGCTGGCGCCAGCGTTTCGTTGCCGTGGCTTCCCAGGTACCAGACGCCGCTGAGCGGACACCGTTCTCGAAGGTCGGCCACTCCCCGGCCGCTGATCAACGCCACCGCCCAGCGTGGATCGTGGGCGAGCCGCTGCAACGCGGCCTGCGTGCCGGCAACCGCCACCGCCGCCTCGGGGACCGCCACGATCTCGGACACCGTACCGTCAAAATCGCTCGCGAGGAGAATGCGTCGCGCCGCCGCCAGACGGCGCGTCCATCTCTGCGCCGGGCGGGTCAGCCACGGCAGCGCGGGCAATACGTACGAATGAACCACGCAAGGCATGGGAAGGGGGTGCGCGACGAGGGTCTTGTGCTGCCAACCAGTGTGGCATGCGCCCGCTGCCCCTCACCAGTCGCCCATGGTGACGGACTGGCCTTTCGGTGAGTTTCAACGGCAGGGCTAGCCGCCAGTTCACGCTTTCGGCTCCCACCTACCGAAGGGGAAAGCCGCAGTCGCGGTCGCATCGCGGCGCGTGAAATGTTCCTTGAACCGTCTCGTCCAAACGCGCGCTTTCGGCGGGATGGAGGAGGTGAAGCTTTTGCCTTGCAGCCCCTCCGGTCGGTCGGGACGGCAGAAGGTCACTGCCTCTCTGACCGGTGCGGTCACTGCTCCCGCGAGAGCGGTGATTCCCAACGACCTCGTCACCGTGCGTAACATCGCCACCAGGGCCGGATGCGCCGTGATGACGGGGTTGCGAGCCCATGTCACGACCTTCTCCCCGGCTCCGTGTTGGATTGGGTGTTGCAAAATACACATCTCGGCGGTCGTCCTTGCGGGACGCGGTGGCGGGCTGCACACCTGCCCGTATGTTTCCGTACACCCCGTCACGCGTCGCTTGTTTCTTCCTTCCACCACCGTTACAATCCGGAGTACGGTGACCTGTCTATACGAGTCGCCGGCCAGCCAGTCACACGTTTCCGGAGACACCGAGAGAGTGGCGACGACTGTGGTGTGGGTCAAGCGTCCGGAGTTTCGAGGGGATACCAATGCGCAAAATCAGTTTTAGTCTGCTCGCTCTGTTGCTCTGCCTGAGTGTGGGCGCCGCCGCCCAGAACATCACCGCGACGCTGACGGGAATCGTCACCGACAGCTCGGGCGCCGTCATTCCCAACGCCAAGGTCACCCTGCATGACGTCGCCACCAACGTGGACACGCGCACGGTGATGAGCGACGCCTCGGGCTCCTACACCGCTTCGCAGGTGCCCAACGGGACCTACTCGGTCACGGTGGAAGCCCCCAACTTCCAGAAGTCGGTCATCAGCAACGTCATCCTGCACGTCGGTGACCAGCGCACGCTGAACGCCGCCCTGCAACCCGGCACGGTGGAGCAGGTCGTCAACGTCGCGGCCACCAGCGTTCCGGTGGAGACCTCCTCGGCGGCTCAGGAACAGACCATTACCGGCAAACAGATCCGCGAGCTGGAGCTGAACAACCGCAACTTCGAACAACTGGTGACCCTGCAGCCCGGCGTCTCCAGCGGCCTTCCGGACCAGGTCGGACTCGGACTCTCCAACACCACCAGCATCTCGGTCAACGGCAACCGCACCACCGCCAACAACTGGACGGTGGATGGCGCCGACGTCAATGACAGCGGCTCCAACTCCACCCTGATCAACGTCCCCAGCGTGGATGCCCTCGAGGAATTCAAGATCGGCCGCAGCACCTACGACGCGCAGTATGGACGCAGCGGCGGCGGCCAGATCAACGTTGTCACCCGCTCCGGCACCAACCAGATTCACGCCAGCGCCTACGAGTTCCTGCGCAACGACAAGCTGAACGCGAACGACTTCCTGCTCAACGCCCGCCCGCAGCCGAACGGCCAGAAGGCCCCCCGGTCACCCCTGCGCTATAACAATTTCGGCTACACCGCCGGCGGCCCGCTGATCAAGAACAAGACCTTCGTGTTTTTCTCGGAAGAGTGGCGCCGCCAGACCTCTCCCGTGACCTTGAATGCGACGCTTCCCAATCCCCAGATTCTGACCGGCAATTTCAGCGGCCTGTACAGCGGCGGCCGCAACTCTGTTCCGGTGGTCCTGGACCCGACCGGGGCGCCGGCGGGATGCGTGGCAAATAACACCATCAGCGCCAACTGCTTCAGCCAGAACGCCAAGGCGTACCTCAGCAACATCTACTCCAAGTTCAGCCCCGCCTCGAGCCTGTGCGTGGACGCGGCTGGACATCCGACCATCAACTGCCCGCAATTCATCACCGCGGCGAGTGCCACCAGCAATACGCGCCAGGAGTTGGTGCGGTTGGATCAGAACGTCAGCTCCCGCGTCCAGCTTTTCGGCCGTTACGAGCAGGACAACGTGCCCACCACGGAACCGGGTGGATTATTTGCCGGCGTGCAGTTCCCCGGTATCGCCGCCACGGCGACCAACGCCCCCGGGCGCACGGTCGTCGCGCATGGGACCATGCAGCTTTCCCCCACCCTGCTCAACGAAGCCGCGTTCAATTACTCCTGGGGCGCGATCAACAGCAACCTGACCGGCGCCTTCGGCCAGCGCTCCAGCTTCAACGGGCTGGTGACCAACACCTTCCCGTATAGCGATCCTTACAATCGCATTCCCGGGGTGAGCATCAGCAATATCTCCGGCATCTTTGCGCCGGCTGCTCCGTACCACGAGCGCAACATTGACAAGGACTTTTACGACAACCTCTCGTGGGTACACGGAAATCACACCCTGCGTAGCGGTTTGGACCTGCAATACCTGCGCAAGAGCGAGAACGGCCCCACCGGAGTGAACGGCAGTTTCGGGTTCAGCGATGCCGGCGCGCCCACCGCGGCGAACGGCTATATCCCGGGCTTCGGCAACTTCCTGCTGGGCCAAGCATCCAGCTTTTCGCAATCCAGCCGCGACATCATTCCCAACTTGCACTACCTGGACTCGGAGTTCTACGTGCAGGACGACTGGAAGGTCAAGCCGCGCCTGATGTTGAATCTCGGTCTGCGCTACAGCCTTTTCCCGGCGCCCCACGACACGGCCGGAACCCTGGATGCCTTTGATCCGGCTGTCTTCAACCCGGCCAACGCCCCGGCGATCAACCCCAAAACGGGCAACTTCGTTCCCGGAGGCGCGACACCGGCAACCTATCTCAACGGGATCATCGTGGCGGGCCAGAACTCGCCTTACGCGAATCGCGTCAACCCCAACTACAAGAAGGACTTCGCCCCGCGTCTGGGCTTTGCCTATGACCTGAACGGCGATGGCAAGAGCGTCTTGCGCGGCGGCTATGGCATTTACTTTGACCGGACGCTGAACGGCATCTTCGAACAGAATGAGTTCCAGAACCCGCCGTTCGTCAGCAGCATCTCGCTGACCAATCCCAACAACACCGACTTGTTTGACAACCCGCAAGGGGGCTCGCAAGTGGTAAGCCTGGCGCCGCGCTTCCTGCGAACCACCGGGACGCCGGGCTTCCAGACACCCTACGCGCAGAACTGGAACCTTTCGTACCAGCGCGAGATCCTGCCCAATACGCTCTTCGAAGCCGCTTACGTCGGCAATAAGGGCACCCACCTGCTCGGCTTGGTGAACCTCAACCAGGTGCACCCGGAAGTGCGCGCCGCGAACCCGACCGCCAACGTCAACGCCTTGCGCCCCTACCAGGGCTATGCCGGCATCGGCACCATCACCCCTGCCTTCGATTCCAACTATCATTCGCTGCAACTTTCGGTGAACCGCAGCGTCGGCCAGGGGCTCACCTTGGGCGCGGCCTATACCTGGTCGAAAGCTCTTACCGACAACGCCACCGATCGCAGCACCTCGGAGGAGAACGCCTACAACCTGCGCATCGAGAAGGGTCGGGCCGGTTTCAATCAGAGCCAGATCCTGGTCATCAACTACGTCTACGACCTGCCGTTCCTCAAGGACACCCACAACTTGGTCGGCACGACCTTCGGGGGCTGGGAGGTTTCAGGCATCACCACCTTCAATACCGGGTTTCCGCTGACGGTCCTGCAGAACAACGAGCCCTTTTTCGCGACCAAGTTCGGCACGTCCAGTGAAGGTCTGGGCACCACGCGCAATCGCGCCGACATCACGGGCCCGCTCACCTCCGGCCCCAAGACGGCCCAGGCGTGGTTCAACACCTCCCTGTTTGCCGACGCCATCGGCCATTTCGGGACCTCGGCCAACGGCATCATCACCGGACCGGGCCGTTCCAACTTCGACTTCGCGCTGCTCAAGAACTTCCGCTTCACGGAACGTATCAACAGCCAGTTGCGCGGCGAGTTCTTCAACATCTTCAACCACACCCAATTCAACGGCGTCAACACCAACGTGGATAGCGGCGGCTTCGGACAGGTCTTTTCAGTGCACAGCCCGCGCATCGTCCAACTGGGCTTGAAGTTGAATTTCTAATCGCGGTTGTCGGTTTTTAGTTGTCGGTTGACGGTTACAAGCACGGCGGACGGGCGCCGCCTGACGATGCTTGTAGCCTTCAACCGTTGGTACGCCAAGCACAGCGCCTCTCCGGAGCCCGGCGCCGGGCGGGTCCGCCCGTAGCTTGGGGTTCAAGCCCGAGGCAAGTGGGTCGGGGGCGCGCCGAACCGGCGCCAGCCGGTGACCCGCAACGGTGTCGGTCGCCGGCAAAACACAAACCCCACACCTCGCTGCCCTGGCGAAACCGTTGAGCTTGGGTTGCCGACAACCGACGACTGACAACCGTCCCTACGGTTTGGGGGTGGGTGCGAGCTGGGGAATGTTGCGCAGGGCCTCCGCGAGCTGCTTGGCCTGCGGTGTGTCCCCGGTCTCGCGGCGCAGCTCGGCGATGCGCGCCAACAGCTCCCGGCCCAGCCCGCTGAACTGCGGTTCACCGTACAGGTTGCGCTTCTCACCGGGATCCTCGCGCAAGTCGTAAAGCTCGAACTCCTCGGGCGGCTCGAAGTAATGGATCAGCTTGTAGCGCTCGGTGCGCACGCCGCGGTTGGGGCGGACGTGCTCGTACTCCGGGTACTCGTAATACTCGTACAGCCAGTCGCTCCGCCAGGCCGGTTGTTCGCCGCGCAACCACGGCATCAGGCTCCGCCCCTGGAAGGATGACGGCACCTTGACGCCCGCCAGGTCCAGCACCGTGGGTGCGATGTCGAGGTTCAGCGCCATGGACTTGACCGTGGCTTCGAGGCGTTTCCCTCCCGCCTGTCTCACGATGAGAGGCACGCGAATCGAAGGTTCGTGCATCAGCCGCTTGTCGTACATCCGCCACTCGCCCAGGAAGAAGCCGTGGTCGGAGTGCAAGACCACGGCGGTGTTCGCATACTCGCCGCGCTGCTCGAGCACCTGGAAGATGCGCCCCACGTTATCGTCCATGGCCATCAACCCGGCGTTGTAGTTCTTGACCAGTTCCTCCAGCGAGCGCGGGTCGTCGTTGCCCACCTGCGTGGTGCCGATCTTGTTGACGGCGTCGATGAACGCGCGCGGCTTGCCGGGGTAGCCCTTCAGATCCTCGTCGAAGGTATCGGGCTTGGGAACCGCGACGCCATTGAACAGATCCAGGTAGCGGCGCGGGCGGTAGAAAGGCGCGTGCGGCGCGTACGGCCAGTAGAAGAGACAGAAGGGCCGCGCCGTGCGCCGCTGCAGCCATGCCACCGCGCGATCACCCAGCAAGTCCTCAACATAGCCGTCGTAGCGCACCGCCGGACCATAGGTGCCCTTCTCCCCTTCGACAATCTCGGGGTGGTAGTAGTTCGCCTGGCCGTTGAAGCCGAAGTAGTAATCCCAGTAATGGTCGCGCAGTGCGCCCCGCACATGCGACTTCCCGACAAAGGCGACCTCATAGCCGGCCTGGTGGAGCAGATCGGGGAGGATGGGAAACTGCGGCGGGATGGGCCGGTCGCGGTTGTCGATCGTGCCGGTGACGTGCGAATAGAGACCGGTCATCACCGTGGCGCGTCCCGGCAGGCACAGGGAGTTGGTGACGAAGGCGTTGGAAAAGGTCGTCCCCTCGGCCGCGATGCGATCGAGATGCGGCGTCCGCCCCAGCCGGTTGCCGGCGGACGAGAGGACGTCGGGGCGCAGTCCCTCCCCTAATAAGATCAGCAAATTGGGCCGCGACTCCGCCGCCGGGAGCGGCCCGGCCGCCAAGCCCGGCGCAGCGGCGGCACCCACGGCAGCAAGCCCGGCCTTGAGGAAGCGCCGCCGCGAACCGGCCGGATCGCTGATCAGGTCATCGGACGGGTCGGGAGATCGTTGTCCCATGGATGTGCCTCCTTGCGGCGCGCCCATTGTCCATCATTTTCAACGGCGCGGCGAGCAGACGCCAACGCGGCTATTAAAAGGGGCTGCCACCCATGGGAGTTCCCGAGTCCTGGCGGTGTGCCAGCAACCTGCTGCGGTCCTCAGGGGCGCGCGCAAAAAAGAATGCGGCGTACCCGGGGCTCACCGCTCCGGGATGTCGATCCTCCCTTCGCGCGGTGCCCCGCAGGGCCGCGGCAGGGGGGACATGGGGAGGCCGTGCGCTCACCGAAGATCCACGTCCCGCAAAAAAAGCGGCGGGGCCGAAGCCCCGCCGCTAACTCAGTCTGCCTCGGACGTGGGTGTTGACCCCCCACGCCCGACACCCCACCCCCGACGCGCTACTCGATCCCGAGGTCTTCGACTTCGAGTCCCTCGTCGGCATCGGCGCGGAAGAGATCGAGGGCGCGTTCCGCCTCCTCGTAGGGCGAGGGGGGCTGGGCGGCGGCCTCGAGGGCGGCGAGTTCTTCTTCCTGCTCGCCGACCAGGCGGACGTTGCGGTAGTAGTCGAGACCGGTACCGGCCGGGATCAGCCGGCCCATGATGACGTTCTCCTTGAGGCCGCGCAGGTAGTCGATCTTGCCCTGGATGGAGGCCTCGGTGAGCACCCGCGTCGTCTCCTGGAAGGAGGCGGCGCTGATGAAGCTGTCGGTGGAGAGCGAGGCCTTGGTGATGCCGAGCAGCAGCGGGCGGCCGGTGGCCGGCTTGCCGCCGCGGGCGATGGCCTTCTCGTTCTCGTCGCGGAAGCGGAACTTGTCCACCTGTTCGTCGAGCAGGAATTCGGTGTCGCCCACGTCCTCAACCCGCACCCAGCGCATCATCTGGCGGACGATGACTTCGATGTGCTTGTCGTTGATGTTGACGCCCTGCAGCCGGTAGACCTCCTGGATCTCGTTGACCAGGTAGGCCTGCAGTTCCTTCTCGCCCAGCACGGCGAGAATGTCGTGCGGATTGCGCGGGCCGTCCATCAGCGGTTCACCCGCTTTGACGCGCTCGCCCTCCTGCACCGCGATATGCACGCCGCGCGGCAGCAGGTATTCCTTCTGCGCGCCGTTGTCGGCGATGACCATGATCTTGCGCTGGCCCTTGGCCACGTCGCCGTACTTGACCGTGCCGTCAATCTCGCTGATGACGGCGGTCTCGCGCGGCCGGCGCGCCTCGAAGAGCTCGACCACGCGCGGCAGACCGCCGGTGATGTCCTTGGTCTTGGTGGTTTCGCGCGGGATCTTGGCGAGCACGTCGCCGGGAGCGACCGCCTGTCCGTCCTGCACCATGAGGTGGGCATGCGACGGCATGAGGTACTTCTTGTTGCCCGCGCCGCGCGCGGCGTGATCGGCGGTGACCAGCACCTGGGGCTGCCGCTTCTCGTCCGGAGAGTCGCTGACCACCCAGTGCGAGAGGCTGGTGACGTCGTCCACCTCCTCGTGCAGGGTGATGCCCTCCTCCATGTCCTTGAACTTCACCGTGCCGCCGATCTCGGTGAGGATGGAGAAGGTGTAGGGGTCCCACTCCACCATGGTCTCGCCCATGCCCACGGGATCGTTTTCCTTCTTCTTCAGGCGCGCGCCGTAGACGACGGCGTAGCGCTCGCGCTCGCGGCCCTTCTCATCCACAATGGCGATGGCGCCGTTGCGGTTCATGATGATCAGGTCGCCTTCCTTGCTCTTGACGGTGGTGAGGTTGATGAAGCGGATAAAGCCCTTGCTCTTGGCCTCCTGCCGCGACTGCTCGCTCACCCGGCTGGCCGTGCCCCCGATGTGGAAGGTGCGCATGGTGAGCTGCGTGCCGGGCTCGCCGATGGACTGGGCGGCGATCACGCCCACCGCCTCGCCCAGCTCGACCAGCTTGCCGCTGGCCAGGTTGCGGCCGTAGCAGGAGACGCAGACGCCGCGCTTGGACTCGCAGGTCAGCACGGAGCGGATCTGCACCCGCTCGATGCCGCTGTTCTGGATGCGGGCGGCGAGCTCGTCGGTCACCGGCTGGTTGACGTCGACGATGGTGTTGCCCTCGTAATCCTTGATCTTTTCCAACGAGACGCGGCCGACGATACGGTCGCGCAGGCTCTCCACCACCTCGCCGGAATCAACGATGGCGCTGACGTGGATGCCGTCCACCGTGCCGCAGTCAATCTCGCTGATGATCACGTCCTGGGCCACGTCAACCAGGCGACGGGTCAGGTAGCCCGAGTCGGCCGTCTTCAGGGCGGTGTCGGCCAATCCCTTGCGGGCGCCGTGGGTGGAAATGAAGTACTGCAACACCGTCAGCCCCTCGCGGAAGTTGGCGGTGATGGGGGTCTCGATGATCTCGCCCGAGGGCTTGGCCATCAGGCCGCGCATGCCGGAGAGCTGGCGGATCTGCTGCTTCGAACCGCGCGCCCCGGAGTCGGCCATGATGTAGACCGGGTTGACCGTGCCTTCCTGGTCCTGCTTCTCGAGCACCGAGAACATCTCGTCGGAAACCTTCTCGGTGATGTTCGACCAGATCTCAACCACCTTGTTGTAACGCTCGCCGTTGGTGATGGCGCCGTCGAGGTATTGCTTCTGCACCTCGATGACCTGCTTCTCGGCGTCCTTGACCAGGGCCGTCTTGTTGGCCGGGATGACCAGATCGTCAATGCCGATCGAGATGCCGGCCATGGTGGCGGCGCGGAAGCTCAGGTTCTTCAGGTCGTCCAGCATCTTCACCGCGGGCTCCAGCCCGAAGCGCAGATAGCCGAAGTTGACCAGCGAACTGAGGCCCTTCTTTTTCAGCAGGCCGTTGATGAACGGCATGCCGACAGGGAGATGGTGATTGAGGATGATCGTGCCGACAGTGGTGTTGATGTAGAAGTTCTTGACCTGCTGCACTTCGGCGTGCACGACGTCCTGGTTGTCGTAGGCGCTGTTCAGATCAATGAGCTCGCCGGTGAAGCGCAGCCGCACCGGGGTCATGATGCTGACCTCGTTCATTTCGAGCGCGATCAGCACGTCCTCCGTGTTGCCGAAGGTGCGGCCGGTGCCGCGCGCCTTGTCATTGCCCTTGGTCAGGTAATAGACCCCCAGCACCATGTCCTGCGTGGGGACGGTGATGGGCTGGCCGCTGGCCGGCGACAGGATGTTGTTGGAGCTCAACATCAGCAGGCGCGCCTCGACCTGGGCCTCGGGGGAGAGCGGGATATGCACCGCCATCTGGTCGCCGTCGAAGTCGGCGTTGAAGGCGGTGCAGACCAGCGGGTGGATCTTGATCGCCTTGCCCTCGACCAGCACCGGCTCAAAGGCCTGGATGCCGAGACGGTGCAGGGTGGGGGCGCGGTTGAGCAGCACGGGGTGGTCCTTGATGACCTCCTCGAGGATGTCCCACACCACCGGCTCCTGCTGCTCGACCATCTCCTTGGCCTGCTTGATGGTGGTGCACTGGCCGGTTTGTTCGAGGCGATGGTAGATGAAGGGCTTGAACAGCTCGAGCGCCATCTTCTTCGGCAGCCCGCACTGGTTGAGCTTGAGCTCGGGGCCGACCACGATGACCGAACGCCCGGAGTAGTCGACGCGCTTGCCGAGCAGGTTCTGACGGAAGCGGCCCTGCTTGCCCTTGAGGGTGTCGGAGAGCGACTTCAGCGGCCGGTTGTTGGCGCCGCGCAGCACGCGGCCGCGCCGGCCATTGTCGAACAGCGCATCAACCGCCTCCTGCAGCATGCGCTTCTCGTTGCGCACGATGACTTCCGGTGCGTGCAGCTCCATCAGCTTTTTCAACCGGTTGTTGCGGTTGATCACCCGGCGGTAGAGGTCGTTGAGGTCGCTGGTCGCGAAACGGCCACCGTCAAGGGGCACCAGCGGGCGCAGTTCGGGGGGGATGACCGGGATCACGTCGAGAATCATCCACTCCGGCTTGTTGAGGCTCTTGCGGAAGGCGTCGACGACCTTGAGGCGCTTGGCGTACTTGATGCGCTTCTGCATCGAGGCCTCGGTCTTCATCTTTTCGCGCAGCTCGACCGCCATCTCCGGGATCTCGAGACGGCGCAGCAGTTCCTTGATCGCCTCGGCGCCCATCAGGGCGGTGAAGCGGCCGGCGAAACCGTTGTTGATCAGCTCGCGGTATTTTTCCTCGGTGAGAACCTCGCGTTCCTTGACCGGGGCTTCCCCGGCGTCAATCACCACGTAGGCCTCGAAGTAGAGCACCCGTTCCAGCTCGCGCAGCGAGATGTCGAGCAGGTGGCCGATGCGGCTGGGCAGGCCCTTGAAAAACCAGACGTGCGAGCAGGGGCTGGCCAGTTCGATGTGCCCGAGGCGCTCGCGGCGCACCTTGGAGAGCGTCACCTCGACGCCGCACTTGTCGCACACCACGCCGCGGTGCTTCATGCGCTTGTACTTGCCGCAGAGGCACTCCCAGTCGGTGACCGGGCCGAAGATGCGGGCGCAGAACAACCCGTCGCGCTCCGGCTTGAAGGTGCGGTAGTTGATGGTCTCCGGCTTGGTCACCTCGCCGTGCGACCAACTGCGGATCTTGTCCGGGGAGGCGAGGCTGATACGGATGCTGTCAAAATCGGCGATCAGGTTGGCGCGATCGTAAGGGCTGCTGCGGTACACGATGCCTCCAAGGAACTCGAAACGAAAACCCCGACCCGGGGCGGCGTGGCCCGCGGGTGGCCCGGCCGGGCGGCGGCCGGGCGGTGAACCCGGGCGGCCATGGCCGCCCGGGCAGTGTTCAACTCGTTGCTAGTCGTCGGCCGCGGCCATCTCGGGCAGCGGCTCCCTGTTCCGTTTCATGAGCTCGACATCCAGACAAAGCGATTGCAGTTCGCGGATCAGCACGTTGAAAGACTCCGGCACGCCCGGCTCGATGGCGGCCTCGCCCTTGACGATGGCCTCGTAGATCTTGGCGCGGCCGTAGACGTCGTCCGACTTGGCGGTCAACAACTCCTGCAGGATGTAGGCCGCGCCGTAAGCTTCCAGTGCCCAGACTTCCATTTCACCGAAACGCTGGCCGCCGAACTGTGCCTTGCCACCCAGCGGCTGCTGGGTGATGAGGGAGTAGGGGCCGATGGAGCGGGCGTGGATCTTGTCGTCCACCAGGTGGGAGAGCTTCAACATGTAGATGTAGCCCACCGTCACCGGCTGCTCGAAGACCTGCCCGGTCAGCCCGTCGTGCAGCGTCGTCTTGCCCGACTCCGGCAGCCCCGCCTGCTTGAGCAGCGCCTTGATCTCGTTCTCGCGCGCGCCGTCGAAAACCGGCGAGGCGAACTTCATGCCGAGCACCATGCCGGCCCAGCCGAGGTGGGTCTCGAGGATCTGCCCGACGTTCATGCGCGAGGGCACGCCCAGCGGGTTGAGCACGATCTCCACCGGCGTCCCGTCCGGCATGTACGGCAGGTCTTCCTCCGGCAGCACGCGGGCGATGACGCCCTTGTTGCCGTGCCGGCCGGCCATCTTGTCGCCCACCGAAAGCTTGCGCTTCATGGCGATGTAGACCTTGACCATCTTGATCACGCCCGGCGGCAACTCGTCGCCGCGCTTCAGCTTCTCCGTCTTGTCCTTGGTGATCTTGGTCAAGACGTCCACCTGGCGGGTGGTCATCTCCTCGATCTCGTCGATCTGTTCATTGACCCGGGGGTCCTTGTCGGCGAAACGGATGCGCTTCAGGTTGCGGGTGGAGATGTTTTCGATCAGCTCGCGGTTGAGTTCGTTGCCCTTGCTCAACAGCTTCTTGTTGGTGCGTTCGTCGTGCAGGTCGGCGAGCAGCGCCTTGCCGCCCAGCAGCGTGGTCAGGCGCTTGGAGCGCTCATCGCTGAGAATGCGGATCTCGTCCTGCAGGTTTTTTTCCAGCCGCGCCACCTCCTCCCCCTCGATGGAGAGGGCGCGCTCGTCCTTGTCGGCGCCCTTGCGGGAGAAGATCTTGACGTCCACCACGGTGCCCTCGATGCCCGGCGGGCAGTACAGGGAGGCGTCGCGCACGTCGCCCGCCTTCTCGCCGAAGATGGCACGCAGCAGCTTCTCCTCCGGGGTCAGTTGCGTCTCCCCCTTGGGCGTGACCTTGCCCACCAGGATGTCGCCCGGCTTCAGTTGCGCGCCGATGCGCACGATGCCGCTCTCATCCAGGTCGCGCAGGAAGGTCTCGCTGACGTTGGGGATGTCGCGCGTGATCTCTTCCGGCCCGAGCTTGGTGTCGCGCGACTCGATCTCGAACTCCTCGATGTGGATCGAGGTGTAGTAGTCGTCGCGGACCAGTTTCTCGGACACCAGGATGGCGTCCTCGAAGTTGTACCCGCGCCAAGGCATGAAGGCCACCAGCACGTTGCGCCCCAGCGCCAGCTCTCCGTGGTCGGTGCAAGGACCGTCGGCCAGCACCTGGCCCTTGGCCACCTTCTGCCCCTGCTTGACGATCGGCTTCTGGTTGATGCAGGTGTTCTGGTTGGAACGCTTGAATTTCGTGAGCTGGTAGATGTCGCTGCCGACTTCGCGCGACAGCTGGCCGGCATGCGGCTCGCCCTCGACGCGCACGATGATGCGCTCGGAATCCACCGAGTCCACGATGCCGGCCCGCTTGGCCAGTACCGTGGCGCCCGAATCGCGCGCCACCACCGCCTCCATGCCGGTACCGACCACCGGCGCGTCGGCGCGCAGCAGCGGCACGCTCTGGCGCTGCATGTTGGCGCCCATCAGGGCGCGGTTGGCGTCGTCGTTCTCAAGAAACGGCACCAGCGAGGCGGCCACCGAGACGAGCTGTTTGGGAGAGACGTCCACGTAGTCAATCTCGCCGCGGCTCTTCAGCACGAAGTTGCCCGCCTGGCGCGCGTTGACCAGCTCGTTGACGATGCGCAGGTGCTCGTCGAGCTCGATGTTGGCCTGCGCGATGACGTACTTGTCCTCCTCCCAGGCCGAGAGGTAAAACGAATACGGCTCGTACTCCACGATTTTCTTCTTCTTCGCCTTGAGCTCGTGGTTGAGCTTGTCCACCTCGAGCTTCTCGAGGTGGGTGCCGACCTTGTGGTCGCTGTCGCCGGCGTTGAGCACGGTGATGAAGTCCACCACGCGCCCGTCACGCACCTTGCGGTACGGGCTTTCAATGAAACCGTACTCATTGATGCGCGCATAGCAGGAGAGCGACGAGATCAGGCCGATGTTCGGACCTTCCGGCGTCTCGATCGGGCAGATGCGTCCGTAGTGCGTGGTGTGCACGTCGCGCACCTCGAACCCGGCCCGCTCGCGCGACAACCCGCCCGGTCCCAGGGCCGAGAGGCGGCGCTTGTGGGTGATCTCGGAGAGGGGGTTGGTCTGGTCCATGAACTGCGAGAGCTGGCTGGAGCCGAAGAACTCGCGGATCGCCGCCATCACCGGCTTGGCGTTCACCAGGTCGTGCGGCATGGCCGTCGACATCTCCTGGTACACCGACATTTTTTCCTTGATGGCGCGTTCCATGCGCACCAGGCCGATGCGGAACTGGTTCTCGAGCAACTCGCCGACGGCGCGCACGCGCCGGTTGCCGAGGTGGTCAATGTCGTCCACCGCTCCTTCATTACGACGCAGCTTGAGCAGGTAGCGGATCGTGGAGTAGAAGTCCTCCGGGTCGAGCGTCCGCTTGTCGAGCGAGGTGGCGTCCTGGTTGTCGTAGAGCTTGATGTTGAACTTCAGCCGCCCGACGCGCGAAAAGTCGTACTTGCGGGCGTCGAAGAACATGCCCTCAAAAAGGGCGCGCGCCGTGTCCAGCGTCGGGGGGTCGCCGGGACGCAGCTTGCGGTAAATCTCGATCAGCGCCTCGGGCGTGGTCTTGACCGAGTCCTTGCGCAGCGTGGTGGAAATGATGTTGCCCACCGCGTCGCGATCCGGGAAGAACACATGCAGCTCGCCGATGCCCGCCTCGAGGTACTTGCTGATCTCCCCCGGGCTGATGGCGGCGTTCGCCTCGAGCAGGACCTCGCCGGTGTTGCGGTCCACGATGTCGGCCGCCGCGAAGGCGCCCTCCAACTCCGCCGGTTCGATCTCGAACTCGTTCACCTTGGCCTTGCCCAGATCGCGCAGCGCCGCCGGCGTCAGCTTGCGGCCGCCGTGCACGACCTCCTCGCCCTTGGCGTTGGCGATGCGGTGCGTGAACTTCTGGGCCAGCAGGTTGACCTGCTTGTCGGCCTCGCGTCCGCCGTCAATCTGCCAGAAGAGCTTGCGGTCGCGCAGCACCACCCGGTCCACGGTGTAGAAGGTGCGCAGCACCTCCTCGTCGGAGCGCAACCCGAGCGCGCGCAGGAAGATCGTCCCGAGGAACTTGCGCTTGCGGTCAATGCGCACGTAGAGCAGGTTCTTGGCGTCGTACTCGAACTCCACCCAGCTGCCGCGGTAGGGAATGATCTTCCCGAGGAAGTAGGTGCGCTGGTTGGCGGTCTCGAAAAACACCCCCGGCGAGCGGTGCAACTGGCTGACAATGACGCGCTCGGTGCCGTTGATGATGAAGGTCCCGTTTTCGGTCATGAGCGGGATGTCGCCGAAGAAGACCTCCTGCTCCTTGATGTCGCGGATGCTCTTGGCCCCCGTCTCGGGATCCTTGTCGTAGATCGTCAGCCGGATGGTGACCTTGAGCGGCGCCGAGTAGGTCGAGCCCTTGTCCTCGCACTCCGTCACGTCGTTCTTCAACTGCAACCCGACCGGGTCGCCGCACTTGTTGCAGAACGTCACCACGTTGGCGTTGTAGTTGCCGCAATGGTGGCAGAGGATCTCGCCGGCGTGAAACGGGTTGGTGATGATGGTGCTGCCGCAGCTCCGGCAGGTGGAGCGCAGGTGGTGCAGGCCGCGCAGGTTGCCGCACTTGCACTCCCAGTTGCCGATGGCGAAGTCCACGAAGTCCAACTGCGAGACGCCGCGGAAATCCGTGATCGGGAAGACCGAGGTGAACACCGATTGCAGCCCGGCGTCGTCGCGCTCGCTGGGCAGCTTGTCCATCTGCAGAAAGCGTTCGTAGGAGGCCTTCTGCACCTCGATCAGATTGGGGATCTGGATCGCAGACGGGATCTTGGAGAAGTCCTGACGGGGGCGGAGGCTGTCCTGCTGGTAACTCATAGAACTCCTTGCCGGGGGCGACTGGCGGCCAGCCCCTCGCAAACGGACGGCGGCGGGTCCGGAACCGGAATACAGGCGGGGACGGCAAAACCCTCCGGCCCGGAACCCGGGCCGGAGGGCCATCGCCATCCGGAGACGCAGCCACTCATAAGCTGCAGACCCAACTACTTGATCTCGATCGAGGCGCCGGCCTCGGTGAACTTCTTCTTGATGCTCTCCGCCTCTTCCTTGTTCACGCCTTCCTTGATCGCCTTGGGGGCGCCGTCCACCAAGTCCTTGGCCTCCTTGAGGCCGAGGCTGGTGACTTCGCGCACCGCCTTGATGACGTTGATCTTGTTGGCGCCCGCCGCGGTGAGCACCACGGTGAACTCCGTCTTTTCTTCCGCCGCCGGAGCGGCCGCACCCGCGCCGCCTGCCGCCGCCGCCGGAGCGGCGGCCGCCGCCGAGACGCCCAGCTCGGTCTCCAACTGTTTCACCAACTGCGACGCCTCCAACAGCGTCAGACCCTTGATCGATTCCACCAACGTTTGCAAGTCAGCCATCTGCGTATCTCCTCTAGCTCCCGTGAAAATTTGCGAACTGGATCCCCGTCCGCGCCCGGCGGCGCTTACGAAGAAAACTTATTGGCCTTGACGGCCTGGTCGATGACGACCGCGGTGTTGCGTCCCGCGGCCGACAACACCGTGACCAGCCGTTGCGCCGGCGCCTGCAGCAGGTAGAGCAACTTGGCGTACAGCTCTTCCTTGCTGGGCAGCGCGGCCAGCTGGTCCACCTCAGCCGCCGTCAGGGCGCGCCCCTCCCGCCCCGCCTCCGTCAGCAAGCCCGCCTTCACCACGAAGGTCGGGTTGTCCTTGGTGTACTTCTGCAGCACCTTCGCCAGCGCCACCGCATCGCCGCTGGTATAGGCGATCGAGGTGACGCCCTTGAGCTCCTTGAGCACGCCGCTCATCGGCGTTCCCACTGCGGCACGTTCCGCCAGGCTGTTTTTGAGCACGCGATAACGCGCTCCCACCGCCCGGAGCTGTTGCCGCAACTGGAAATCCTGCGCCACCGTGAGGTGGTCGAAGGTGTTCACGATCAGGGCGGCGGTTCCCTGAAATTCGCCGTGCAGCTCTTCCACCCGGTTCTGTTTGTCCGCTTTGGTCAGTGACATGCGAGCATTCCTTCTACGATTTCAAGCGCCGGTTGGCGGCCGTGAGCCGCATCGGCGTGGGCGCCGCCGCCCGTTCAGGAGGAGGCCTAAGCCTTGGCGTGCACCGCTTCCGCGGCGGTGGTGTCGAGACGGATGCCCGGCCCCATGGTCGAGGTCAGGGTCACGCCGCGCAGGTACTTGCCCTTGGCCGCCACCGGCTTGGCGCGGAGGACGCTGGCCAACAACGTCTCCGCGTTCTCGACCAGCTTCTCCGCCGAGAAGGAAATCTTGCCCACCGCGGCGTGGATCAGTCCCTGCTTGTCGGTGCGGAATTCGACTTTGCCGGCTTTGATTTCGAGCACGGCGCGCGCCACGTCCAGCGTCACGGTGCCGGTCTTGGGATTGGGCATCAGGCCGCGCGGCCCGAGCACCTTGCCCAGCCGTCCGACCGAACGCATCATGTCGGGCGTGGCGACCACGGCATCGTAGTCAACCCAGTTTTCCTTCTGGATCTTCTCGACCAGTTCCTCTCCGCCCACGAAATCGGCACCCGCTTTCTGCGCTTCCGCCACCTTGTCGCCGGTGGCGATGACGACAACGCGCTTGCTCTTGCCCAATCCGTGCGGCAGCACCACCGTCCCGCGGACCATCTGGTCGGCGTGCTTGGGGTCGACGCCCAGGCGAATGTTCAGCTCGACGGTTTCGTCGAACTTGGAGAACTTCGCCTTCTGCAACAGGGGAACGGCCTCGGGCAGCGCATACGGTCGGGTTTCAACCAGTTTGCGCGCCGCTTCAATTTTCTTTCCGGACTTTGCCATTTCTGTCTCCTACGAGCCCACCGATTGCCACTGGGGGGCGTAGTCTGCGACCTGATTCCGACTGGCGCCCGGTCGCGAGTAGTCTGCGCCCGGCGCCCACGCTCTCCAGCGGGGGTTAGCCCACCACTTCGATGCCCATGCTGCGGGCGGTACCACGGATGCTCTTGACCGCGCTGGCCACGGAGGCCGCGTTTAAATCAGGCAGCTTCAGCTTGGCAATGTCTTCCACCTGCTTGGCGGTGACCTTGCCCACTTTGTCCTTGATCGGGTTTCCGGCGCCCTTCGCCACGCCCGCCGCCCGCTTCAGCAACTCGGCCGCGGGAGGGGTCTTGATGATGAACGTAAAGGAACGGTCGGCGTAAATGGTCACCACCACCGGCACCACCATGCCTTCCAAGTCCTTGGTCTGTGTCTTGGCGTTGAACGCCTTACAGAACTCCATCAGGTTCAGGCCGTGCGGGCCCAGGGCGGTGCCCACCGGCGGCGCCGGCGTGGCTTTGCCCGCCTGAATCTGCAACTTCGTCTGCGCTTGAATCTTCTTGGCCATGTCCCGCTCGAATCCTCTGTCGCCGTTCGGGCAACGTTAGCTGTCTTACAGCTTCTCGACTTGGGCGAATTCCAACTCCACCGGGGTGGGGCGACCAAAAATGGTCACCATCACCTTGAGAGTTTCGCGCTCGTCGTTGATCTCATCCACCACGCCCGAAAATGACGCGAACGGGCCATCGGTGATCTTCACGGTCTCATTCTTCTCAAACTTCACGCGCAGCTTGGGCTTCTCCGCCCCCACTTGCACGCGATGCACGATCTGGTCCACTTCCTCCTGCGACAGCGGGGTGGGCGACTGACCGCTACCCACGAACCCGGTCACACGGGGCGTGTTCTTGACCACGTGCCACACCTCGTCGTCCATGATCATTTCCACCAGCACATAGCCGGGATAGAACATGCGCGACGAAACGACCTTCTTGCCGCCACGATGCTCGACCACGTCTTCGGTCGGAATCAGGATCTGTCCGATCCGTTCCTGCAACCCGAAGGCCTCCACGCGGCTCTTTAAGCTCTCGGCGACTTTGCGCTCGTAGCCCGAATAGGCGTGGATGATGTACCACTGTTTGGCGGACTGGGCGGAAGCTTCCATGGTGATGGTCGTCAAGGGTGTTGCGTTCACTCGAACTAGCGGGTCAGGTAACCGATGAGGCCATCCACCACGCGACTGAAAAATGCATCCACGACAAAAAAGAACGCCGCAAACGCCATGACCGTGAGAATCACCACCCAGGTGGTGACACGGACTTCCTTGAAGCTGGGCCGGTGGACCTTCTTGACCTCGGTACGGACGTCGCCGTAGAAGCCCTTGATCCGGGCGGAGAAATCCTTCAGCCCATGCCCCATCCCGTTACTGCGTTCAGTTACCGCTGATGCCGCCATTCCGTATACCCACTCCTCGCGTTCCCGTCGTGCCGCCGCCTGATTGCCGTCCGCAGGCTTGGCTTTGCAGCACCGCGCGGGGAAAGCTGGCAGGGGTGGAGGGATTCGAACCCCCACATCCGGTTTTGGAGACCGGCGGTCTAGCCGTTAAACCTACACCCCTGATTTGGTCGCCGGACGGGGCGGGTCTTTCATCCTAGCAGGAAAACCCGCCCGGAGGAAAGCGGCTCGACCGGCCGGCTACTTGGTTTCCTTGTGCGCGGTGTGCTTGCGGCACCGCCGGCAGAACTTTTTCAGCTCCAAACGGTCCGGCGTCGTCTTGCGGTTCTTCGTCTTCGAATAGTTCCGCATTTTGCACTCCGGACATTGCAGGGTAATGATCTCGCGCATGAAAACTCCTTTTGGGTGGTGGCGGATGGCATTGTCGTACCCACCTCAGCCCGTCGCCCCGGCACCCGCCCTCGCTCCAACCGCCT
>CALEJU010000042.1 GCA_937898755.1 uncultured Acidobacteriota bacterium | reverse complement strand
ATTTCTGCCTGTCTCGTGGGCTCGGAGATGTGTATAAGAGACAGCTCCCATCCCCCGCACACCCCGCACTCCAGCCGCGCCGGGGCGAGTTCGATCTCGCGGTCTTCGTACACCGGCTCGTCGTGGTAGCCGTAGCGGTCGCCGTCGATCTTGAAGCGTGTGTAGGTGGCGAACGCCCCCTGGTTCCACAGCAGGTAGGCCTTGCGGATGCGCAGCGCCTGCAGGTTGTTGTTGCGCTCGACCAGTTGCTGGACACGCGACGCGGCGCGCGCTGTGGCGATGTCGTCCTCGCTGAGCGCACTCACCGGCCGGTAGAGCAGCCGCGGCGTGCGCTGCGTGAGCGCGGCAATGACGGTCGCGCCTAGCGGTTTATAGATGTTGGTGACGTAGTCGTAGCGCGGCGCGTCGCCCGCCCCGGGTTCGCCCGGCCCGGTCTCGGCCGGCGTGCGCCAGCGCGCATCTCGCTCCGACCAGTAGAGGATCTGGTTGCCGCGCCAGAATTCCTCGGCCTCCTGGTAGCGCTTCACCCAGTGCCGCCGCACGGCGTCGCTCTCCAGTTCGTACTCCTTGATGAGGCGAAGCAACGCGTCCTGGATTTCCTCTGGTAGCGCATCGTCGGGCGCCTCGAGCAGTGGCGCCTGCGGGTTGGGCTGTTCGCCCTGCCCCGCCGCCGGTGCCGAGTCCAGGGCGTCCGCCACCGCCCGCGCATCGCGTCCCCGCAAAGCGGGCGCCGGCGACAGGCTCTGTAGTGCGTCTGTCAGGGAAGACATGGGGTTGGAGGACAGTGGAAAGTGGAAAGGATTGACGAGTGATGAGTGATTTAGCGATGAGCGATGAGCGATGAGGCGGACGCGGTCGTGCGTTCCGCCCCGCAGGAGCGGCAGACGGTAGCCGGGGGCAAGCCGCGACGACCCGCCGTCACTCATCACTCATTTGTCCACCTCATCACTCTCCACTCTTCACACTCCACTCTCCACTTTTTCGTCCCTCTCGCGCTCCTCCTGCCGCCTGCGCCAGGCGGCGATGGAGAGTCGCGGCGGCGGCTCCTCCGTGGGCAGCGGCCGAGGCTGGAATCGCGGCGCCTGCGGGTCGTAGACCGGAGCCCGCCCGGCACCGAAGAACAGCTCGTTATCTACCAGGCGTTCGTTGGCCTCGCGCAGCCGCACCGCCTCGGCGCGCGCCACGCCCAGTTCGGCATCGCTGCGCGCCAGTAGCGCCTCCAGCCCGTTGAGCCGCTCGCGCAGTTCGGCCGTCACCCGCTCCAGCCCCAGCACGCGCCGCTTCCACGCCACCGCCACCCGCCGCAAGTGCGCGTAGCGCGTCGCCCGTACGAATGGCAATCTCATGGGTGAAGAAACGCGGGGGGCGGGAGGTGGGGGTAGGGAGTAGGGAGCAAAGCGTGGAGCGTAAAGCGTTGAGCGTGGGAATTCGGTTGTCGATTGTCGGTTGTCAGCTGTCAGTCGTCGACTGAGCACCCCGTCGCGTTCACGCCCTCGGAGCCCGCGCAGCGGGCGGCCCGCAACGCACGTAAAGCGTGGAGCGTGAAGGGTAAAACGTGAAGAGCAGAGCCGCAGGTCGAGAGCAAACCAACGCTCAACCAACTCGCTTTACGCTCCACGCTTCACGTTTTACCCCCACCCCCCACCCTGCCTCTTCAGCAGGCCACCACCGCCGCCCCGCCCGGCAGCGTGCCCATCGGACGCCGCGCATGATAGCGCTGCCACACCGTCTCGACGTAGTTCAGGGTAGCCACGGGGTCGAGGCGCGACCAGCAGCCATCGCGGTAATGGCGCGCCTCGGGCAGCAGCGCGCGCAGCACGCGCCATTCGTGCGCGTCCTGCCCGCGCGCCACCGCCAGCGCCTGCGCCTGCACCACGTAGCCGAGGCCGGAGTGGAACGCCGCCAGCGCGCAGCGCCAGCGCACCGACTCCTCTTCGCGCCTGAACACCCGCGCCAGGTCCAACAGCATGCGCGCGCCCCAGCAAAGGTTGTTGGCCGGGTCGAGCAGTTCCGTCGCGGGGCAGCCGGGAAACGCGCTGGGCGCCAATTGCAACAGTCCCAGTTCGCCCGTGGCGCCCACATGTTCCGCCTCACCGCCGCTGGCCGCCTCCACCATCGCGTACAGCAGCTCGGCCGGCACGCCGGTATCGGAGGCGGCCCGCGAGACCAGCACGTCCAGCCGTCGTCCATTAATCTGCATGGTAGTTACTCCGTCGCGGAAACATGCCCAGCTTACGGCGCAGCGCGCCCTCATCCGGTAGTCGCTCGCCGTGCGTCAGGTGGTTGAAGACGGCGGTGCGCAGCACCATCACGTCCTCCTTCAGCGGCTGCAGGTACTGCAGCGAGAACGCCTCCAACTCTTCGTGGATCACCCGCTTCGTGATCCAGAGAAAGAAGGCCCCCACCCCGCCCAACACCACCACCAGCGGCGCCAGCCAACTAGAAAGCGACATCAGCATGGACCCCATAAACGCAGTTTGCCGTGCAGGACCGGCACTCTTCCCTGTCGCCAACGGCCCGCCAAGCGGGCCGCGACCAGCAATCAGCAGCCCAGGTCGCACCCGCAGCCCCCCGGCGCAACCGTCAGCCGCCCATCGTTCTCATCTCTCGTCACTCGTCACTCATCACTCATCACTTTCCACTTTCCACTCATCACTGGTAGAACAGATTCACCACCATCCCGGTCGCGCAGACGGCCCCGCCAAAGGGCGTCGTGGTGGCGGCCACCGAGATGGCGGCGGTGAAGTTGGCGAAGGCCAGCGGGCTGGGTCCCACCGCGATCGGCTGCGTCCCGATGGGCAGCGAGAACACCGGCTGCGTAGTGCCCAGCGAGACGCTGGGGGCGAGCACGTTGAACACCTGCAGGTAACAGGTCGCCGCGTTCGGGTTATAGAGGTGGTAGCCGTAGAGATTGCCTCCCGACAACTTCACCGTAACCGGGTTGGTGACTGCGCTCGAGAAAAACGCCAGCGTGGCATTCGAGGCCAGCACCGTCGGCCCCGCCTCCACCCGCATGCCATTGGTCGCGCTCACCGTCGCCTGGTTACCGCCCTGGGCGATGGACACCAACAGGTTCTTGTTGCCGTCGTCGCGGAGCCGGTCAAACGAACTGCCGTTGAACGCCATCACCGGCGCGAAGACGTAGCCTCCTTTAATTGCGGTCGAAGTACCATCCCCCCAACCGTCTACCCTCAGATAGGCGTAGTTGTTGCCTGCGTCGGCGCCACCGATCGCAACGTTCAGAGCGTTAGTATTCGTGCCCGGCCCCACCCCGAGCGCATGCCCGGCGCCGTCGGTGAGCGTGGTGGGCCACGCCCCAGCCGCCGCCGCCGCCGGCCCTTGGCTCGCCGCCAGCATTCCCGAATCCACGATGACGTGCCCAACGCTCGCGCTAGCATCCTGTCCCGCCCCCGCCCGGAAGCCCAGCAGCGCCCCCGACAGCGTCCCCGTACCGATCAGCGTGGTGTTCACGCTCACCCAGGGTCGGTACTTGTAAAAGGACGCCTGCGCCTGCGTCGCCACCGTCAGCGGCAGCGCCGTTCCACTCGCCACGTCGCCCGCCGGCCAGATCGCCCACGTCCCCGGCGCGCCCCCCAAGTCCGCGGCGTAGTCCACCTCGACCGCGACCGTCGTGAAGCCTGCGTTAGCGTAAGCCAGCGTCCACGACGTACAGGCCGCCAGCCGGTTGTCGGCGATCAGAAACCGCCCCCCAGTCTGCGTCTGGAACGGGAAGTAGCAGTCCGGCTTCCGCGCCACCGCCTGCGCCCCAGCCACCGCGGAAAGCAGAAGTGAAAGAAGGACCAGTCGTTTCATAGAAGTTGTCGGTAGTCGGAAGTCGGCAAACAAGTGGAAAGTGAAAGGTGAAAAGTGGAAAGGAGCACAGCTGTTCGTGGGCCGAAACCGATGACTAGGCCAGAACCCATGAGCAGCTAAGCCGCCTTCCGCCTGATCACTTTCCACAGTCCCTCAGCCTTGGTTTTGCAGCGGGCTGGGATGGAAGTACGCCAGCACCGCCGCCACCGCGCCCCCGAAGGCAGCACCTGCCACGTTCTGCAACCCCACTCGCGTCACGTTCACCCCGCCCGGAATGAGGAGCGCCTGGCTCAATGCCGTCGCCGCCCCACCCCAAGCCGCTGCCCCGATCCCCTTCACAAACAAGCGCCAATTCATAAGCCCCTCCAGTCGGTCGTTTGTTGGTCGATATGAGTGGAAAGTGAAAAGTGAAAAGTGGCAAAGCAACCCGTTGTCCCTTTCCACTTTTCACTTTCCACTTCTTACGATTCACTCGTCGATTTGCGCCCTTACTGCGCCGTCATCTCCACCGCTACGGTCACATTCCCGGGGCGTGTGCCGTGGTCGTCGCTCGTGAGCCGCACGCTGAGCGGCACGCCCGCGGCAAACGCGCACACGCCGCTGCCGAGGTTCGACGAGCCGAAGGTCGCAGCGCCGCCCAGCAGACCGCTGAAGCTGCACGTGTTGCTGCCGTCGCTGAGGGCGAGCGTCGCCCCCAGCGTGCCCCCGGCCCCCGCCGTCTGCGCCGCCGCACTCAGCCGTTTCACCACCACCGCCACGTTGGGCGTCCATTGCGAGAGCGTCGCGCTCGCCGCCGGCAGCGTCCCCACCCATGTCGTCGTGTACATCCCCGGGCCGAGGTTGCCCGTCCCTTGGATGGGATACCCGTTCAGGTTGAGCGCCGACGCCACGCTCTGCGGCTGCGATGAGCTTGGCGTGGCGAGGATGGGCGAGGGGAAACGCAGTGCTGGATTGCTTGACAGCGGCTCAAGCAACGAGACGTCCACCGTCGAGCCCGCCAGGTACCAGCTCTGTGGGTAGCCCGGCAGCGGGTTGCCGTTCACGTCGCTCAGCGTCGCGACATAGTAGGTCGGCGCGGGCACCGTGGCGTCGTTGAAGGTGAGCGAGCAGACCGTGCTGTTCGTCGCGGGCAGCGCCGCGCCCGCGCTCAGCCCCGCCGATTGCGTGTAGGTGGCGAAGCTCCCCGCATACTGCCGCGTCTCGCCGCCGCTGCTGGTACCGATGTAGACGTCCCAGCTCGCCCCTGCCGGCTGCCGCGTCGGCGGCACAACCTGCACCGCCCCCGCACCCGTCAGCACCACTGCCGTCTCCGGGCTTTTCAGCGTCTCGCCGCCCAGCCCGCTATAGCTGTAAACCACGAAGTAGTTGCCCGCCGCCAGCGTCCCGCTACCTGCGAGCGCGCTCACGACCGGCGCCGGCAGGGGGTTGGGCAACCCTACAACGCTGCCGTCCAGCGAGGTTGCGCAGCTCACCGCCTGCGGCACCAGCGCAAAGCTCCCCGGCACTGCCGCCGCCTGGCTCAATGTCAGGCTCAGAGTGGCGTTACCCACTCCCACGCCGGAAGGCACCCCCATCCGCCCTACCAGAGTCCCGGCAAAAGCCGGCGCCAGCAACAGCAAGCACACTGTATTGCGCATGGAGGTGATCGGTACTCGGTTGTCGGCGGACGAACGTTGGACGCTGGGCGGTGGGTCGCCGATTGTTGACACTTTGTTGTTAGTTGTGGTTGTCCGTTGCCGCGTATCGATTGCAGATCGTACGGGGGCACTCACGCCCCTCGCGCGCCTCATCACTGTCCACTCATCACTCATCACTCATCACTCATCGCTCATCGCTGTCCCAGCAGCATCCCGTTCATCACATGCCCGGCGCTCACCGGCGTCCAGCGCGCCGGCGGGCCCAGCGCTGCCGGGTTGACGCGCTCGCGCGGGTCATAGCCGTGTACCTCGCCGGAGAGCAGGTGCAGTTCCCCGCCCGGCGTCATGCGCGCCCGCCCGCCGGCAATCAGCCAGCGCGCCCGGCTCAAGCTGACGTACTGCGTGGTCTCCCGTACACGAATCCCGTGCGCCATCAAGTACTCCAGTTGCGATGCGTTGGTTTGGCGTTACCGAAAACCGACAACTGACAACCGCTTCGAGGCAACCCCGGCGCCAGGGGTGCCTCGGGGCACAGCGGTGGCAGCGGCCAAGTCGGTCCGCCGCATGTTTTCTTCATGGTGGTCCTCCCTTTGACATCGAGTCACTGAACCGGCCGACCTGCAGGCGCGACCGTGCGCCTCATCGCTCATCGTTCATGGCCTCGGCTGCCCCCGCACGGCCGCTGCAACCAGCCCTCCAGACACACTTCGTCTCACTTGCGTCGCAGCGCGCCTCGCGTATCCGCCGGGCCCACGGGTCCGGCCGCCGGGCGCCGGACAAGCTGTCTCCTCTTACCCATGACACGGGCGCGGTCCGAACCACCCCGCCGCCCGTGTCACCCTCTCGGAGTTACCGCGTAAGACGCCCGCCGCCCTCGATCAACTGTTCTATTGCAGTCACAACACTGTGACGACACATCACAAGCCCCACGCCAGCCCCGCCCTCTGCCACTGTCTCTGTCTCTGCCTCTATCTCTATCTCTAATATTGCCCCCAGCAGAGCCCATGGCTCAACCAATAGCTCAGCCATGAATCACAGTTGGTTTCCCGTTCTGGAACCGGTGTGTCACTAAGTCTTCACAGTTCCAAGATGATTCCGTCACAATCATCCGTTATTACTGGGGCTGTCCGCAGGAGGATCCACCATCATGACCAGCATGCCGCTCGTCGCCGTGCCCCCGGCCGACAGCCCGTCCGCCCCCGAAGAGTGGGCCCTTATCGCCCGCGCCCGTGCCGGCGACCAGCAGGCTTTCAGCCAGTTGCACGCCCGCCACCGCCGCCGCGTGCTGGCCATCTGCCTGCGCATGGTGAACGACCCCGGACGCGCCGAAGAGTTTGCTCAGGAAGCCTGGGTGCAGATCTGGCGCAAGCTGGGCACGTTCCGCGGCGAGAGCGCCTTCTCCACCTGGGTGCACCGCCTCACCGTCAACCGTGTGCTGATGGGACTGCGCCGCCGCCCTCTGCCTACCGAGCCGCTCGACGCGATGCTCCCCGGCGAGGAGGAGCCCACCGCTCATCAGATCCCCGTCCGGGACCGCGTGCTCGAAAGCGTGGCCGCGCGCATTGATCTCGCCCGCGCCCTCGCCCAGCTCCCCTCCGGCTACCGCGCCGCCGTGGAAGAGTTCGATCAGCAGGGCCTACCGCACACCGAGGTCGCCCGCCGCCACGGCTGTACCTCCGGCAATAGCAAGAGCCAGCTCCACCGCGGCCGCCAACGCATGGCCCACCTCCTGCGCGGCTACAAAACGGCGTAGAACGGTGGTCAGCTGGCGGTGAACGGTGGTTGGATGTTGGTTGTTCGTTGTTGAGCGTGGGCGGGTACGAGTGGAAAGTGGAAAGTGAGAAGGCGGACGGTGCAGATGACGGATGGCTGGAAGCTGGTGGCTGTGAACGCGGCCCAACAACTATTTAAGGTTGACGATGGATTGCAAGCGATGAGTCGTCACCACGCCGCCCACCGCCCCCCTAACGTCCGTCCTACCACGCTCTACTTTCGGCTCTCCACTCATCACTCATCACTCATCGCCCCGCTTGCCCGAGAAACTTCAGCAGCTCACGGTTGACTTCATCCGCATGGGTCCAGTTCAATCCGTGGGGACCACCCTCGATCACCACCAGTTTGCTTCCCTTCACAAACCCTGGCGTACGTTGTCCGGTCGCGGCGATCGGCAAAATCCGGTCAGCATCCCCGTGCATGACCAACGTGGGTACGTTGATACCCGCCAGGTCTTTCCGGAAATCGGTCAGCCATGCCGGGACACAATCCAGGGTGCCTTTTGGGGACGCGCTGGCGGCGATATTCCAGCTCAGCTGCACAACCTGGTCGCTGACCCGCTTGCCGCCCAGGACGTCAACGTTGTAAAAATTGGCAAGGAACTGCGCGAGAAACGCCGGCCGATCGGCGACAATGGCTTTCTCGATCCCCTCGAAAACACTCCTCTCCACGCCTTCCGGGTTATCAGCTGTCTTCAGAAGGAAGGGAGGAATCGCAGCCATGAATACCGCCTTGCTCACGCGCTCCTTGCCGTATTTGGCCAGATAACGCGCCACCTCGCCGCCACCCATGGAAAACCCGACCAGCGCCATGTCGTGCAGATCGAGCTTCGTCACCAGCGCGTGCAGGTCCGCGGCGAGGGTGTCGTATTGATAGCCTGACGTCGGCTTGCTGGAGCTGCCGAACCCTCTGCGGTCATACGTGAGCACACGGTAGCCCGCCCCCACCAGCGCTGGGACCTGCTGCTCCCACGATGCGCCGCTCAACGGCCAGCCGTGGATCAGCACCACGGGCTTGCCGGCGCCGTGGTCCTCGTAGTAGAGATCAATGTTTCCGGAATTTTCCGTACCGACAGTGATGTATGGCATGGAGACCCTCTTTTCGTAGCGGAACACGGATCAGGAACAGTCCGGTCGGGGCAGCGTGAATGTCCAGATTCCGTATCCAGACCGTGCAACCCACCATCCAGCTTCAGATCCAGCCAACGGAAGAAGGGTTGTCGGCTGTCGATGATTGAGTTGTCGGAAGTAAGCGCTCGACGCTCCCAACCGCCGCCTGTCAAATCACGTTCCACGTGTCACTACCCGTTGAGCACTCCCGCCACCGCCGTCAGCAGCTGCGACAGCCGGAACGGCTTTTGCAGAAACGCGCTGCCGGGCGGCAGCGAGCGTCCGCCGAGGACGCCCTCGGTGTAGCCCGAGACGTAGAGCACTTTCAGTCCCGGCCGGCGCGCCCCCAGTCGCGCCGCCAGCTCGCGCCCGCCGAGTCCGGGCATGACGACGTCGGTGATCAGCAGTTCGAGCGGCTCGCGCAACTGTGCGTCCACGGCCAGCGCATCCTGGCCATCGCGCGCGGTATACACCGCGCACCCCTGCGCTGCGAGCGTCTCCTTGATGAGGTCGCGCAGCCCGGCCTCGTCCTCGACCAGCAGCACGCTGGCGGCACGCGGCACCGCCGCCGCGGTCTCCGGCCCAGTCGCGAATACGGAGGACCGCTCCAGCGTGCGCGGCAGGTAGATCGAGAAGCACGTCCCGGCACCCAGCTTGCTCTCTACCGTCACGTGTCCGCCGCTTTGTTCAACGATGCCGTGGACGGTACTCAGCCCCAGCCCGGTTCCCTGCCCAACCTCCTTGGTTGTAAAGAAGGGTTCGAAGATGCTGGGGAGCGTCGCCGCGTCGATGCCCGTCCCGGTATCGCTCACCGTCAGTTCGACGCACGGTCCCACGCACCGCCCCCGCTCTTCCACGCGCGGCAGGTCGCGATTGGCGGTCGAGAGCCGCAGCGTGCCGCCCCCCGGCATGGCATCGCGCGCGTTCACCGCCAGGTTGAGCAGCACCTGTTCAATCTGTCCCGGATCGGCCTTCACCCTCCCCAAGTCGGGGGCCAGGTCGGTAATGACCGTAATGTGCTCCCCGATCAGCCGCCGCAGCATGCGTTCCACCCCGCGCGTGATCTGGTTGAGGTCCACCACCTTGGGTTGCAGCACCTGTTGCCGGCTGAAGGCCAGCAGTTGCCGCACCAGCGCCGCCGCCCGCTCGGCGTGGGCGGCGATCTCGCCCACCCGCTCCCGCCGCTCCTCGTCTCCGGCCATGGCCAGCAGGCGCTCGCACTGCCCGCCGATGATGGTCAGAAGGTTGTTGAAGTCGTGCGCCACCCCGCCCGCCAACCGTCCCACCGCCTCCATCTTTTGCGCCTGCCGCAGTTGCGCCTCCAGCCGCCGCCGCTCCCCAACCTCGCGCACCGTCCCCTGCACCCCCACCACGCGGCCCTCGCGCAGGATGGGACGGCTGCGCACTTCTACCGCCACCCGCTGCCCCTGCTTGCCGATGATCTCGAAATCGTGCTGCGCCTCGCCGCTCACCGCCTGCGTCCGCTCCTGCTCCCGCATCCGCAGCAGGTCCTCGGGCGCCACCAGGTCGAGCACATGCATCCCCAGTAGCTCCCCCTGTTTGTAGCCGGTGATCCGCTCCGCCGCCGGGTTCACCGAGGTGAAGCGCCCCTCAAGGTCGCGCGTGTAAAAAAAGTCCTGCCCGTTCTCGAACAGCTCGCGGTAGCTCTGCTCGCTCTCCCGCAGCCGCTGCTCCGCCTCGTGCCGTGCCGTGATGTCGACCAGCGTCGTCTCGATGTAGGGCGCCGCCTGGCCGCTGTCGCGCAGCACCTTGGCGTCCCCCATCACCCGCAGCCGCTTGCCGTCCGGACGCCGCAGCCAGACCTCGTGGTGCGCTATCCGCCCATCGCGTTCCAGCAGCGCCAGTGCCCGCGCCCGCTCTTCCGGAACGTCGTAAAACTCCAGCGTGCTGTGCCCGACCAACTCCGCCGCCGTACGGCAGCCCAGCAGCCGCACGCAGGCGGCGTTGCACTCCTTCACCTCGCCGTTCAGTCCGGCGCGGAACATGGCTGCCAGGTGATCGTCGAAGGCGCGCCGCTCCCGTGCCCGGCTCTCCTCCAGATCCAGCACCAAGCGCGCCGTGTGCTCCCCGCGACTTGAACGGCGGCGCCAGCCCAGCCACCAGCTCACGCCGCTCTGCGCCGCCGTCGTCATTGGGTCGCCCCCGTGGTCTGCGTCGCAAGCCGCTGCAGCGCCGCGCCTTCCAGCAGCATCGGCAGCCACTCCCGCCGCACCCGCGCCCCCAGGCTTTCGTAAAACGTCAGCGCCGACTGGTTCCAGTCCAGCACCTGCCACTGGAAACGCGTGCATCCCGCGCCCACCGCCACCTGCGCCAAGTGCACCAGCAGGCCCTTGCCGATGCCGCGCCCGCGGAACTCCTCGCGCACGAATAGGTCCTCCAAGTACAGCCCCGGCCGCCCTTCCCAGGTCGAGTAGTTATAAAAATAGAGCGCGAATCCCGCCACTCGTTCCCCCCACTCCGCCATCGTCACCTGAAACTTCGGCTCGGTCCCAAACCCGTCGCGCAACAAGTCCGCCGCCGTGGCCCGCGCCGCCTGTGGTTCGCGCTCGTAAGCCGCCAGCTCGCGGATCAATTCGAGGATCTCGTTCACATCCCCCACCTCGGCCCGACGCAGATGCAGCATGGCGGCATTGTAGCTGGTAGCTGGTGGTTTGTGGGCCGCTAGCTGGGGTTTGGGGGCTTGTAGCTCGTGCCTGACCCTCCATCGTGAGTTGCCTGTAACCGGTTGTCAGGCGCCACCGCCCCAGTTTCCGAACCAGCCCCCGAACCAGTCGTCACTCATCACACTTCGCTACGCCGCCCAGCACGGCAATAAGCACGCGTATGGCCACCGGCTACCAGCCATAATTCCCCCCATGCTCACCGTCCTGCTGCTCATCATCTCCAACACCTTCATGACCATGGCTTGGTACGGCCATCTCAAGCACCGCTCCGCCCCGCTCTGGGAGGCCATCCTATTGAGCTGGGGCATCGCCTTCTTCGAGTACCTCTTCCAGGTCCCCGCCAACCGCTTCGGCTACGGACGCTTCACCGCCTACCAGCTCAAGATCATTCAGGAGTGCATCACCCTCTGCGTTTTCGTCGTCTTCGCCAGCTTCTATCTTGGCGAGCGTTTCCGCTGGAACCACGCCATCTCCTTTCTGTTCATCTTCGCCGCCGTAGTCACTGCCTTCTGGGGCCGCGGCTGAAACGGTTTTCGATTTTCGGCGCGGACAACGTTGTTAGTTGTTGGTTGTTAAAAGCGGTCACTCTCATCGCCAACCGCCCGCCCGTCTCATCACTCGCCCCTCATCACTTCTTCCCCTCTCATCGTTGATCACTCATCGCTCATCGCTTTTTCCCTCCGCCCGCCTCATCACTTTCCACTTTCCACTTTCTTGACACCCCCCCTCCCCCTCCGTTATTCTTGCTCTTCATGACGTGCCTCGCCCATCTCCACCACCATCACCGCGCCCATCCGCCGCGGCGGGTCGGAGTCTGATTCGGGAACGTCCCATTTCCTGAAAAAGCCCGTCCCGCCTACCCCGGCCGGACGGGTTTTTTGTTGATTGCCCCGTTTTGCCTTCACCGACAACCGATAACCGACAACCTTCCCCATGCTCAACTTCTCCAAGCAAGACGGACTTCTCCCCGCCGTCATCCAGGACGCCGCCCGCCGCGACGTCCTCATGGTCGGCTTCATGAACCAGGACGCCTGGGAGCACACCCTCGCGACCGGCTACGTCACCTTCTACAGCCGCAGCCGCCAAAAGCTCTGGATGAAGGGCGAGACCAGTGGCCACAAACTGCGCGTGGTGCGCATCGCCACCGACTGCGACGCCGACGCCCTGCTGCTCGAGGTCGAGATGGAGGGTGTCCCCGCCGTCTGTCACGACGGCTACCGCAGCTGCTTTTATCGCCAGTGGCAGGCGCCGCAGTTCACCTCCGTCGGCAGCCCGGTCTTCGACCCGGCCACCGTCTACAACAAAAAGTAAGGGCCATCGCCATGCCGAAACTTCTCCTCGGAATCCCCAAAGGCAGCCTGCAGGACGCCACCGTCCAGCTCTTCCAGCGTGCCGGCTACAACATCTACGTCTCCTCCCGCTCCTACTTCCCGACGATCGACGACGACAGCATGGAGTGCATGCTCATCCGCGCCCAGGAGATGGCACGCTACGTCCAGGACGGCGTCCTCGACCTTGGCCTCACCGGCAAGGACTGGGTGCTCGAGAACAACGCCCGCGTCACCACCCTCGCCGACCTGGTCTACTCCAAGCAGAGCTTCAACAAGGTGCGCTGGGTGCTGGCCGTCCCCGAGGACTCCCCCGTGCGCTCTGTGCAGGATCTCGAGGGCAAGGTGATCGCCACCGAGCTGGTCGGCTTCACGCAGCGCTATCTCGAGCAGCACGGCGTCAAGGCCACCGTCGAGTTCAGCTGGGGCGCCACCGAGGTCAAGCCCCCGGTGCTCGCCGACGCCATCGTCGAAGTCACCGAGACTGGCTCCTCGCTGCGCGCCAACAAGCTGCGCATCGTCGAGACGCTGATGGAATCCAACACCCAGCTTATCGCCAACCCCACCGCCCTCCTCGACCCCTGGAAGGCCGAGAAGATCGGCGTGCTACGCATGCTGCTCGAGGGCGCCATCGCCGCCTACGGCCAGGTCGGCCTCATGCTCAACGTGCGCCGTGCCCACCTCCCCGCCGTCCTTGAGGTGCTCACCGCCCTCAAGATGCCAACCATCTCCGCCTTGAGCGATCCCGACTGGGTGGCCGTCAACACCGTCATCGAGGAGCGCAAGGTCCGTGAGATCATCCCCCGTCTCAAGCAGGCCCAGGCGCAGGGCATCGTCGAGTACCCGTTGAACAAAATCGTGATGTAGTCCGCACCCCTCACCACCCCATGCAGCTCCTCGACCAACGCGACACCGCCGCCCTTGATCGTCTCCTGCGCCGCTCCGCCGCCGACCTCGACCGCGCCGGCACGGTAGCCGCCCGCATCATCCGCGACATCCGCCGCGACGGTGACCAAGCCCTGGTCCGCTGGACAAAAAAACTCGACCAAGTCCAGCTGGTCCTTCCCTCCGCCACCCCCGCCCCCATCCCCGATTCCGCCTCCCTCTTCATTGGCCCCGAGGCCATGCGTGCCGCATGGCAGCGCACGCCGCCCGGACTGCGCCGCGCGCTGCGTCACGCACACCGCAACATCGTCCGCATGGCCGGCTGGCAGATGCCGCGCGCCTGGGCGCGCAACGTCCAACCCGGCGTGCGCCTCGGGCAGGTCGTGCGCCCGCTCGACAGCGTCGGCTGCTACGTCCCCGCCGGACGCCACCCGCTGCCCTCCACCCTCCTCATGACCGCCGCCACCGCCCGGCGCGCCGGCGTCCCGCGCGTGGTCGTCGCCTGCCCGCATCCCGATGACACCGTGTTGGCTGCCGCGCACCTCGCGGGCGCCGATGGCGTCTACCGCATGGGCGGCGCGCAGGCCATCGCCGCGCTCGCCTACGGCACGCCCAGTGTTCCCAAGGTCGCCAAGATTGTCGGACCCGGTAACGTCTTCGTCACCGCCGCTAAACGCCTCATCGCACCCGACTGCGGCATCGATTTCCTCGCCGGGCCCACCGAGGTCCTGCTCATCGCCTCTGCGGGCGCGGACCCGGAGTTCCTCGCCGCCGACCTCATCGCGCAGTCCGAGCACGACCCGCAGGCCACCGCGTGGCTGGTGACCGACTCCCGCGCCCTCGGCCGCCAAGTGATCGCCGCCGTCGCCCGGCAACTGCAGGGCGGCTGGAACCCGGTCGCCGCCGCCTCCCTCGAGAATCGCGGCGCCGTCATCGTCACCCGCTCGCTCGCCGATGCCGTTGCGCTCGCCAACCGCCTCGCCCCCGAGCACATTACCGTGCCCCCCGCCCTGCTGCCGCACCTCGACAATGCGGGATCGATCTTTCTCGGCGACTACGCCCCGCAGGCCGTCGGCGACTACCTGAGCGGCGCCAATCACGTCCTGCCCACCGCCACCGAAGCCCGCCGTCGCGGTGGACTCTCGGTGCTCGATTTCGTCAAGATCATGACCGTGCAGTACCTCACCCGCGCCGGCCTCGCCGCCTTGGCCCCGTCCATCACTACCCTGGCGCGAGCCGAAGGCCTCGAAGCCCACGCCCGCTCCGTGGAGCAACGCCTGCAACCACGTAACCCCAAACCAACCGCCCAGACGACCGGCCAGCCCACCGGAAACGCCCGCCGGCGTCCCACTCGCCACTAGCCATGTCGCTCCCCCGCATCCGACCCGCCATCCAGTCCATGCACGGCTACGCGCCGCCCAAGGAGGGCCGCGTCGGTCTGCGCCTCGACTTCAACGAAAACACCACCGGCTGTTCCCCCGCCGTGCTCGCCGCCCTGCGTGACGCCACCGCTGAGGACCTCGCCCGCTACCCCGAGTACGCGCAGGGCGAGGCCGAGATCGCCGCCGCCTTTGGCCATACCCCCGCCAGCTTCACCCTCACCAACGGCGTGGACGATGCTCTGATGCTCGCCGTCCTCACCTTTCTCGATCCCGGCGACGAGATGCTCATTAGCGAGCCCACCTTCGCCATGTATCGCTTCTACGCCGAGCAGGCAGGCGCCCTGGTACGCACCGTGCGTTACAGCGATCTCGAGGTCACTCCCGGCATCCGCCGCTTCGACTTCGACCTCGGCGTGCTGCGCGCCGCCATCACGCCGCGCACCCGCTTGATCTGCGTCGCCAGCCCCAACAACCCCACCGGAACGCTGGTGCCACCCGCCGCATTGCTCGAGTTCGCTCGCGCCTTTCCCGACCTTGCCCTGCTTGTGGACGAGGCCTATGCCGAGTTCGTCAGCGACGACTACCGCGGCCTGCTGACCGCCGTGCTCGAGCAGCCCAACCTCCTCGTCGCGCGCACCTTCTCCAAGGCCTACGGCATGGCCGGCGCCCGTCTCGGCTGTCTCGCCGCGCACCCGGCGCTCATGCCGACGTTGCGCACCGCTCATTCGCCCTACAACGTCAACTCCCTCGCCGTGCTCTGCGGCCGTGCCGCGGTGCGCGACACGACATGGGTGACCGACTACCGCCGCCAGACCATCGCCAGCCGCGCATTGGTTGAAACCTGCCTGCAGGCGCTCGCCATCCCCTACTGGCAGAGCCGCGCCAATTTTGTCTTGTTCGACGCCGGCTCAGCCGCCTCGCAACTGGTCGCCCAGTGCAAGCAGCGCGGCGTCCTGTTGCGCGACCGCCGCGCCGACTACCCCGGCTCCGTGCGCATCACCTGCGGCACGGTGGAGCAGACATCGCAAGCCCTGAACCTGCTCAAGGAACTCTGGCCAACCCTGAACAAGGCCCCGCAACCGCAGCCCATCCCCCCTCCCCCTTCCCTGTCTCTTATACACATCTCCGCGCCCCCGAGACAGGCAGAAACCTCGTATGCCGTCT
>CALEJU010000041.1 GCA_937898755.1 uncultured Acidobacteriota bacterium | reverse complement strand
GCGGTGTGCACTGCGCGGAGTGGCGCTCGCCGTGGCCCCCGCCATGCCCCCCACCACCACGCTGCGCCATCAAGCAGGTCACCGAGAGCGCCACGGCGAGCGCCACTCCGCGCAGTGCACACCGCAGCGCGCCCTGTCCCGCTGCCCGGCGAGTTGGAACGCTAGTCCGCATCGTCTCAATCCCAGCTTACTGGTTTTCCGCCATCGGCGTGGCCGTCGGTGGTGTCTCCTGCGAGAGTAGATCGAAGTTCTCGATGAGATCGCGGTCGCGGTCCAATACCTGCAGATCGCGCACCACCGCCCCGGTCTGAACCTGCGACACGCCGTCGCCGGGATTCCTGCCGCGCGCTGGGTGCATCAGCACCGCCGCCCCCAACATCACCAGTAACCCGACACTGACCCATGACATGGAGGCACTCCAATTGACAGGCGCCGCCAGCCAGCGCCTCAGTTCCGCCAGAGTCGCCGGCCACACCCCGGCATGGCCATCTGCCGCACGGATCCGTTGCTCCAGCACCCGATCAAACTGCGGGGAAAACTCCAAGTCCGGCTGCCAGATCTCCAGCAGCTCGTGCAACCGCGCCTGCTGGGCGACCGCCTCGGCGCAGGCTGGACACTCCGCCACATGGAGCCGGACCGCCAGCTCCGGGACCGCTGCCCCGTCGGCGTTTTCCCAATATGCCTGTCGGACCTCGTCGCACTTCATACGTCACCTTCTTGATTCAAACCAGCCCGCCCGGCCACTTTTCCCGCCGGCTGCGATTACAGCAAGCTACTCAACTCCACGCGTAGCGTCTCGTAGGCGCGAAATAAAAGCGATTTGGTCGCGCTCTCGGAAAGCCGCAGCGCCTGTCCGATCTCGCGATAATCCATTCCCTGATATTTATGCATCAGCACGGCGGAACGCTGCCGCTCGGGCAATCCAGCCACCGCACGGCGCACGCGCGCCAGCTTCTCTTCCTTCAATAGCCCCGACTCCGCTCCGGGATGCCGGTCCGGCAACTCACGCTGCGGTTCCCCCTCCGGTGCCGGTTGATCGAGCGATTCGGAACGTTTCTCGTGCCGGTGGTCACGAATGTGGTTCAGCGTCAAATGCGTGGCGATGCGGTACAACCAAGTGGTGAAGCGGGCCTCGACGGTGTAGCGCTCGCGTGAGAGGTAAACGCGCAGGAACGCCTCCTGCGTTAACTCCTCACTCACCCCGGGATCCTGCACCATCCGGTAAATGAAATGGAGCAGTGGTTTGCGATGCCGCAAGACCAGGCTGTCAAAGCACTCCGCCTCCCCGGCTTGGAAGCGCAGCATGAGCTGGGCATCCGCATCCACGTCGAGCGTGCGAGTCGTGGCGCTCATAACACGCGTGAGCTGGCCCTCGACCACCATGAAACCCTGAACCCCATGTCCGGCAAGAAGTTGCGGCGAGTACCGGAACAACGCTTGACGGCGCGAGGCCGAGAGCATAAACGCAAACTCCGAGAGCAGCCGGCAAGGACCCTTGCAAGTACTACGGAAGTCGTAGCAGCGCTGGGCCCGAAGACGAGCTCCATCGCCGAGACCTCGCCGTCGTTTGAAGGGCTACCAGCCACAAGCCACCCGCCACCAGCTTGCGAGCCCTCCGCTATTTGGAGAAGTCTACCGTCGGTGGTGCGGCGCGCTCGCCAGCCGAGGCCTGGAAGTAATCCGAGTTGTAACCGAAACCACCCAGCCGGGCCACCAGGCTGTTGGGGAACGTGCTAATGGCGGTGTTGTAGACCTGCAATGCCTGATTGTATTTGCGGCGCTCAACGGCGATGCGGTTCTCGCTGCCGGCGAGCTCGTCCTGCAAAGCGAGGAAATTGGCGTTGCTTTTCAGATTGGGATAATTTTCAACAATGACTAAAAGCCGACTGAGTGCGCCATCGAGCTGATTGTTGGCGGCGATGGTGTCCTTCGGGTTGCGGGCTCCGCCCAGGGCGGCACGTGCATCGGTGACCTCGCCGATCACCTTCTGTTCTTGCGCGGCAAACCCTTTGACGGTGTTGACCAGATTGGGAATCAGGTCGGCGCGTCGCTTAATGGCGACGTCCACCTGCGACCACTGCTGGCGCACCTGTTCGCGCATGGCGACCATCTGGTTGTAGCGCCCGACAAAGCTGGAACCGCAGCCAACGCCGATGACGGCGATGACAATCAGGACGATCAGCCAGGGTTTCATTGCGCCGCGCTGCCGGCGAAGATCAGTTGTGGTCATGAGGACTCCTCGACGCCCCGCTCGACGCGCTGGATGGCGGCGAGATAGGCGGCAAAAATCGAACGAATGGCTTTCTTGTCGGGACCTAATCGGCCCTGCGTACGGCGAGCCTCCAAGATGGCTTCGAAGGGCGCGGCCTGGAACTGGAACCGCTCCGCCGCTGCGCGGACGACCTGCAGCGGCTCCAGATACAGTTCCCCTCCCAGCGCCGTGAGGGCGTGACGGAAGAGGGCCAGAAAGGAGCTCACCGACTCCAAAAGCAGCTTCTCGACCGCATTTTTGTTCTCGGCCAGCAGTGTGTACCGGCTACGCAATTGCAGCAACTGCGTCCTCAGATCGTGCTCCACCTGCAAGCGGTGGACTTGCGGATGGTGCGGGACCACAGCGAAGACGTCCTCGCCGGCCAGCACCCGGTGCTGGCGTTGGATGTCGAGGTATTCGATCGGGAACACATCGGCGGCATCCTGCTGTTCCTGCTGGGCGAGCAACATGATGGGCGGGTTGCCCTGTTCGACCCACCAGCGCTGTGCTGGACCCAGTGTTTCGAGCACGGTGGCATCCACTTCGCGCAGGACTGCCAGGACATTGAGGTCGGAATACTTGGCGTGATGACCATGGCCAGCGGCCGCCGAACCGTAGAGGATGAGCGCCACCAGACGGTCTCCCTGCAGGCTCGTTAGCCACTCGGTGATACGCCGCAGGGCCTCGTCTTGTGTCAATTTGGCCATGATTTTACCCGCCTACCAGCTTCCGCCTCCGCCACCGCCACCAAAGTCCCCGCCCCCGAAGCCTGTCTCTTATACACATCTCCGAGCCCACGAGACAGGCAGAAATCT
>CALEJU010000040.1 GCA_937898755.1 uncultured Acidobacteriota bacterium | reverse complement strand
GCGACAATCTCGCCATGGAGTTCCTGCTCAACAAGTATAAGAACTTCGTCCGCATGAAGGCAAAGAACTACTTCCTCATGGGTGCCGACCGCGATGACATCACTCAAGAAGGGATGATCGGACTGTACAAGGCTGTACGCGACTTCCGCGCGGACAAGCTGTCGTCGTTTCGCGGCTTCGCGGAACTCTGCATCACGCGACAAATCATCACCGCGATCAAGACCGCAACGCGACAGAAACACATCCCACTCAATCAGTACATTTCGCTCAACAAGCCGATTTATGACGAGGACAGCGAACGCACGCTGCTCGATGTCATGGCGAGCGCGAAGATGTCGGATCCGGAAGAGCTGGTGATCAACCATGAAACTTCGGAAAATATCAAGGAGCTGATCCAAGCGAACCTCAGCGACCTCGAGTCGCAGGTGCTGCTCAGCTATCTTGAAGGCAAGTCGTACCAGGAGATGGCGCGCGACCTCAATCGCCACGTCAAGTCAATCGACAACGCGCTACAGCGCGTCAAGCGCAAGATCGAGAAGAATCTGAGCGAAGTCGAGCTGTACTAAACTGGCAATTTAGGGGCGACTGGAAAATCCCCCCTCATCATCATTATGTAGTATAAGAACGACCGCACCAGGCGGCCAGAAGGAAAGGAACCTGAGGCATGCAGACCACCGGTCCGCACCATGACCACGCGCCAAGCGCGTTGTCCCAGCCTTCTGCCGGTTCTGAAAAGCTGCCAGGAATCAGGCACGTCATCGCGGTGGGCAGCGGCAAGGGCGGCGTGGGGAAGTCCACCGTCAGCGTGAATCTCGCGTTCGCGCTCCAACAGATCGGCGGCCGGATCGGGCTCGTTGACGCGGACGTCTTAGGGCCGAGCATCCCCGTGATGCTGGGACTTTCCACCGGTCAGCCGCCAGGGATGACCCCGGACGGCAAGGCCATTCCTGCGGAGCGCCACGGCCTGAAGGTGATGTCGATGGGCATGCTCACCGGGGACGACAAACCCGCCATCTTGCGCGGACCGATGGTGGGCAAGTACCTGAAAATGTTCATCGGCTCCGCGCAGTGGGGACACCTGGACTACTTGATTCTCGACCTTCCGCCCGGGACCGGTGACACCCAGCTGACGCTCGCACAGAGCTACCCCTTGTCGGGCGCAATCATCGTGACGACGCCGCAGGAAGTCAGCCTCAAGATAGCCCGCCGCGGGTTGCGGATGTTCGAGACGGTGCACGTTCCCATCCTCGGCATTATCGAGAACATGAGCACCTTCACTTGTCCCTACTGCGGAAAGGGCACGGACGTCTTCGGCCATGGCGGCGGCGAGCGGATGAGCCGGGAGCTCGGCGTGCCGTTCCTGGGTACGATTCCTCTCGATGCCGAGATCGTCACTGGCGGGGACGAGGGGCGTCCGATTGTGCTCGAGCAGCCGACCTCATTCGCAGCCAAGGCCTATCTCGCTATCGCCACGGCACTAGCTGGCCGACTTCAGGGACTCCCAACAACGCTGAAGCCGTTTACATGGACTTGGGAAACCAGCGAGGGCGAGCCGGCCTGGTTGGAGAGCGCCGTTCGACCGTTCGGCTCTCGCACTACCGCGATTGGCTACCAGCAGCGCGATGCTCGGACGCTGTCCGTGCTTTGGGAGGACGGCCACCGGAACGACTTCGACGTCCGGGACCTTCGGCTGGCGTGCCGATGCGCCGCCTGCGTGGAGGAGACGAGCGGGCGCCCGCTCTTGGATCCAAAGAGCGTGCGACCGGACGTGACCCCACGCATTATCACCAGCGTGGGCAATTACGCCATCACGATCAGCTGGAACGACGGTCACAGCTCCGGGATCTACTCGTTCGAGTACCTGCGAGCTCTTGGTGAGCGCGGCGCAGCTGGGGTCGTCGAAGATGTCTGATGTCCTGCCGGTCGACCCGACGATCACGATCCGCGCTGAACCTTTGCTCGCCGACCCCGACGCGTGCAAGTTCATGGTGAGTCGGACCGTGCATCCCGGCGGCCCGTTCTTCTTCGACGACAAGGACCGAGCTGGTGGCTCGCCCCTTGTCGAGCGGTTGTTCGCGCTGCCTGGCGTTGCCCATGTGCTCGTGACCGAGAGCGTGGTGACGGTCGGGAAAGAGCCGAGCGTCTCTTGGTCTGGACTGAAATCGGCAATCGGAACGGCCATCCGGACGCAGCTGCTGTCGGCCGTGCCGGCGATCCTCGAGACTCCTCGCAACGCAAGCACGTGGGGGCGGACCGACGCTGAGGTTCGCGCGGTCATTCAAGAACTGCTGGACAAGGAAGTCAACCGTTCCATCGCTGGCCACGGCGGACAGCTTTCGATCATCGACGTCCGGGATGGAAACCTCTTCATCGCCATGAGTGGCGGGTGCCAGGGATGCGCGGCCTCTCAAGTGACTCTGCGACAAGGGGTCGAGGTCATGGTGCGCAGGGTCGCACCGGAGATCGTGGACATCGTCGACACGACGGACCACGCGATGGGGAAGAAGCCATTCTACGAGCGCACAGGGTAGGCAGGAGGCCTGCGTTTCGTGATGCGGGTCATCTCGTCGCGAACAACCTCGCTTTGGCGCTCGAAGATCCCGCGTTTCGGGAGTACGATCTTGCAGGCGGCAGCGGCACGCAACTGCCCAGCGCGAGGATGGATTACGTTGAGGTACGTCGTGCGGCGCTTATGGTCGGCAACCTTTTTGAAGTTGTAGGCATTTTGGTCAAGAATCGCGTCGTTGAGGCGGACATTTTCTTCGACCGATGGGTGGCAAACGTCACGAACACGTGGAAGCGCATGGACCGGTTTATCGCGTGGATGCGCAAAGCCCAAAACGACGATGGGATCTACGAAAACTTCGAATATCTCACCGTGCTGGCGCAGGATTGATTGCGCGATCACCCTACCACATATCCGAAAGGCGTCCGGCGACTGCAAATGCCCGAGATGTGGCCCGTGCCGCCAGTGCCTGCGAATTCGTGAGGAAGAGGACTAGACCGTCGCCGCGCAGCTCGCCGATGAACCATGTGGCTTAATGTGGCTTATCGAAAAAAAAACGACGGCGTACAACGACACACGCCGGCAAGCAGAAAGCGCGGCGAACGCCTGAAAACACTAGACACCAGCGCACATCGGCATACATCGGCGGACACGGCAACTTGGCCTGGGGCCAGGTCATAATCGCTCCTGACAAAGGATTGCGACTGACCGCCCTGAACGCTCCCGAACCGGTATGTAGTTGCCGGTCGTTGAACCATTTTAAGTAGTCTGCGCAACTTTAACTATTTCGATTTGCGTTTACTTTGAATCGGAGGTTGAAAGTGAAACAACGCATCCTTTTGGGACTAGCATGCATTGCATTAATTGGTGCTGGATTAAGCATCCCGCGCTTATCTGAGGCAAGCCCCAAGGCGGCTCCCACGCCGGTCCCAATGGGCCATCCCGACTTTTCCTCCATGCGCTTTATGCTGGGCACCTGGACTTGTCATGAGCGCTTGCGCGGAAAGGATCGGCCGGATACAAGCACGACGACAATCGGTATGGACGGCGAATATATGGTGACCCACGACAACGCGCCGGTGTTTGATAGGTTTCGAAATCGTGCGGTTAATACAGATTCATTCATGACGTATAATTCCATGAGCCGCCAATGGGTCACCGTCTCGGTCGACAATTTTGGCGGATATAGCATTGTTAGATCACCTGGTTGGCGCGGGGATACTATGGTGTCAACGACTACAATAACGCAGGACGGCAGCTCTGTAACCGGCAAGACAATCAAGATGAGCGATTCAGAAACGAGAAATATTCTAGTAACGAAAAGCCCGAATGGTACTGTGACCACAGACTCCGCCACCTGCCACAAGAGTTCGTAGCACCAAGCGTTACGAAAGGAGCCGGCGGTTCGAGCCCCGGGGGCGCCGCATGCAGTGCCAGCACTTGTTCAGGCACACAACGCAAACTAATGCGTCTCTGCCCCATCGCCCCCAAGCAGCGACGCCGCCTCGGCCCTGGGGCTCTGTCGGGGAGCGACGACGGGACCGTAGTCGTGCCGCTCGCGGGTTGAGGTCCATGTGGCTTAATGTGGCTTATCGAAAAAAAACTACGGCGTACAACGGCACACGCCGGCAAGCAGAAAGCGCGGCGAACGCCCAAGAACACTAGACATCAGCGTACAATGGCAACCACCAGCGAACACGCGACACGAGCCTGTCACGCAGGAGGTCGTGGGTTCGAGCCCCATCAGCGTCGCCAG
>CALEJU010000039.1 GCA_937898755.1 uncultured Acidobacteriota bacterium | reverse complement strand
TCCGTTCCAGCACAATCGGCCCCCGGCCTGTTTATGAGATGGGTTCTAGTGTCGCTGGAGGGTTGGCGCACGCGATCCGCAACCAGTCGTGGCGTCGCGCATCTCGATATCGTCAACGTCTCGGCTTCTCGGCGCTGAAGCGCACCATCAGTGCCTTTCCACCCCACTGCGTGGGGCGGACGCCTTCGTCATCCTGAAGAATGCAGAATCCGGCGAAGGCGCGCCGCAGATCGCGACGGTCCATGAAGGTGTAGTGCAGCGGATCGGAAGGCGGCGGTGGAGTTGTGTCGTGGATCGAAACTCCCTGGATCACGACCAGCCCGCCCGGTTTCAGGCCCGCGGCCATTTTGGGCAACAGTTTCCGGTAGGCAAAAGGGAAGTTGACCAGCGCGATCACATCCCAGCGCCGCTTGCCGAAAGCGAAGTGGTTGACATCCTGGGCGACGGTCGTGAGTCGCAGTCCGGACTGCTGAGCTTTAAGGCGCGTCAGGCTCAGGCCGACTGCGGACAAATCCACGGCTGTAACGGTATAGCCCAAGCGGGCAAGATAGAGCGCGTTGCGACCACTACCGCTGCCGAGATCGAGCGCCGTGCCAACCGGACGTCCGGCAACTGCCGCCACCAGAAACGGACTCGGGGTGTTCGGGACCCGCGCGTCAGTCAAGGCGTAAATCAAGTCGTAGACAGTCGTGACCTGCTTTTGGTCGACCGGATGCCCAGGATCTTGCATCGATGGGCTTGGAACAATGAGCGCCCCCACAAGTCCCAACAAAAGCGCCCACCGGAGGCGGAAGCGAGCCCTGGATCGCAAATGTTTGGAGGCGCGGGTCAAAATCGAACTCACGATAAGAGTGTGGCCAATCTTCATGAATTCAATTAAGTCTATACGCTGCCAGGCAGATTTAGGACGCGATTCTCCGCTCTTCTGCCGCTCGTCCCGTCCGGAACTTGCAATAGTGGCTGGAGCGTGGCCCCTGAGACTGGGCCACTTTGGGTCCACTTTTGGGCGCGAAGACGGGTGATTGGCGAGGAAGCCGCGTGAACGAGCGACCGCCGTTCAATTGTCAAAACAATTGCAGGTCGCAGATTTTAATTGGAGGCGCGGGTGAGAATCGAACTCACGATAAAGGTTTTGCAGACCTCTGCCTTACCACTTGGCTACCGCGCCCATTGCAGGGCTGTGACTTCCGTGGGCGGGATGGGCATTCACGCGGAAGTTCAGAACTGACGCGCCACGCGCCAGTTTAGCATGATGCCCGCGGACCGCACGGAGGGGGCGACAGTGCTCTCGCCAAAAATCAATCCGATGCCGTACCGGCGCGCCCCCGCACCACCCGCCGCGGCTAGGGCTGCGACGTTTTGGCCTGTTCTGCTGCCAGCACCGCCGCTTCGGCACCTTGGAATCCGACCTTGCTGTGCGTCCCATCGCAGAACGGCTTATTGACCGAGCCACCGCAGCGGCAGAGCGAGATGACGGGCTTGTTGACCGTGATCTCGGCGCCGGTGGAATCGATCAGCTTGATTGGGCCTTCAACCAGAAAAGGGCCGTTGCGCTTGGTGGTGATGGTGACGTCTGCCATGAACGAGCGATCTCCTGTTGTGCGGACCTATCCATGCTAGCCGAAAAGGGGCTGCCCCGTCGGCGTTGCCGGCGCGCCGACAACGTGCGCCCGTCTCGCGGTCGCGCGAGGCGAAGATTGGGCGGGCAGAGCGGCTGTCCGCAGGTGGGGAGAGAGTTACTTTGCCGTCAGAGCGATGCGCAGGCGGTCAAGTCCGGCATGAACGCCGCCTTTGGCGCCGTAGACCGAGGAGCCGGCGACGAACACGTTGGCCCCGGCGGCGGCGGCCCTGCCGATGGTGGCGGTGTCAATGCCACCGTCCACCTCGATGTCGTGTTGCAAATTAAGTGTCTGCAACTGCTCACGCAGACGACGGATTTTAGGCAGCACTTCCGGGATGAACTGTTGGCCGCCAAATCCGGGATTGACCGTCATCAACAGCACCATCGTCACTTGGGTCAGCACTTCTTCAATGAGGACCAACGGCGAGGCGGGGTTGAGCGCCACGGCCGGGCGTTTGCCGGATTGAGAGATCAGATCGAGAACGCGCTCAAGATGCGGCGTGGCCTCGGCATGCACGATGATGACGTCGGCGCCCGCGTCCGCAAAGGGCTGTACCCAGCGTTCGGGGTGCTCGACCATCAGGTGGGCCTCGAGCGGGAGCGTGGTAAGACGCCGCACAGCGCTGACAGTGGCGGGGCCCATGGTCAGGTTGGGCACGAAGTGTCCGTCCATGACGTCGATTTGCAGGCGGTCGGCTCCGGCGGCAACGGCCTGAGCAACGGCATTGCCGAGGTTTGCAAAATCGGCGGCCAGCAAGGAAGGAACGAGTTGTAGCGGAGGGATTGGGCTCATGTTTTAGGGGCCTCAAGCGTCCGCGCGATGGCCGCCGCGGCATGTAGAGCGCCTTGGAACAGGGCGTCGGGCCCCACAATGGCAAGTTCCTCGCGCAAGGCCGTGAATGCGTCCATGAAGGGGAACTCGGCGGCGGAGGTCCCCAAGGGAACGCCCTCACGGTGCGCCGTGACGCGCAGGTACGGTCCCTGCCGCTCGACTTGCAGAGCGGCTGCATCGCCCTGGGCCGACAGGCTGACGCGCTGCAGCAGCGCGCGCGCGTCCCCCTCGTCACTGGCGACGAAACGCAGGCGGATGCCGTGGCCTGCGCCGTGGCGCAGTTGCAATTCGTCAATGGCCATTGCACCGTCCAACTCCCAGCCGAGTACCGACATGAACCACCCCGCCAAGAGCAGCGATGCGCCGTTCAAGGCGGGCTGGCCGCAGCAGGAGGTGATGGTGAGTTGCTCCAACCGTGCCAGATGACGCAGATCGGTGCCTTGGGCCAGCAAGCGACGCCAGGGCGTGAGCCGCGCCCAGACCAGGTCGGTCAATCCGCAGCCGGGGCGCAGAGTCGATTGCAAAGCCGCCAATCTGCGATAAGCGGCGGGATCGAGTTTCAGCTCCTCGCCGTCCAACAAGACGCGATCCGCAATCGCCGCCAGTTGGTGGAAGCGGGTGTCATCCCAGGGCGGTGCGCCGCGCCACCAGAGGAACACTGGAAGGCCGCCATGCAGCAGCGGGCTGACGGCGCTGGCGGCGAAGTCCAAGGCGGCGGGTCCGGCTTCGAGCTGAACGATCTCGCTGCAGACCCGCTCCTGCGCGAGTTCCGCCGCCGGCAGGACGCGTGCCGTCCACGCAGGCCCAGCGCCCGCTTGTGGCACGATGAGCAACACCCGGCCGGGATGGCGGCGAGCAAGCATCGCCAACCGCGTCGCGACCTCGCGAGCGTCGGCGGAGTCGGCAGCGGGAACGATCAGATTCAACGTCATTGCCCGGCTGGCGGCCTTTTGCCCATGCCGCTGGGCCAGAAGCATGGCCTCGACCGATCCAAGGTTGAGGGCCGGGCTGAGCGACGCGGGCAGCGTCACGGCCGCCTCCATTCGCGTCCATCGCGTGCGAGGAAAGAATCCGCGGCGGCCGGTCCCCAACTGCCGGCGGCATAGTTCGGGAAGTCAGGGGCGGGGGTGGACTCCCAGAATTTGAGGACGGGTTCGACCAGCTCCCACGAGGTTTCCACCATGTCATAGCGCGCGAACAGCATGGCGTCGCCCAGCATGGCGTCGAGCAGCAGGGTTTCGTAGGCTTCCGGCTGCGGTTCCCCGAAGCTGCTGCCGTAATGGAAATCCATGTTGACGGGCCGCAGGTGGACATCGGTGCCCGGCACCTTGGCCTCAAAACGCAGCGAAATGCCCTCGTCCGGTTGAATGCGGATGGTCAGCACATTGGCGTCAATGGCGCCGGGGGCCATGTCCTGAAACATCAGGAAAGGAGGTGACTTGAAACGGATGGCGACTTCGCTTACCCGCTTAGGAAGTCGCTTGCCGGAGCGCAGGTAAAAGGGCACGCCGGCCCAGCGCCAATTTTCGATGGAGAGTTTCAGCGCGGCATAGGTCTCGCGCGAGGACTGCGGGTTGACGTCGGCTTCCTGCCGGTAGCCGGGAACCGGGGCGCCATCGCTGTAACCCGGTCCGTATTGTCCACGCACCGCCACGCGTTCGATCAGACCCGGTTCGGCGGGATGGCCGGGCGAGAGCAGGGGCTGAATGCTTCGCAGCAGCTTGTTCTTTTCGTCGCGCACCGCCTCGGCCTCGAAGCGCACCGGTGCCTCCATGGCCACGATGGTCAGTACCTGCATGAGATGGTTCTGCAACATGTCGCGCAGCGCGCCCGCTTCCTCGTAATAGTGGCCGCGCTGCTCGATGCCGATGCTTTCCGCCACGGTAATCTGCACGTTGTCCACGTAACGGCGGTTCCAGATGGGTTCGAAGATGCCGTTGGCGAAGCGGAAGATCAGGATGTTGCGCACCGTCTCCTTGCCCATGTAGTGATCGATGCGGAACACCTGATTTTCCGCGAAGACCTCGTGAACATCCCGGTTCAGGGCGCGGGCGGTCTCCAGATCGCGGCCGAAGGGTTTCTCGATGATGATGCGGGTCCAACCTTCGGGTGCGCCGGCATCGGTCGCAGTGCGGTCGCCCAGGCGGCGGCGGCGATTGAGGCCGGCCCGGCCGAGTTGTCCGACGATGATGGGAAACAGGCTGGGTGGGGTTGCGAGGTAAAAAAGAACATTACCGTTGCTGCCGGGCAGGCTGTTCAGCACATCCCCGAGTTTCTTGTAGAGTCCCGCATCTTCAAACGTCCCGGCCAGGTACTGCATGCGGGCCGCGAACGGGTCCCAGGTCGCCGCATCCAGCGTGGCACCGGCGAACTCGCGCATGGCGGAGTTCATGCGGGCACGAAAGGCCTCTGAGTCCCAAGGCGCGTTGGAGACGCCGATCACCGCCGTCGTGGTGGCGAGCTCATGGCTGCGGGCGAGCGAGTACAGCGCGGGCATCAGCTTGCGCTGCGTAAGATCGCCGGAGGCGCCGAAGATGACAATGGCGCAGGGAGGCGCGGCGTGTTCGAGGCGCAGGCCGCTGCGCAACGGGTTGGGTTCGAGAGCGGGTGCGGGAAGAGTGGTCGTCATGCGCCGTCCTGAAAGGGGGCTACCCGGTGGCGGGCCGCGGGCGAAGCTGGCTCAGCGCGCGCCGACGCCGCTCAACACCGCGGTTGATTGTGATTGCAACGTCTGCAGCAAATGGCCAAGACCAGCGGCAACGTCATGGCCGAGATCTACACGCAGCACGCGCCGCTGGTGAGAGACGAGAGACTGGTAATCACCCTGGGCTTGCGCGGCGAGCAGCGTGGCAAAGCCATAGGACTGCCCTGGAATGGCACGGTCCTCACCCGGCGAGGCGGTAAGTTGGAGGAAAAGCCCGGAGTTGGGGCCGCCCTTGTGCAGCTGTCCGGTTGAGTGCAGGAACCGCGGACCGAAACCCAGCGTCGTGGCCAGATGGAGCTGATTGCGCAGGCCGAGGCGCAGACGTTGTAGCAGTGCCGTGGTCGCGGTGGAGGCTTCAAAATAGGCCATCACCGCGACATAGTCTCCGGGTTGAGCGCCGTGCAGCCATGCCTGCAGCAGTTCGGCCAGGCCCGCGCCCGGCGCGCCTTGCGGCGCCACGGCGTGCAGCCCCTGCGCGTCGGCGGCACCGGTGAGCGTCAAGCCCGCGGCGGCGGCGCCCCCGGCTTGGAACTTCGAGATGACCTGCGCCGTGTTGTCCTTGCTCTCCTGCACGTTGGGTTCATCGAAGGGATTGATGCCCAACAGGGCGCCGGCCGCGGCGGTGGCGAACTCCCAGCGAAACATTTCCTGTCCGAGGTCGTAGCGATCGCGCAGCGTAATGGTCACCACGGGGTGTCCCACCTTCTGCATGGCCTCTTTCCAGCCATCGTCGAGCTTTTCCTCGGCGAGATGGAGTCGCACGAAGACGCGATCACTGCCGTAAACATCGGGCGCGCCGGGCGCTTCGCCGTCCACGGGGACGATGCCTTTGCCCAGCTTCCCTGTGCTCTCGGCGATCAGTTGCTCCAGCCACATGCCAACGCTGGCCAACGCGGGGGAACTCAGCAATGTGAGTTTGTCGCGGCCCTGCGTGGCCCACTGTCCCAGTGCGGCGCCCAACACCAGAGCCGGGTTTTGGGCGGCAGGGACAACCGCTGTACAACTGTGCGTCATGGCTTCCGTCTTGCGCAGCAATCGGCCAAGATCCACGCCGATCAAGGCTGCGGGCACCAGGCCGAAATAGGAGAGGGCGGAGTAGCGACCGCCGATGTCGGAAGGGTTGACGAAGATCTTGCGGAACTCCTTGCTCTGCGCCAGGCGATGCATGGAAGTGCCTTCGTCGGTGATGGCGATGAAATGCGCGCCCACCGTCTGGCCAGGTACGGCGGACTGGACCCGTTCCCAGAAATAGGCGAGCAGACTGTTGGGCTCAATGGTGCCGCCGCTCTTGCTGGAGACGATGAACACGGTGTGGGCGAGGTTGAGCGTGGCCTCGGCGTGGGCCAGCGTCTCTGGGTCGGTGGTGTCGAGCACCGTCAAGTCGAGCGCCCCGGCCGCGACGCCGAAAACCTGACGGAAGACTTCCGGCGCGAGGCTGCTGCCGCCCATACCCAATAGAACGGCGCGTTGGAAGCCGGCCGCGCGGCACTCGCGCACGCAGGCCGTGATCTCGTCCACCTGGGCGAGCATGCTCTCGCTCAGCTCCAGCCAGCCCAGACGGTTCTGGATCTTGGCGCCGACGGCCGGATCGCTGCTCCAGGCGGAGGGGTCCTTGTCCCAGATCTTGGCGCTGAACTTGGCCGTCTCAAGTTTGGCGAGGGCCGGTTTCGTGTCGAGGCCCGTCGGGGCCTCGATGCGGATCCCGTCAATGCCGCCTTCCCGCAGCACGACAACCTTGTCACGCAGTCCTTGTAGCAACTCCTCGAAGGATGCGGTGAAGAGATTGACGCCCTCGTTCTGCAGTTCGCGCAGCTCGTGTTCAAGGTCAATGCCGGCGGTGCGCAAGCCGTCCAGTACCGGCTCGATTTCACCGAGTGAGCTGGAGAGGGTGTCGGCGGCGTGACCATGGTCACGGAAGGCGGCCAGGGTGGCATCCGGCATGGTGTCAACCGTGTCGGGACCGATCAGGGCATCCACATAAAGCGTGTCAGGGAAACGCGGGTCTTTGGTGCCGGTCGAGGCCCAGAGCAGCCGTTGCGGGCGCGCGCCTTTGGTGGCGAGCTTCTTCCAGCGCTCCGAGCCGGTCACCTCCAGGAAGTACTTGTACATGCGGCGGGCGTTGGCAATGCCCACCTTGCCCTGCAAGCTCCGCAAGGCGGCGGCTTGATCGGGTCGTTGCCGGGCCAATGCCTCGAGCATCTTGTCGATGCGCGAGTCCACTCGGCTGACGAACAGGCTGGCCACCGAGGCCAGGTTGCGGATCGGCAATTGGTGGGCGGTGCGTTCTTCGAGGGCCTTCAGGTACGCCTCCAGCACCGCGGCATAGGCGCTGAAGTCGAACATGAGGGTGATATTGATGTTGATGCCCTCGGTCAGCAGTTGCTGAATGGCGGGGATGCATTCCGGCGTCGAGGGCACCTTGATCATGACGTTGGGACGGTTGACCTGCTGCCAGAGCGTGCGTGCCTGGGTGAGCGTGGCGGCGGCGTTGTGAGCCAAGTCGGGGAAGACCTCGATGCTGGCAAAGCCGTCCTGACCGTCGCTGCCGTCGAAGACGGGCCGGAGCACGTCGCAGGCCGCTTGGATGTCCTCGACCGCAATGCGGGCAAACAGAGCCGGCGTCGCCTCATCAAGATGCTGGCCGATGGTGGCGTCGTAGTCCGAGCTGCTCGCGATGGCCTTGGCGAAAATGGTCGGGTTGGAGGTCAAGCCGCGCAACCCGTCCTGCTCCACCATGCGTTTGAGCTCGCCACTCGTGAGCATCGAACGGCGGATGTTGTCGTACCAGAAGCTTTGACCGAAATCGTGGAGTTGCTGAAGCGGGTTGGCCATAGGAGTCTTCTTTCGTTAGATGCAGCGGGCAGGGTTGGCCGGGTTATTCCCGGGTTGGCTGGGGTTCACAAGGTTCCGACTGCCAGCGGACTTCCAAGGCGGCAACCTTTGCCAGCCGTCGTCGGTGGCGCTCGGCGCCGGAAAACTTCGCCGCCAGCCAGATGCGAATCAGATCACTGGCCAGGGAGGGCCCCACCACGCGCGCTCCCAAGCAGAGCACGTTGCAATCGTCATCCTCGCGGCCCTGGCGTGCACTAAAACTGTCGTGACAGAGTGCGGCACGGACGCCGGGAATCTTGTTGGCGGCGATCGAGGCACCCACGCCACTGCCGCACACCAGGATGCCGTGTTGCGCCCGTCCCTCCCGCACCGCCAAGCCCACCGCCTCCGCGTAATCGGGGTAGTCGACGGGTTCCGGGCTGAACGTGCCGAAATCAAGCACCTCCAAACCTTCGGCACGCAGCAATTCGAGAATTGTGGAACGCAGCGGGAATCCGCCGTGATCACAACCGAAGGCAACAGTAGGCGGCGAGGGCATGCAAGGCTCCGCGGGAGGGTGGGCGGCTGCAGGAACGGTCGTCCGGGCCGCTAGAGTTCATGTTACTCCCCTTGTCGCAGCAGATGGTACAGGCGGCTCTGACGTTGGCGGGCACGCGCATAGACAGAGATGGCCGCTCGTCGGGGCCGGAAATGATCGCGTTCCGGAGCGCGGGCGGAAGCCAGGGCGGGGCCGCCCAGACGCTCCCATGCGAGTAGAGCTGCGCCGCGTGCCGACACTTCGGTCACCGCCAAACGGGTAATGGGTCGTCCCAGCGCGTCGGCCAGGATCTGCGTCCACAGCGCGGAGTTGCGCAAGGCAGCGCCGCCGGCGAGGATTGGGGCATTTACGCGTGCGGCTCCGTCGAGGGTGGCCACCAGATCGTCATGGATGGCAGCCAAGCGCAGCGCCACCGCCTCCATTCCCGCGCGCAACAGATCCAGTGGGGTGGTTGCGAGCGAGAGGCCGACGAAGCTGGCGCGCCGTTCCGATTGCCAACCGGGGCTGCGCTCGCCGGCCAAAAAGGGCAGCAGCGTGAGACCATGCGCATCCGGCGCCATGGCGCTCAGCGCACGTTGCTCTGCAGCCGAAAGCTTGGGTACGTCGCCGTGGTGGGGCGCGCCGCCCAAACGCAGGTGGTCGAGGAGCCAGCGAAAGACGTTGCCGCCTTCACTCAAGGCGCCGCCCAACAGATGACGCTGCTCATCCACGGCATAGCGCCAAAGGGAGGCCGGTAAGGTGAAGACGGCATCGCGGGCAATGACCGTGCGCAAGGCGCTTGATGTACCTACCGTGATTGCGATCTGCCCCGCCGCCGCCGCGCCGGATCCGAGGTTGGCGCAGGCGCCGTCCCCCCAGGCGGGGAACCAAGGCGTACTGGCCAAGGTCGGCCACCGCCGTGCCCACGGCCCGCGCAACCCTTGCCACGCCGCGTCACCAACGGCGCTAAGCTGATCGGCGCGCAGGCCACAGATCTCGCGCGTGGCCTCGTCCCATTGTCCAGCCGCGTAGTTCCAGAGTCCGGTGGCGGAGGCCATCGAGTGGCTGCAGCGCAGTGCCCCGAACCATTGCCGTTCGGCATACTCGGCAAACGAGATCCAGTGCGCCACGCGCGCCGCGCGCGCTGGTTCATGCCGTTGCCACCAGGCCAGCTTGGCCGGCCAGAAACTTGAATGCAGTGGGGCGCCGGTGCGCTGGTGGTAATCGCCGGCGGCCAGGGTGGAAAGGCGCGGAGCCAAGGCGGCAATCTCCGTAGCCGCGCGCGTATCGGCCCACAGCCAGACCGGAGTCACGGCGCGGCCGTGGGCGTCAATTCCCATCAGGCTGTGCCAGAAGTGAGACGCGGCCACGGCGCGAATCTCCATTCGTCGCAGTGCCAAGGCGGCTACGGCGCCGTCAATCACTTCAGCCAGACGAGCGAGCAACCAGGGGGCGCGGACTTCGACGCCGCCGTCCTGACGCACTTCCGGCTGATAGGCCCATGCCACTTCGGTGCCGGGAATGAGGCGGCCTCCCACCGCATACGCGCCGGCGCGCAGGGAACTGGTGCCGACATCAAGGGCGAGAACCACCGGCTCCCGGCGTAAACGCGGGGCGGTAACAGTTCGAGCTGGCGGACTGAAAGGGGAAGACGCTGGCATGATGCTGACCCGTCATGCTACCCCTCACGGCAGAGACGGCACAAGACAGGAGGCCTCTCATCGCGAGGCACACCCGAGCCGGCTCGAGTGGATCCGGGACCGGAGGCGCCCCAACAAGGCACGGCCTGCGAAATTCCGGCAGGAGATGCGGTGCCGCCCTACTTGAGTTGGGCGAGGGGTCGCGTGTCGGCCTGAACCTGGGAAAGGGGGCAGCGCCCTGTGTCAGGCCACCTCAGCGCCCAGAAGCGGGCGCTGAGATTCTCTCTCGCTTGTCAAAGCTTTTCTTTTCTCTTTAGAGGTGTCCAGAGGGGAGATTTCTCTTTTCAGAGGGAGCGTGGCGAGATCATGAAGGGAGACGAGCTACTGATCTCAGTGACTTCGTCGGCGAAAAGCCGGCTTCAGGTTGATTATCACGGCTCAATGAGTGACTCGGCGATTTATACGGTCATCTACATACCTAATCATCACCAGCAACGAACTGTGACTGATGGTTCATCGCTGGCGCCTTGACACTCCCGACAGCAAACCAACGCATCGATGCCAGCTCGTCCAAGGGGGAACTTGTATTGTAGGCAAGTGCTCAGGGGACGGACTGGTGGTCTTCGGAGTAGTGGACGTGGACCAGCCGCCACTTCCCAGATTCTTTGCGGTAGACTTGGGTTTCGACGCCATGCGTGGTCACAGCCGATGCGTCTTTCCGCATCGTCGCATGAAAAATCCAGTGGAATTCCGACCACCCCGAATTGCCGCTCACGTGGATCGCTACACCGCGCGTCACAAGATCGCGTGCCGAGAACATGCCGCCCATTATGTTCTGAAAGACCTGCTGCTCGACGGCATCGAAGCCGTGCTCCTCGCCCAGTGGATAGATGAACGAGACCTCTGGCGAGTGAGACCAGATTTGCGAGAGTAGGTTCAGATCAACAGTATCCACAGCTTTGGTGTATTGCTCGATGAGGTGGTGGATTGCCGCGATGTCACGCCCAGGGCCGGTGTCGGTCTGGGCGGCGGCGAACGCGGGCATGAGGCAGAGAATCGCAGCGAGCAGAATGCGAGCGACCATAGCGCGCTCCCAGTCTATCCCAACGCTTTCGCAATGCGCCGATAAGCTCTCTTCGATTCGGCAAGCGGGGATCACCCATCAATGAGCGGATCGGGGACCGTATGCTCCAACAGGTCGATTGCGAGAGTGGACCCTCGGACTAGAGCAATGCCTTGTCGTCTTGTTCCACACCGTATCAGTCGCGAGCTTTGGTTGCCGCGAATCGTAGTCGTACATAGTCGGCAATCCAGGTTCCATTGGCATCGCGAAGTTGCGGTTCCAAGATCATCCGAACCTCTACATACAAGGTGGGGAGCCTCCGACTGGGTGACGCGCGTGCATCAACCCTGGTGGGGTTCGGGCTCGTCGTCATCGCGTCAGCATCAAAAAGAAGAGCGCGGCATCTCGTTGCCGAGAGCCGCGCTCTTACGACTTTGGGAGTCAGTTACTTCTTGCCGGGCGCGATCACGTCCTTCACAGCCTTGGCGACGCGGAATTTCACCACCGTCTTGGCCGCGATCTTGATCGTCTCGCCGGTTTGCGGGTTGCGTCCCAGCCGCGCCTTGCGCTGCTGCTTGACCAGCTTCCCGAGTCCGGGCAGCGTGAACATTCCGACCTTCTTCGTTTCCTTGACCGCCAGCGCGGCCAAGGCTTCGATAAATTGTGCCGACACCTTGTTGCTGACTTCAGTCTCTTCGGCCAGGGCCCGAACAATCTGAGTCTTCGTCATTGCTGCAGCCATTCACCCTCCTTGCAAATGTCAACTCGCCTGCCACTACGAGCAAAGCGAGTGCAGTTTACACGACCGGCGGCAAAAATCACGCATTTTTCAAGGGAAATATTCGCGTCCTCATTTTTCACCCCGCGGAAAGCGTGGCCGCCGGGCACAATAAAGGACATGGACGAATTGGGAGCAACGCCCACGGCGACCGGGACGCGGTTCCGGGTTTGGGCGCCGGGGTGGAATCAGGTGCGGGTTGCCTGCCAGGGGCGGGAAGTGGCTCTGCAGCGCGATGCCGAGGGCTATTGGACGGGTGCGATAGCAGGCGTGGGCCCCGGCGACCGTTACTTTTATGTGAATGGCCACCGGCGTCTGCCTGACCCGGTGTCGCGACGGCTGCCGGAGGGCGTTCATGGCCCCACCGAGATCGTTTCCTCCACCGCCTTTCCCTGGACCGATGCGGCGTGGCGTGGCCAAGCTTGGTCGGAGCAGGTGCTTTACGAACTGCATGTCGGCACCTTTACGCCGGAAGGGACGTTTGACGCGGTGATTCCGCGCCTCGCCGCCCTGCGCGATCTGGGAGTTACCTGTCTCGAACTCATGCCGGTCAATGGCTGGTCGGGGCCGCACAACTGGGGTTACGACGGGGTTGCCCTGTTTGCCGTGCAGGAATCGTATGGTGGTCCAGAGGGTCTGAAGCGACTGGTTGACGCCGCCCATGCCGCCGGTCTCAGCGTGCTGCTCGATGTGGTCTACAACCACCTCGGCCCGGAGGGCTGCAACCTGCCGCTGTTTGGGCCTTACTTAAGCGATGCCCGGACCCCTTGGGGGCAGGGGCTGCGCTTTCATGGCCCGGACTCCGGTCCGGTCCGGACGTTCTTCCTCAACAACGCGGAGTACTGGATTCGCGAGTATCACCTCGACGGCTTCCGCTTTGACGCCACGCACGCTCTACGCGATCCCGGGCCAGAACCCATCGCCGCCGCCCTAAACAGGCTCTTGGACGACCTCAGCGTGGAGCTGGGTCGTCCGGTGCATCGCGTGGCGGAGGATAACCGCAACCTTCGCCTCCCTGTCGAGCCCCGGGCGCAAGGTGGGCACGGCTTCCACGCGCAGTGGAATGACGACTTCCATAACGCCGTCCACGCCTTTTTAACCGGAGAACGCAGCGGCGAGCTGGCGGACTTTGGCGAATTTCGCCATATCGTCGCGGCGGTCAGGCAGGGGTTCGTGCTGGAAGGTCAGGCCTCAGTCTTCCGGGGCGGACCATGGGGTGTGCCGGCCCACGATCTGCCCGGGGAGTGTTTCGTCCATTACATCCAGAATCATGATCAGGTCGGCAACCGGGCGGGCGGAGAGCGCTCGAACACGCTGATCCCGCCGGCGGCGTTCCGCAGCGCCGTGGCTCTACTCCTGCTCGCCCCCTATGTGCCCATGCTCTTCCAAGGGCAGGAATATGGCGAGACGGCGCCTTTCCCGTTCTTTACCTCGTTCCAGGATCCTGGCCTGGCCGATGCCGTCCGCAAGGGCCGTCAAGAAGAGATGACTCGGCATGGTCGCAGCGGCGTGTCTCTCGATCCGCAGGACCCGGATACCTTCTTCGCCGGCAAGATTCGCTGGGAGGCACGGGACCAAGCCCTCCATGAACCGTATTGGCGATGGCACCGGGCGCTACTGGCGCTGCGCCGTACGTGGCCAGGCGCGCTGCGCTGTGATCGCCTCGACTTGCAGGTCGAGGCGGATGCCGGTGGACACCCAGTGCTGCGGCTGCGCCGCCTGAGCGTGGGCTTGGAAGCGTGGATCTCGCTGTCGCCGGACGTCGAGCGGCCGCAATGGCCTACTCCGGACGCTCCAGTGCTGTTGGATTCGTACGCACCGGAGTTCCGGGTGCCGTCAGAAACGGGCGAACTTGGCCGCAAGGACTTGCTGCCTTTTCAGACGAGAGTGTTCGGGGTGAGACCAGTGGAAAGTGAAAAGTGGAAAGGCGCAGCCCGTGCCTCATCGTCCTTTCCACTGGCCACGTTCAACTCGAAATTAAAGCGGCTCGACGCGGAGGTGCAACGACAGCTCCGCCGTGCCGACCGGCCATAGCGCCAGCAGGGCGCTGCCTTGGTAGACCTTCTCAAACCCCGCTTCGGACTGTGAGACGGTAAAAATCGGAGAGATCCACCATCCGGACGATCCGGCGGCCTCGAGCGTCGCACGCAGGCCACGCCAGCCGTCTTCTAGCGTCAACGGCCCCGGGCCGAATTCGCCTTCAAACGCCAGCAGATGTCGCTCTCCATTGAAGATGACGGCGCGGTCGGGCGCGGTGGGTGCGAGAAAGTTCAGCACCATCTCCAAGGCCGGCCGGCACGTGGCGGGGACGGGATCCAGCCGGGTGAAGATTTCAAGTCGTCCCGGACCCTTCTCCACCTCATGCAGGCGCACGTGCTTAGTGACGGAAATAACCTGACCACCCCAATTCACTTGGCGTCCGAGCGTCACCGCGGGCACATCTGCGTCGGTAACGTGCAGTTGGTAGGCACCGGCGGCGGCGTCCGGCAGCTCGCCGCCGGCAAGGAACTGATGCCTGGCAAACGTTGCTGCGTGCGGCAGCAGGTACAGACGTCCACAGGTCCGGGGATAGCGGTCGTAGCGTAACCAGCGCTCAAAGTTGTCGGCGGGTGCGGATGCAGCCTCCGCTCCGGGCAGGTTGGCGGGATTCTGCGGTCCGAGGCTGTCGCGGATTTGGGCGTGATACGCCTCGGGGCGACGTTGCAGCGAGTTGATCAGGTTCGCGTCGCCCGGCCGGTAGCTCAGTTCAATAATCGTTCCGCCGTCAGCGGGGCAGACTACGACGCGCAGGGTGCGAGTGCGCAGAACCGCCTCGGGCCGCAGGTCGAGGTTCAAGTCCAAGGTTTCCGCCGCCGGTTTCGGATCGGCCATCTCCAGAATGCGGTCGGCAGCGAGCAACTGCGAATAGACGGCGTCGCGCAGGTGGGGGGCGTAAAGACCGCCAAACAGCCCGTGCCAATAGGCATCGTTACACTGCGCCGCCAGAAGGTGGGTGTGGGCAAGAGCGGTGTTGGAAGGGGGAAGCGCCGCCAGGCGGTCGCTGAGAGCCAGCGCCGCCTTGTGCATCCAATTGGCCTCGTCGTAGCGGCTCAGAAAGTCCTTCCAAGGTGCACCGACGAGGAAATTGCGGGCGGGCTGTCCTTCCGCGGCGGTCCGCGCCTGCTGCAGTTCCCGCTGCAGATCAGGGGGGAGCGCCCACTGCATCATCTCCGGGTAAGAAGCGGTTGGTAAATACACGCGTCCCAGCGGCGGGTGTTGTCGCAGGTAGCTGCCGACCGTCACGGTCGGAACCGCGGCGGCATGTTGCTCAAGGGCGGCAAAGAAGCGCTCCAGCCAGCGATCGCCATAAACGTGCTGGAAGGTATGTGGCCAAGTCCCGAATTTCTCCAGGTCGTCGCCGACCGCCAGCAGCCCGTCGGTATGTTCGTCCGCCTGCTCCAACAGGAAACGGAGTGCTTCCTCCTCGGGGCGGAAGGGGACGACATGACGCAGGTAGTGATTGGACGGCACCAGCCGCAGCGGTGCACCCTCGTGCTCGGTGATGTAATCCCCCGTCAGTTCTTTCGGCTGTCGTCCGGCGAGCAGAAAGTGGGTGTCGTCCAGCACGCCGTAAGTGATGCCGGCGGCGGCGAGGGCTTTGGGCAGACTGGGCTCCCAGACGCGCTCCGTCAGCCAGGCGCCCTGCGGCACGACGCCGAGGTGTTGCTGCACGCAGGCATTTAAGCGTTGCAGTTGTTCGATCTGATCTCGTTCGGGAATGGCGGCGAGGATAGGCTCGTAGTAGCCGCCGCCGAGGATCTCGACCCGCTCAGCGGCAATTAAGGCGCGGAGTTGGGTCAGGTATTCAGGGTGATGCCGGCTGATCCAGTCCAGCAAGATGCCGCTGTAATGCAGCGTGACATGCAGGCACGGGAAGCGCGCGACGTGCTCCAAGAAGGGGCGGTAGGACGTGCGGTAGGCGTCCTCGATGACGTGTTCGAAGTTGCCGACCGGTTGATGCGCGTGGACCACCAGTGCGAGTGAGATCGGCAGAGCATCCTCCCGGCGGGCAGGTGCGATTATCTCCCGGGATGCGGGAGAACGCTTGGCGGCAGGGGGCTACTGGTAAAATCGGCGAAGCTGCGGAAATCAACGCACCATCGGAGCCGGGCCGGGATCAAGAGGACGGAATGAGCGCACAACTGCTGGACGGCACGGCCATCGCGGCCGCCATTCGGGCCGAGGTGGGTCGCGATCTGGCGGCACTGGCCGCGCAAGGGGTGCATCCTCGGCTGGCCGTGGTGCTGGTGGGTCACGATCCGGCCTCCGAGGTCTATGTTCGCAATAAGGTGCGCGCCTGCGGCGAGTTGGGCATCGGGTCGGAGCGCCTGCTGCCATCCGCCCACAGCACCACCGAGGAACTGTTGGCCATCGTGGAGCGCCTGAACGCCGATCCTGAGGTGGATGGCATTCTGGTACAACTTCCCTTGCCGCCGCAGGTGGACGCGCAAAGGGTGCTGCTGGCCGTCTCGCCATCCAAGGACGTGGACGGGTTTCACCCGGTCAGCATGGGCAACTTGGTGACGGGCCGCCCCGGATTGACCCCCTGCACCCCAACCGGCGTTATTGAAATCCTCAAGCGGTCCCAGATCGAAATCGCCGGCAAGGAGGCGGTCGTGGTAGGACGCAGCGACATTGTGGGCAAGCCCCAGGCGTTATTGTTATTGCGGGAGAACGCCACAGTGACCATCTGCCACTCGCGGACGCGCGACCTGGCTGCCGTCTGCCGTCGCGCCGATATCCTGATCGCAGCCATCGGACGCCCGGCGCTACTCGGTGCAGAACATATCAAGCCGGGTGCCGTCGTGATCGACGTCGGTATGAACCGCCTGACCGATGCGGCGGAGGTGGCGCGGTACTTCCCGGGGGACGTCGGGCGCCGGGAGGGGCTGGCCAAACGCGGCGGCACGCTGATCGGCGATGTGGATCCACGTGCAGCTTGGGAACGTGCCGCTGCCTTTACTCCGGTGCCAGGCGGCGTGGGGCCGCTGACCATCGCCATGTTGATGGTCAACACCGTCAAGGCAGCGCGAAATCGGCGGGGGTTGGCGCTGGCGGCAGAGCTGTTGGCGCCGGGACGGGTGGGACGCCCATGCTGACGGTGGCGCTGACCGGAGGCCTGTGCTCCGGCAAGAGCACGGTGGCGAAGTGGCTGGCGCAGGCGGGTTGTGCCGTGCTGGACGCCGACCGGATCGGGCATGCGCTCCTGGAACCCGGAACGGAGGTGGCCGCGGCCGTGGTCGAACGGTTTGGGATGGGCATTGCCGACGCTTCAGGACAGATTCAACGCCACAAGCTTGCCGCGCTGGTGTTCGCGGATGAGCCGTCGCGCCGCGACCTCAATCGGCTGCTTCATCCGCCCATCCGGGCCGCCGTCGAGGCGCAACTGGCGAGTTGGGCACGGGAAGGGAAACAAATCGCGGTGGTGGAAGCCGCACTGTATGTTGAAGAGGACAGTTACCGGCGCTTTGATCGCTTGGTGGTGGTGACTTGCCCTTCGGAGACCAAGCTGGCCCGCTGCGTGGCCCGCAATGGCGGCACGCGCGGTGCCGCCGAAGCGCGGCTGGCGACGCAATTGCCGGACGCCGCCAAGGCGGCGGTGGCCGATGCCGTGATTGACAACAGTGGGACGCCCGAACAGACGCAACGCCAGGTTGAGGCGCTGCTCGAGACCATGCGGCAATGGGCCGCGCAACCGATGACAGGAGGTGCGCGATGAACTGGGTGCGACCCTTTGCGGTAGGGGTGTTGTTTGCGGCGTGCCTGATCCTGGTAGGGAATTGGCGGGACGTCGGCGGACGTTTGCCCGCCGTGCCGCACTTGAGTGGTCCGCTGGCGCTGACAGAGGCCGGGCCCCAGAACACCTACGAACCCGATGAGCGGGTCAACATCGCGATCTATCAACGGGTGCGGCCCTCGGTGGTCAACATCACTTCGACCATCGTGCAGTACGACCTGCTGTTTGGCCCGGTGCCGAGCAGCGGGCAGGGCTCGGGCTTCATTATCAACAGCAAGGGCTACATCCTGACCAACTACCACGTGGTGCGCGACGCGCGTCGCCTGAAGGTCACTTGGACCCCGGAGCGCAACCAGTCGCGCAGCTACCCGGCGGTCGTGGTGGGAGCGGTTCCAGAGCTGGACTTGGCGGTGCTGAAGATCGATGCCACCAATCTGCCCGCGGTGACGCTGGGCGATTCCTCCAACCTGCAGGTGGGCCAACGCGTGCTGGCCATCGGTAACCCCTTCGGCCTGAGCGGCACCATGACGCGCGGCATCATCAGCTCCATCCGCACCGTGCGCGATCCTGGCGGAACGAACATTGACAATGCGATCCAGACCGATGCCGCGATCAACCCCGGCAACAGTGGCGGGCCGCTGCTGAACTCCGCGGGGCAGGTGATCGGTATTGACAGCGCCATCTACTCCGAAACCGGCAACAGCGTGGGTATCGGGTTTGCCATCCCCATCAACGTGGCCAAGGCGGTGGTGAACGATGTGGTGACGACCGGCCACGTGCGCCGCGCCAGTTTGCATGTCGAGGGCTATCCGCTGTCGCCCGACATGTCGCAGCAGCTTGGGCTGCCGGTGGACCACGGCGTGCTGGTTCTGGCGGTGCGCCCGGGCAGTTCCGCGGAGCGCGCTGGCATCCACGGTGGGCAAGAGCCCGGGTACATCGGCAACACCCCGGTACGCTTTGGCGGTGACATCATTGTCGCGGTGGACGGTGAACCGGTGGAAGACCCTTCCGACCTGGCGCGTATCCTGATCACCAAACACGCCGGCGATACGGTTCACCTGACGATTTATCGAGGCAACCGGCGGCTGCAGGTCCCGGTTGTGTTGGGCGAAGCGGGGCGGGCCGAGACGACGACCTAAAAGGGGTGCTTGACTTCCATCAAGACCGGCTGCGGAGAGCGGTGGCGATGCTGGTCAGTTGGACCTGTTCCAGCAGGCGCTCGACGTCGCTGCGGTGCACCTGGGCGCACTCGCGCGTGAGCACGTTGGCGGTGCCGCAGGCAACGGCGAGTCGCAGGCACTCCGCAACCGGAAGTCCCTGGGCGAGGCCGGTGGCGAAGCCCGCCACAGCCGCATCGCCCGAGCCGACCGAGTTGACGCGCGGTACCGCGGGCGGCACGGCGCGGTGGACTTGGTCGGCGTGCAGGCAGTACATGCCTCCGCCGCTGTCGGAGATGGTCGGCATGGTGACGCCGCGCTCGCCGAGCTGGTACAGCGCGGCAGCGAAATCTTCCGGCCGTTCCAGACGGCATCCGAGCAACATCTCGGCTTCGCGCCGATTGGGCTTGATCAAGGTCGGCTTGCCTCCCGGGGTGTTCGCGCCGGCCACGGCGGCCAGCCACTTGCGGCTGGTATCGAGCAGCACCGGGACGCGTCCGCCGCAGTCGGCGATCAGGTCGCGGTAGATCTCGTCCGGGCACCCCACCGGCACGCTGCCGGAGAGCACCACGACGTCGGCCTGTTGCACGACGTGACGCAATTTGGCGCGCAGGCTGTCCAGCTCGCGGGCCGTGACCGGGGCGCCCGGCTCGACGATCTCCGTCTCGGCGCCGTTGTCCTCGACCACGACGAACGCCGTACGGGTGGGGTTGGCAATGAAGACCGGGTCCACGCTGATCCCCTCGCGGGCGATCTCCTCCAGCAGGAACTTGCCGGTGTAGCCGCCAAAGAATCCCAGCAGGACGACTTCTTGGCCCAGCTCCCGCAACACCCCGGCAACGTTCACTGCCTTGCCGCCCGCCGAGGTGACCACGTCGGCAACCTCCTGGTGCTCGCCGCGACGCAGCTCGGGCAGTCGCAGGTACTTGTCGAGCGCGGGGTTCAGGGAGACGGTACAGATCATGAGCGAGCCTCGGTCGCCCTTGAGAATACGACAACCCGGGGATTCGAGAAGCGCGTTCCCCGCATGAGCAAGAAGCTGCGCGGGGGCGGGTGCCTGGGCACGCTCTGCGGCGCCCCACGAGAGCGTCGGGGACGAAGCCCCGGCATGGCCGACGCGCCAGCGTCGTATAATTTGCATGTCTCGCGAGCACGAATGACCCTTCCCACTCTGTCCACGGAAACCGTACTGGAGGCCCTGCGCGGTGTGCAGGAGCCCGATTTGCATCGCGACATCGTCAGTTTGCACATGGTCCACGACCTGGCGGTCAGGGAGGGTCGGGTGTGGATGACGTTGCGGCTCAACACGCCAGCTTCCTCCCATCGCGCCGTTCTGGAACAAGACGTGCGGGCCAAACTGGCCAACGTGCCGGGACTCCAGGCAGTGGAGCTCCGCTTTGATACCCAGGTGCCGACGGCACGGGCCGGCGCCGTCGGGCAGGGCATTCCCGGCGTGAAGAACATCATTGCCGTGGGCAGCGGCAAGGGTGGGGTCGGCAAGACCACCGTGGCGGTCAATCTGGCCATCGCATTGCGCGATATGGGCGCCACGGTCGGATTGCTCGACTCCGATGTCTACGGGCCGAACGTGCCGCGCATGATGGGCATCCAGCAGATGCCGCGCGTGCTGGGGGAGAACCGCATCGAACCACTGGAAAACTACGGCGTACGACTGATGTCCATGGGGTTCATCAACCCCGGCGACAAGCCCACCATCTGGCGCGGCCCCATGCTGCACAGCGCGGTGCAGCAGTTTTTGCGGCAGGTGGAATGGGGCAAGCTCGACTACCTGATCATTGATCTGCCCCCGGGTACCGGCGACGTGGTGCTCAGCCTGGCGCAGAGCGTTCCGTTGACCGGTGCGGTCGTGGTGACGACGCCTTCGGAAGTTTCTTTGGAAGATGCGCGCAAGGCGCTGGCCATGTTCGTGCAGCTCAAGGTGGACGTGCTGGGGCTGGTCGAGAATATGAGCACCTTCGTCTGCCCGCACTGCCACGAAAGCGTGGACATCTTCAGCCACGGTGGTGGGGAGACGATCGCGGCCTTGTTCAATGTGCCCTTTCTCGGCGCTCTACCGTTGCAGCCCGAGGTGCGGCGCGGCGGGGATTGCGGACGCCCGGTGGCGGTGGAAGGGGCGGAGGCGCCGCGGGCGCGACCCTATTTTGATCTGGCACGCCAGGTGGCCGCCCAGGTGGGCTTGCGGGCGGAGAGTGGCGAGGCGGATTTCCTGAAGATTCGCGCCTGAAGATTCGCGCCTGAAGGACGCCCGGGAGTACCATTACCGAGAGCCAGACCAACATGGAAGAGCGCGATTTTTTTAACGAGAAGCCGGAAGTCAAGGTGATGCGTCTGACCTGCCCGCATTGCCGGGTGGAGGGCGAGTACCAGTTAAATTGGATCGTGCGGCGCAAAAAGCCCGCGCCTCCGCCGCGCGCCGACGCCACCGACCGGGCGCGCTTTGCCAAGGCGCAGTCCTACATGGTGCGCAAAGACGACCTGTTGGCCTGCAGCAATCTCCGCTGCCGCAAACGGTTCGAGGTCAGCGGCGTGCAGTCGGTGGTCTTTCTCTAAGTCGGCGGCCGGGGCGGCGCCAGCTTCACTCGGCGTCTTTGACGTAGACGGGAATGCCCTGTTGCAACTGGTAGGTTAACAGCGCGGCTTGAGCGCTCCAGTCGGTATTGGGAAAGCGTTGCCGCAGTACCGCGGCGTCTGCCAACGCCGCCTCACGGCGGGCTGCGGCCTTGCCTTGATCGCGGTGCGGTCCCTCGGCGGCCCAGACCGACGCACCGGCCGCTTCGCGGTACGTCAAGTCGTACAACGCCTGGGCATAGAGCGGGCTGGCGGGATATTTCTTCAGGTAGTCGCGGTAGACGTCGGCTTCCTTGTCCACGCACTTCGGTTTCTGCAACCACTCGCCACAGGTGAAATGGGTGACCAGCAGCGTGTAAGCGGCGCGCGCGGCCCATTCGGTTCCGGAAAACTTGCTTTCCACCCTGCGCAACAGGTCGGTGTCGGGAAAACGGCGCTCGGACGGATCCGTGGCCACCGGGAGATCGCGTACATCGAGTTGCCAGCCGATGTCGGCGGCGCGGTAGAGCGCCTCGCCGGCACGTGGGCTGGCGGGGAAGTCGTCGTAGATGCGGTAGTAAAGGCGGCCGGCATCGCGGGCAATGGCCGCGCCGCCGCCGGTACTCTCCGCACGGCGTTCCAGCGCGGCCGCCGCCCCAAACACGACCTCCGCGCCGTTCGGATCCGTGAGAAGGACAAGTCCCCGGTCCGGGATCCAGCCGGTCGCCTGCACGAAGACGTGGGCGAACCCATGTGACTGTTCGAGGATCGCGACATCGTTGCCGGGCCGCAGATCCCCCACCACCGTGCTGTGGACGTCAGGGTTGAGATAGATCTTGCCGAGACGGACGGAGACGGCCTTGGTCGGTGCGGCAGGAAGAGTCGGCGCAGCCGCAGTCGTCTGTTGTGCGCCAACGAAGGTGGCGGCCCCGAAGAGGGCCGCCAGAAGCGGGACACAGGGGAAGCTGTGCATAGCTGAGGTCAAACTTCCATGATGACGGGCATGACCAGGGGCCGCTTGTTGGTCTGCTTCTGCAGATAGCGCTTCAGCTCCTGGCGGATCTTTTCCTTGATCAGGGTGGGGTCTCCGCGTTCCTCCAGGTTGGAGGATTCAATGGTCTGGCGCACCAGTGCCTGCGCGCCGCTGACCAGGCCCTCCGCCCAGTCGCTGCCCACGAAGCCGCTGGTGACTATCTCCGGGTCGCTTTGAACTTTGCCGGTGAGCTTGTCAATGACCACGATGGGGAGCACGATGCCGTCCGCCGAGAGGTGGCGCCGGTCGCGCACGATGCTGTCATCGGCGAGCTCATCAGCGGTGCCACCGTCAATCAGGACGCGTCCTGCCGGCACCGTTCCGCTCTTCACCAAGCCATCGGGCTTGAACTCCAACACGTCGCCGTCGGCGGCGACGAGCGCGGTCAACTGCGGCTGGCGGAGACTGCGGGCCAGTTGGGCGTGCAACGAGAGCTGGCGGTATTCCCCGTGCACCGGGATGAAGTACTTGGGGCGCACCAGGTGGATGAGCAGCTTCAGCTCCTCCTGGCTGGCGTGGCCGGAAACGTGCACCGGAGGATAACTATCTGTTTCATAGATGACTTGCGCCCCCAATTTGAACAGATGGTTGATCATGCGGTAGATCGCCTTCTCGTTGCCGGGAATGACCCGCGAGGAGAGGACGACCGTGTCGCCCGGAACGACCTCGACAAACTTGTGGGTGCCGACCGCGACGCGGGCGAGGGCCGACATGGGCTGCGCCTGGCTGCCGGAAATGATCACGCAGGAGCGGTTGGCAGGGCAGTTGGGTACGTCCTGGGCACGCATCAGCATGCCGTCGGGGATGCGCAGAAAGCCCAACCGGTGGGCGATCTCGGTGTTGCCCTCCATGCTGCGCCCAACGAAGGCGACCTTGCGGCCGTACTCCTCCGCCATCTCGATGGCGAGCTGGATGCGGTGAATGGAGCTGGTGAAACAACAGATCAGGATGCGGCCGGTGGAGTTGGCGAAGATGTCGTCAAAGCGGTCGCGCACCGCCAGCTCGCTGCCGGTGTGTCCCCGGCGGTCCACGTTGGTGGAGTCCTGCAGCAGCGCCAGCACGCCGCGCTGACCGTACTCCGCGAACTTGTGAAGGTCGAAGGGCTGGTTGTCGGACGGCGTCGGATCAATCTTGAAATCGCCGGTGTGGATGACGACGCCCGCGGGCGTGGTGATGGCAATGGCGCAGGCGCCCACAATGCTGTGCGTGACGTGGATGTACTCAATGTTGAAAGGTCCGAGACGAAAGGGCTCGCCAGGGCGTACGACCAGCCGCTGCGTGCTCTCGAGCAGGTCGTGCTCACGCAGCCGGTGCTCCACCATGGCCAGGGTGAAAGCCGTGCCATAAACCGGCACGGGCAGTGCATCGAGGACATAGGGCAGGGCCCCGATATGGTCCTCATGGGCGTGGGTCAGCAGGATCCCGCGCACTTTTTTGCGATTCTCCAGCAGGTAGGTGATATCAGGAATGACGATGTCAATGCCGGGCAGGAACTCAGCCTCGGGAAACATGAGCCCGCAGTCGATGACGACAATATCGTCGCCATAGCGCAGCGCCATCATGTTGAGACCAAACTCGCCCAGACCGCCTAAGGGAATTATCTGTAGATTTACCGGCACAGTCGCAATTCTACTTGATTGCGGCGCGTTCCGCGGTCTAAACCGCGGAACGGGTTTCCGCGCTGCCGCGCAAGCGGTGGTACAAAGTGGCCAGGGCCTCGAGCGTCAATTGCTCGGCGCGGGCGCTGGCCGCATAACCGAGCGCGACGAGATGGGCGGAAACGGCGGGGCTCGGCGCCCAGACGGTCAGGTTGTTGGAGAGGCGCTTTCGCTTTTGGGCGAAGGCACAGCGCAGAAATCCGATGAAAGCATCCGGCTCAATCTCGAGCGTGGCAGCCCGAGGAGCGAACTCCAAGCGCAGGAGGGTCGAGGTGACCTTGGGGGCGGGACGAAACGCGCCGGGTGGGAGATCAAAGAGGCGGCTACAGCGCGCGTACAGTTGCGTCGTCACCGTCAAGATCCCGAACGCGCGCTGTCCGGGGGGGGCGCAGAGCCGCTCGCCAACCTCCTGCTGCACCATCAGTACCGCGTCCTGCAGATGCGCGGCATGGGGAAACAGGTGCAGCAGGATGGGGCTGGTGATGTAGTAGGGCAGGTTGCCGAAAACGCGCCACGCCGACTCGCCCGGAGCGGCGTGGAATGCGTTCAAGTCCATGCGCAGGATATCGGCCTGCTGTACGGTCACCCGCGGCACGTCCTGAAAGCGCAGGCGCAGATGGTCGGCCCAGTGGGAGTCGAGTTCCACGACGTGGATTTGGGCGCCGCTTCGTGCCAGCAGCGCCGTCAGGTCGCCCCGCCCCCCGCCGATTTCCAGAATTCGCTCTCCCGGCCGGGCAGCGACGGCGCCGGCCACGCGTGCCTGCCAGTGCCGATCAACCAGAAAATTTTGTCCGAGACGGCTGGGCATGGCGGGGACAGCGCAACGATGATGGCGCAGTGGATCATAATAGTCGTCTCGGGCTCATAACCGGATCGCGCAGCCAGAGATGGTTGCGACTTTTCGGGGCAGGGGCTCATCTAAACAGAAGCCCAGAATCAAAGTTCAGGGACTTAGGTACAAGGACACACAACCATGGCTGGACATGTTCTCGAGTTCACGGATGCGACGTTTCAGGGCGAGGTGCTGCAATCTCAGACCCCGGTGCTGGTGGATTTCTGGGCGCCATGGTGCGGCCCCTGTCGCCAACTGGCGCCGCATGTGGAAGCCGTGGCGGGCGAGCTGGCCGGACAGATCAAGGTCGGCAAGCTGAACGTGGATGAGAACCTCAACACGGCCAGCGCCTACCGCGTACAGGGCATCCCGACGTTGCTGCTCTTCAAGGGCGGCAAAGTGGAAGAGCAGATTGTGGGCTACGTTTCCAAAGAGGCCCTGCGCAAAACGCTCGACAAGCATCTGGCGTGATGGTGGCCCGTGGCCAGCCACCGGCAAATAGCAACGTTTGCCCTCATTCGGCCGTGAGCGCCATGGCGCTCACGGCCGAGCGTGCGTTCGTGCGGCCACGAATCACCCGCCACCCGCCAACTTGCGCCCACGCGCCCTCCCCGGATACCATCACTTGTTTTGCCGTGCGCCTCCCCGGCGTGCGATCTTCCGCGCGAATTCAGGAGTGACAGTGAGCGGTTCCAGGTGTGTGGTGGTCGTCGGCGCCCAGTGGGGCGACGAGGGCAAGGGAAAAATCGTGGACCTGCTGGCCGGGCGGTTCGACTGGATCGCCCGCTACCAGGGCGGCCATAACGCCGGTCATACGGTGGTGGTGGAGGGGCGCAAGTTCATCCTGCAATTGATTCCGTCGGGCATCCTGCGCAGCAACTGCAAAGCGGTGATTGGCAACGGCGTCGTTGTGGATCCGGCCGCCCTGGTTGCCGAAATGGACACCTTGGCCCGGTCCGGCGTTTCAGTGGAGGGCAAGCTTTTTCTCTCCCGCCGCGCCCACGTCATCCTGCCCTACCACCGCATGATCGAGTTGGCGGCGGAGAACGCTCCGGGCCGCGTCAAGATCGGCACCACCTCACGCGGTATCGGGCCGACCTATGAAGACAAGATGGGTCGCCGCGGGCTGCGCGTCGTTGACCTCTACGACCAGAAGCTGCTGCGCGCGCACATTACCAATGCGGTGGCGGAAAAAAACGCCATCGCCAAGGCGCTGTACGGTACCGCGCCGCTCGATGCCGGGCAGATGTTCGAGACCTACGTGGAGCTGAGCGAGCGCCTTCGGCCGCTGGTCGCCGACACCACCGAGCTGTTGAATCGTGCGGCACAGGCAGAGGAAAGCATTCTGCTGGAAGGCGCCCAGGGAACGCTGCTCGACATAGATCTGGGCACCTATCCCTTCGTCACATCTTCGAGCACCACGGCCGGGGGCGCATGCACCGGGACCGGCATCGCTCCCACGCGGATCGGCCACGTCATCGGCGTCAGCAAGGCCTATACCACGCGGGTGGGCGGCGGCCCGTTTCCCACCGAGCAGAGCACCAGCGATGCGGAGATGCTCCGGGTTCGCGGCCACGAGTTCGGGAGCGTGACCGGACGGCCGCGCCGGGTTGGCTGGTGCGACGTGCCTTTGCTGGCTTACGCCGTGGCCGTCAATGGCATCGGTTCGCTGATCATCACCAAGCTGGACGTGCTCGATACGCTGGTCGAGATTCCCGTCTGCGTGGCCTACCGGCTGAACGGCAATCCGGTGAGCGGTCTACCGGCGACAATGGCCGAGTGGGAACAGTTGGAGCCGGTCTACGAGACGTTACCCGGCTGGAATGTCAACACCGAAGCCTGCACGTGCTTCGAAGACCTGCCGCCGCGCGCGCGCGACTACCTGAAATTTCTCGGTGAACGCGTGGGGGCGGAGATTGGTTTGATCTCGACCGGTCCGCAGCGCCATCAGAGTATTCCCGTGCCGGGAAGCTATCTGGCGCAGTTGCTCGCCGAGTAATCCTTCGAACTCCTTTCGGCTGCGGGCCGATGCCGGCGCATGCGCCCAAAGGACGAGGTTGGCGATGGAATTGTCCTTACCAGAGGCGCGGGCCTGTGTCGTGCGGGCCGCGGTGGCGCAGCGCCACCGCGCGGCGTCCGAGCGCGTCGCGCTGACCGAGGCCTGGGGACGCTTTCTCGCCGAGGAGGTGCTCGCGGATCGCGACCAACCCCCGTTTGCACGCGCGCTGCGCGACGGGTTCGCGGTGCGCAGCGCCGATCTGGCGGCTGCCACGCCGCTGCGCGTCGCGGGATTGATTCGCGCCGGCGATGTCTCCGCACTCACGCTCCATCCCGGAGAGTGCGTCGAGATCATGACCGGGGCCGCCGTGCCGGCGGGCGCCGATGCCGTGCTGATGGTGGAGCATGCCACGCGCGAAGACGACTGCATCCTGCCGCGGCGCGGGCTCACTCCGGGCGAGAACGTCGCGGCAGCCGGCAGCGAGGCGCGTGCCGGCGACGGCATCGTTCGCGCGGGGCAGCGGGTGGATGCCGCCACGCTGGCCCTGTTGGCCGCGGTCGGCTGCATTCAACCCCAGGTTGGGGTGGCGCCGCGGGTGGCTGTGCTGCCTACCGGGGACGAGCTGGTCGCCCCCGAGACACGGCCCGCCGCGACCCAGATTCGGAATGCCAACGGGCCCGCTTTGCAGGCGCTGGTTCGGCGGGCGGGGGGCGTGCCGGTGGTGCACACGCCCGCGCAGGACGAGAGTTCTGCCCTTCAGCGCTCGATCCAAGCCGCGCTCGCGTCCCCGGCGCCGCGCATTCTGGTCTTGTCCGGCGGCGTCTCGGCGGGAAAGTTCGACCTGGTGGAACCGGTGCTGGCGGCGGCGGGATGGCAGTGCCAGTTCGATGCCGTGCGGTTGCGGCCCGGCAAACCCTGCGTCTTCGGGACGCTGGGAGAGATACTCATTTTCGGGCTGCCGGGAAACCCGCTGAGCACGATGCACACCTTCGAACTTTTTGTCCGCCCTGCCATCGAGATTCTCGCCGGGGCCGATCCGGAGCGCCTCGAGCCTCCCTGGCTGGGCGCCGCGCTGGGATTTGATTATCGCGGGCAGGACCTGCCATTGACCGTGTTCTTACCCGTGCGCTTGCGGCGCGGATTCGACCAGGGCGGAATCGAAGCCGTGCCGTACCACGGTTCTGCCGACCTGGTCGCCGCTGCTGCGGCTGACGCGTATCTGGTCGTCCCCGAGCACTGCACCACGCTGGCGAAGGGTACAATCGCACAGGTTTTTCCGAAATAACTCAGGACGCTTGATGAAGAAGGACCGGCCAGCCGCGAAGCTCACGCACTTCCGCTCCGACGGTGCGGTCCGCATGGTCGAGGTCGGACGGAAACCCGTGACCTTGCGGCGCGCGCGCGCGCGCGCCCAAGTGCGGCTGTCAACGGCAGTCCTGGCGGCACTGGCGCATAACCCCAAGGGCAGCCCCTTCGAGATCGCCCGTATCGCGGGTATTGCCGGCGCGAAGCGCACCTCCGAGCTCATCCCGCTCTGTCATCCGCTGGCCTTGACCGGCGTGGAGGTTGATGTCCGGCGCTGTCGCGGAGGCATCGAGATCGTGGCCACCGTGACCACCTCCGGGCCGACCGGAGTCGAGATGGAAGCGCTCACCGCGGTCAGCGTGGCGGCCCTCACGGTCTACGACATGTGCAAGGCCCTCGACAAAGGAATTGAAATCCGCGAGATCGTGCTGCTCTCCAAGGAAGGCGGCAAGAGCGGGACTTATCGTCGTGAAAAAGCGTCCCCGCCGCCATCCCGGCGCTCCGGGAGGACGGCTTGAAGCAGAAGCTGCTGCTGGTCGAGCCCAACCCGCGCATGCTGGACGTGCTGCAGCGCGGCACCAGTGAGCTGGCCGAGGTGCGCAACGCCGCATCGCTGGCCGAGGCGGAAACCGCGGTCACCGATTGGTCGCCAGATCTCATTCTGGCCGAGTACCGCCTCGGTGACGGCACTGGCATGGATCTGTTGGAACACCTGCGCCCACTCGGCGACCGGGCACCCACCCTGGTCATGATCGCCTCGCGAGCGGACACGGTGGATCGCCTCAACGCGTCGCTGGCGCAGTTTGAGGAGGTCGTGCAGAAACCGTTCTTGGCAACCGATCTGCGCGAACGGGTGAAGCGCGTGCTGACCCGCATCAGTCTCCGGCGTGCCGGCAGCGATGCCAGCCCGTTGCGCGGCCGTCTCGAAGACTTGAGTCCGGTGGACCTCTTGCAGGCCCTGGACCTGAGCCGCAAGAGCTGTGCCGTGGTGCTGGTGCGCCCTTCGCCCGAGGGTGCCGGACAGCAGGAGGCCGTGCTCTACCTGAACGAAGGGCAGGTCCGTGATGCGCAGCAGGGAAGCGAACGCGGCGAGGCAGTGGTTTACGCGGTCCTCGGCTGGAAGGAAGGCGACTTCGCCATTGATTTCAACCGTCGCTCCACCGTCACCAGTGTGAAGGCGACGACGCAAGGACTGTTGATGGAAGGCTTGCGGATGTTGGATGAAAGCAACATGCCGCCAGGAGCGTGATGGCCGCCCCCCGTCCATTTCGCGTCGCGGTGCTCACCATCAGTGACCTGGGGGCGCAAGGGAAACGGCGTGATAGTTCGGGTCCGGCTGTGGTGGCGATGCTACAAGACGCCGGTTTCGAAACGGTAGGACCGGAGATCCTGCCCGATGAGCGCGCGCGCATCGCGGTGCGCCTGCGCGAACTGGCCGGCACGGTGGATGCCGTCCTGACCACCGGAGGCACCGGGTTCGGCCCACGCGATGTCACTCCGGAGGCGACCTTGGAGGTGTGCGATCGTCTGGCTCCGGGGCTGGCCGAGCTCATGCGAAGTCAGAGCGCGGCGCTGACTCCGAACGCCTGGTTGTCGCGTGCCGTGGCCGGAATTCGGCAGAATACTCTGATTTTGAATTTACCGGGCAGCCCGCGCGGCGCCCAGGAAACCTTGGCGCTGGTGGTGCCGCTGCTCTCCCACGCAATGACCTTGTTGCGGGGCGAGACAGCGCATGGCACCGGGTCGTCGTAGGAAATCGGCTATGAGCGCTGAACCTGGAGAAGGCGTCCCGCCAGCAAGCACCCCAAAGCCCATGAGCATGGGGAGCCTGCTGCGCGACATTGTCAACCGCAGCATTGACGACCACGTCGCCGACCAGGCCGCCAGTCTGGCCTACTACCTGCTGTTCTCGCTTTTTCCCTTGTTGCTGTTTCTGGCGGCGCTGACCGGTCCCTTGCGCCTCGGCGGCATGGTGGCCGGAATCGTGCGGGCGCTGCAGCGCTCGTTGCCACACGAGACGGCGCAGTTGCTGGGTGCGCAGATCGTCGCCATCCTGCAGAAGCGCCATAACAGCCTGCTGAGCGTGGGAAGTCTGCTGTTGTTGTATTCCGCCTCGCAGGCGTTCAGCGGGCTGATGACAGCCTTGAATGCGGCTTACGAGGTGCCGGAGACACGCTCGTTTGTGAAGCGGCTGTGCGTGGCGCTGGGTCTGACCTTTAGCGCCGGCGCCTTCATGATTCTGGCGCTCGGCGCGCTGATCGTGGGGCAGCGCATGCTGTATGTCGTGGCCGACCCGATTCATCTGCGTGGCTGGTTGCCGGTGGTATGGCCGGTGGTGCGTTGGAGCATGGTCGCGCTGTCGTTGTTCGCCGCCCTCGTTCTGCTCTACCGCACGGCGCCGAACATCACCCTCGAGCACGGCGCCAGCTACGGGTTCATGCCGGCGGCCGGCATTGCGCTCCTGCTCTGGCTGGGCGCCTCGGTCGGGCTGGGCGTGTATTTCAATCACTTCAGCAATTACGACGCCGTGTACGGGTCGCTGGGCGCGGTGATCGGTCTGATGCTCTGGTTCTACGTGCTGTCGCTGGCGTTGTTGTTGGGCGCGGAAGTCCATGCCGCCCTGCTGCGCGCACATGGGTTGCTGCACGCCGTGGAACGTCGGCGTCCGGAGTCGGAGCGCGCGGCATGACGCAGGGGCTCTGCTATGCTCGGATGAATGGCCCCGCACCCCTCCAAAGCCGCCACCCGACGGCGTTATACCGACGAGCACGCGCTGGCCGGATTGGCCGCTCCGTTGCCCGCATTGGAGACGTTTCCCAACCAGTTTCGCGGTTACGAGATCGCGATCAGCGTCCCGGAATACACCTCCGTCTGTCCCAAGACAGGCCTGCCGGATTTCGCCGATTTGACGATCACGTACCAGCCCGCCAAACAGTGCCTGGAGCTGAAGTCGCTGAAGGAATATTTGCTGGCGTACCGCAATCTCGGCATCTTCTATGAGAACGCGGTGAACCGCATCCTGGAGGACCTGGTGGCGGCCTGCCGGCCGGTGACCATGACGGTACGCGGCGAGTTCCGCCCGCGTGGGGGCATGAGCGGAACGGTCACGGCGACCTGGCCGAGGAAGCCTTAAAGCCTCCGGCGTGAGGTTGTGTCGAACCACGAACCACGCACTCCGAACCAAAACGCCATGCTCGTCTATCTCTGCGGCTCGATCGAATACTCTCCGGACGGCGGGCGCGGTTGGCGGGCTGACCTGACGCCGTTCCTGGAACAGGAACTGGGGCACGCGGTCTACGATCCGGCGCTCGATGAGAAGAAGAACCTGACCGATGAGGAATTGCTCGGCTTCCGCGACTGGAAGACGCGCGACCTGCCGCGCTTTCAGCAGACGCTGCGCAAGATCATTCATTACGACCTGGACTGGATTGAAGAGCGCGCCGACTACCTCGTCGCCTACTGGGACGCCTATGCCCAGCGCGGCGCCGGAACACAGGGAGAGCTGACCCTCGCGCACCGCCGTGGTATCCCGGTGTACCTGGTCCTGGGTCTGCCACTGGGCGAGGTCAGCGGCTGGGTGCTGGGTTGCGCCACGGAGGTGTTTTCGGATTTCGAGAAGCTGCGAACGCGCCTGCAGATGCGCTATCCGCGAACGCAAAGCGCTCACGCCTAGCCGCAACGCGTGCGTGTCGGCCGTTGCCCCTTCCCCCACCCGTCTCGCTTACACTGGACAACGGAGGGATGGGTGAGCGGTTGAAACCGGCAGTCTTGAAAACTGCTGTACGGGAAACCGTACCGGGGGTTCGAATCCCTCTCCCTCCGCCAGATTAAACCGTTGAGCGTGAAGGACGGAGCGGACAAGGATTCATCTCGCTCGCGGACGGTTCCCACGCCTCTATCGTTGTCATTCTGTGGCACAAGCATCTTCATTGGACGAGCAAGCCGACTCTCTTTCCCCGCCTTGCGATGCTGGTGATTCGCGGGGCTTGCCTGAGGTAAGGGTTCAGGTTCAAACTTCAGGCTTGGAAAAGCTGTATGGAGCGTCTCGCCGCGATTGCAGGGTCATTATTGTTTCTTCTGATCGCACCGGGGACTATAGCCGTGCTTGTGCCGTGGCTGATTTCCAGCGGGCGCATGCAGACTCCGCTGCCGCACTTCGCCGTTTTCCGGGCGTTGGGAATACTGCTCATTGCAGGGGGAGTTTCGGTGCTTTTGGATTCATTTACCCGCTTCGCGGTGCAAGGGCTGGGCACTCCTGCGCCAATCTTGCCGACGAAGTATTTGGTGGTGAGCGGACCTTACCGCTACGTACGAAACCCGATGTACGTCGGCGTCTTGTGGATCATCCTCGGGCAGGGATTCTTGCTGGGCGATGTTCAAGTGCTCGGCTACGGAGTCCTGGTGTGGTTGGCGTGTCACGCGTTTGTCTTGGCGTATGAGGAGCCGAAGTTACGTCGCAGCTTTGGAACGCAATATGAGGTTTTCTGCGCAACCGTGCCGCGCTGGATTCCACGGTTCCATCCATGGCGGAATGGCGTTATACCAACGCGAAGGTAGAAAGGCCGACGACACTCCCAACTTCGCTCGCTATCGAGAGGACAAAGCTGCCTCGAAATACAGGCCAGACCAAACACCTGTCCTCATCGTGGCTAAATCACCCAAAGGCCATCATGGACGGTGATGAAGATTGTCCCGATGAGGAACAGGTAACACAGGAGCACTGGTACGCCACACTCAGAAAGCTCGGTGAGGCTCTCATTACTGAGCACAACGAGCGCGAATGCAGGCGCACCGCGAGCGTGAACGGAGCTTCTCTCCGTGGCAACCACGAACCAGGAACTACGAACCGTCCATCATTGCCTTGACGTGACCTGAGCCGCTACACTCGCGTCATCTTGAACTTCCGCCCACGGCTCAGGCTGGTTCACTTGGTGGTCGCCGTGCTGGTGCTCTCCGGCGCGCTGCCCTTGTGCGTGTATGGCTGGCGTCTGATCCAGTTGAATCAGGAGGCACTGCGCACCAAGGAACTTGAATTTCAATCGGCAGCCACGCGGTCGCTGGCCGATGCCATTGGTCTGCATTACCAGTCCTCGGGCGATGCCTTGGCCAATCTCGCCAACGCTGTGGTGGTGCTCTGCGACGGTCAGTTGGACGCGCGCTGTCTGCAGCGGCCGGAGACGCGCGGCCTGTTGCAGCAGGCGCTTGAGTCCTCAGATCGCGTGCTCTACCTCTCGATCGTCAATCAAAGCACGCAGGGGGTGACAGCGGACCGCCTGCCTGCTTCCGATGTCTTCCTGCAACAGGCGGTGGAGCGGGCCTATCTCCTGGCGCGGGCGGGAAAGGAGAGTTATCACCCGGTTTATGTGCGTGTGGGGGCCGGAGGGCAGGCAGTGATGCTGCGTGGGCGTCCCATCCGCAGCGGACCGCTGGTGCTGGGCGCGGCGATGCAGGTGGAAAACTTCGCTCCCATTCAGGCGCGGCTGGATGAGATGACGGTCGGCGGCCTGGACGCCTTTCTGGTGGATGAGCAAGGGCATCTGATCGCAGCCGGGCGTGCGCATGTTGCGGCGCCGCAGCGCGTGCTGGGAGAGGATCTGAGCCAACTGGAGATCGTGCGGCGCCTGCTCTCGTGGGGGGGCAAGCCCCAGGCTTCCGAGACCGCGTCGTATCCCATGCCGGGCGGCGAGCGGATGTTGGGCACCTACGCCGCCGTTCCGGAGCTCAACTGGGCGGTGGTGGTGCAGCGGCCGGAGCGCCTGGCGTTCGCGGCGGCGGGCGAGATGGAGCGCGAGGGCTACCTGCTGCTGCTGTTCAGTCTGGCCATCAGCCTCGGGCTGGGGATCATGCTGGCGGCTCGCCTGGTCGCGCCGTTGCGTGCCCTGACCGAGCAGACCCAGGCCGTGGCGCGGCGCGAACTCCAACGGCCGCGTACGGTGCAACTCGGGAGCACGTCCCACACCGAGATCGGCGATCTGGCGCGCAGTTTCAACCTGATGGCCGACGAGATTGCGCATTATGTCGCGGAACTCAAGAGCGCGGCCGCCGCCAACCGCGAGTTGTTTCTGGGAAGCATCCGCGTGTTGGCGCAGGCGGTTGATGCCAAGGACCCGTACACGCGCGGCCATTCCGACCGCGTCACGCGCTACTCGGTGGTCATCGCCCGCCGTCTGGGTCTGTCCCTGGAGGAGATTGAACAGGTGCGCATCGCGGCGCAACTTCACGATGTCGGCAAAATCGGCATTGATGACCGTATCCTGAAGAAGCCGGATGTGCTGAACGCCGACGAGTTCACGATCATGAAGGAGCACACCACGCGGGGCGCGCACATCGTGCGCGAGATCGAGCAGTTACACGACGTGCTACCCGGCATTGAACTGCATCACGAGGCGGTCAACGGCAGCGGTTATCCGCACGGACTCACCGACGCGGAGATTCCCCTGATGGCCAAGATCATCTCGGTCGCCGACACCTACGATGCGATGACCACGGAGCGGCCCTACCAGCAGGCGATGGACCCGGCCAAGGCGGCTGCCTTTATCCAGGGCAGCGTCGGGGTGCGGTATGCGGCGCGGGTGGTGACTGCCTTTATGGCCGCCTTCGAGGCGGGCGAGTTGCCGACACGCACCGCCGGCGCCCGCCTTGCCGCCAGCGGTGGGCAGGAAGGCTGACGGCATGTTTCCCGCCGTCTTGCGGCAGAACGCCAACTACCGCCGATTATGGATCGCCCAGGTCATCAGCGAGATGGGGGACTGGTTCAACCAGGTGGCCGTGTTCACCCTCGCACTGCGTTTTACCGGCTCGCCGCTTGCCATCGTCTTCGTGTTGATCGCGCAGACGGTACCCAGCACCGTGATCGGGCCCATCGCCGGTGTGATCCTCGACCGCGTCAGCCGGAAACGGGCACTGATCATCAGCGATCTGGTGCGCGCCGTGGTGGCGTTGGGGCCGATCCTCGTCACTTCGCGGGAGCGCGTCTGGTGGCTCTACGCGCTGACCGCGCTGCTGGCCTCGGCCTCGCCGTTTTTTACCGCTGGCCGCCTGGCGCTGATTCCCTCGCTGGCCGAGCCGGGCGAGATTCTGGCGGCCAACTCGATCACCCAGGGAACGCACTGGACAACGCTCAGCATCGGCTCCGCCCTGGCCGGATTGATCATCGGCCCGCTGGGCTTCCGCAACGCCTTCCTGCTGAACACCGTGTCGTTTCTCGGCTCGGCGTTCTTCATCTCGCGTATCGCCGGGGTGGTAGAGACGCATCGCCGCAGCGGTCAGGCGGCGGGGGCGATGCGGCGGCCGTGGCGCGAGTACAGCGAGGGGCTGCGCTACATCCGCAGCGAACCCATGGTGCTCGCCTTGTTGCTCATCGGGCTGGGCTGGGCTACCGGCGGCGGCGCCATGCAGGTGTTGTTCAGCGTGTTCGGCGATCTGGTCTTTCACCGCGGGGCGTTCGGCATCGGCATCCTGTACGGCGCGGCGGGGTTGGGGCTGGCAAGCAGTGCCGCGCTCGCCAATTGGCTGGGCAAGCGCCTGGCATTCCGCACCTACAAGCGCGTCATCACGTTCTGTTACTTGAGCTACGGAGCCTTTTACGTCGCGTTCAGCCAAGTCCATCGTTTCTGGGTCGCGGTCCTGTTGATCGGCCTGTCGCGCTACTTCATCGGCACCTCCAGCGTGCTGAATCTCACCCGGCTGATGCAATGCATCCCGGATCAGTATCGGGGCCGGGTGTTTTCAACCAACGAGACCATCACGCTGACCACGATGCTGGTCTCGATGCTGGTTGCCGGCCTGGCCACCACCGCCTTCGGGCCACGTCCGGTGGCGCTGGCCGCGGGGGTGTTGAGCGGTAGTACCGGGTTATGGTGGGCCCTGGCCAATTGGCGGGGCAAGCTGCGCGAGCCGGCCGTGTACGCCATCGAGTTGCCGCACATGGTTCCGGAACAAGAGTCGGAGTTGGCTGGCGGCGCGTGAAGTCGGTGGACGGTGGGCAGTAGACGGGGGCAGTGTACGCGAAGAAGTGTTCCACCGCCCACCGCCTACCTTGCTTCGGCTTCCCCTTGGATCCGCGCCCAGGCGGCTTCCACGTGCCGCAACTCGGTGTGCGTCTGGCCAACGCAGAAGCGCAAGGTAAAGCGCCCGTCGAGGCGGGTATGGGTCAGGTAGAGAGCGCCGCTCGCATTGAGCCGTTGCAAGAGCTGCTGGTTGGCGGCGTCGCCGGCGCGCAACCGGAAACAGACCAGGTTCAACGGCACGGGCGCGGCCAGCTCGAACCTCGCATCCGATCGCACCCAGGCGGCAAACTGCTGCGCCCAGTCAACGTGCTCGCGAACATGGTGTTGCAACCCGGCCACGCCGTAGTGGCGGATCACCAGCCAGAGTTTCAGGGCACGGAAGCGGCGTCCCAACGGCACATGCCAGTCGCGGTAGTCGATGACCGCCCCCGACTCAGTGGCCTGATTGCGTAGATACTCCGGCAGCACGCTGAGGGCCGAGACCAGGGCCTGCCGGTCGGCGACGTAAAAACAATTGCAGTCGAAGTTGGTGAACATCCACTTATGGGGATCGAAGCAGTAGCTGTCGGCCAGTTCCAGCCCGCGCTGCAGGTTGCGGAACTCGGGGCAAAGTGCGGCCGTGCCGCTCATGGCGGCGTCCACATGCAGCCAGAGGTGGTGGTCGCGGCAGATGCGGCCGATCTCGGGCAGTGGGTCCATGGCGTTGGAAGAGGTGGTGCCGACGGTGGCGCAGACGAAGCAGGGGCGCAGTCCCGCCGCCACGTCTGTCGTGATCTGCGCCGCCAGCGCCTCGGGGCGCAGCGCGAAGTTGGCATCCACTGCAATGAGGCGCAGGTGATCGCTGCCCAGGCCGGCGATCTTGACCCCCTTCTCGATCGACGAGTGGGCGTGGGTCGAGGTGTAGGCGACCAGTCGTCCGTCGGCGCCCTGCGCATTGGAAACGCCGCCCGTGGTCCGCTCGCGCGCCGCCAGCAGGGCGCAGAGCGCGGCACTCGAAGCCGAATCCTGAATGACGCCGCCGCCTGGGCCGGTGGAATGAAACTGCGGTGGCAAGGCCAGCATCTCCGCCAGCCAGTCGAGCATGAGCGTCTCGAGCTCCGTACAGGCGGGGCTGGTGGCCCACAACATGCCCTGCACCCCCAACCCTGAGGACAGCAAGTCGCCCAGCACCGAGGGGGCGGAGGTATTAGCGGGAAAGTAGGCGAAGAAATTGGGCGATTGCCAGTGGGTGATGCCGGGCAGAATCAGGTTCTCCAAGTCCGTCATGACATCTTCAAAAGCTTCGCCGTGGGCCGGTGGGTGGGGGGGCAGGGAGGCGCGCACCGTGCCGGGGGCCACCTGCGACAACACCGGCAGCGATTCGACCCGCGCCCAATAATCGGCAATCCAGTCAACGACCTCGTGGCCGCGGCGACGGAACTCCGCGGGGCTCATGTGGAAGGATGCGGACATGGTGACTCCAGGTGAAAGGGCAGCATACACGGGGCCCGAGGACACTGGCGCGACGGCCGCCCGGGAGCTTCCCACCCTGGCGCTCCGGAGCGGGGCGCTCGAGAGGGCGCGACGCGGAAGAGGAGGGTGGTGAACGGTGGACGGGAAGTGGTGGAAGAGAGCATCGCCAGACGTTCCAACCGCCACCGGCCACTCGTTCCTGGCGGCCCCCCTGGCGTGGCAAGTCGGCGCGCTCCTGGTGTGTGGCGCCTGCTACCATTCTCCCCGTGTCCGACATTCCCCAGTTCTCGACACAGCGGCAGTGGGAAACGATCGCCCCCGAAGTGGAGGCGGCGGTGGCACGCGTGTTGCGTTCCGGGCGTTACGTCCTGGGGCCTGAAAACGAGGCCTTTGAAGAAGCGATCCGCATCGTCACCGGCACCCGCTATGCATTCACCTGCGGCAATGGGACGGAGGCGCTGCATCTGGCATTGCGGGCCGTGGGCGTGCGCGCGGGCGACATCGTGCTGACCACGCCCTTCACATTTTTCGCCACGGTGGGCGCGATCCTGCTGTCCGGTGCGCAACCCGAGCTGGTGGACATTGATCCGGTCAGCCTCACGATCGATCCGGAGGCGCTCGGACGCGCGCTGCGGCAACCCCGCGCGACCCGCGTGGGCGCGATTGTTCCGGTGCATCTTTACGGGCGCATGGCCGCCATGCCCGCCATTCGCGAACTGGCCCGGCAACGCGACATTCCGGTGGTCGAGGATGGCGCGCAGGCGCTCGGGGCGCATCTCGAGGGGCGCCCGGCCGGAAGCTGGGGAACCGCAGCGGCTTTCAGCTTTTATCCCACCAAGAATCTGGGCGCCATGGGCGAGGGCGGGCTGGTAACGACCGACGATGCCGAGGTAGCCGCACAGGTGCGCCTGCTGCGCGTGCACGGCAGCCGGGAGCGCTACATTCATCTGCTCGCCGGCTGGAATGCGCGGCTCGACGAGTTACAGGCCGCCATTCTGGCCGCCAAGCTGCCGCACCTGCCGGCGTGGAATCAGCGCCGTCAAGAAATCGCGGCGCAGTACGAGGTGGCGTTGCTGGCCACGGGCCTGGCGCGATTGCCGCATCCCGGACCCGCCCTGGCGCCGATTCTCTTGCCGCTGCGTACGACCGGGCACGTGTTCCATCAGTACGTGCTACGCGCGCAGGAGCGTGATGGGCTACGACGACATTTGCAGATGGCGGGCATTGGCAGCGAGGTGTATTACCCGGTGCCGGTGCATCACCAGCCTGTTTTCGCGGGACAGCCGCTCGCCCAGACGTGCCATCCCGAGGCGGAGCGTGCCGCGCAACAGGTGTTGGCACTGCCCATGTTCCCGGAACTGACCGACGGGGAGATTGAGCGGGTGGTGTCCGCCATCACTGAGTTTTACGCCGCCACGCGCGGTGGCGCAGTCTCCGGGACCGGAGCGAGCCCTGATTCCGAAAGCACGGCCTCGCGGTAACGCGCAAACTGCCGCAGGAACAGCATCCGGTCAGGGTCGGCGACTAACTCAGCCGCAAAGTCGGCGAAGGCGGCGCGAAACGAAGCGTAGGCGAGGCGATGCCAGGCCAGACGTTGGGCGCTGACGTGGTCGCCGCTGCGGCGTTCATACTCTTGGAGGGTGACGGCGCCGATCGCCGGGCCGAACTCGATCGCCACGGCGGCCAAATCCCAGGCGATGTCGCAGGGGCCGGGGAAGAAATGGTCGTCGGCGTGGTCCACGCTGTCGAACTTGATCAGTCCACCCGCACCGTGGGCCATCTCCTGCGGTAGCATCCGGCCATCGAGCAGCACGGGGACCCCCTCCGGGGCTTCCACCGTGGGGGAATGTCCAGTCAGGTGCGCGAAGTTTTCCCGCATCATGAGCTGCAGCGCCGGGCTGGGGGGCGCCGAACTCCCGACGCTGAACTGCGAGCGGACGAAGGCGAGATAGCGGCCCATCCAGGCCGCGGCGCGCGCGCCGGCGTTGATCAGGGGACGGCAGCGGATGCGTTCAAAGCGCAGCCAGCCGCCCCCTTCGCGGACGACGGCGGGAGCAAAGTCGGCTTGCGCCAGGAAACGGGCGCGGTCGAAGGCGGCATCCCCAAACGCCCCCAAGCCCTCGAACTTGAGCACGTGACGGCCATCGCCAGAGAGATACTTGGCCCGCTCCTGCTGCGGCCAGACGGGCACCGGGCGCGCGGGCGGGAAGACGGCGCGCCAGCGCCCCGCACTCAATTCCTGCAGCGCCATGCCCGGCACCAACGTTGCGCCCGCCGGATACTTCTCCCAGCGGCCCCAGTCGCGGGACACGACAGTGTGCGAGAGCCGGTCGGCAGGCGGATCCCAACTGGGAAACAGGCTGATGCGGGCGCCGGAAATGCCGAGCTGTCGCAACCAGCTCACGGCGCCGCCGAACGATGAACCACTTAGCCCCGGTCCCTCATCGGCGACGATGAAGCAGGCGCCGCTGTCGCGGAGTGTCGCCTCAAGTTCGCGCGCGACGGCGTAATACCGATCCTCCGGCCTACCGCGTGGTCGCAGCGTCAGTAAACGAACGATGTAGCCGCGCGCCAGCAGCGCCGCACTCACCACGGCCGCCAAGGCGCTGCCGATCGTGCGCAATCCAATGACCACGACCGGGGCGCCTGCGGTGGCGGAGTGGCGGGCCGCCCAACGATGGGCGCAGTCCACGTAGACGTTCGGATGCAGGCCGTAGAAGCAAAACCCCTCGGGGTAACCCACCGGCAGCGCCTCATGGCGGGGGGGAAGGGTGACGGCAACCGCGTGCACCGCCGCCTCCCAAACTTGGTGCGAAACGGCATTTCCAAGGAAGGCCCGGGCGGCCAGTAACAACAGGTGCCGCGCCGCGGCGCGGGGCCGGTCGTCCGCGTCGCTCACCGCGCCCCAGTAGTCGGACACTGCCGATTCCAGCGCGGCGGCCGCCAGCAACAGACGCAATCCAGCTTCAGGTCGGGAGCCGGCGGCAGAGGCGCGGCGCACCTCCCGCAGCAGGCGCTCGCCGCGCACCGGGGTAACGGCGTGGCGGAAAACAATCATGGCGGCGCCCCTTACGCGGCGCGGCCGCGATGTGAGTTGCGCTGCGCGCGTGAGATGTCCCCTTCGCCATCAATGAAGTAGAGGTAGCGTTGATCGCGTTCTATGGCGTGGGGCACCAGGATTTCTTTCTCGCCGTCGCCGGATTTGCGCTTGCGACAGACGTTCCCGGTGCCATCGAGAAAGTAAAGGTAGCTCGTGTAGTCGCGCTCCAGGGCAAGGGTACGCACCTTCTCCGCCATGACGATCCTCCTGCGGGCATGCTGGCCAGTCTGGCTTGATGGGATGTCGGGAAGCGCAGGGCTGGTGGCTTGCCGTTCGCGGCGGGAGGCCATTCTATTGCGAGCTGCACTGGGTCGTGGGCTTGCTTCCGCAGCGAGCGGCGGCTGGCCACAAGCCACCAGCCATCCTGTATGCTAGGGGTGCTCGGCAAACATTTTCGATGGCGATTTGGAACCGACAAGACGACGTGCCTGCACAATCCCCGGCATTTGCGTCTGCCGGGCCGCAGATCCCGCAGGAGCGTACCGTGCCTCCCACCCCAGAACCGCAGGCCACTAGCGCCTACATCAGCCGCTCCACCCATTTTCAAGGCGAGATCCACAGCCAGGAAGATCTGGTGATTGACGGCGAGATGCGGGGACGTCTGCATCTGCCCGATAAAACGCTCGTAGTGGGACCGCATGGCCGTGTCCATGCCGAAGTGGAAGCTCGCGAAGTCATCGTCCATGGGCAGCTTCACGGCGACGTCACGGCTCGGGAACGCATGGAGATCAAGCAGTCCGGTTCGGTGGAAGGCAACTTGAAAGTGACCCGTATCGCCATCGAGGACGGCGCCCAATTCCGGGGCAAGGTGGAACTGGCGACGAGTCCGAAGACAATGGCGCATGCGGCGGCGGCGGATGCCCCGGCGTTTCCCGCGGCAACCGGCTCGGGCGTGTATCAGACGTCGTTGCTGCCGAAGTAAGCGGGCATCGGCGCCGGCTTTTTTCCGTCATGGTGCAGTTCCTACACAGAGTGCGGGCCGCGCTGCAAGGCAGCAGTGGGGCCAAAACCGACGCCGCGCCGCGCCAGAATGTTGGCGCCACGGCGGCGGCTCGTCACAGCAATGGACTGCAGGCGTTTACTGCCGACTGGACCAAGGTGGAAAACCTGCGCGTGCTCGACTTGGGCGCCACCTCCAACGCCAACCTGACGTTCATCATCGGCAACGGCCACAAAGTCTATACCGAAGACCTGCTCCGCGAAGCGCGCAATCCGGTCTATCAGCGGCCCACGGAGAAGGGCATGGCGCTCGACCCGGAGGCCTTTCTGGCCGCCACACTGCAGTACCCGGCGGCAAGCTTCGATCGCATCCTGCTGTGGGACCTGCCCGACTATCTTCCGGAACTGCTGGTGAAGCCGCTGGTGGCCCGGCTGGACGCGATCCTGCGACCGGGCGGTTCGGTGCTGGCCTATTTCCATACGCGCGATGCCGGTCCCGGCGCTCCCTTTTGCCGCTACCACATCCGCGACGCGCAGACGCTCGAGATGCGTCCCGGCGAGGCATTTCCGCTGCAACGCATTTTCAACAACCGGCACGTGGAGAACCTCTTCCGCGACTACCATTCCATCAAGTTCTTTCTCGCCCGCGACAACCTGCGCGAGGTGCTGGTGACGAAGTGAGGCGGGGTTCCGATTCGAGACCTGCCCGCGCCCGGCTGCGGTCCGGCTCGAATTGGGACGGCCACCTGGAAGAACGGCGACCGCGGCGGACGCGGTTCAGCACGGCGGGGCATCCTAGAGTGCAGTATCCGGCTCGGCGTAACCGAGAACCTTCCAAATCGCCCACCTGGGTAGTCGGAGAGTCCTCTCCGGCTACCCTCTCCTCTTTCGCGCTCGGCTCCTGTGCCCCCCCGTTGTGCTACCCGCCACCACCCCTTGAGGCACGCGCCTTCTCGGCTCCGGCGCAGTCGGCCTGCGCCGTCCCTGCGGGCGGTCCCGTCCCGCCCGCAGGGATTGGGCACCATGGGTCGCGTCTCGACCAGAACCGGGAAGGGGGGCAGCGACCAACGGGAGTGCGGGGGCGTCCCCAGCGCCCGCGTTGGGGTGCTGGGGTGGCTAGCCCCCGCGTGGCCGATGGGCCAGCGTTCCGCCCCCAGCCGTTATAATTTCGCCCGGGGGACACCACCTTTGTCGTTGGATCAAGACATCTATCTGCAGCGCCAGGAGAAATTGCGTGCGCTGGCCGCGCTCGGCGTTGAACTCTATCCTCGCCGGTTTGCCTTCAGCCACACCTTGGCCGCGATTCACGCCGCTTTCGACGCCCAGAGCGGGGAAGCGCTGGAGGCGACGCGGGTGCCCGTCCGGGTGGCAGGACGACTGATGGCCATGCGCGGTCACGGCAAGGCGGGCTTTGCGCACTTGGCCCAGGAGGGGACGCGGCTGCAACTTTACGTCCGGCAGGATGCCGTGGGCGAGGCTGGTTTCGCGATCTGGAAGCTGCTCGACCTGGGCGATTTCATCGGCGTCGAAGGCTATCTGTTCCGCACGCGTACCGGCGAACTCTCGGTCCACGTCGAGCGTTTGGACCTGTTGGCCAAGGACTTGTTGCCGCTGCCGGAGAAGTGGCACGGTCTGCAGGATGTCGAGACCCGCTACCGCCAGCGCTATCTCGACCTGGTGATGAACCCGGAGGTGCGGGAGATATTCGTGCGGCGCAGCCGTATCGTGCAGGTCTTGCGCGAGGCCTTCACGGCGCGCGGCTATATGGAAGTCGAGACCCCGATGATGCAGCCCCTGGCCGGGGGAGCGATGGCGCGGCCCTTTGTGACGCACCATCACGCCCTCGACCTCTCGCTCTACCTGCGTATCGCTCCCGAGCTATACCTCAAGCGCCTGGTGGTCGGCGGGCTCGACCGGGTCTTCGAGATCAACCGCAACTTCCGCAACGAGGGCATCTCGACGCAGCACAATCCCGAGTTCACCATGCTCGAGTTCTACGAGGCTTATAGCGACTACCGCGTTCTCATGGACTGGAGCGAAGTCCTGATGGCCCAGGTGGCGGAGCAGGTGACGGGATCGAGCACGGTGTCGTTCGCCGGGCAACACCTGGAGTTCGGGAAAATGCGTCGCTACAGCATGCGGGAGGCGATCCGCGCCTTCTGGCCGGCGGCTGCGGGCGGCGCGCCGTCGGATCTCGAATTGGCGGACGCTGCCGGCGTGAACGCCGCGGTCGCGCGTTACAACGCGGTCGCCGCGCCCGAGACGCGCTTCGCCCCTGTGCGGGCAACGAAGGACGCCCCGGCGGGCGTCCTGATTGCGGCCTTATTTGAAGCCGTGGCGGAAGCGGAACTGATCCAGCCGACGATCATCTACGACTTCCCGCTGGCGGTATCGCCATTGGCCAAGAGCAAGCCCGATGAGCCGGACTGGGTTGAGCGTTTCGAGATCTACGCCGGCGGCATGGAACTGGCCAATGGTTACAGCGAGCTCAATGACCCGGTCGAGCAGCGGCGTCGCTTCGAGATGCAGTTGCAACAACGGGAACAGGGCGATGCCGAGGCGCATGGCATGGACGAGGACTACATCCGCGCCCTGCAATATGGACTTCCGCCCACCGCGGGTGAAGGCATCGGCATTGACCGGCTGACGATGTTGCTGGCCGATGCGCGCTCGATTCGCGACGTCATCCTGTTTCCCCTATTGCGACCGGAAACCGGCAAATCCGACGCTGCGCAGGCCGATGAAGCGGTGGCCGGCAATGTATAATAACCGCACTCGAACGGTCGGCAACGCGGATGTAAGTCGTTAAAAATGGAAGCCTTTCGCGAACGAATCCGGGAGCAGGTGGTGGTCGCCGATGGGGCCATGGGCACCATGTTGTACGCCAAGGGTGTGTTCATCAACCGTTGTTACGATGAACTGAACTTGGCGGCGCCCGCGATGGTGCGAGAAATCCACCAGTCCTACGTCCAAGCCGGGGCGGAACTGCTCGAAACCAACACCTTCGGGGCTAACCCCTTCAAGTTGGCCAGACACGGCCTGCTGGAACGGCTGCGCGACATCAACCTCGCCGGAGTGAAGTTGGCACGCGAGGCGATCGGTGAGGGGGGGTATGTGGCGGGCGCCATGGGTCCGCTGGGCGTGCGGATCGAGCCTCTGGGTAAGACCTCGTTCGAGGAAGCGCGCGCGGCATTCCAGCAGCAGGCGCAGGCGCTGGCGGACGGCGGGTGCGACCTGATCATTCTCGAGACCTTCGACAATTTGAGCGAGCTGCATCAGGCGATCTTGGCGGTGCGGGCGGTGGGCGAGCTGCCGATTGTGGCGCAGATGACGATCGACGACGACGGCCGCGCACCGGACGGCACCACGCCGGCGGAGTTTGCCGCCCGGTTGGCGGAATGGGGCGCCGACGTCGTGGGGGTCAATTGCAGTGTCGGCCCGGTGGCGATGTTGGAGGCGGTGGAAGCCATGGGGCGCGCCACGACGCGGCCGCTCTCGGCCCAGCCCAACGCCGGCAAGCCCCGCAACGTGGACGGCCGCAACCTGTATCTCGCCTCGCCGGAATACATGGCGGACTATGCCCGCCTGTTCATCCAGGCGGGGACCAAGCTGGTGGGCGGCTGCTGCGGCACGACTCCGGAACATATCAAGTGGATCCGTAACTACGTGCGCTCCACCACGCCCGGCAAGCATCGCTACCGCGTGGAGACCCGGGCCATGGAAGGCAGCGGTGCCGTCGCCGTGCTGCCCTGGGAAGAACGGTCCGCCTTGGGACGCAAGTTGCGCGAAAAGCAATTTGTCACCATGGTGGAGATCCTGCCGCCGCGCGGCAGCAATCCCCAGAAAGAGATCGAGAGCGCCCGCACCATGGCGGCGCATGGCGTGGACGCCATCAATATCCCCGACGGGCCGCGGGCCAGCGCCCGGATGAGCAACCAGGCGCTGGCGCTGATGATGCAGCAGCAGGTCGGCGTCGAGACGGTGCTGCACTACTGCTGCCGCGATCGCAACGTCATCAGCATGCAGTCCGACCTTCTGGGCGCCCATGCCCTCGGCTTGCGGAACCTGATCCTGATCACCGGCGACCCGCCGAAGCTCGGCAACTATCCCGATGCCACCGCGGTCTTCGACGTGGATGCCATCGGGTTGACCAACCTGGTCAACAACCTGAACCACGGTCGCGATCTGGGCGGTAATCCGGTCGGCAGCCAGACCGGCTTCCTGATCGGAGTAGGCGCCAACCCCGGCAACCTCAACCTCGAGGAAGAGCTGCGCCGTTTCGAGTGGAAGGTGCAGGCGGGGGCCGATTACGTGGTTACCCAGCCGGTGTTCGATCTCGAGTTGCTGGATCGCTTTTTGGCCGCCATTGCGGGGCACCGCATTCCAGTGATTGCCGGAATCTGGCCGCTGAGTAATTTCCGGCAGGCGGAGTTCATGCAGAACGAGCTGCGCGTCGCGGTTCCAGCGACGATCATGGAGCGGATGCGGCAGGCCACGGCGACCGAGGCCGCCCGTGCAGAGGGACTGGCCATCGCCCAGGAGATGATCCGGGCGGTGCGCGGGAGAATTGAAGGCGTACAGATCAGCGTGCTCGGACGCAACGAGGCGGCGATCCAGTTGCTGCGCACCGCTCAGGAAGAACCGGTGCGCGAGGACGTTTAATGACAACCGCAGGGTCGCGCGCCGCGCGGCTGTGCCAAGAAACTGAGGAGAACAACAGAGATGGCAACCTTGACCAAGGAAGTACTCGGCGACGTGAAGGATCTTGCTCTGGCCACCAGCGGCCGGCAGCGCATCGAGTGGGCCAACCAGACCATGCCGGTGCTGCAGCAGTTGCGCCAGGAATTCAGCAAATCGAAACCGCTGCAGGGATTGCGCGTGGCGGCCTGCCTGCATGTCACCACCGAGACCGCCAACCTGATGATCGCGTTGCGCGACGGCGGGGCGTCGGTGGCGCTCTGCGCCTCCAACCCGCTGAGCACCCAGGACGATGTGGCCGCCGCGCTGGTCGCCGAGTACGGCATCTCGACCTTCGCCATCAAGGGCGAGGACAACGCCACCTACTACCGCCATCTCAACGCCGTGCTGGAGACCCGTCCGCAGGTCACCATGGACGACGGCGCCGACCTGGTTACGGAACTGCTCACCAAGCGCAAGGACCTCGCTGCCGGCGTGCTGGGCGGGACCGAGGAGACCACCACCGGCGTCATCCGCCTGCGTGCCATGGCGCAGCAGGGCGTGCTGAAGTACCCCGTCATCGCCATCAATGACGCCGACACCAAACATCTCTTCGACAACCGCTACGGCACCGGTCAGAGCACGCTGGACGGCATCATCCGTGCCACCAACCTGCTGTTGGCCGGGCTGAACCTCGTGGTCGCGGGGTATGGCTGGTGCGGACGCGGCGTCGCCTCGCGCGCCCGCGGCATGGGCGCCAACGTGATCGTGACCGAGATTGATCCGACGCGCGCCATCGAGGCCATCATGGACGGCTTCCGCGTCATGACCATGGATGAGGCCGCCAAGATTGGCAACATTTTTGTCACCGTCACCGGTAACAAGCACGTGATCGGGCGGCAGCACTTCGAGAAGATCCGCGACGGCGCGGTGGTCTGCAACAGCGGCCACTTCAACGTCGAGCTCGATCTCGAGTCGCTCGGCAAGATGGCCAAGTCCCACCGTCCGGTGCGCGAGTTCGTCGAGGAATTCGTCCTGGCCGACGGCCGCAAGGTCTATGTGCTCGGCGAAGGGCGGCTCATCAACCTCGCCGCCGCCGAAGGTCATCCCGCCTCGGTGATGGATATGTCCTTTGCCAACCAGGCGCTCTCGCTCGAGTACCTCGTGGCCAACCACAAGAAGCTGGCGGTTGACGTTCACCGGGTTCCGCTCGATCTGGACCGTCGCGTGGCGCGTCTGAAACTGGCCTCAATGGGCGTGGATATCGACATTCTCACCAAGGAGCAGGAACACTACCTGGCCTCCTGGCAGGAAGGCACGTAGGAACGTGGGGGGTGGGGCGTCTCCGAAGACGGAGGGCCGAGGGCCGACGGCCGAGAAAACGCGAGACACGGGGCGGGTAGGCTGCCTGCCCCGCCCCGCGCCCCTCGCCCCAACAACCAACAACTAACAACCAACAACCTTCGTGTTCTATCCCGACTGGACTCAATTTCTGCCCGAACGGCAGCGCCTGCGCGCCGCCGGGGAACGTCTCGTCTTCGCCAACGGCTGCTTCGACCTGCTGCATCCGGGCCACCTCCGCCTGCTTGAGACGGCCCGCGCCCAGGGTGAACGCCTGCTGGTCGCCATCAACAGCGACGCCAGCGTCCGGGCGCTCAAAGGCCCAACACGCCCGGCGGTTCCCGAGGCGGAACGTGCCGAGGTGCTCGACGCCCTTGCGAGCGTGGATTACGTGGTGATCTTCGAGGCGGCCACCCCGCATGCGTTGGTGGCTGCCATTCTTCCCGATGTTCTCGTCAAAGGCGCCGACTGGGGCGCTGATGAGATCGTCGGGCGTGCCGAGGTGGAGGCTGCCGGCGGCCGAGTGATCCGCCTCGAGCTGGAACCGGGCTACTCGACGAGCAGCATTCTGGAGACGATCGCAGACATGGAAAAGTAAGCAGAGTCATCCGTTGTCGGGTGTCCGTCATCGCATCGCGAGGTCGGTGCGAAGCGATGACGGACACCCGACAAGGGAAAACCCATCACACCGTTCGCGATCGTGCCGCCATCTGCCGCAACTGGCCGAGTACCTGGTTCATCTGCGCCGGGGCGAGCTTGTTGACATAGGGCAGCAACTCCCGGACGAAGGTGTCGCTCATCAGGTCGCGAACACGATCCAGCGCCGCGCCGCCGTCCCCGGTGGCGCCCAAGAGGTGGGCGACATCGGTTTCCATGGCCGCGGCGAGCCGCTGCAGGGAGGAGATGGTGGGCTTGGCCTTGTCGTTTTCGATCTTCGAGACGTAGGTGCGCGGCACCTGCATGCGCAACGCCAGTTGCCGCTGACTGAGCCCCTGACTGCGGCGAAGGCTGCGGATGGCGCCGGCCACATCCAGTTGCGGCACGGACATTTCTGGAGGCGGACCCGCGGCTATCTCCGTCACCGGGGGCAGGTCGAGTCCAGCCGCACAGCGACGGCACCGATTGTTTGTGGTACGGAATTGAACGAGACTGCAGAGCACGCAACGAATCACCTCGCGTGCTGCGTCGCATTCCAAGGCGACAACCGAGTTTTGAGCTTCCATGTGCCGGTCGGAGGAGCCAGAGCGTCCGGCAACCACACTTTGCCGGGAAGCGCCATCCATGTCAACGGAATAGTTATCGGTTGTCGGTTGTCGGTTGTCGGTCACGCCGCCGTGCCGAGATGATCCGCATCGGCGCAATCGTCAACCGTTCTTCGGGTCAAGCTTCTGCGCCCGACCCCCGACCTCTATCTTATCCACATCTCCGAGCCCACGAG
>CALEJU010000038.1 GCA_937898755.1 uncultured Acidobacteriota bacterium | reverse complement strand
CAACTCGGCTGCCTCAAGATCCTTCTGCGGCATTTATGAGATGGCTTCTAGCCAGAGCCCGGATAGCTTACGGACGATTGGTGTCAAATAACTGCCTAGCTCTTTCAACGGCATCAGGGCAGGCTATGCCGACCTGATCGGGAAACAAATCGGCCATGTCAAGCACTGCTCGACTAACATATCGGGCAACAGACTGCATCGCCAAAATTATATAAAACCGTTCGGCCTCATTTTCTGCACCGCGGCCGCGCACGTCTGATTGGCTAGAAAATGCAAACGGTGTCGAATGTACCTGGTTGGAGAAAAATCGAGAGAGCCAGCGAAGGTGGGGGCCAACCACGTGGATGCGAGCCTCAATCTCATCCCTTGAAAGGAATAGTGGAGCCTCGCCCTTGAGAAAACGCTTCTGCTGTTTAGGTGGTAGCATTTGAAACCAGCCGTTATTTTCAAGTTGCCGTCGGTGGAAAGAAAGCCCCTCTTCGAACCGAGCTGTTACTTCGACTTCCTTTCCAGCCGCCTTGTACAATCTATATCTCTCCGATTCAATATAAAGAGTCATCAGATCGACACGCGCTTGGGCCTCGTCGGGTGGAACGTTATCAACGCCAATGTAAAAAAATGCATGGTAGGTCTCGATGAGGACCCTAGCGATGGTTGCCACAGAGCCCCAATCCCAAAACAGTCGAATGTCACGCGTGATTCTGTTGCCAGGCAAGAGTCGGACAAAACTATTCAAGGTGACGACGAGTCGCGTATATAACTTTACCGCGAATACTTGGCGCTTTGCCCCTTTCTCTAGGGAGCCAGTAATCGTAATGGAGATTTGTAAAATCTCCTGAATGTCATTAAGCCGGTCGCGATACTCTTCGATAGACGTATCGCCAGCGGGTTCGTTTTCAAGAGAGCTTGACCCGTCATCGCCTGAACGGTGCTTGTGTGCGTTCTGCGGAGTGGCCGCAGTTTGCTCGGGGGAATGTTCGCAATCCACTGACTGACGCTGACGGTCCGCGCCACGTCGTATTCGCTTTTGTTCAGCCCTCAGGAAATATTGCCAAAAATCTGTGACCGTGGTATGACCATCACGAATTGAAATGCCAGCTAGCACAGCGGTCCGCGTGTCAACCCCGGTCTGTATAAACAACATCCTCTCATCCGCAGGAGTGAGAGAAACTAAATAGGATCGCCAGAGCGCGCGCATTTCGTCGAAGGTCAGTGGGCCTAAAATCAAAAACTCATCGTCAGATTTGAACTGTCGTTGGGTTGTGAGCAGTACGGTGGCTTTAGGATACTCTGCTCGCAATCGATCGAGTGCTTGCGCAAGATGCGAGTTGGGAAAGCGCTTGCTGTCCTCAACGACAATTAATAAGGGGCCGTTGCCGTCAGCCACAAATTCGGTAGGAACGTAAGGCTTATACACATGCGGAAGCGGAACAAGTTCGAGCCAAAGGAGGCCCGCAGAAAAATACTTCTTATGCTGTCGACCGAATTCCCTGGCCAGTTCGGTCTTGCCAACGCCGGGCGGTCCCTTTATCACGACGCAACGCACGCCGTTGTTCAAGATGCGATCATGGAGAAAAGCGAGCCCGTTAACGCGACCAATGAACGATGGAGGTCCGGCAGCCTCGTGCGCTCGCCATGCCAGCTTAAAGTCAGCCACGCATGGATTTTAACAGGGTCCGAGTAGTATTCACCGCGACGAAAAAGTGATGCGGCGGTGCCCGATCAATGACTTGGTGTGACCTGAGACAGCGAGCTGGAACGTTAATAAACAACTCGCCCTAAGTTAATTCCCAGGGTTTGGGGATGCAGCGCCCACCCGAGCTAAACCGCTGCGACTTGGAGGTGCGCAAGCGACCATGGCCAACTCTCCCTATGCGCAGTCATCAGCGCAGCTGAAAAAAGTGGTGTCACTGGGCCCCGTCGCTGCGTCCCGACTGTCAGGCAACAGTCCTGGAAATCAGGGCCTTGTGCCCGAACCTGTTTAGGAGCGGGCTTCCCGTAAAATGAAACTGCAAAAAAGGAGATTGACGTTGGCCCTGCGCTCTCGCTACCATGCCGTTCTTCCCACTGCCCATACGCGTACTGACCGACTGTTGCTGCTTGCCGGCATGAGCTTACTGGTGGGGCTGGTGGGCGGTCTGGTGGCGGAGTTTCTGCTGGCCGCCATCGCGTGGATCAGCAATCTGCTGTTTTTTCAGCGTCTCTCCGGGGTTTACATCGCACCTTCGAGCCGCCACCTGCCGCCGTGGGCGCTGCTGCTGCCGGCCGCGGGCGGCTTGCTGGTGGGCTTGCTCATTCACTTCTTCGCACCGGAGATCAAAGGTGACGGCATTCCCGAGGCCATGGCTGTCGTGCTCACCAACCGCAGCCGCATCAAGCCGCGGGTCAGCATCTTCAAGCCATTGAGCGCGGCCATCACCGTGGGGACCGGCGGCCCATTCGGAGCCGAGGGCCCCATCCTGCAGACCGGGGCGGCGCTCGGTTCGCTGCTCAGCCGGCTGCTTCCCACCTCCGCCGCGGAACGGCGCACCCTGTTGGCCTGCGGCGCAGCGGCCGGGTTGGCGGGGGTGTTCAAGACCCCGTTTGCCGCCGTGTTCATCGCGGTGGAGTTGCTCGTCTTTGAGTTTCGCGCCCGCTCATTCATCCCGATTGCGCTCGCCTCGGCGACCGGGACCATGGTCGCCATGGCATTCCGCGGCGCCGCGCCGGTTTTTCCCATTGCCGCAACCTACCGCTTTCATGCCAGCGAGCTGGTGTTTTTTGTTGTGCTCGGTATCGGATGTGCCGGCCTGGCCTGGGCGATGAGCCGCACGCTTTATTTCTTCGAGGACCTGGGCGAGCACATCCACTGCTGGCCGCCGCTGTTGCCTGCACTGGGCGGGCTGGCAGTGGGCGCGCTGGCGTTCTGGCATCCCCAGGTGCTGGGCATGGGCTATGCGGATACCGCCGACTTGCTGGCCAACCCGCACACGCTCGGCTTTCTGGGCGGCGTGGGTCTGGCGAAGCTGCTCGCTTTCGCCATCGCGCTCGGTTTTGGGGCGTCGGGCGGCACATTTGCGCCGGCCTTGATGATCGGCAGCAGTTTCGGAGCCGCCTTCGGGCAGGTGGTTCACGGCGTGCTGCCCGACGCCTCCAGCTTCGGCATTTACGGCATGATCGCCACCGGTGCTCTCTTCGGTGGTATCTACCGCGCCACCCCCAGTGCCATCCTCTTCATGCTTGAGGTGACGGGCGCTTACCAGGTGATGTTTCCGCTGTTTCTGGTATGCATCATTACGGACCTCGCCAGCCACTATTTCATGGAGACCACGATCAACACCGAGCGCCTGGTGCGTCGTGGCATCCCGGTGCCGGACGCTTTCGTGGCCGATCCCATGAAGATGTTGCGCGTACGCGACGTCATGACGGTGCAGGTGGAGAGTGTGCGTCCGGAAGCATCACTGGCGGAGGTGCTGGCTGTCGCCGATCATGTGGCCATCCCCGTCGTCAACGCCGACGATGATGTGGTCGGGATGATCCGGCGCAGCGACCTGTTGCGGGTTCAACCCGGGGTCACCACGGCGGCTGGTCTGGCACGTCCCGAATTCCTGCTCGCCTATCCGGACGAGGTGCTGCACGACGTGGCCCTGCGCATGCTGGCATCCGAGGAGGCGGTCTGCGCGGTGGTGGAACGGCAGCGCGTTCGGCTGCTGGGATTGGTCACCTATGCCGACCTGCTCAAGGCCAAACAGTGGGAGAGTTCGCACGAGTTGACCGATGGCGGGGACGCACTCTTCCAACTGGCGACGAGCCCGCGGGAGGACAAGTAAAAAAAAGTGGAACGGGAAAAGTGGAAAGTGATCCGGCGCGCGCGGGCGCTGGGGCTTGGCTTGGGGTGATGGGCGGTTGGCCTTGGGGTGGCCGGGGCGGCGACGTCTCGTGGGATAATCGGCTCACCTCATTGGGGGCGAAAGGGGGCGCGGATGGCGTCCTGATCGCTCGCCGCAAGTCTTCTCCAAGGAAGTCCTTCTTGCCCAGCCACGAATCGCCTTCGCATCCCTTCCGGAGTTTCCTGCTCGTCCTGTTGCTGATTGCTGCGGTGGGGTTTGGCATTGCCCTGCTGCGTGGCGACGCCCCCAGCATCACCTTGCAGCCGGAACCGACGGCCATGGGCGGACATACCGTGCTGCACCTGACGCTGCGCGACAACATGGGCATCCGTACGGTGCGCGTCTTTTATCGCCAGAAGGATCGGACGTTGCCGGTTTTCGAGGAGAGCCATCCGGGCCGCGCGTGGTTCATGGTCCGGGCCGATCGCCGCACCCGCCGGCTGGACGTTCCGGCCGGGCGCCGCGATGTCGCCGGGCTACAGGACGGCCCCGCCGAACTGGTCATCGTCGCCACCGCCGCGAACCTGCGCGGCGCCACGACGGAGTGGCAGCGCTCGCTCGTGGTGCGCTCCGCGCCGCCGCAACTGGCGGCGCTCACCACCCAGCATTACATCCACCAGGGCGGCTGTGACATGGTCGTTTACCGCGTCTCGGACGGCGCCAATCGCTCGGGCGTCGAGATGGGCGGCAGTTTTTTCCCCGGTTACGCCCTGCCCGGCGCGGCTCCGTCGCCCGGCATGCAGACCATGTTCAGCATCTTTGCGTTCCCGTATAACGCGCCCGCCAGTACGGTGCCGCACCTGACCGCATCGGACGACGCCGGTAACCAGACTACGATCACGTTCCCCGCCACGACGTTTCCGCATGGCTACCCGCGACGCAATTTTGTGATCACCGATGCGTTCATCGCCCGCGTGATCCCGCCCATTCTCGCCAACACCCCGGAACTGACCGACACCGGCGATCCAGTGAAAAACTTTCTACTGGTCAACCGCGACCTGCGCCATATCGACACCGAGCGACTGATCGAGCTGAGCCAGAAGAGCCAGCCGCGCTTCCTCTGGAAGGGCGCCTTCCACCAGTTGGGAAACTCCGCCGTCGAGGCCAGCTTCGCCGACCATCGCATTTACCAGTACAACGGCCAAACCATTGACGAGGAGGATCACCTCGGCTACGACCTGGCAGCCGTCGCCCATACGCCGGTGCTGGCGGCCAATGCCGGCCAGGTGCTATTCACCGGCTATTTCGGCATTTATGGCAACGTCGTGGTTCTCGACCACGGCTACGGGCTGCTGACCCTCTATGCCCACCTGAACGATTACGGCGTCAAGCCGGGCGATACGGTGGCCGACAACCAGCTACTGGGTCACAGCGATTCGACCGGTCTGGCGGGCGGCGACCACCTGCATTTCAGCGTCCTGCTCGACGGCGTTCAGGTGAATCCCACCGAGTGGTGGGATCCGCACTGGATCCATGATCGGATCGAAGCCAAGCTGGCGGAATTCGGTGGGAAGCAGGGATGAGAGCGGTGATGGGCGAGGGGCGCGAGGCTGCCAGCGGATGCCGGCGGGTCGGCGCCAGGGCCGCAGCCGCGTGCTTCGACGTGCAGTCTACGGCCCTCGGCCTTCGCCCCTCGCCTTTCGCTCCTCGTCTTCTTGACCCGCTTTCCCGCCCCTGTGTAAACTGATGACGTTCGTTCCGCAGGGTCCCTCCTCATCTCTGTGACCGCTGGCTTCGTCTGGAGTCGGCCCACGGGTGTGGAACCCGGGCCCATTGTTCGATTGCGCACGTTTCATGGCTCATACGTTGCATCAATTGGTCGGCTTACTGATCGGGAGTATCCCGACGGTGGTCATTTTCCTGTTGCTGCACTTCATCCTGAGGGGCGTGCTTTATCGCCCTTTGCAGAGAGTGCTGGCTGAGCGGCGAAGCCGCATGGAAGGCCGATCGGAAGCGGCCCAGGCCCTGTTGGTCGAGGTGGATGCAAAGCTGACCGCCTACGAGGCGGCGGTGCGCGCCGCACGCGCCGATGGTTACCGCCTGCTGGAAGAGCGCCGGCGCGCCGCCCTGGCCGAGCGCAGCACGCAAGTCGAGGCCGCCAAACAGAAGGCCGCGTCCGCCGTGGCGCAAGCGCGCGCGCAATTGGCGGAGGACGTTGACAACGCGCGCGTCGGCCTGCATGTCGAGGCTGGCGAACTGGCGGCGGGCATCGCCCGCATGGTGCTGGGGGAACGCGCGCAGCAAGCCAAACCGGTGGCGCCGGCCTGATCGCACATTCTGGTTGAGGGGACTGACCGTTTTAGCGTTCGTATTTGGCACATATGCCCCGAGTTCTGCACCTTCGAATCCCAAGGCGTACCGCCGTCTGCGCGCTGTTGTTGCTGGGCCTGTGCCTCGCCGCCTGGTCGAGCCCGGCCGCGGCCCTCCAGACCGAAGCCGCGACGGTGACGCCGAGTGCGACGAAGCCGGAGAGCGCCGCCAGCGCGCCGGCAACTCCTGCCGCCGATGTTCCGGAGAAGGGCGACGTGCGCAACATCAGCCTCTGGCTCGATGGCGTGGCGCGCCGTAGTCATATCCCACGCGAGACGTTGTGGACGTTGGTGATGGCGATCAACGCCGCCATCCTGTTCTATGCCCTCTACGTCGTGCTCTACCGCATGAAGGGCTTCTCCCTGCCGGGCATGATGCGCGAACGCAGCGCCGGCATCCAGCAGGGCATGGCCGATGCCGATCGCGCTTACAGCGCGGCGGCGGCGCGGCTACGGGAACTCGAGGCGCGCCTGGCGGGACTCGATGCCGAGATCGCGCAACTGCACGCTCAGGCCGGCATCGAGGGGGAACAGGAGTATCAGCGCCTGGTGGCGGAGTCCCGGGCGGAAGTGGAGAAGGTGGCGCGGCTTGGGCAGCATGAGATCGAAGCGGCGGCGCAGACGGCACGCGCCGGCCTGAAGGCCTTTGCCGCCGAGCTGGCCCTGACCACCGCAGAACGCCAGATCCGCGAGCGGCTCACCCCGGCGCTGGAGCACGAGGTGGTGGCCGCCTCGATCGCCGAGTTGGGCAGAGGCGGGCAGCAATGAGCACACCCAACGCCGTTGACTTGCGCTACGCGCAGGCGCTCCTCGGTCTGGTCGAGGACGGCATGGTCAACGCGGAGACGTTGCGCGAGGAGCTGCGCACCTTTGCCACCCTGCTCAGCGAGTCCCCGGAACTTCGCCTGGTGCTGGCCAGCCCGGCAGTGAAGCCGCATGCCAAGCAAGGCCTGCTCGATGCGCTGGTGGCCCGCACCGGCGCCTCGCGCATCACGCGCAACTTCCTTGCCGTTCTGGTGGATCGCGGCCGGATCACGGCCCTGGCCGGAATCCAGAACGCCTTCGAACAGCTCTGGCGCGCGCACAACGACATTGTCAGCGCCGAGGTAGTGAGCGCGCGCCCCTTGGCGGCCGAGCAACGCCAGGCGTTGGAGGCGCGCCTCGCCGCCGCAAGCGGTAAGCGCATTGAGGCCAGCTATCGCGAGGATGACGCCCTGATCGGCGGCTTCTTCGCCCGTGTCGGCGACACGGTTTACGACGCCAGCCTGCGCGGCCACCTGCAGCGACTGCGCCAGGCCCTGCTCGCAACCTGATTCAGGCGACGTATCGACATCTTATTCAACCCCCAGACCCCAGGACTTTCATGGCTCACCTTCGCGCAGACGAAATTTCGCAGATCATCCGCCAGCAGATCGAGAACTACGACACCAGCGTCGCCGTTGACGAAGTGGGAACGGTGCTCTCGCTGGGCGACGGTATCGCCCGCGTCCACGGCCTGGGCAAGGTCATGTCGGGCGAGCTGGTGGCCTTCTCCAAGGGCGTGGCCGGCATCGCCATGAACCTCGAAGAAGACCAGGTGGGCGTCGTGCTGTTGGGCGACTACACCGAAATTCACGAGGGTTCGGAGGTGAAGCGCACCGGTCGCATCATGTCGGTGCCGGTGGGTGACGCGTTGATCGGACGCGTGGTTGACGCGCTCGGACAGCCACTCGACGGCAAGGGTCCCATCAACACCCCGCACTTCAACGCCATCGAGCGCATTGCGCCCGGGGTGCTCGACCGCAGTTCGGTCAAGGAGCCCATGCAGACCGGCATCAAGGCGATTGACGCCATGATCCCCATCGGCCGCGGGCAGCGCGAGCTGATCATCGGCGACCGCCAGACCGGCAAGACGGCGGTGGCGGTGGACACCATTCTCAACTCCAAGGGCAAGGACCTGATCTGCATCTACGTGGCCATCGGCCAGAAGCGCTCGACCGTGGCGCACGTGGTCGCCACGCTCGAAAAGTTCGGAGCCATGGAGTACTCCATCGTGGTCGCCGCCACGGCCAGCGATCCCGCCCCCATGCAGTACCTGGCGCCCTACGCCGGCTGCGCCATCGGCGAGTACTTCCGCGACAACGGCAAGCATGCGCTGGTGATCTACGACGATCTCTCCAAGCATGCCGCCGAGTACCGCGAGATCTCGCTGCTGCTGCGCCGTCCCCCAGGACGGGAGGCTTATCCGGGCGATGTCTTCTACCTGCACAGCCGTCTCCTGGAACGTGCTGCCAAGCTGAGCAAGGAACTGGGGGGCGGATCGCTGACCGCCCTGCCCATCATCGAGACCCAGGCGGGCGACGTCTCGGCCTACATTCCCACCAACGTGATCTCGATCACCGACGGTCAGATCTACCTGGAGAGCGACCTGTTCAACAGCAACGTGCGCCCGGCGGTGAACGTCGGCATCTCGGTGAGCCGCGTCGGCGGCAACGCCCAGATCAAGGCCATGAAGCAGGTGGCCGGGTCGCTGCGCCTCGACATGGCGCAGTTCCGCTCCCTGCAGGCCTTCGCGCAGTTCGGCAGCAGCCTCGACAAGGCCACCCTGGCGCAGTTGAACCGCGGCCTGCGGCTGGTCGAGCTGCTCAAGCAGGACCAGTACGCGCCGGTGCCGGTCGAGAAGCAGGTCATTGCCATCTACGCCGCCAACCAGGGCTATCTCGACGCCTTGGCGGTCGAACAGGTGCGGGACTTCGAAAAGGAGCTCTATAACTTCCTCGACGGCGCTCATCCCGGGGTGCTGCGCACCCTGGGGGAAAAGAAAGTCCTCGACGACGCCATGAAGCAGGAGATCAACCAGGTACTGGACGAGGTGAAGACCCGGTTCCAGACCGCCCAGACCGCCGCCGTTTAGCGCCATGCCCAACCTTCTCGACATCCGGCGCCGCATCCGCTCGGTGAAGAACACCCAGCAGATCACTCGCGCCCTGAAGATGATCTCGGCCTCGAAGCTGCGCCGCGCCCAGGAGCAGGCCCTCGCCGCCCGGCCTTATGCCGAGCGCCTGCGTGAGATGCTCGCCCATCTGGCCGACCAGCTCGCCGAGTTGCAGCGGCGCGAGGCGGAAGAGGGACAGGCCGGCCCCGGTCTGGGCCGCGTGCCCGCCAGCCTGCACCGCGTCCAGCTCATCGTCATCTCCGCCGACACCGGCCGGGCCGGGGCGTTCAACGCCAACGTCATCAAGGCCGCCCAGACCTTCATCGCCGAACCTGCTGCCGACGGCCAGCCGCGCGAGGTGAAACTCGAGATCGTCGGGCGCAAGGCGCTGGAGTCGTTCCGCAAGCGCAACGCCCCCATCGTGGGCGAACATCTCGGCGTCTTCGACCGCCAGGTGGACTACGGCGTGGCCCGCGCCCTGGCCGCCGGTGCCGCCCAGCGCTTCATCGCGGGCGAGGTGGATGCCGTCTACATCGTGGGCAACGAGTTCAAGTCCATCGTCCAGCAGCGGGTCTCGCTGCAGCAACTGTTGCCCCTGGCCGCGCCGCAGGACAACGCCGAGCGCGCCGCCGACGCCGCGCCGCGCGAATATCTTTTCGAACAGCCGCCGGCGGAGATTTTCGGCAAGCTGCTGCCGCGCTACCTCGAAGTGCAGATTTACCGCTCGCTGCTGGAGTCGCTGGCCGCCGAACATGCCGCCCGAATGAACGCCATGGACAATGCCACGCGCAACGCCGGCGACCTGATCGACGTGTTGACGCTGAACATGAACCGCGTCCGGCAGGCGGCCATCACCAAGGAGATCATCGAGATCGTCGGAGGCGCCGCGGCGCTGACCGGCTGACCTGAAGCTTTCGTTTGACGAGAATGAATATGTCCACCGCATCCACAGGAACCGTCGTTGCCGTCACCGGGCCCGTGCTGGTCTGCCAGTTTCCCGAGGGGGCGCTCCCGCCCATCAACCAGGCGCTGCGCATCGTCAGCACCGGCTTTGATGTCCCCGAGCCGATTGACATCATCGTCGAGGTGCAGCAGCACATGGGCGAAGGGCGCGTGAAGTGCGTCGCCATGCAGCCCACCGAGGGCCTGGTGCGCGGCATGCAGGCGATTGATACCGGCGGCCCCATCACCGTGCCGGTGGGCGCCCCCACGCTGGGGCGCGTGATGAACGTGATCGGCGAACCGGTCGACAAGCTTGGGCCCATCGTCAGCGAGCACCGCTCGCCCATCCGTCGTCCGGCGCCCAGCCTCGAGGAGCAGTCCACCACGCTGGAGATGTTCGAGAGCGGCATCAAGGTGATCGACCTGCTCGAACCCTACCTGCGCGGCGGCAAGATCGGCCTGTTCGGCGGCGCCGGCGTCGGCAAGACGGTCATCATCATGGAACTGATCAACAACATCGTGACGCAGCACGGCGGCGTCTCGGTGTTTGCGGGCGTGGGCGAGCGCACCCGTGAAGGCAATGACCTCTGGCAGGAGATGTCGGAGAGCGGCGTCATCGTCCCCGGCGACCATACCAAGAGCAAGGCCGCGCTGGTCTATGGCCAGATGACCGAGCCTCCCGGCGCGCGGTTGCGCGTCGCCCTCACCGGGCTGACCGTGGCGGAGTACTTCCGCGACGTCGAACACCAGGACGTGCTGCTGTTCATTGACAACATCTTCCGCTTCACGCAGGCCGGTTCGGAGGTCTCGGCGCTGCTGGGTCGCATGCCCTCCGCCGTCGGCTATCAACCCAACCTGGCCTCCGAGATGGGCGAACTCGAGGAGCGCATCACGTCCACCAAGAGCGGGTCCATTACCTCGGTGCAGGCCATCTACGTGCCGGCCGACGATTACACCGACCCGGCGCCCGCCACCACCTTCGCGCACCTCGACGCCACCACCAACCTGTCGCGCTCCATTTCCGAGAAGGGCATCTACCCGGCAGTGGATCCGCTGGCGTCGTCCTCGCGCATCCTCGATCCCAACGTGGTCGGGCACGAGCATTACAACGTCGCGCGCGACGTGAAAACCATTCTGCAGCGCTACAAGGACCTGCAGGACATCATCGCCATCCTTGGCATTGATGAGTTGAGCGACGAGGACAAGGTCACGGTGGCCCGCGCCCGCAAGATCGAGCTCTTCCTCTCGCAGCCCTTCTTCGTCGCCGAACAGTTCACCGGCCTGAAGGGCAAGTACGTCAAGCTGGCCGACTCCATCGCCGGCTTCAAGGAGATCGTGGACGGCAAGCTCGACGACCTGCCGGAACAGGCGTTCTACATGCAGGGCACGATCGCGGACGTCAAGCAGCGCGCCGCCGAGATGGCGGCGGCGAAGTAGCCGCTCCCGGCAACTCTCATGGAAACCTTCGAACTCGAAATCGCCACCCCGCAGCGCCTGGTCGTGCGCGCCAGCGTGAAGGAAGCGCAGGTACCGGCCGCGAACGGGTACCTCGGCATCCTGCCGGAGCACGCGCCGCTGCTGAGCGAGTTGGGAACCGGCGAGGTTTCCTACACCGCCGCCGACGGTCACGCCGCGAAGCTGCTGGTCAGCGGTGGTTTCCTTGAGGTGCAACCCGACAAGACCGTGCTGCTCGCCGACGTCGCCGAGTTGCCGGAAGAGATCGACCTGTCCGCGGCGAAGACGGAGCTCGAAACCGCCCAGCGCCAAGCCGGCAGCAGCGATCCCGCCACCGACTACGACGCCGCCACGCATGAGGTCGCGCTCGCCGAGACCCGCCTGGCGGTGGGGAAGAAGTAGGGGCGGTCGATGGCTGCAAACGGAGCTGAGCCAGCGCCGCCATGCCAACGTTTATGAGGACCGTGCTTGCCTGGCTCTGCACTACGCTTGCGATTTCCGGTCTTGCCGCCGCTCAAGCCGGCGGTCCCAGCCCGACCACGGCCTGGCAGCAGGGACAATTTCACGTCGATGTCGCTGGCGTTTTGGGACGTTCCGCCATCGTCCTGGGCCAACCCAACCTGCGCGCGGATCAGGCCCTGCCGCTTGGGAACGGGCGGCTGGGAGTCGCCCTCTGGTCGGCGAACGGGCTGACGGCCCAGCTCAACCGGGCTGACACGCTGCCTTACCGCTTCTCGTCGGGACAGGTCGTGATTCCCGGGCTGTCGGTTCTGACTTCCGCCAAGGACTTTTCCGGCCGCCTTGATCTCTATAACGGCGACTTTCGGGAGCAGGGCGGCGGCATGACGGCAACGGCCTACGTCCAACCGGCCACGGACACGCTCATCGTTGACGTCACGGGCGCCGACCCGCAGACGCTGCAGACCGCCCGCCTTCTTCTCTGGGCGCCGCGGACGCCTCAGGCCAACGTTCTTGGCCGGGTGGGCGTCTTGTCGCAGACCTGGGCCGACCGCGGCGATCCGGGAGCGTCCGGACGCACCTTTGGCGCACTCGCCGCGATCACCGCTCAAGGCCGCGATGTTTCGGTCGTGGCGGAGAATCCGCTCTCCTTTACCGTCTCGTTTCGGCCCTTTGCCGACGGGCACTTCCGCATCTTCGTGGCCGCGCCGCATTACAACGACAGGGAGATGCTTCATAGCGTCGTCGCACATGCGTGGCGGGACACATCACCGGGCGTGCATCGTCTCTGGTGGAACGCATTCTGGAATCGTGCGGGCGTCATCAAGGTCACCTCGCCGGACGGGGCCGGCGAGTACATGGAAAATCTGCGCAACATCGACCTGTTTACGGCGGCCGCCGATAGTGGCGGCGAGTATCCCGGCTCGCACGCCGGCGTGGCGGATCTGTTCTCCTCGGTGCGCGACGCGCATCGCTGGGACCCGGCGGCGTTCTGGCACTGGAACCTGCGCATGCAGGTCGCGGCGAATCTCGGGGCGGGAGTGCCGCAGTTGAACGCTCCGTATTTCAATCTCTACCGCGAGAACCTGGCGAACATCGAGCGCTGGACCGGGAAACACATGTCGGGACGCCCGGGGATCTGCGTGCCTGAAACCATGCGTTTCAATGGCCAGGGGATCGAGTACCAAGCCCGCCCCGCACCGCTGGCCCCCAGCACGGGCCTCAATTGCGACGCCGACTCCAAGCCTTACTACAACGCCCGGACGCTCTCGACCGGCGCCGAGGTGTCGCTCTGGATCTGGCAGCAATTCCTGGCGACGAACGACCGTGGCTTTCTGGCCAGGAACTATCCCGTGATGGCGGCCTCTGCCCGCTTCCTTCTCGCCTACGAAAAGCAGGGTGGGGACGGGTTGCTGCATACCAGCCCTTCGAACGCGCACGAGACGCAGTGGGACACCCAGGATCCGACTACGGATATCGCGGCGCGGTTGGCGCTTTTCCCGGCGACGATCCAGGCGGCCCAGTTGTTGGGCAGGGATGCCGAGCTCGTGCGACAACTGCGGGCGGCGCTGCCAAGGATTCCGCAGTTTCCGCTCACCTCTGCGACTGGCCCGAAGACTCTTTTCACGCTTCCAGCAGTGGCCCAGACGGGCGACACGGTAATCGCGGAATCGTACGATCCGGCGGCGAAGACATACAACGTTGAGAACATCGGTCTTGAGCCCGTCTGGCCCTACAACCTGATCGGAGACGACTCGCCACTGTTTGCGCTCGCCCAGCGTACCTATACGCATCGCCCCTATCCCACCAAGGAAGACTGGAGCTTCGACCCGCTTCAGGCGGCGCGACTGGGTTTCGGCGGCGAGGTCGGTGCCACCCTGATCAAGCTGACGGAAACATACCAGCAGTTCATCAATGGTTTTGCAAATTGGGGTGGAAACCTTGGCGAGTTCTATAGCGAACAGGACGGCGTGGTAGCGGCGGCGCTGCAGGAAGCCCTGGTCCAGGATTACGACGGGGTGATCCGCATCGCGCCTGCCATCCCACCGGGCTGGGACTTCGAGGGCAGCGTCTCTGTGCGCGGGAGAACAAAGGTGGATGTCCAAGTGAAGGACGGCAGCGCAACTACGGTAGCGATCGAAGCAGGGACTACGCAGCAGTTGAACATTCGCAACCCATGGCCGGGTCAGTGGGTCAAAATCGCGTCCGGCGACAGCGGCAGACTCGTGACCCAGAACGCCACTGGGCCAGTCATCACCTTTCACGCCGTCGCGGGCACTCGTTACCTGGTCGAGAGGGTGAACACGCCAACCACCGCGCTGAGTTTTGCACCGGTCAGCGGCAATCCGGCGCACATGGCGAAGAAGCTCGGGCCCGTGCAAATCGGTCTGTTCGCGCCGACCCAATAACCAGGGATGCGCAGGCGCTTTCGCAGCGCCCCATCGCTACCGCTTCTTCCCGGGTCCGCGTAAAACTCGCGCCGGCAGCGTGACCAACGCCCAGATCAGCCCCAGCGCTCCTTCCACCGCGAACCCCAGCAGCCGGAAGGGAAGCAGCAGCAGCCAGACGAACGGGTAGAGAATTAGCGCCAGCAGGGCCAGTGGCCAGCAGACGACGAAAAGGAGGCACCAGATTAGGAACGTGAGCATGGCGAAGACAGAAGGGTAACGCAATCCCGGGCGGAGCGCGAGCCACGCCCCACCCGCGTCGCTTCATGTTTTATTTTCCGCTCTCCAACCGTCCCCACTCCTCGGGAATGCGATACGTCTCCCGTCGCCAGCGGTACGGCAGGTCCCGGATCTCGCCGCGCTGCGCGGTGCGCGCAAAGGCGAAGGCATCATGCAGCACGGTGAGCTGCTGGGCGACGTTACCAGGTTCTCCCAGTGGATGTCCGAACGGCCAGCGCAGGAAGACGGCGCGTGGCGGCTTCACCTTCTCCGTCACCTCGCGCAGGATCGAGATGGAGACGGTCGGGATCCCGGAGGCCTCAATCGCACGCTGAATCAGTCCCACGGACCGATTGCAGAGTCCTCAAGAGGGAGTCAGGAAAGCCAGGTCGGGCTTTTCCTGGTGCAGGCGTGCCAGCAGCATCGGCAGGATCTTCTGCTGCAAGGTGGCCACGTGCGGGCCGTCGATGTGGCCCATGAAGGAGTAGTGGTTCGGCGTCAGGCCGCCCACGTAGCCGGCCGCGACCAGTGCCCGCAGCCGCTCGAGCGGCAGGATGAGATTGAAATCCCTGTCCGCATCCTGGTGGTTGTAATAGTTGTGCGTGATGCACAGGTCCTCGGGCCGTGCGTCGGCCGGAATCGTCCGGTAGCTCGGGTCGCCATCCGAGTCCTCCATGTTGAAGGGCTGATCGTGGCGCAGGTGCAGGCCGCCGGTGGTCAACAGGCAGACGCGGGTCGCGGCGAGCGGCTTGTCATAAGGCGTCCAGGGAACGTCGGCGCTGACCGCGATGGGGGCAAACTTTGCCCAGATGCGCCCCACCAGCGGGACACTGGTGAAGAGCCGGGCAAGCAGGCGGTTGAGGTGCTGGCGGGACGTGTCCACAGTTCCAGTGTAGAGACTTTGGTGGCGACGCGTCGGGAGTGGTGGGGTGTGGGGCTGTCTCTTATACACATCTCCGAGCCCACGAGACAGGCAGAAATC
>CALEJU010000037.1 GCA_937898755.1 uncultured Acidobacteriota bacterium | reverse complement strand
TCTACACGCGTAAGATCGTCGGCAGCGTCAGATGTGTATAAGAGACAGCTACTCCCCACTCCCTACGCCCGACCCCCCTACCCGCGCTTCCTTGACGCCTTGCTCGCAGCTTCCTACCATACGCACAGCCCTTATGCCCCCCGCCGTCCACATCCCCGACAAGCTCTACTTCCGCATCGGGGAGGTGGCCAAGCTGGCCGACCTCGAGCCCTACGTGCTGCGCTTCTGGGAGAGCGAGTTCCCGGCGCTGCGTCCGGGGAAGAGTTCGACCGGGCAGCGCCTCTACCGCCGCCGCGAGGTGGAGCTGATCTTGAAGGTGAAGCAATTGCTCTACGAGCAGGGCTTCACGATTGCCGGGGCGCGCAAGCAGCTCAAGATGACCGGCGGCAAGAAGGGCACGCAAGCGGAGCTGATGTTCAGCAACGGCAACAAGAAGCTTTCGGTGGAAGGCGTGCGCCGCGAGGTCGCCGAGATCCTGTCCATCCTGAATCGCCGCACGTGAGGGTGGTTCGTCGTTCGTGGTGGCGCGCCCCAGCCGATCAACCGGCGTCGTTTTCAACGACGCGCCACCAACGACGAACCACGAACCATCGTGATAAACTGCAGCAGTTCGCCAACCCCACTCGCGGTCGTCGGCTCCTCCACTGATTCGGGACGTAGCGCAGCCTGGTAGCGCACTTGCTTGGGGTGCAAGGGGTCGCCGGTTCAAATCCGGCCGTCCCGACCAACCTTGAACAATACAGGTGTAACCGGGTCGTCCGATGTGACGGGCGTCGGGGCTGCGTCCTCCGGTAAACTCGGGGGATGCCGACGACGCCCGCGTCCACTGGTCTTGATGCGCGACGGATGGGCGGTGCGGCGCTGTTCATGATGGCGGCCGTGCTGGCGTCGCGCGGCGTGGGCTACCTGCGCGAGGCCTACATCGCCTACGCTTTTGGCGCCAAGGCGCACACCGACGCCTTCGTGACCGCGTTCACCATCCCCGACTGGCTCAACTACCTGGTGGCCGGCGGCGCGCTCTCGATCAGCTTCATCACCATCTTCAGCCCATTCCTCGCGTCCCAGCGCGAGGAGGAGGGCTACCGGGTCTTCTCCATCGTCGCCACCTTCCTGACGCTCCTGCTCTGCCTCGGGATCGTCGGGGGCGAGGTGTGGGCGCCGCAGCTGTTGCGTTGGTACGTGCCGGCGTTTTCCCCGGCCGAGCTGGCCTCCTGCGTGCGCATGACGCGGATCCTGCTGCCGGCGCAGTTGTTCTTCGGCCTGGGCGGGCTGGCCGCGGCCCTGCTCTACGCGCGTGGCGACTTCTTCTGGCCGGCGCTGGCGCCGCTGCTTTACAGCACGGCCATGATCGCCGGCGGCGTGCTGCTGCGAGCCCGCATGGGCATCGAGGGCATGGCGGTGGGGGCGCTGGTGGGGGCCATCGTCGGTATCTGCGCGCTGCCCTGGTGGGCGGCGCAGCGCGCCGGGCTGCGCTACCGTCCCCTGTTCCACTTCCGCGACCCGGAGTTTCTGCGCTGGCTGCGGCTGACCCTGCCGCTCATGGTCGGGGTGACGCTGGTCACGGCCGACGACTGGATCATGCGGCCGCTGGCGGCGGCCCTCGGGGTCGGCGCCATCGCCCACCTCAACTTTGCCAAGCAACTGACGCGGGTGCCGATCGCAGTGCTGGGACAGGCCGTCGGACAGGCGGGCATGCCCTTCTTCGCCGCGCTGGCCGCGCGGCACGCCTGGGGCGAGTTCCGCGACACGGTGGACCGCGCCGTGCACCGCACCACGCTGGGCTCGCTGCTGGCCGCCAGTTGGTGCGCCTCGCTCGCCCTGACGCTGGTGCGCCTGGTCTACCAGCGCGGTCAGTTTCACGCGGCGGACGTGCGCGTCACGGCGCTTTACTTCGTCCTGTTCGTGCTTGCCCTCGCCTTCTGGAGCGCCCAGGGCCTCTACTCGCGGGCCTTCTACGCCGCCGGGGATACGTTCACCCCCATGGCGGCGGGCACCATCATCACCCTCTGCATCATTCCGCTCTACATCGTGCTGGCGCATCACCTGCAGGTGGTGGGACTGGTGCTGGCCTCGGACGTCGGCATCATGATCCATACCGTCGCGATGGCGGTGTTGCTGCACCGGCGGGGCTTACTGCTGCTCGCGCCGGCACGCTGGCGGCAGCTTCCGGGGACGCTGCTGACGGCGCTGGTGGCGGGCGGCGTGACCTGGCGGCTGGCCCAGGCGCTGACCTTGCCCACCTATCATCTGCTGTGGGCGCTCGGCACGCTGTGCGTGGCCAGCGCGGTGTGGGCGGCGATCGTCTACGCCATGGCGCGGTTGCTGCATCTGGATACCGTCCTGGAGCAAGGCGGAGCGCTCTGGCGTCGAGGGTTAGGCGTGCTGCGTCGGGCGTGATGCGTGGAGCGGGAAACGTTGAGCGTCGGGGGTTAGCTGGAGAGGGTGGGCGGCTGGCGATGGCGAATGAGAGGCACACGGAAATGCGCGCGCTCAACCCTGAACGCTCCACGCTCCACGCGAGTCCCCGCCTGATCGGCATCGCCGGCGGGACCGGCAGCGGCAAGAGCACGGTGGCGCGCCGCTTGCTGGCGCGCTTTCCCGGCCGGGCCTGCCTGCTGGAGTTCGACTCCTACTACCGCGACCAGACTCATCTCACTTTGCAGGAGCGCCACGCCGTCAACTACGACCACCCGGACGCCATCGAGTTCGATCTCCTGCTGGCCCACCTGCAAGCACTGCTGCGCGGCGAGACGATCGCGCGGCCCCGCTACTGCTTCGCGACCCACAACCGGCTGCTGGAGTCCGAGGCTGTGAAGGCGCAGCCGGTCATCGTTCTCGAGGGGCTGTTTGCCCTGGGTGATGCCCGCCTGCGCCAGCTCATGGACACAAAGCTTTTCGTGGACGCGCCCGCCGACCTGCGTTTCATCCGCCGCCTGCAGCGCGATCTCGATGAGCGCGGTCGCAGCGCCGCCTCGGCCGTTGCGCAGTACCTCGCCACGGTGCGACCCATGCACCTGGCGTGGGTGGAACCAACCCGCGTTCATGCCGACACGGTGATCGACAATAGCCAGGCGCCGGAGGAGTTGGAGCGGGTGTTGGACGGGATCGTGGGAAGGGGAAGAGTGGAAAGTGGAAAGTGAAGAGTGATGAGCGCGCTCACGCACACCGCATCAGGTTTCCACTTATCGCTCATCGCTTGTCGCCGCCGCCGGCATGCTGCCGCTGATGCGTTGTACCAGGGCGTCGCGGGCGGACTGTTGCAGTTTTCGGGCGAGGGCAAACTCGACTTGGGCGCGGTCCCGCTTCCCGTCATGCAGCAGGATCTGACCGCGGAGGTAATGCACGTTGGCGTTTCCGGGCTCGCGGCGGGCCGCGGCGTCGAGTTGCTGCAGCGCATCGGCATCCCGGCCACGGCGTCGGTCCAGCTTGGCCAGCCCGAAATGGGCCTCTGCCAACTCGGGATCCAGGGCGAGAGCCTTCTGAAACGCAGTGCGCGCGCCGACATCCTGTGGTTGGGCTGCCAAGGCTTCCCCCAGGCTGGCCCACGCGTAGGGAACGTCGGGATTGAGGGCCAGCTCGGCTTGGAACTCCGCCGTCGCGCGCGGGAAATCGTGTGCCCGCTGGGCAATAACTCCGAGCAGGAAATGCACGAACGGCAGCTTTGGGTCCGTGCTGGCCGCCTGTTCCAGCTCACGGCGGGCGGCGCTGTCCTCTTCCCGTGCCAGGTAGGCCTTGCCCATCAGCAGGTGGAACTCGGGCGTGTCCTGCCCGACGGCCACCAGACGGTCCATGGCTCGTTCCTGCAACCCGGTCTGGTGGGTCTGGTCGGCGGCGACTCCCAACACGTAGAGGTAGTTCAGATCACTGTGCAGCTGGTCCCAGAGCGGCGCCAAGGTGGTTACGGCCGGGGCGTATCGGGCGCTGAGGAACTGGCACAAACCGAGCAGGTAGCGGGCCTGCACGGATGCGGGCTGCTGCCGGAGAGCGGCGGCAAACTCCGGAATGGCAGCCGCGTAGTCGCTCTGGTGGAAGCGCACCAGGCCGAGATCAAGGTGGATCCCGGCCTGATGCGGCGCCAGGCGCCGGGCGTGTTCGAGCGCGCGTCGTGCCGCAGCCCAGTCCTTGCGTCGCATGGCCACCACGCCGAGGTTGATCCAAGCTGGGGCGGAGGTGGGGTCGAGAGCCAGCACGTGCCGGAAGTTCTGTTCGGCCTCGGCGAGCCGGTTCTGCTGCAGCGCCGCCTGCCCCGCCGCAAAGACGGCGGCGGGCGACCGGGCTTGCGCCGGCAGCAGCATCGGCAACAGAAACACGGCTATCGCTTGGGTCGGGATCCGCATGACACCGGGCGCGCGCTGGCCAACACTGGCAGGATAGCGCGGCGCCGGGTGGGGCAGCGATGAGCGATGAGGCACAACACGGCAGGCGGAGGGCGGCAGGCGTGCGCCTCCAAACCTGCAGATGGCGCGCCTCATCGCACCTCACGCACGGCTCATGACGCATCGAACATCGAACATCGAAGATCGCTCATCGCTCATCGCTCGGGGCTCATCGCACGAGGCGTGGCGGCTGGGCCACTACCCGTCGCAATGTTGTTATGATTCCCGGGCCATCATCTGATTAGGAGATCCTCATGTCTGCCCCTCCCCCCGGTCCCACGCCGCAACGCATCTTCGACACGCTGGCGGGTTTCCAATGCACCGCGGCGCTGAAGGCGGCCATTGACCTCGAATTATTTACCGCGATCGGCAAGGGCGCGACGACGGCAGCGGAGATCGCCCACGCCTGCAGCGTGCCGGAGCGCGGCGTCCGAATTCTTTGTGACAACCTGACGGTGTTGGGTTTGTTGTCCAAGACCGGCCTGCGCTATGCGCTGGCGCCGGACAGCGCGATGTTCCTGGATCGAAATTCGCCGGCCTATATCGGCGGCACGGTCAGGTTTCGCTGCAGTCCCACGCTCATGAAGCGGTTTGCCGACCTGACCGCCACGGTGCGCGCCGGGACGCTGGCGGATGAGGGCACGGTTGGGGACGACGATCCCGTCTGGGTCGAGTTCGCCCGCAGCATGCTCCCCGTAATGGCGTCGCTCGCGGCCGGCATTGCGCAGATCCTGGCGGCAACCCACCCCAAGGGCGCGCCCTGCAAGGTGCTCGATATGGCCGCCGGGCATGGCATCTTCGGCGTAGCCGTGGCGCAGGCGATTCCCAGCGCCGAGGTCGTCGCGCTCGATTGGCAGCGGGTGCTGGAGGTGGCGCATGAAACGGCGGTCGCGGCCGGGGTGGCGGCTCGTCATCACCTCTTGCCGGGCAACGCCTTCGAGGTGGACTACGGCAGCGACTACGATGTCGTGCTGGTTCCCAACTTCCTGCATCACTTCGATCCGCCCACCTGCGTGACGCTTCTGCGCAAGATGCAGCAGGCGTTGCGGCCACAGGGCCGCGTCGTAGTGGTGGAGTTCGTGCCGAATCCCGACCGCGTGTCGCCCCCGAACGCGGCTAGCTTCAGCCTCATCATGCTGGCCACCACGCCGCGCGGCGACGCGTACACTCGCGCCGAACTGGATGAAATGCTGCGCGAGGCGGGGTTCAGCGGGATGAAGGAATATCCATTGCCGCACGCCGTGGAGACGGTCGTGATGGCCGAGAAGTCGTAAGACAGCGGGCCGGGCAACCTAAGTGTCGCGCTCGGCATCTCCCACGGATGATGCCGTGCCCTTTTTGGGCACTGTTTTTCTGGGGTAAGCTCGAAATCAGCAGATGAGTTTCCGTCGTCTGTTGAGCGATCCCGAGAATTCTCCGGCACCCGCAGCCGTGAAGGACTTGCCCATGAGTGCAGCGCCGCAGCTGAATCCGGTTGACTGGACTGAATTGAAACCTGGAGCGCACGCGGTCCAGTTTTATTCTTCTGACGACGTTCTTATCGAACGTTTGGCGGGATTCATTGGTAAGGCGCTGGCAGACGGCGATGCCGCGGTCATCATCGCCACCAAGGCGCATCGCCAGAGCTTGGCGAAACTGCTTGAGGTGCGCGGCTTTGATCTCGCCGAAGCGGCGCGGCGCGGCCTGTATATCAGCCTGGATGCAGCGGAGACGCTGACTCAGGTGTTGATTGACGGCTGGCCCAACGCGGTACTGTTCGCCAACTGCATCGGCACCATCCTCGGACGCGCGGCTGCCGGGGTTGAAGGGAAGCGGCCCCATGTGGCCGCTTTCGGGGAGATGGTGGGCGTGCTTTGGGAGCGGGGCGAGTTTGATACGGCGCTGCAGATCGAAAAGCTCTGGAATAACCTTGCCCGCACCCACTCGTTTTCACTCTGCTGTGCTTACGCCGTATGCGCGTCGAGCTTCGCAGATGAAGCCGTCCGCGCGGTCCACGCCGAACACTCGCACATCCTGCCGGAATAACTGGTTCCAAGGACAGAACGTCAAGCCAAGCCCGAGAAGCATTGCTTTGTGGAATGGCGCCTAGCTGGCGCGGGCGGCGATGTGCGGCACCACGGCTGGAGACTGACTCTTGGGCTCCTGATCCAAGCTGAGCGCCGAGGTCTCGACATAGCCGCGCCAGCGACACTTCGTGCAGGTCATGAAGCGCGGTCCCTTGGGACCGGCGACGACGTCGGCGCCGCTTTCCACGCGCTCTGAGCGACACCCTGGGCAGTTATAGAAAAACGAACTCAAAGTTACGCCCCTTCCGCCCCGTTCTCCCCTGAAGTTGGAGGACGGCCAACCCTAAAATGTTGTCTGCCAGCTCGCCCGTAGTCGATCAATTCAGTTGAAAAGTCGCGCCGCGGATCGAGGGCCGGGAATAGCCACCAGGGGAGGTTCAGTGCGGTGCACCGGCTGGCCCTCAGGGCCCGCTTTGGCGCGCGGCGGTGGGCGCCAGGGTTCCCAGGCTGGACTTGGGACGCTGGGTGAGAATCGCCCGCCTTGGCGCCCAGGGCCGGGCAGCCGAGGCGCCAGCGTCACGTAGTTCTTGCGACCCTCCGGCAAAGTCTGCTCGCTGCCGCTTCGCCTCCGGGTTGATCCCCACCGACCTCGTCAGGGGTGCGCCCCTTCAAAGTCATGCGTTTACAGGTTTCAGAGGACGGTGCCCAAGTTTGGCCACGGAAGTGCCTAGAAGGGGACGCACTCACCCTTTTGACCGGAGGCGATTCCAAATGGCTGCCACCCCCCAACTCCTGCCGCGTTCTGAAGACCTGAAGGCCCACACGGGCGAGCCCTTGACCGAGGCCATGGCGATTGATCTGGCCAAACAAGGCAATGGTGGGGCGTTTGAATTCCTTTACCACCTGCACAAGCGGCGTGTGTACTCCCTCTGCCTGCGCATGACCGGCAACCCGTCCGACGCCGAGGACGCCGCCCAAGATGCGTTCCTGCAGCTCTTTCGCAAAGTGGGGTCATTCCGCGGGGAGAGCGCCTTCTCAACCTGGCTGCACCGCATGACGGTGAACGTGGTGTTGATGCGCCTGCGGCGCAAGTCCTTGCCCTTGGTCTCGCTCGACGAACCCGTGGAGAGCAGCCAGGAAGAGACGTTCAGGCGGGAAATGGGCAGGGTAGACCCGCGGCTCTTCAGCACCTTGGATCGCGTCCGCTTGGAGCGGGCGGTCGAGATGTTGCCGCCCGGCTATCGCAGCATCTTCATCCTGCACGACATCGAAGGTTACGAGCACAACGAGATCGCCACGATGCTCGGCTGCTCGCTCGGCAATTCCAAGTCACAATTACACAAGGCCCGCCTCAAGCTGCGCGACCTGCTTGCCAAGGGAACGGTCCGCGCACATTCCGATCATGCCGCAGTGCCCATGGCGGCCTGAACCCCAGCCAACCCGGCGCCCGACGCGCCCGGTCTGTCGTGCTGGCTTAGGCAGCCGATGTCCGCGGGGACGGTTTACGACCCCGATGGCGGGATTCCCGAATGGCGTGATCCGGGCGCCCGCCCGGCGGGCGTCCCGGTAGCCGCAGCGCCACTCATCAGGCTGCGTGCCTGACGCATGTGAGCTTCAAGCGCCGGCATCATCTGACTGACATAGCTCTTCAGTCCCGGATCGGTGATCCGCGGTTCCAGTTGCCGCAGCTCCCTCACCACTTTGGCGTGGTCGCGTACCTCTGCACGGAGGAACTCGCGATCAGCGGCCGCGCCTTGCGCGTTGCTTAGCCGCGTTTTCAGCTTGGCGGAGTCCTGCTCGAGGGCGGTGTTGGTTCCCAGCGTGAGGTTGGCCCTGCTGCTGACATCCTTGAGGCCGTCCTGCGCTTTCTGGTGATCGCTGACCAGCATCTTGGCGTAGTCCTTGACGGCTTGGTTCCGGGCGTGGTCCGCCATCAGTTGCCCTTCGTCAATCTCGCCCTGATTCACCGTGTTGAGCAGGTTCGCGACCCGCGCGTCCACGCTGGGGTGGCTCATCTTACCCTCGGCAGCACTCTGACTGCTCTGTTGCATGTTGGTTTGGTTGTTCTTCTGGCCGTACTGCAGCGCCCAGCCCTGCGCCACGAGCACGCCACACGCCACCGCTCCACCCCATATGAGCGGATGTTTCATACACGGCCTCCTGCGCACACCTTTGAATCAGGTGGCGGATGCAGAAGCTAGATGATCGAAGACCGCTCAAGGGATGGCGGGACGCTGGCGCGTCGGCCAGTTGGGGGCTGACGCCGCCGGCCCTCCCCTGGGTCGCTGCCCCCTGTTCCTGGTTCTGAACACGCGACCGTTGGAGCCAATCGCGTCGGGCGGCGCCGGACCACACGCAGGATCGCGGCCCCACTTGGAGCCGACTCGGCGGGTGTCCCGATGTGATCATCGCTCCTCAGCAAAGAACTGGGATTGTTCGAGTCGCTGCAGGATCTCGGCATGACAGGCAAAGAGTTGAGGCTGCAACTCGGCCGGCGTGACCCAAAAGGGCACACCCTCCCATGAGCCCACCGGCTCGCCTTCGGCTTCTACTTCGAAGACCGCGATGCGAGAGTGGATGTGGTGATGATCGAGATAGCGAAACAGGAAGCGAGCCGCAGTGATCGTCATTCCCGTCTCCTCGAGATACTCGCGACGGAGGGTTTGTTCTTCGGACTCCCACGGCCATGCCATGCCGCCGGGAAACCCCCAGCCCAGCCCGTCGCTGCGTTCCAGAACCAGAATTGATCCGCCGCGCCGCAGGACGCCCACAGAGCAAGGGAGGAACCCGAACACGGGGAAATGTCCGTAGACCGCGACAAAGAGCCGCGACAGCAGGTGAAACAGCCGCGGCCCCGCCTTCGCCGGCGGGGGCGCGGTGATCGCTCGTGGGGCAGATGACATCACGCCCGACTCTCCCGTTGCACCGTGATCGGGTCAGCCATTCAGCTTGGCCTGCAGGCGCTCATTGAGCACGGCGGGGTTGGCCTGGCCGCGCGAGGCTTTCATGACCTGACCGACAAAGAAGGCGAGCAGCGCAGTCTTTCCCCCGCGGTACTGCTCCAGTTGCTTGGGGTTGGCGGCCAGGGCGGCGTCAATCAGGGCGTCCAAGGCGGCCGGATCGCTGATCTGCTGCACGCCTGATTCGGCCACCACCGCGCTTGGGGCGTGGCCGCTGGCAGCCATCTTTTCGAAGACCTCCTTGGCGATCTTGCCGGAGATCTTCCCCCCGGCGATCAGCGCCACCAACTCGGCAATGTGTTCCGGCTTGACGCGGGTGGTGGCGAACGTCTCGCCGCTCCGGTTCAGGTGTGCGCTGAGGTCGCCCATGATCCAGTTGGCCACCGCCTTGGCGTGCCCCCCTGCCGGCAAGGCAGCGTGACGCACGGCCGCTTCGAAGTAGTCCGCGAGCGCCTGGCTGGCGGTTAGTACCTCGGCGTCGTAGGCGCTCAGGCCGTAGGTGGCGATCAGGCGCTGGCGCTTGGCCTGCGGCAGTTCCGGCAGGCGCGCGGCGATCTCCGCCTGCCATGCCGGGCTGACCACCAGCGGCTGCAGATCGGGTTCCGGGAAGTAGCGGTAGTCGTGCGCCTGCTCCTTGCTGCGCATGGGGAAGGTCTTGCCCTCCGCGACGTTGAAGAGCCGCGTCTCCTGACGAATGCGGCCGCCGCCCTTCAGGATCGCGACCTGGCGTTCGATCTCATACTCCAGCGCGCGCTGCAGGAAGCGGAACGAGTTCAAGTTTTTGATCTCGGCTTTGGTGCCCAACTTCTCGGTTCCGCGTCGCCGCACGCTGACGTTGGCATCGCAGCGCAGGCTACCCTCCTCCATGTTGCAGTCCGACACATCGAGGTAGAGCATGATTTCCTTGAGTCGTGTCAGGTACTCGTGCGCCTCCTCCGGGGTGCGCATATCCGGCTCGGACACGATCTCGATCAGCGGAACGCCGGAGCGGTTGAGGTCCACGTAGGAGGTGGTCACCGAGTCGGGGAAGCCTTCATGCATGTTTTTCCCCGCGTCCTCTTCCATGTGGACGCGGGTAATGCCGATCAGTTTGCCGTCGCCGAGTTGGAGCCGGCCGTGTTCGGCCAGGGGGCGATCAAACTGGCTGATCTGATAGCCCTTGGGCAGGTCGGGATAGAAGTAATTCTTGCGCGCAAATATGGATACCTCGCCCACCTGGCACTGCAGCGCCAGCGCTGCTTGCACCGCCTTGAGCACCGCCTCGCGATTGAGCACGGGGAGCGCGCCCGGCAGCCCCAGGCAGACCGGACAGGTGTTGCTGTTGGGCGGTGTCCCGAACTGGGTGGAGCAGCCGCAGAACGCCTTCGAGCGGGTGTTGAGCTGTACATGGACCTCGAGCCCGATCACCGGCTCGAACTGCGTCAGGGCCGCTGCGAGCGGCGAGGTGGTGGTTGCCATGAGGATTTCCAGAGGCGCGCCTTCCCTAGTCTAACGGTTGGCGCGATGCCGGCGTTTCCGGCGGCGGACCTCGCATCATCGACCCCTGTACCTCGGGTCTGGCGATCGGGAGCCCGGCACCTTTCTTTCCAGCAGAAAAGCCGTTATGGCAGCTACCAGACCCGAGATGCGCATCTTAACGGTTGTTATAGAGCATTGAGGTCGCGTCCGCTCGTAGTGGACACTTCTGCCGGTCTGGCTGCGGTACGGAACCGAAACCAGCACGGGCAGGGATTGCTGGTCAGAAAGGAACTACCATGTCACTCCTCGCTTGGATCGTCCTGGGTTTAATTGCGGGCTTCATTGGCAGCAAGCTCGTTAACCACGCGGGTGAAGGCCCATTGCTTGACATCGTGCTCGGCATGGTGGGAGCCGTGGTGGGCGGCTTCCTGTTCAACATGTTCGGCGCGGCCGGTGTCAGCGGCTTCAACCTCTACAGTTTGTTTGTAGCCGTGGTCGGAGCGGTGATCGTGCTGGTCGGATACCACGCGATCGCGAGAAGGACTGCCTGACCGCGGTTACGATGCTCCCGGGAGCATCCGCGGGAAGGGGGCCGGGGCTACGGCGCAATGCCGCGGCGTCCGCCCCCTTCTTTTTGTTGCGTTCAACCCATCAAAATTGAAATCAATCCATCCGGCCCCGCCGGATCTTCCGCAGGAAAGTCGGATTGCCATGCGAAATAAAACGACCGTCACCTCGCCCCGAAAACGATCGACGTCCAATAACGCACCCAGCGCCCAGCCCCTGGTCCGCCAGCACGGTCGTGAATTGCAGGCCTTCGGCACGACGCTCCGCATGCCGATCGCGCTCGACCACGGGGTCTGCCAGCGCAGCGTGGGACGTCTCAACCAGATTCTTGCGGACACGATGACCTTGCGCGACCTTTACAAGAAGCACCACTGGCAGGTCTCGGGTCACACGTTCTACCAGCTCCACCTGCTTTTCGATAAACATTTCGGGGAACAATCGGATCTCGTGGACGCCCTGGCGGAACGTATTCAGTTGCTGGGGGGCGTCAGTCTGGCGATGGCTGCCGATGTGGCCGAGACGACGCGTATTCCCCGACCGCCGCGCGGGCGCGAGGAAGTGCCGGTGCAGATCGCGCGCCTGCTGGCCGCGCATGAAACCATCATCCGCGAGACGCGCACCGCCGCCGAGCAGTGCAGCAAAGAAGGCGACGAGGGCTCGAACGACCTGCTGGTGAGCAGCATCCTGCGCACCAACGAACTGCAGGTCTGGTTCGTAGCCGAACACGTCGTCGACGCGCCCCTAGTCAGAGCCTAGACCGACCAAAGGGGGTGGGCGGTGGGCCGCTCACCCGCCACGCTTGACCCTCCATCCACCGCCGACCGCGTCCCCGTATACTAATGCGTTCGTTCCCGCGCACCGGGGCAGCACGCCCTGCGGGGCCCGGCCTACGCATGTTCAAAGAACTTCCCAAAACCTACGACCCGCAGGAGATTGAGCCGCGCTGGGCGCGCGCCTGGGTGGACTCCGATTGGTTCCGCGCCTCCGCCGCGCCGCAAGATGCGCGGCCGACTTGGTCACTCGTCATTCCGCCGCCCAACGTCACCGGCTCGCTCCACATGGGCCACATGCTGGAGCACACCGAGATTGACGCCATCGTACGCTGGCAGCGCATGCGGGGCGCCAACGTCCTCTGGCTGCCGGGCACCGACCACGCCGGCATCGCCACGCAGATGGTGGTGGAGCGCGATCTGGGGGCGCCGGGGCAGTCCCCAAGCGCGGCGCGGCGCGCCCTCGGACGCGACGCGTTCGTGGCCAAGGTCTGGGAGTGGAAGGCGCGCAGCGGGGGCGCCATCACGCAGCAGATGATGCGGCTGGGGGCCTCCTGTGACTGGTCGCGCGAGCGTTTCACGCTGGACGAGGGGCTGTCGCGGGCGGTGCGGGAGGTCTTTGTAAAGCTTTACGAAGAGGGCCTGATTTACCGCGGCCGCTACATCGTCCATTGGTGTCCCCGCTGCCAGACAGCGGTCAGCGACCTCGAGGTGTCACACGTCGAGTCACAAGGCAAGCTGTACCACGTGCGCTACGCCGTCGTGGACGACCCCACGCTCAGCATCACGGTGGCGACCACGCGGCCGGAGACCATCCTCGGCGACGTCGCGGTGGCCGTGAACCCCGGTGACGCCCGCTACCAGCACCTCGTGGGTCGGCGGCTGCGTGTGCCGCTGCTGGGCCGCGAGATCCCGGTCATCGCCGACGAGCTGGCGCAGCCCGAGTTCGGCACCGGGGCGGTCAAGGTCACGCCCGCGCATGATCCCAACGACTACCTCGCCGGCGAGCGCCATCAGCTGCCGCAGATCGAGGTGATCAACGATCGCGGCGAGATGACTGAAGCGGCGGGACCGTACGCCGGCCTGGACCGCTTCGTCGCCCGCGAGCGCGTGCTGCTCGACCTCGATGCCGCCGGTCAACTGGTGAAGACCGCCGAGCACCCCATGGCGGTGGGGCACTGCCAGCGCTGTCGCACCATGATCGAGCCGCGCCTCTCGACGCAGTGGTTCGTGCGCACCCAGACACTGGCGGCGGACGCCATCCGGGTGGTGGAAGAGGGCCATCTGACGTTTGTCCCGCCCGGTGCGACGCGCACGTATCTCGACTGGATGCGCGACATTCATGACTGGTGCATCAGCCGGCAACTCTGGTGGGGTCACCGCATCCCCGCCTGGCACTGTGCCTGCGGCGAGATCGTGGTGGCGCGCTCGACGCCGGGGAACTGCCCGAAGTGCGGCAGCGCCACGCTGACGCAGGACCCCGATGTGCTCGACACCTGGTTCAGCTCCGGCTTGTGGCCCTTCTCCACCCTGGGCTGGCCCGACCGCACGCCCGATCTGGCCAAGTTCTATCCCACCAGCCTGCTGATCACCGGCGTCGACATCCTGTTCTTCTGGGTGGCGCGCATGGTGATGCTCGGAGTGCATTGCATGCGGCAGGACGGGCGGTCGCTGGCCGAGGCGGTGCCTTTCCGCCAGGTCTACGTGCACGCCTTGGTGCGCGATGCCGACCGGCAGAAGATGTCCAAGACCAAGGGCAACGTGATTGACCCGTTGGAGGTGACCGCCAAGTACGGCACCGACGCGGTGCGCTTCACGCTGGTGGCCATGGCGGCGCCGGGGACTGACATCGCACTCTCCGAGGCGCGCATGGACGGCTACCGCGCCTTCGCCAACAAGATCTGGAACGCGGCGCGTTTCCTTTTCATGACGCTCTCGCGGCTGGAGGAGGAAGGGAAGTGGACGCGGGCCGGCTTCATGGAACGCGCGCTGGCCGACCGTCCCATGGCGGCCGGCACGGCGGCGGAGATCCCGCTGCGCCCGAAGAGCGAACTCCTCGAGCACCGCTGGATTTTCTCCCGTCTGCACCGCACCGCCGTGCGCGTGGGGGAAAGCTTCGAGGGCTTCCGATTCCATGACGCCGCCGACGCCCTCTATCACTTCTACTGGGACGAATTCTGCGACTGGTACATCGAGCTCGTAAAATTACGGCTCGCCGACCCCGCGCTTTCGAGGCAGGATGCCAGCGACAGCGCCGATAACGCGCTCGCCATCTTCGATGCCGCGCTACGCCTGCTGCACCCGCTGATGCCGTTTCTCACCGAGGAACTCTGGCAGGCGGTGTGGGCGGGTGCCCCACCAGTGCCGACCATCGCCCTCGCCGATTTCCCGCAGCCGCACGCCCGCGCCTTCCACCCCAACGCCGAAAAGGAGATGAACCTGGTGCAGGAGGTCATCACCCAGGTACGCAGCCTGCGCGGCGAGTGGAAGGTCGTGCCCAAGACGCGGCTGAAACTGGAGATTGCAGCGCGCGGGGAGAAGACGCGGCCCTGGCTCGAAGCCAACCTCAACTTCCTGCAACCTCTAGCCGGGCTGGAGTCGGTCACCTTCGTGGACGCCATCGCCGCCGAGGGCGTCGGCCGGGTCAGCACGCCCGACTACGACCTGCGGCTCGACCTGCGCGGCGCGATTAACCTGGACGGGGAAAAGCAGCGGCTGGTCAAGGAACGGGACAACGTCGCCAAGGCGTTGGCCAACACCGAACGTCAACTCGCGAGCGAGACCTTCCTTGCCCGCGCTCCGGAGAAAATCGTCGCTGACCTGCGCGGCAAACAAGCGGAGTACCGCGGCCAGATCAAGCAACTGGAAGCGAACTTGGCCGCGCTGGGTGGTTCGTAGTTCGAGGTTCGTGGATCTGAACTCCGGCTCGAGTCGTCGCGAGCCGGGGAACTCTTGGTTCGTTGCACCCCGAACCAGCAACCACGGGCCACGAACCTTTTTTCAGCTAAACTCGCCCTTGCAAACGTGTGCAGGCAGGAGCGAGTTTGATGCAGCCTTCGTATGACGTGATCGTGGTCGGTTCCGGCGCCTCCGGCGGCTGGGCGGCGAAGCAGCTGAGCGAAGCGGGCCTGCGGGTGGCGATGCTCGATGCCGGGCGGCCGCAGCAGGACAAGAACTTCACCGAGCACGAGCAAGCCTACCAGCTCAAGTACCGCAACCAGGCCGACGCCTACATGCGCCGTACCCGTCCCGTGCAGAAGGACTGCTATGCCTGCATGGAGTACAACGCCGACTGGTTCTGCAACGACATTGACGAGCCCTATACCACGGCGGCCGGCAAGCCCTTTAGCTGGCAGGGCCGCACCCGCATGATCGGGGGCCGCACCAACATCTGGGGACGCCAGAGCTATCGTCTCAGCCAGCAGGACCTCAAGGGTAAGTCTTTCGATGGGTACGGCGACGACTGGCCACTGAACTACTCTGACCTCGCGCCGTACTATGACCGGGTTGAGGAGTATGTCGGCATCACCGGCATCCGGGAAAACGTTCCTGAACTTCCCGACGGCCACTTTCAGCCCCCCATGGGTCTGACCTGTGCCGAGACTTTGTTCCGTACACGGGTCAAGGCCAAGCTCGGCTGGACAGCCACGCTTGGCCGCTCCGCCAACCTCACCAAGCCGACCAACGGCCGCGCTCCCTGCCACTACTGCGGTCCCTGTGAGCGCGGCTGTATCACCCATTCCTACTTCAACGCGGCCTTCACCACGGTCGCCGACGCACTGAAAACGGGGCGCTGCACGCTGATTCCCAACGCCATGGTCCACCAGGTGCTGATGGATCAGGTCACCGGCAAGGCGCGTGGCGTCTCCTACGTGGACCGCAACACGCGCCAGACGCGCGAGGTCACCGCCAAGGTCGTCCTGCTCTGCGCCCAGGCACTCGAATCAACCCGCATCCTGCTCAACTCCGCTCCGGGGGGGCTGGCCAACTCGAGCGGCGTGCTCGGCCATTACTTGATGGATCACATCTGGGTGGGCGGCGGCGCCTCCGGCGACTTCCCCGAGATGGGGGAGAAGGCCAGCGTCAACGGCCCGCGCCGCCCGGACGGCATTTACGTGATCCGCTTCCAGAACACGCCGCGCGGTCCGCGCTCCAAGGACTTCATCCGCGGCTACGGCTTCCAGGGCGGCGGCGCCACCTCGTTCAGCATGGCAGCACCGGGCTTCGGCGCCGCGTACAAGAAGGCGGTTCTCGATCCGCAGACCAGCGTCCGCGTGGTGGGGTTCGGCGAGTGCCTGGCGCGCTACGAGAACCACGTGGCCATCGACCCGACTGTGGTGGATACGTTCGGTATCCCAGTGCTGCGCATCAGCATGCAATTCGGCGACAACGAACGCGCCATGATCAAGGACATGGCCAAGACCGGCGTGCAGATGATGGAGGCCGCCGGCGCTCGCAACGTGCAGCCCTTCGAGGTCCCCGACCGCGTCCCCGGCTATGGCATCCACGAGGTGGGCGTGGCACGCATGGGCGAGAGCCCGAAGACGTCGGTGCTCAACCAGTTCATGCAGACGCACGACGTCAAGAACTTGTTCGTCATGGACGGCTCCTGCTTTGTCTCGATCGGCTGCCAGAACCCGACCCTCACCATCATGGCGCTCGCTGTGCGCTCCTGCGAGTACCTGATGAGCGAGATGAAGAAGGGGAATGTTTAGCAGGTGGCCGGTGGCGGAAGGCCGGAAGCGTTCGTAGTGCGTGGTGCGTCACGTGCCGACAATCGGCCGCTCGCCTCATTCAACCCACCACGAACTACGAACCATTTCAGTGTTTAATCCGTGTCTTCTGGTCGTAGATAACACCTGCCGTACCGCCGGCGAGTGCGCCGATGCCGGCGCCCTTCTTGCCCTTGGCCAAGCCCCCGATGGCGGCGCCGGTAGCGGCCGAACTGCCGATGATCAACGCCGACTTCTTCTTGGAGCGGCGATGCCGGCGATGATGATGATGTCGCACGTATACCGCGCTGGAAGCGCTGCGGTGGCGCCCATGCCTCGAGGCGGCCGCGGACGCCGGCGGCGCGGAAACAAGCAATAGGGCGGCGAACAAGGCGGTCAGCAACCCGGCGGTAAAGCGGCGAACGCGACGCATGAGACGGCCCTCCCAGGAATGGGTTCCCTGCCCCAAGGGGAGCAACTGGAGGGCCACTCGCAAGTCGATGAAATACCGAGCGTTGCGATCTGCGTGAGGGCGCTGTAGCGGTAAAAAGTGCGCGCTGCAGCGGTCGAAGCAGCCGGTGACGCGCCAGCGTCCTTCACTTCACCTGGTACGTGGCCTGCAGCGGCACGTGCACGGAGGAATCGCCGACGTAAATGATGAATTTGCCCGGGTCCACCTTCCAGCTAGTGGCCGTGTCCCAGTAGGCCAGCGAACGGCGATTGAGCTTCAAGGTCACGTGCCGGGTCGCTCCCGGTGCCAGGTTGACGCGCTCAAAGCCCTTCAGTTCCTTGACCGGGCGTGGCACGGTGGCGGATGGATCACCGACGTAGAGCTGGGCCACGTCCGCGCCCGCGCGGCTGCCGGTATTGCGCACATCAAAGCTGACCTGGATGGGCGTGTCCGCCGTGCCGTGGTCGGGAGTCACGACGAGGTGGCTAAAGGCAAAGCTGGTATAAGACAAGCCGAAGCCGAAGGGGAAAAGGGGCTTGGTCTTGGCCTGGTCGAAGTAACGGTAGCCGATGAAGACACCTTCCGCGTACTTGGCGTCGTGGCTGCCGGGTGCTTCGTAATAGTTGGGGAATGCGGGTTCATCCTGAAGCTGCTTTTCGAAGCTGATCGGCAGCTTGCCGGAAGGGTTAACGCGGCCCAGCAACACGTCGGCCAAGGCGCGGCCGCCCTCCTGCCCGGCGTACCAGGTGTGCAACAGGGCGGGAGTCTGGGCGATCCAGCGATGGGTGTCCACGCTGCCCCCGGCGGTCAGGACCACGACCGAGTGCGGGTTCGCCGCCAGCACCGTGCGAATCAACTCGTCCTGCCCCGGGGGCAGTTGGTAGCTGCGATCAAAGCCCTCCGACTCGGTGCGCGGGTTAAACCCCACCGCGAGCACCACCAGGTCGGCCCGGGCCGCGAGCTTCCGAGCCTCCGGATCCAGCATCTCGGCGGCGGGGACGACACCAAAACCGAGCGTCGGCGATTCGCTGCCCTGAACGTATTCCAGGCGGATGGCGGCGGGGTGGCCCGCGGGGAGATCAAGGTTGACCGCCTCCGGTGCCTGTCCTTCGCGCAATGGTTGCTGCAGTACCTGCTTGTCGTCTACGAACAAGCGGTAAGAGTCGCGTCCAATACCGGCAACGATGAATGTCTGGGGGCCGCCGGTCTTCGGGGTGTAGAAACCCGACCAGCGGTACGAGGTCTTATGTTGCGGCGGTCCGGCCCACAGCGAGCCTTGCCAGGAATCAATATGCGAGACGAATTTGGTGTCTTCCGGAGGGCCGCTCAGGTCGTCGTTGGCGAACCGCTCCTGCTTCAGCCCAGGGCGCGTGGCTTGGGCATCCACGCTGAAGCTGCCGCCGTTGAAGCCCGCTGCGCCAAAGATGGAGTGCAGGTCCCGCACGCCAGCATTCCAGTACACCGGCATGGTGCTGCCCGCGGCATCGCTGATGCCGGTCAGGAAACTGACCGGGTCAAACGCGGTGATTTCCGCGCTGCCGCCGGCGGAAGGCACGGCGGGGTAGGCGTTGGGACCGATGACGGCGATGGAGTGCACGCGATGCGGATCCACCGGGAGCAGGCCGCCCTCGTTCTTGAGCAGCACCATGCTCTCCTCGGCGGACTGCAGGGCCGCTTGGCGGGATTGCTGATCGTAAAGCGGGATGCCGGTGTCCAACTGCGGGCGATCCAGCCAGCCGTTGGTCACGGCAAGGCGTAGCAGGCGCCGCACCTTGTCATCAATTGTGGCCACGCTCACTTCTCCGGCCTTGATGGCGGGCAGCAGGGTGCGCTGATTCAGGAAGCGCGGATCGGGCATCTCCAGGTCGAGGCCGTTGTTGGCCGTGTTCACCGTATCGTAGGTGTCGGTCCAGTCCGACATCAGCAGACCGCGAAAGCCCCAATCGCCTTTCAGGATATCCACGTTCAGGTGACGGTTTTGCGTGGTGTGGACTCCGTTGAGCAGGTTGTAGGAGTCCATCACCGCGCCGACATGGCCTTGCTTGACCGCCGCTTCGAAAGCGGGGAGATAAATCTCGCGCAGCGTACGCTCGTCAATGACCGAGTTGACCTGGTGGCGGTCGTACTCGGAGTTATTGGCGGTGAAGTGTTTGACCGTGGCGACCACTCCCTGACTCTGCACGCCGCGGATCAAGCCCGCCGCCGTCTGGCCGGCAAGGAAGGGGTCCTCGCCGTAGTACTCAAAGTTGCGGCCGTTGAGCGGCAGACGATAGATGTTGACGCCGGGTCCAAGCAGGAAGTTGACGCCACGCGCGCGCGCGTCGCGGCCCATTCCGACGCCGACACGTCGCGCCAGCCCCGGGTCCCACGTGGCGGCGAGGCCGATACCAGCGGCGTAGCCGGTGGTGGCGCCCCAGGTGCGCACGCCCAAGGGCCCGTCGGACATCTTCAGGCGCGGCAAGCCGATGCTCGGGGCGGCGTGGGTATAGAAGCCGTCCACGCCTCCCAAGAGCTCGATCTTTTGTTCCAAGGTCAGCTTGGCCAGCAGCGACTCGACACGCGCCTCCACGGCGGCGGGAGCGGCGGCGCCGCGAGCTTGCGCCGCCAGCATGGGGACAAAACCGAGGACGAAAGACAGCAACCAGGCGGCAACACGAGAATGGTGACGAGTCCGGTTTGGCATAGGGACAACCGTTCGGCAGTATACGTCACTGCGAAAAAGCTCGTGGTTCGTGGTCTGTAGTTGAAAAACTACGGATCACTTCGAGTTGACTTAACTACGAAACACGAACGAACTACAAGTTCCCCTTCTTCATCTCCCCCAACAGGTAATCGCAACTGCGCACGGCAAGGGCCATGATGGTGAGCGTGGGGTTCTGGCAGGCGCTGGAAGGGAAGCCGGAGCCGTCCATGACGAACAGGTTGCGGACGTCATGGGTCTGCTGGAACTGGTTGAGCACCGAGGTCTTGGGATCGTGCCCCATGCGCGCCACGCCCACCTCGTGGATGGCATGGCCCGGTATGCGGTCATGGACGGTATAGGGGTGGATGTTTCTCGCCCCGGCTGCTTCGAGCATCTGCGCCGCCGAGACCGCCATGTCGTCGATCATCTTGTGCTCGTTCTCGCGGAACTTCATGCTGATGCGCAGCGTCGGGATGCCGTAGATGTCGGACACGCCAGGGTCGATGGCGACCGCATTGTCGAACTGCGGCAAACACTCCCCGAAGCCTCCTAGACCGACGGAATGGATCGGGTCGAAGACGCCGCGCTTGTACGCCTCACCAAATCCCAGGGATCTGAAGTTGAAGCTGGGTCCGCCGCCGCCTTGGAAGCCGTAGCCGCGCAGGAAGCCCGGCCACTTCTCCTTCAAGGTGTTGCGGAAGCGGATGACGTAAATGCCGTCGGGCCGGTGCGGGCCGTTGGCGCTGGCCTTGCCGGGCAGATTGGCGAACTGTCCGGAGGCGCCGCCGCCCACCCAGATGTGATCCATCAGGTAGTGGCCGAGCACCCCGCTGGAGTTGGCGAGACCCGCTGAGTGCTGCTGATTGGCGGAGTTGAACAGCACGCGGACCGACTCCAGCGCCTGGGCGCAGAGCACGACCACACGGCCATGCACCTCGGCGGTGCGGTGGGTGTTGCGATCGACGTAAAGCACCCCGGTGGCGCGGTTGGTCGTGGGGTCGGTGAGGACCTGGTAGACCATCGCGTTGGGGATATGGGTCAGGCGGCCGGTCTTTTTCGCATCGGCCACGGTGGTGAAAGCGGAGTTGAAGTAGGAGTGCGTCACGCAGCCGCGGTGGCAGGGTCCGCAGTAGTGGCAGGGGGCGCGGCCGTTGATCGGCTTGGTGATGTTGGCGGAGCGCCCGAGGGTGATGTTCCAGCCCAGCTTGTCTTTGACCGCCCCTTTCAGCAGGGTCTCGGCGCAGGTCAGCCCCATGGGCGGATGGAACTTGCCGTCCGGCAGCTCATCCACGCCTTCAACGACGCCGGTGATGCCGACGTACTCTTCCACCTTGTCGTAGTAGGGAGCGAGATCGGCGTAGCCGAGCGGCCAGTCGACGCCATAACCATCATGCGAGGCGGCCTTGAAGTCGAGGTCGCTGAAGCGGTAGCTCTGCCGGCCCCAGACGTTGGTGCGCCCGCCAGTGACGCGCATGCGCCCCAACCATCCAAACGGCTGGCCGGCGCCGGTGGAATAGGGTTCCTCAAGGTCGTTACAGAACCAATCGGCGTTGAACTCGGTGCAGGCGCCGCTCTCGGTTTGAATGGGACGGGTGCGGCGCATCCAAGCCGCTGCCCGATCGCGGTAGCGCAGCCGGAAGGCCGGTTCATGTTCGGTGAAGTTGCTGTCCTTCTGCAACCGCCCGGCATCGACCAACGCCACGTGCAGACCGGCTTCCGCGAGTTGCTTGCAGACCCAGCCCCCGGAAGCGCCGGAACCAACGACCACCGCATCAAAAAGGGGCAGTGCCATAGGAGTGGCGGGCAGCGTCGTGGTTGGTAGTTAAGAAAACGTGGTGGCTCTGGGCTGTTTCAACCACGAACTACGAACCACGAACTCTTTACGCGTTCCCCTTTTTCATTTCCGCGAGCAAGTGGTCGCAGTTGCGGACGGTGAGCGCCATGATGGTCAGCGTCGGATTTTGGCAGGCGGTTGAGGTGAAGCCGGCGCCGTCCATGACGTAGAGGTTGGCGACGTCGTGGGTTTGCTGCCACGAATTAAGCACCGAACTCTTGGGATCATCGCCCATCCGAGCAATGCCCACCTCGTGAATGGCGTTACCGGGACGCGAGGGGCTGGCGTGGCTGTGAATGTTCTTGGCGCCCGCCGCCTCCAGCATCTCCGCCGCTGTCTCGGCCATATCTTTGACCATGGCCAGCTCGTTATCGCTGTAAGCCATGTGGAACTTCAGCACCGGGATGCCGAAGATGTCCGCGACCTGCGGATCAATCTCGCAGTAGTTTTCGTAGCGCGCCAGACACTCGCCAAAGCCGCCGAAGCCGACGCCGGTGCGAGTCTCCAGCAAGCCTTTCTTAAAGGCCTCCCCGAAGCCGGGAGCGTTGAAGTTGAATCCCGGGCCGCCGCCGCCCTGGAAACCGTAGCCGCGCAGGAAGTGCGGGTACTTGGGGCCGTTGAGGGTATTGCGGAAGCGGATGACGTACATGCCGTCGGGGCGGCGCGGGCTGCTGGCGCTGACCTTGCGGTCAGGAGCCATGTCGGGGAACTCGCCGAAGGCGCCGCCGCCCATGATGTGGTCCATCAGGTAGTGGCCGAGCACGCCGCTCGAGTTGCCCAGCCCTTGCGGATGCTGCGGGGTGGCGGAGTTGAACAGGATGCGCACCGACTCCGAGGCTTGCGCGCAGAGAATGACGCGCGGCGCCCGCACCTCGTGCAACTGGCGCGTGTTGCGGTCCACGTAAGACACACCCGTCGCGCGGTTGGTCGTCTTGTCCATCAGGACCTGGTAGACCATGGCGTTGGGGATGTGGGTGGTGCGGCCGGTCTTGAGCGCGTCCGCGACGGTGGTGAAGGCGGCGTTGAAATAGGAGTGGGTGATGCAGCCCTGGTGGCAGGGACCGCAGTAATGGCAGGGGGCGCGGCCGTTGATCGGCTTGGTAATGTTGGCGGAACGGCCGAGCGTGATGGTGCGTCCCAGTTTGTCCTTGACCCGGGTGCGGAGCCGCATCTCGGCACACGTGATGCCCATGGGCGGATGGTAGTGGCCGTCAGGCAGCTCGGGCACGCCCTCCGGCATGCCGGTGATGCCGACATAGCGCTCGACGATGTCGTAGTAGGGGGCGACGTCGGCGTAGGAGATCGGCCAGTTGGTCCCGTAGCCGTCGTGCGAGGCGGCCTTGAAATCGAGGTCGCTGAGGCGGTAGCTCTGGCGTCCCCAGACGTTGGTGCGGCCGCCGGTCATGCGCACCCGCCCCTGCCAGGTGTAGGGTTTGTCGGCGTTGTACGTAAACGGCTCGTCGAGGTCGTTGACGAACCAGTCGGCGTTGAACTCGTTGCAGCCCGCCTTGGACTGTTCAAAGCGGGTGCGCTGCAGCCACGCCCGGGAGCGGTCGCGGTAGGGGAGTTCGAAGGCGGGCTTGTGTTCGGTGAAGTTGCTGTCCTTCTGTACTCGTCCGGCGTCCACCAGCGCGACCCGAAGGCCGGCTTCGGAGAGATGCTTGCACGCCCAGCCGCCGGAGGCGCCCGAGCCCACCACGACCACGTCGAATGAAGGGAGAGACATGACGCGGCGATGGTGGCATGCGGCATGGGCGCGGGTCAATCCGGAAGACGAAATTTCGCACGCCATGCAACGGGCCGGAACCCGCGCGGGACGTGGAAAAACGGTGGTGCCTGCCCCTCCGCGTGCGCTGAAAAAGAATTTATAAAATTGACTGTGGAGCGAGTTTTTGTTATCAAAATCAGTCGCCTTCTGTTCATCTTTCCGCGCGCGGCAGTGTGCGTCAGCGGGGCTCGCGGTACGATCAAAGCGTTGCGGTTGTACGTCCGGCAAACGGTCTCATTCGCATGCCACAACTTTTTCCGCACAGCGCAAACTCGTCGGTCCGGGTGAGCTTGGTCATCCTCGTGACCGTGGTGGCGGCGCTGGCTTGGGTGGGCGTTTCCTATCAGTACGGCCCCTACACGACGCGCCAGGGGCAGACGCGGGAGCAGCCGGTACCCTTCAGCCACGCTCACCATGTCGGCGGCTTGGGGCTGGACTGCCGCTACTGCCACACCTCGGTCGAGGGCAGCAGCTTTGCCGGCATCCCGCCCACCAAGACCTGCATGAACTGCCACGCGCAGATCTGGTCGGGCAGTTCCATGCTGGCTCCGGTTCGCGACAGCTTCCGCACCGGCGAGTCCATCCGCTGGACCAAGGTGCACGATCTCCCGGATTTCGTCTATTTCCAGCATGACATCCACATCGCCAAGGGGGTGGGATGCCAGAGCTGCCACGGCGATGTGGACCGCATGCCGCTGATGTACCAGGCCAAGTCGTTGCAGATGCGCTGGTGCCTCGATTGTCACCGCGCCCCGGAGAAGTACCTGCGGCCCAAGGACCAGATCTTCAACACCGAATACACCTACCCCGCCAACCAGCTCGCGCTGGGGCGGCAATTGATTCAGCAGTATCACGTGCGCAGCCCGCAGGACATCACGAGTTGTTCCACCTGTCATCACTAGCCCCTGGCGCAGTGGAACCGGCCGCGACGCAGGCAGAGACCGAAACCATGGCTCACGACAACACAGTTCATCCCTGCCATGCCAAGACGGCGCCGGTGCAGCCGGCCGCCCCCTTGGACTTGGATCGCCTGCGCCGGCAACTGGCCGAGGCGCAGGGCCCGCGCTACTGGCGCAGCCTCGAGGAGCTGGCCGCGACTGACGGCTTCCAGGAGATGCTGCACCGCGAGTTCCCGCGGCAGGCTTCGGTGTTCACCGGCAACCGTCGCGACTTCATCAGCCTCATGGGGGCTTCGCTGGCAATGGCGGGCATGACCGCCTGCACCCGCCAGCCGACCGAGCTGATCGTTCCCTACGTCAAGCAGCCGGAAGACCTGCTGCCCGGCCGGCCGCAGTTCTTCGCCACCTCCATGCCGCTCGGCGGCTATGGGTTCCCGGTGCTGGTGCGCAGCGATATGGGACGCCCCAACAAGATCGAGGGCAATCCCGATCATCCGGCAAGTCTGGGCGGCACGGATCTATTCACCCAAGCCTCGGTGCTGGGGCTTTATGATCCGGACCGCGCCCAGACCCCCACTGCCAACGGCGAGGTGCGCGGCTGGGACGAGTTCCTGCAGGCGTTGCGGGCGCGACCCGAGGTGCAGGCCGGCGGCCGCGGTACCGGGTTGCGCATCCTGACCGAGACCGTCACCTCGCCCACGCTCGCCTTCCAACTGCAAAACCTGCTGCAGCGCTATCCCGACGCCAAGTGGCACCAGTGGGAGCCGATCAATCGCGATGCCGCCCGCCAGGGTTCGCAACTCGCCTTCGGGCGCATGGTGGACACGCACTACCAGCTCGACAAAGCGGACGTCATTCTGTCGCTGGACGCGGATTTCCTGTCGAGCGCGAGCCACCCGGCCTTTTTGCTGCTGGCGCGCCAGTTCGGGGAACGCCGCAAGCTGCGCGGCGTGCCGCTCAACCGGCTGTACGCGGTCGAAAGCGCGATGACCCTGACCGGTGCCAAAGCGGATCATCGCATGGCGCTGCGCGGCAGCGACATCGAGGCGTTTGCGCAGGCTCTACTCAGTGAACTCGGCAAGACCGCGTCCGCCCCGGGTGCTGCGCCGGGTCAAGCGGCGTGGCGGGCGGCGCTGGTGGCCGATCTGCAGCAGCACCGCGGCCGTTGCGTGGTCTTGGCGGGCGAACAGCAGAGCCCGGCGGTGCATGCGCTGGCGCATGCCCTCAACGCCGCGCTCGGCAATGTGGGCGCCACCGTGACTTACACCGCCCCCGCCGAGGCAGTCCCAGTCATTCAGGCGGATTCACTGCGTCAGTTGGTGCAGGACATGCAAGCCGGACAGGTCTCGTTGCTGATGATCCTGGGCGGCAATCCTGTCTTCTCTGCGCCGGCCGATGTTCCCTTTCAGGACGCGCTCGGCAAGGCCGGATTCCGCGTTCACCTCTCGCTTTACGCCGACGAGACCGCCGCGCTTTGCGACTGGCATATTCCGGAGACCCACTACCTCGAGGCGTGGAGCGACGTGCGCAGCCATGACGGCACGGTGGGCATCGTGCAGCCACTCATTGCTCCGCTCTACGAAAACCGCACCGCCCACGAGATGCTGACCGCGCTCAGCGATCAGGTCTTCCAAGCGCCCTACGACACGGTCAAGCAGTTCTGGAACACCCAGTTCACCACCGCCACGATCGGCGGCACCGATTTCGAGCATTACTGGCGCAAGTCGTTGCATGACGGCTTCCTGGCGGGCAGCGCTCCGGCGCCGCTCGCGCTCACGGCGGCGGCGAACCTGCCGGCGCCCACGGCTGTGCCGCAGGGACTGGAGATCAGCTTCCGTCCCGACGCCTCGGTCTACGACGGGCGCTTCATCAACAACGGCTGGCTGCAGGAGCTGCCGCGGCCCATCACGCACGTTACGTGGGACAGCGCCGCGCTGATCAGCGTCGCGCTGGCCAAACGGCTGAATGTGGTCAGCGAGGACATCGTCGCGCTCAACTACCACGGCCGGCAGATCGAGTTGCCGGTCTGGATTCAGGCGGGTCAACCCGATGACGTGGTCACCGTGCCCCTCGGCTACGGGCGTCCGCGCACCGGACGCGTCGGCACCGGCGTGGGAACCAACACCTACCCCCTGCGCGACAGCCAGACGCCATGGTTCGGCGTCGGGCTCGCGGTGAGCAAGACCGGCAGCCGGCGTGGCTTGGCCGCCACGCACGATCATCACAGCATGGAGGGTCGGGACCTGATCCGCACCGCCACCCTGGCGGAGTACCAGCAGGATCCGCAGTTCGCCCACGCCAAGACCGAGGCCCCGCCGCCGGGACTCTCGCTCTATACGCCGTACTCCTATCCTGGCTATGCCTGGGGCATGGCCATCGACATCAACTCCTGCATCGGCTGCAACGCCTGCGTGGTGGCCTGCCAGGCGGAGAACAATATCCCCATCGTCGGCAAGGCCGAGGTGGAACGCGGCCGCGAGATGCACTGGCTGCGGGTGGATACCTACTACACCGGCAACTTCGACGATCCCAAGCCGCAGTTCCAGCCCATTCCCTGCATGCAGTGCGAGGACGCGCCCTGCGAGCAGGTCTGCCCGGTGGGCGCCACCGTGCACAGCAGCGAAGGCCTGAACGACATGGTCTATAACCGCTGCGTCGGCACGCGTTACTGTTCCAATAACTGCCCCTACAAGGTGCGGCGCTTCAATTTCCTGCACTATGCCTGGCTGGAGGGCACACCCAGCCTGGAGGCGCTGCAGAACCCCGACGTCTCGGTGCGCAGTCGCGGTGTCATGGAGAAGTGCACCTACTGCGTGCAGCGCATCAACCGCACCCGCATCAACGCGGAGAAGGACAACCGCCAGGTGCGGGACGGCGAAATGCAGACCGCCTGTGAGCAGGCCTGCCCGACGCGGGCCATCACCTTCGGCAACATCGGCGATCGCCAGAGCCGCGTTGCGCAACTCAAGAGCGATACGCGTAATTACGGCCTGCTGGAAGAGCAGGGAACACGACCGCGCACCACGTACCTGGCAGCGGTCGGCAACCCCAACCCGGAGATCAAGATTTAATCCCCCGGTACGCCGGGCCCGTCGTTTGCAGGCATAACTTTTTCAGGCGTAATCATGGAGCCAGTCGCTCAAATCGAAACCCTGCCGGAACCGCCGCAAGAGTCCCCCGTCATCGCGCCGGGACAGACCTTTGCCTCGGTGACGGCCAAGATCAGTAACGCCGTCCTGGTGGACCCCACTCCCCTGAGCTGGTTCGCCGCCTTCGCGGTCGCCGCGCTGCTGCTGGCCATGTTCATGGGGGCGGTGACGTATTTGTTGCTGCGCGGCGTTGGCATCTGGGGCATCAACGTCCCCGTCGCCTGGGGCTTTGCCATCATCAACTTCGTCTGGTGGATCGGCATCGGCCACGCGGGAACGCTCATTTCCGCCATCCTGCACTTGTTTCACCAGTCGTGGCGTAACGCCATCAACCGCTTTGCCGAGGCCATGACGCTGTTCGCGGTGGCTTGCGCCGGCATGTTTCCGCTGCTGCACATGGGACGTCCGTGGCTGTTTTATTGGATGTTTCCCTATCCCAGCACCATGCAGGTGTGGCCGCAGTTCCGCAGCCCGCTGGTGTGGGACGTCTTCGCGGTTTCGACGTACGCCACCGTCTCACTGTTGTTCTGGTTCGTGGGACTCATCCCCGACCTCGCCACTTACCGCGACCGGGCGCAACGGACCTGGGTGAAGCGCCTCTACGGGGTGCTGGCCATGGGCTGGCGCGGTTCGGCGCGGCACTGGAAGCGTTACGAGTCGGCCTATCTGCTTCTCGCCGGGCTGGCCACGCCGCTGGTGCTCTCGGTGCACACGGTGGTCAGCTTCGACTTCGCGGTGGCCAACATGCCCGGCTGGCACACCACGATCTTCCCGCCCTATTTCGTGGCGGGCGCCATCTACTCCGGGTTTGCCATGGTGCTGGTGCTGGCGATTCCCATCCGCGCCATGTACAACATGCACGCGCTGATCACCCCGCGCCACCTCGAGAACTGCGCCAAGGTGATGCTGGCCACCGGTCTGGTGGTCGCCTACGGTTACCTGTTTGAGGGCTTTGCGGGCTGGTACGGCGGCAACCAGTACGAAATCTACATGATTCACAACCGCCTGGTCGGTTCCTACGCGCCGTTCTATTGGTCGTTGCTCACCTGCAACCTGCTGATCCCGCAACTGCTCTGGCTGCGTAAGATCCGCAAGAACGTGCTCGCCCTGTTCCTCATCTCGATCGTGGTGCTGGTCGGGATGTGGCTGGAGCGCTTCGTCATCATCGTCACCAGCCTGCACCGCGACTTCCTGCCCAGCTCCTGGGGACACTACACGGCGACGCGCTGGGATTGGGCGGTCTTTATCGGCACCTTGGGCCTATTTTTCACCCTGATGCTGCTCTTTCTGCGGGCCTTGCCGATGATCTCGATCGCGGAAGTGAAGATGCTGCTGCCGGCAGCCAAAGTGGAGGCGGAATGAGCCACGGCGACACACCCACCGGACTCTACGGGCTGATGGCCGAGTTCACCGGCCCGCAGTCGCTGGTGCATGCTGCCGAGCATGCCTACCAAGCCGGCTATCGCAAGCTGGACGCCTACTCCCCGTTTCCCATCGAGGAAGCCATGGAGGCGATCGGCGCCCATCACACCCGCATGCCCCTCATCGTGCTGCTCGGGGCGATCACCGGCGGCCTGAGCGGGTACCTGTTGCAGTACTGGATCAACGTCATCGACTACCCGCTCAACATTGGTGGCCGGCCACTGCTCTCCTGGCCGGCGTTTATCATCGTCACCTTCGAGCTCACCATTCTCGGCGGCGCGATCGCGGCGGTGGTCGGCATGTTGCTGGCCAATGGCTTGCCGCTGCCCTATCACCCGGTCTTCAACGTGCCGCGGTTTTCGCAGGTCACGCAGGACGGCTTCTTCCTGTGCATCGAAGCCGCCGATCCCAACTTTGACCGGAAGGCGACGGAGGCCTTTCTCCACAGCCTGCACCCCACCGCCGTCTCGGAGGTCCCGAACTAGCGTGGTCACGCCTCGAATGCCATCTCTCGGGAGCCGGAGGGCGCGCATCATCGCCGTCGCGGGGTTGTTGTGTCTCGGCTTGGCCGGTTGCCGGCAAGACATGTACAACCAGCCCAAGTACGTACCCATGCGTCCCAGCACCTTTTTCCGCGACGGCCGCTCGGAACGCCCGGCGGTTCCGGGCACGGTGGCCCGCGATGAGTTGAATGACAACGATGCCGTCTACCAAGGGCGGGTCGGCGGCTCCTTGGTGGATACGCTGCCGGTGCCGCTGACGCCGGAGTTGCTGGCGCGTGGCCGGGAACGCTACAACATCTTCTGCGCCCCGTGTCACGCGCGCGTGGGCGATGGCAATGGCATGATCGTGCAACGTGGCTTCTCGCGTCCACCCACGTTCCACCAGGACCGCCTGCGGAACGCGCCGGTGGGCCACTTCTTTGACGTCATCACCCACGGCTGGGGCGCCATGCCGGACTACGCCGCGCAGGTGCCGGTGGCCGACCGCTGGGCCATCGTGGCCTATATCCGCGCCCTGCAGCTCAGCCAGCACGCGCCGGCGAGCTTGGTACCGGCCGACCATCAGGCCGACCTGAACCAGCCGCTGCGCCTCCCCGCGACGGAATTCGGCAAGGCTGCCCCGCATGGGGTGGACTATCCGAAGGAGGTGCAGCCATGAGTGCCATGTCCCACGTGCACACCCCACCCTTGAAACTGACCGTCGCCGACGTCATGGCGCCCGCCGCGGTGCAGGGCTGGCAACGCCGCGCCGGCATCCTCGCCGTGGTGGCCGCCCTGGCGTCGCTGCTCGGGTTCTTCCTCAACCAACAGGAGTTTTTCCCCTCCTACCTGCTGGGCTTCATGCTCTGCCTGGGGGCCGCATTCGGGTCGCTCGGAATGCTGATGGTGTCGCACCTCAGCGGCGGCCGCTGGGCCGTCGTGCTGCGCCGTCCCTTTGAGGCTGCCGCCCAGACCATGCCCGTGCTGGCCGTGCTCTTCATCCCCATCTGGCTGGGGCGCACCGTGCTCTATGCCTGGAGCCGTCCCGCCGACGTCGCCCGCGACAGCGGCCTGCAACACCTGCGCGGCTACCTCAACCTGCCCTGGGTGACCACGCGCGCCGGCATTTACTTTTTCGTCTGGATTGTCATCACCCGCATCCTGGTGCGCTACTCCAATCAGCAGGACGCGGGCCAGGGCGGCACGCCGCTCAAGCACCGCCTGGAGAACGTCAGTGGGGTCGGACTGCTGCTCGGCTGTATCACCATCTCGTTTGCCGCCATCGACTGGGTGATGTCGCTGCTGCCCGCCTGGTCGTCCAGCATCTTTGGCTTGATCGTCCTCGCCGGCGAGGGCCTGACCACCATCGCCCTGATGGTGATCCTGTGCAGCAAGCTGGCGCAGATCGCCCCGTTCAATCGCATCTACACCCGGCAGCGGTTCCATGAACTCGGCAAGTGGATGCTGATGTTCGTCCTGCTGTTCGCCTATTTCTCGTTCTCGCAGTTGCTCATCATCTGGTCCGGCAATATTCCGGACGAGATCAAGTTTTACCTGCTACGCATCAATGCCGGCTGGTTGGCGGTGACTCTCCTTTTCGTCATCGGTCATTTCGCCCTGCCGTTTGCGCTGCTGCTCTCCAGCTCGCTCAAGAAGAAGGCCGGCAAGCTGGCGCTGCTGGCCGCGTTCATCCTCTGCATGCGCTGGGTGGAGCTCTACTGGTTGGTCTTCCCCAACGTCGCCGGCCACGCCCACCTCAACTGGCAGAACGTGACGGTGCCGCTGGCGCTGGGGTCGGTCTGGGTGGTGGCGTTTCTGCATTTTCTGCGACAACGGCCACTGCTGCCGCTGCTTGATCCGCAAATGGACGAGATCCTGCGTGAGGCGTCCGGCGCCAAGGCGCACTAGAGGCTGATACCGTGTCCCTGAATCGCACCAATATCGAGCTCATCGCTCTGGGTCTGCTGCTGTTGGCGGCCTTGGTCGCCTTCTTTGTCTGGCTGGTGGTTCGTGCCGGGGTGCCGGAGCCGCGTCCCGCCGGGCGTTCGTCGGTGGAGCGGGGCCACGAGGTCTCTGACGCGCCCACCTGGTATCCCGTCGCGTTCGCCATCTTTCTGACCATTCTGGCCGGGCTGGTCGTGGTCATCGCCGCCGGACTATTTCGCGGCTTCCGTACCGCGGAATACCAGCAATATGCCGGGGCTTATCCGCAACTGCGGGTCCCCGTCGCGCCCTCGACCGAGCCGCAACTGCAATCCGATGATGTCTTGGACATGAACCGCATGCGTACACGCGAGGACGCCATCCTGAATAGTTATGGCTGGGCGGATCAGGCGAACGGCGAGGTGCGCATTCCCATCACGCAAGCCATGCAGGTCATCGCTCAGCAGGGCTTGCCGCCCACCCCGAAAGAAGCCGCCGCGCAGTACAACGTGGATCCCAACGCCGTCTCCCTGCTCCCTGTACCGGCGCGCGGCGGCGGCGTCCCCGGCGCCGTCGCCCCCCCGACGCCGGGCTTGAAACCGCCTGTCGTTTCCGCAGGAGTGAGTCACTAAATCATGAAGTTGCAGTACCCAACCCGGATCGGACTGACTGCCTTGGGCCTCGCTCTGTCATTGGCCGCCCAGGCCCAGTACCAGCCTGACCGGGTCAATGACGCGCGCTTGAATACCCGTCCGGCGATTCTCAAGCTGGCCAACTTCGACCAGCGCCTCAATCAGCAGGTGCCGCTCAACCTCACCTTTCTTGACGAGAGCGGCCGGCCGGTCCGCCTGCAGCAATACTTTGGCGACAAACCGGTCATCCTCAGCCTGGTCTACTACCAGTGCCCGATGCTCTGTAGCCAGGTCGTCAACGGCATGACGCAGGTGTTTTCCGACTTGAAGTTCAATGTCGGGCGGGACTTCCAGGTCATTACCGTCAGTTTCGATCCGCACGACACGCCGGCGGAAGCGGCGGCGGAGAAACAACTCACCATCAAGCGTTATGGCCGACCGGGCGCCGCCGCGGGCTGGCATTTTTTGACCGGCGAGGAGAGTTCCATTCGACCGCTGGCCGACGCGGTGGGGTTCCACTATGCGTGGGATCCGCAGATGCACCAGTTCGCGCACGCGGCGGGCATTGTCCTTCTGACCCCGCAGGGCCGGGTGGCGCAGTACTACTTCGGCATTGACTATCCGCCGCGCGATGTCCGCTTGGGACTGGTGGAAGCCAGTCACAACCAAATCGGCAACGTCGTGGACCAGGTGCTGCTCTACTGCTATCACTACGACCCGGCCAAGGGACGATATGGGGCCGTGGCGTTTACAGCGATGCGCATCGGGGGCGTGCTGACCATGCTGCTGCTCGGCGGCTTCATCGCCCTGACGTGGCGCAAGCCCCCGGACAAAACCGGCACCGAACCCGACGAACAGTCCAGTTCAAGACGAGCACAGGACCTATGAACCGGTATTTTCCATTCTTCCCTCCAGAGGCCTCGACCACCGCGCGGGGCGTGGATGGGCTGTATTTTTTCATGCTGACCGTCTGCGGTCTGACGACTCTCCTCGTGGCGGTGCTGGTCATTGTCTTCGCCGTCCGCTACCACGAAAAACAGCACCCGCACGCCGCCCATATCGAGGGCCACGCGGCGCTGGAAGTTTTCTGGATGGTCATCCCCTTCGGGATCTTCATGGTCATGTTCGGGTGGGGAGCGCGGCTTTACTTCACGCAGAACCGCCCGCCCAATAACGCCATCAAGATCACCGTGGTGGGCAAGCAGTGGATGTGGAAGATCCAGCACGCCGAAGGACAACGCGAGATCAACGCCCTGCACGTGCCGGTCAATCAGCCGGTGGAACTCTCGTTAATTTCCGAGGACGTCATTCACGATTTCGCCGTCCCCGCCTTTCGTCTGAAGATGGACGTGCTGCCAGGGCGTTACCGCACCACCTGGTTTCAGGCAACCCAGACCGGGACGTTCCATCTCTTCTGCGACCAATACTGCGGCACCCAGCACTCGAAAATGATCGGTGAAATCATCGTCATGGAGCCGGACGCCTACCGCAAGTGGATGAGCACCAGCTTGACGATGGGCAGCCCGGCGTTCGAGGGGCAGCGGCTGTTCCAAGGCCTCTCCTGCATCAGCTGCCACCGGGCCGACTCCGGCGCCCGCGGTCCCAGCCTGAGCGGCTTGTACGGCCAGCCGGTCCACCTCGCGGACGGCACCACGGTCACTGCGGATGAAAACTACATCCGCGAATCCATCCTCTATCCCAACGCCAAGATCGTGGCCGGCTTCCAGCCCATCATGCCGACCTTCCTCGGCCAGCTCAACGAGGAGCAAGTGCTCGACCTGGTGAACTACATCAAGTCGCTCGCGCCGCAGGAGCAGACCCAACCCTACAGCAACCGGACCACCCCTCCCGCCGGCCCGCGGCCGATGGAGACAAAGACGTACCCACAATGAGTACCCTGACCGCCCAGCCCCTGTCGCCGCAGCCGCTCGCCCCCGAGTTGCCGGCGAACCATTATCTGAACGAGAGCCACGGTCTCAAGTCGTGGCTGCTCACCACGGACCACAAGCGCATCGCGCTGCTCTACATGGCGTCGATCACGCTGATGTTCGCCATCGGCGGCATCTTTGCCATGCTGATGCGGCTCGAGCTGCTCACCCCGCCGGCCGACCTGGTCTCGGACGATACCTACAACAAGCTCTTCACCATGCACGGCATCATCATGGTGTGGTTCTTCCTCATCCCCTCGATTCCGACCACGCTGGGCAACTTCCTGGTGCCGATGATGATCGGGGCCAAGGACCTCGCCTTTCCCAAGCTCAACCTGATGAGCTGGTACCTGTTCAACATCGGCGCCGTGGTCACCATCTACGCCATTCTGAGCGGTGGAGTGGACGGCGGCTGGACCTTCTATACGCCGCTCAGCACCGGGTACCTCAACAGCCATGTCGTGGCGGCCGCCACGGGCATCTTCATCGCCGGATTCTCCTCGATTCTGACCGGTTTGAACTTTATCGTCACCACGCACCGCATGCGAGCGCCAGGCATGACCTGGAAACGCCTGCCGCTGTTCATGTGGTCCAATTACGCCACCAGCGTCATTCTGGTGCTGGCCACTCCGGTGCTCGCCATCACGCTCGCGCTGGTGGCGGTGGAACGCCTGTTGCACTTCGGGATCTTTAATCCCGCTCTGGGCGGCGACCCGGTGCTGTTCCAGCATCTCTTCTGGTTCTACTCCCATCCGGCGGTCTACATCATGATCCTGCCGGCCATGGGCGTGATCAGCGAGCTGATCAGCACCTTCTCCCGCAAGCGGCCCTTTGGCTACGCCTACATCGCGGGCTCCAGCATCGCCATTGCCGCATTTGGCTTCGTCGTCTGGGCGCACCACATGTTCGTGGCCGGGATTTCGGTCTATGCAGCGCTGGTGTTCTCGCTGATGAGCTACGCCGTGTCGCTACCCTCGGCCGTCAAGGTGTTCAACTGGACCGCGACGCTTTACAAAGGCTCGATCTCCTACCGCACGCCGCTGCTTTACGCTCTTGGCTTCCTCGGACTCTTCACCGTGGGCGGGATGACCGGACTGTTCCTCGCCGCCCTGGGGCTCGACGTGCACATCCACGATACGTACTTCGTGGTCGCACATTTTCACTACATCATGGTGGGCGGCACGATCATGGCGTACCTCGGCGGCATCCATTACTGGTGGCCGAAGATCTCCGGCCGCATGTACCCCGAGGTCTGGGGCCGGCTTTCCGCCCTGCTGATCTTCGTGGGCTTCAACCTGACGTTCTTCCCGCAGTTCATCCTCGGCTACCTGGGCATGCCGCGCCGCTACCATGCCTATCCGCCGGAGTTTCAGGTCTGGCACGTGCTCTCCACCGCCGGCGCCTCGATTCTCGGCGTGGGCTACCTGCTGCCGCTGATCTACCTCACTTGGTCTTACAAGAACAGCCCGGTGGCCGGACCGAACCCATGGGGCGCCAGCGGCCTCGAGTGGCAGACGCAGTCGCCGCCCATCACCCACAACTTCGTCACCACGCCGATCGTGACGCGCGAAGCGTACGACTACACCGGCATCCCCGCCCCCGCGCTTGCCGTGCGCTCGGAGGAAGAGGCCTCGACTTATGTCTCATAGCGCTGGACACGCGCCCGGCTCCGCCGTGGCGGAACTCGACAACCACCTGGAGATGCAGTTCGACGATGCCGAACAGCAGAAGGAGACTTCCAGCTTCGGGATGTGGGTTTTCCTGGTCACCGAAGTCATGTTCTTCGGCGGCCTGTTCATGGCCTACCTGGTCTACCGCAGCCAGTACCCGCAGGCCTTCGCCATCGGCAGCAGCCAACTCAACTTCAAGCTCGGTACCGCCAATACCGTCGTCCTGATCTTCAGCAGCTTGACCATGGCGCTGGCCGTGCGCGCGGCGCAGCTCGGACAGAAGAAGGCGCTCGTCTGGCTGCTCATCGCTACCATGATCCTGGGCGCCGCCTTCCTCGGCTTCAAGGGTATCGAGTACCACGAGCACATCCTCGAGGGCCACGTGCCCGGGGCCAACTTCCGCTACGACACCCCGGGCGTCAGCTTCGCGGTGGCCAAGGAAGTGGTCCTTTTCAACATCCTGTATTTCTGCATGACCGGCCTCCACGCCTTTCACATGATCGTCGGCCTCGGGCTCATGCTCTGGCTGGTGATCAAGGCGCAAAAAGGCGCCTTCACGCCGGCCTACAACACCCCGGTCGAGTTGATCGGTCTGTACTGGCACTTTGTCGATCTGGTCTGGATCTATCTTTACCCGTTGCTGTACCTGATTGATCGTTATCACAAGTAATCGCGGCGCCGGCCGTTTACCTGGAGACACCTGCATGTCATCGCAACACATCCTGCCGCGCCGCACCTACTTCCTGGTCTTCCTGGCGCTCGAAGTCCTCACCGTGGTCACCGCCCTGGTGGCCTCGATCGACCTCGGCGCCGCCAATACGGTGGTGGCGCTGTGCATCGCCGTGACCAAGTCGACGCTGGTGGTGCTGTTCTTCATGCACGTGAAGTACAGCAGCAAGATGACCAAGCTGACCGTCATCCTCGGGGTCTTCTGGCTGATGATCCTGCTCGGCATGACCATGACCGACTACGTCAGCCGACTGTGGAGCACGGTGCGCTGAAGGGGCGGCCGGAAGATCCGTTGTGAGTTGTTGGTTGTTGGATTTTAGGCGGATTTTGGGCGCATCCTGGTCGACTGCAAACGGGTTTCGTTTGTCGGCAACACCAGCGAAGGATACCGTCCAGCAGCCGCGTAGCCGACAACCGAAAACCGACAACCGTTAAGGCGCGTCGGTAAAGATGGGGTGTCCGTCCGCGTCCTGGGTACGCACGATGATCGGGGCGGGGACGAGTTCCGCAGTGTCGCTGCTTGTGCTGCTCGCGGCGGCGCCCGCATAGCGGCGCGTGATGACGTTCACGTACTGCTGCGTTTCGTGGTAGGGTGGCACCCGGTTGCCGTACTTCGCCACCGCGCCCGGACCCGCGTTGTAGGCGGCCAAGCTGAGCGGCACGCTGCCGTGGTAGAGCGCCAGCAGGTCACGCAGGTAGCGCGTCCCGCCTTCGATGTTCTGCTGCGGATCAAAGGGATTCTGCACGCCCAGCGCGCGCGCCGTCTGCGGCATCAGCTGCATCACCCCCAGCGCTCCCTTGTCGGAGACCGAGCGGGTGTCGAAGCCGGACTCCTGCCGCGCCACCTCGCGTACCAGCAGCGGGTCCACGGCATAGCGCGTCGCTGCGCGCTGCATGATGCGGTCGAGATGAGCCGGCGGGGCGGGATGACGCCGGACCACGGCGGCGGGGCGCAGGCTCGGATGGTGGGTGGAGACGGCAGCAACAACGGGCGCCGGGCGGCCGAAGTTGGTGTAGACGATGTGTCCGTTCTCGTGAACGGCGACGATCTGGTCGCTATCGGCATCCCCCGGCCGTGCGGACAACAGCGTCTGTGCCCCGGACCATACGGAAAGCGCCAGAACCATCAGACACGTTCGAGGAAAAACACGTGAGTGCATCTGAGTCAGTTTCAGGGGGGAGGACGTGAGTATACCCACACTTCCGCCGCCGCGCTACTAGGGGGTTTACCCGAGAGATACCTCGGGTGTGGGGGGTGGGGAGTAGGGAGTGGGGAGCTGTCTCTTATACACATCTGACGCTGCCGACGATCTTACGCGTGTAG
>CALEJU010000036.1 GCA_937898755.1 uncultured Acidobacteriota bacterium | reverse complement strand
TGCTCAGCTCGGCTGCCTCTGCTTGCTCCTAAAACATTTATGAGACCGCTTCTAGTGCACCGCTGCACGTCTTCCGGCCGATTCCGCCGTGAGAGCCCACTACGAGCGCGGTGCGGGGCACGAGCTTCTCTTAAGAGTGTGACGACACGGGCCTGTTATGTTGCGCTCGACGGGATCGGCCATGGAATGAAGCCGGATATTCAGGAGATTACTGAGCTGATCCGGCAACGAACCGGCTTGGTGTTGTGCGCCCCGCAGTTGGAGCACCTGGCGGAGCGCATCCAAGAGCGGCTGGGGACCCTGCGCCTGCATGATGGCGGGGCCTATGCCGCTCTGCTGCGAAGCCAGACGGCGGTCAGCCAGCAGGAATGGCGTTCGCTGTTGACCCTCTTGACGGTGGGGGAGAGTTACTTTTTTCGCGATCAGGGACAATTCCGACTTTTGCGACAACGCTTGCTGCCGGCATTATTGGAACGTTGCCGTGCAACCCGGACGTTGCGGATTTGGAGCGCGGGTTGTTCGACGGGGGAAGAACTGCATTCGTTGGCGATCCTTCTGTGGGAGCTTTTGAGCTCTGAGGCGGCGGCATGGGACGTCGAGCTGTTGGGAACCGACCTGAACGCGCAAGCTTTGGAGCGGGCGCGCAGCGGGCGGTATGGGGAGTGGTCCTTCCGCCAGGTCGCGCCGCAAGTGCGGGCACGCTATTTCCAACGTCATCGAACGGACTGGGAATTGCTGCCGGAAATCCGCGCCATGGTGCATTTCCAAGCCGGCAACTTGGTGCAGGATGCGGCTCGACTGCAGGCGCGCGGCGGTCTGGGATTCGATCTGATCCTCTGCCGTAATGTGCTGATCTATTTTGACCCGGCGATGGTCCCCGATATCGCGTCCGGTCTGGGAGAGCGGTTGGCGCCGGGCGGCTACCTGATGACAGGCCACGCTGAGGTGTTGCGCCCACCGCACGGGCTCCTGATTGTGCTGGAAGAAGACGGTGTGGTTTACCAGCGGCCCGGAGGGCAGGGATCGAAGCAGGTGCCTGCGGGCCCGCAGGTCGCAGCGACTCGGCCGCACCGGAGAGGGCGCCGGCCTCCGTCAGGAGTTGAGGTCGCGGTATCACCGCCGCTCCCGGCGAAGGAGGGGAGCAGGGTCAATGCGCTGGAGGCGGCGCGCTCGGCCGCTGACCGTGGCGCCTACGAAGAAGCTCGGCAGTTGTGCGAGCACCTGAGGGCGGCCGAGCCCATGGGTGTGTCCCCGCATCGATTGTTGGCGGAGCTGGCAATGGCCTGTGGGGACATTGAAGAGGCCAAAACGCAATTGAAGCGAGTGCTGTATCTCGCCCCACGCGATGTGGCAGCCTACGACTGCCTCGCCTCGCTTTACGCCGACGAGGGAAAGGTCGAGCGTGCGGCGACCTTGCGTCAAGCGGCGTTGGAGCTGCTCGCGGATTACATTCCCGACGCCGAGGTGGAAGGATTCCCCGGCGGTACCGCCGCCACGTTGCGTGCCCGGTGGGAAGCGGAGGCGGGGCCCCAGACGGCGATTGTGGCTGGCCACACGCGAGGAGGGCGATGACGAGCGCGACATGTCTGGTGGTCGGTGTGCACGGGATGCGCTGCATGCTTCCGGTGGGTGAGGTGCAGGAAATTGTGGCCCTGCCGGCGCTCACCCGAGTGGCGGAAGGCCCGACGGCGTTGGCCGGGGTGCTGAACCTACGGGGTCGTGCGGTACCAGTTCTGGACCTTGCGACGCGACTGGGGTTGGCCACCCTGCCTTACCGCGCGAGCGATTGCGTGGTGATTCTGGGCTTTCCCCAAACGGGTACGGGTCTACTCGGGTTGCGCGTCGAGGTAGTTTACGGGTTCGAGGAGTCGGCCGCAGAAGCAGCGAGCGTGCCCCCGCGCACGTTCGCGACACAAGGATTCGGTACGCGTGCAGGGAAGGAGGGGGTGCCGGTAGTGGAGGCGCTGACGCGTGCGGGCGACGGCTTCCTGATGCGGCTCGACCTACACCGGCTGGCGAGCGACGCGGTATTGCTGCAGGCGGCGGCGAAAGAGAGCATTCCCGGAACGGGGGGAGAATTCGGCTCTGCGGGTCGAGCGGAAGAGCAACGAATCCTGCGCGAGCGGGCGGCGCGGCTGGCCGAAAAACCGGCGACCGCGGACCTGGGCCACAGCCAGTTGCTGGCGGTGGTGCGCTTGGGGCAGGAGAACTTCGGAGTGGTCCTGAGCGCGATTCAGGGCTTTGTCGCGGTCCCTACCGTAACCCCGGTCCCGGGGACGCCGGCGCACATTTTGGGCCTCGCGAACGTCCGGGGCGAGTTGCTGGCAGTGGTGGCGCCGCACGCATGGTTGAATCTGGTGCGGCCTTCGTCGTCGGGCGCCTACCTGCTGCTGGTAGTGGACAGCCCGCAGGGCCGGGTGGGCGTGGCGGTGGAGGAAGTGCATGAGGTGGTCAGCGTGGCGGACGATGCGATGCTTCCTATGCCCAGAACGCGGTCGGCACAACATGCCGCTTACGTGACCGGGGTGACGCCCTACGCAAGTGACCTGTTGACCGTGCTTGACATCGGCAGCTTGCTGCAGCAGCCCGGGATGCAGGTGGACGACGAACGATGAATGGAAGTGACACGAAAGACCGAAGGGAACAATGATCATGCAAACCAGGACCCCCCCCATCAAGCAACACATCCTCATGGGATTTGCGGTGCCGATCGGCATTGCGCTGCTGGTGGCCGCCTTCACTTACATCAGCCTGCGCGCCAGCGGGGCGGCGGCGAACGAAGTCAGCAAGCAGGAGGGGGTGCAGAACCAGACTCACCTGCTGTTGGAGTCGGCGATTGACAATGAGACGGGATTCCGCGGCTTCGTCATCACCGGCAAGGAGAGCTTCCTGGAACCCCTGCGAACGGGTCGCAGTCGGTTTGATCGTGTGATGGGGCGTTTGTCCCAAATAGATCCCGGCCACGAGCAAGCCCTGCAGGAGTTGCAGACGCTGATGCACGACAAGTTGCAGAGGTGGCAGGACAGCATCATGGCGCTGCGGCAGCAGACCACTCCCGCGAGTATTCAGCAAGTGACGGCTGCAGTATCTGCCGGGACGGAGAAGAGTTACATGGACGAGCTGCGCAGCCGCGTGGCGGCCTTGTCGGCCGCCAGCGAGGCGCAATTGCAATCCAGTCGGCAACTCGATCGCGAGGCGAAAGCCAACGTGGTGCGCATCGTCCTCGGCGGGCTGTTCCTGAGCGCGCTGGGTGCGCTGTTCGTGGGTCTCTTCCTGGCATCGCGCATCACCCGCACCGTGCAGGACGCCATCAGCAGCGTGACCTCCACCTCGGCGGAGATCGCCGCCACCGTGGAGCAGCACGAGCGCTCGGCTCTGGTGCAGGCGAGTTCAGTCCACGAAACCAGTGCGACCATGGCGGAGCTGGAGGCCTCGTTCCGCCAGGCGGAGCATCAGGCGGAGACGGCCTCAGCCTCCGCGCGGCAGGCCAACGCGATCGCCGAAAAAGGGAATACCACGGTACAGCAGACACTGCAGGGAATGGAGATGCTGAAGCAGAAGGTGGGAGGAATCGCCGAACAGATCCTGCGCCTCAGCGAACATTCCAGCCAGATCGGAGCCATTACCAGTCTGGTCACCGACCTCGCCAACCAGACCAACTTGCTCGCCTTAAACGCCGCGGTGGAAGCGGCACGCGCCGGAGAACACGGCCGTGGTTTTGCCGTGGTGGCGGCTGAAATCCGGAAGCTGGCAGACGAGAGCAAGCGATCGGCGGAGCGCATCAGTGGGCTCGTGGGCGACATCCAGCGCGCCACCACCGCGACCGTCATGGCGACCGAGGAAGGCACCAAAGTCGCGGAACACGGACGGGTCATTGCACAGCGGACGGCGGAGGCTTTCAACGGGGTGAGCGAAGCGGTGAACGATCTGGTGGAGAGTGCCCAACAGACCATGTTGAATCTGCGGCAGCAGGCGGCGGCAGTGCGCCAGGTGACGGAAGCCATGCAAGCGCTGCGGGTGGGAGCCAGCGAGACGACGTCGGGAATCAGCCAGACCAAATTGGGCATCGGACGGCTCAACCAAGCGGCCCAGAACTTGCAGGCCATTGTTTAACGGCGCGGGGTGCACCCCACGCGAATTCCCGCATCGCAGAACATGATTGACGATCCCGAGCTGCGCGAGCTGTTTCAGGCGGAGTGCAACGAGCACTTGGAACGCCTCGAAGTCGGCTTGTTGCGGATGGAACAGAACGCCAGCGATCGCAGCCTGCGTGAAGAGGTGTTCCGCGAAGCCCACAGCCTGAAGGGTGCCGCGCGCATGGTGGGCGTGCAGCGGGTCGAGCTAGTGGCCCACTGTTTCGAGGAGTGGTTGGGAGCCATCAAGAGCGATGCCGGAACGCCGGCAGCCGAAGCGATCGAGCTCCTCTACCAGCAAATCGATGTCCTGCGACAACTGGTGCATGAAGCCGTGACCGGCGTGGCGGCAGCGGTGGATGTCGAGGCGATTACGTCGCGGCTGAACGCGGCACGGGGCGGCTTGTTCGGCGGAACGGTTCTCGAGGGCGGCGCACCGGGGCGGTTGGTGCCCGGGGAGACGCCGGAAGTCACCACGGATCGTTGGCAGCAGCGGGTGGACGCGATTCGCGTCGCGCCCGAACGCTTGGACACCCTCTTGCGCCTGACCAGCGAGCTGACTGTTGCCCAACAGCGCATTCGGCGACGGGCGACGACCCTGGAACAAGTGCTGCAGGAGGGTAGTGAGTGGGCGCGAGCCCTGGACGCGAGCCGTTTCACCGCATTGCGGGAGAGGTCATCCGCAACGCACGGTTCGCAGCGGTCCAACTTGGCATGGGAGGCGGAGCGGCACAGCTTTGAAGACTATCGGGGAACGCTGGCACGCATGTTGACCCAGACGCGGGAGGATGCGACGGGATTGGAACGCCTGGTCGAAGAGCTGTCCGCCGGGATCCAAAGCATCCGCCTGACGCCTCTCGCGGGGTTGTTTGCGCTTTTTCCGCGCATGGTGCGGGATCTCGCCAAGGTGCAGAACAAACAGGTGCAATTGTTGACCGAAGGGGGCGAGATCACGGCCGACAAGGGGGTGCTCGAAGGATTGAAGGATCCGCTGATGCATATGGTTCGCAACGCTGTGGATCACGGCATTGAGCCGCCAGGAGAACGTGTCCAAAAGGGAAAGCCGGCGCTGGCCACGGTCACGCTGCGCGCCTTTCAGCAAGGACGTACGGTCGTGGTGGAGGTGCGTGACGACGGTCGAGGTCTTGACCTCGAGAAAATCGGGCTCACGGCGGTACGACGCGGCGTATGCACCGAGGTGGAGTTGAAGGCGATGACGCCGCAGCAGGTGCAGTGGCTTATTTTCACGCCGGGGATCTCGACCGCCACGCAAATCACCGACATTTCCGGTCGCGGTGTCGGTTTGGATGTGGTCCACGCGCAGGTGGTGCGGTTGAAGGGTGTTTTGGAACTGGAGTCGCACCCGGGGGCGGGATGCTGCTTACGCTTGCGGATTCCGATCTCACTGGCGGCAACCCGCATTCTGGTGGGTCGGACGGCAGGACTTTGCGTCGGGATTCCACTGGAATACGTTCATTCCACGCGGCTATTGCCGACCACCGGCGTTTCACGCGCGGAGGGGAGAGAGACACTTTTGGTCGAGGAACGTCCGGTTCCGGTGATTGCACTTGCCGACCTACTTGGGTTGGCCCCTCGCGAGAACGGAAAAGCGCCCGGTACGGGGCCAGCCGCCGTTGTGGGAGTGATTCTGATCGGGAATCCGGATCACCTGATCGTGCGCTTGGACGCTCTGAGCGAGGAATTGGAAGTGGTGGTGCAGCCGTTAGGGGGCGTATTGCGGCGAGTGCGGAACATTGCCGGCGCAACCGTCCTCGGCAACGGGGAAGTCTGTTTGATCTTGAACCCGCTGAACCTGACTGAGGCGATGCGCCGGATCACGCCGCGGCGGCAGGACAGCGAGACCACGGCGCCAAGCCCCCGGAAAAGGAAGATTTTGCTTGTCGATGACTCGATGACCACCCGCACCCAGGAGAAGCGCATTCTCGAAGGAGCGGGTTACGAAGTGGTGGTTGCGGTGGACGGACTCGACGCTTGGACGCAGCTTGCCGAGCACGACTTCGATGCCGTGGTCAGCGATGTCGAGATGCCCAACCTGAATGGGCTGGAGTTGACGCGCAAGATCCGCTCGGAGCTTCGGTACCAGGAGATGCCGGTGATTCTGGTGACTTCGTTGGAGTCCGAAGCGGACCGCCGACGCGGCATTGAGGTGGGGGCGAACGCCTACCTGACCAAACCGTCGTTTGATCAAAGGGTTTTGCTGGATACGCTGAGGCGACTGGCATGAGCACCGAGCCTGCGCCGATTCGCATCTTGTTGGTGGACGGCTCGGCGTTGACGTTAGCGGCCACGCAGCGGGTGCTCGAGCGGGTGCCGGGCTTCAAGGTGATCGGCACGGCCGCCAATGGATGGGAGGCGCTGCAGCGGATCCCCCAGTTGGAGCCGACCATCGTGTGCGCCGAGCTGCACATGCCGGTGATGGACGGATTGGAAATGACCCGCGCGATCATGGAACGCTTCCCGCGGCCCATCCTGATCTTCACCACCACGCTGCCCTCCGGCAAGGCCCCGAACGTCTTTCCAGTGCTGGAAGCGGGCGCCGTGGATTTTATTCTCAAGCCAGCCCTGCGCGAGGAGGATTCCGCGGGGTGGGAGGATCTGATCAGGCGGTTACGGCTCTCCGCCGGGGTGCATGTCATGCGCCGCTACCCGCGCCCGCGCGTCAGCGAGGTTAAACCGGCTGCAATGCCTGCCGCGAGTCGGATCGTCGCCATGGGTGCCTCGACGGGTGGTCCGCAGGCGTTACGCAAGATCCTTGCGGAATTGCCGACGGAGTTTCCCCTTCCCATTCTGTGCGTTCAACACCTGGGCGAGGGGTTTTTGGAAGGCTTGATGAGCTGGCTGCAGCGTACGTGCAAGCTGCAGCTGGAACTGGCGGCAGGGCAACTTCCGCAACCCGGACGGGTGTACTTTCCGCCGGAGCGGTTTCACCTGGAGGTTCAATCGAATGGAGCACTGGGCGTTTCTGGGGCAGCTCTTTGGGAGGGGCACCGTCCGTCGATCAATCTGCTTTTTCGTTCCGTGGCGGCAAGCTTTGGCGCCGGGGCGGTCGGTGTGCTGTTAACCGGCATGGGAGAGGACGGCGCGGAGGGGTTGGTGGCCATACGGGCTGCCGGAGGGTTCACGATTGCCCAGGATGAAGCCAGCTGCGTCATCTTTGGCATGCCGCAGCAGGCCATTCTTCGCGGGGCGGCGATGCGTATCGTGTCGCTTGATGCGATGGCGACGGTCCTGTTGCAGTGCAGTCGTAGAAAGACTGCGGAGCCCGGGCGCTGAAGGCGGTTCTGCCGGTCACCATCGGTCACGCCGGCTGCGCCTTTCTGAGGGTGACGCACAGCGAGGCGGAGTCAAATTGGCCGGAGCACCGTTGCGTTGGCACCAGAGCGAGCTGCATCGTTGCGACGGCTCGCCGCCGACTGGGCGATGGCAATGCCTGAACAGGTAGAGAGCAGCGTGACGGTGACCAGCCAAGGCAAGCGCGGCGACGCGACATATATTCAGAGTGGCGCGAGAGCCGATAGTACGGCACCCAAAGAGAACGCAAAGGGGAACACAAGCGAACGCAGATCGAGGCACTTGCCGAACCGCCTTACATAGGGGGCCAGTTCGCAGGGGGCTCGTGCCGGGAGGGTAGCCGGCGTCCCCAGCGCCCGTTGTGGAGGGCGCTGACGTGGGTAGCCCCCACATGGACGACGCGCCCATGTACTCCCCGTTGCGTGCTGAGTGTTCCTGACCTGCGGCAACGTTGCATTAGGGCGAGACGATGACGACGAAGTAAACCGGCGTCAAAATGCCACTCGACACCTTGACATAGTGAGTGCCGACGCTGAGCGGGGGGAGGTAGACGACGTTGGCCCGACCATTGGCGTCAGTGAGGGCACTGCTGGCGGAAAAATGATTGGTGGCCAGCCAATCGGTAAAAGCAACCGCCTGGCCGGTGACGGGCTGCGCTTGCGCATTCATCACTGCCACCGTCAGCGTCACCGGAACAGGCGCAGCGATCGAAACTTGAGGGTTGTAGGTCGAGATGCGTTGCAGGAGCAGACCGGCGGGGTCGGCGGTCACATCGAACCAGACAGAGAAGCTACCCCCGGCATGACCGGCGAGATTGGCGACGAGAATGAAATGTCCCGCCTTGGACGGTGTGTAAGTCGCGGTGGCGGTGCCGTCCGCGAGGGCGAGGAGGGTCACGGCGGGATTGAACCGTCCTCCAGCTCCGAAATCGCTGAAGGAAATGGCGGATCCTGGCACGCCACTGCCTTGGGAATCAAGGGCACGTACGGTAAGCGGTGGCGTCGGTACTCCGACCGTGGTGGCGCGATAGTAGCCGGAGACGCGGGCCAGCTGGCTGGCGCCCGAGGTGATAACCGCTCTGACCGTGGTGCTGGCTGTAAGGTTAACGGTGCTGGCACTGAGCGTAAAGGTCCCGCCTTGCGCCGGCAGGATGTATTGCGTCGTGACCCGACCTGCTGCATCGCTCACCGCCAAGGCCGGAGAGAGCGTCCCTCCTGCCAGGTTGTCGCTGAACTGCACGGTAACGCCCGCCTGCGGCGCCCCCTGTGCATCGCGCAACTCAAACACCAGCGGAAGTGGGAGGGATGCGCCCGGGGCACCGCTTTGGTTTCCGCCTGCCAGCAGCGTCAAGGTAGGTTCAGGGACCGGCGGCGTGAACAATCCGTATACCGTGACCTCCTGGTGGCCACCCGCATACACCTTGCCGTCGACGACGGTCGGCACGGTGAATTTTACCGATCCCGCTGCCGTATCGCGGCCTGCCTGACCGTCACTGCGGTAGAGCGTATGAGCCAGGTTAGCGGCATCGAAGGCTTCCAACACTGCCGGACCGTGAGTTCGGAAGCGGCTGTTATCGAGCAGCCAGAGGACGCCATTCTGCGCCCCGTCGGCCGAGATGGAGGGGGTAGCGCCGGGAAACGACATGGAATCGACCGCGTGGTCCAGCGGCAGCGAAGAGAGCAGGCCACCGTTGAGGCTGAAGGCGACAGGATGGGCGGTAGTGGTGGTCCAGTTGGTCCCCATGAAATACAAACGGTTCTGCCAAAAGGCCGCAACGCCATAGTTGCCGAGCAGGCCGCGCGGCAGACTCTGCACCGCGCCGGTATCGGCCGGGTGCAGACCGCCCAACTGGTCGCGATTGAGCAAGTAAACCGTGCCGATCTTGCCGGCAACCAGCATGAGGTGAGGGGTCGTGCCGGCCTGATCGGGGATTAACAGGACGCCGCCCGATCCGAGGTCAAGATCTAAATGGAGTAGCAACGCCTGGTCGGCAGGTGAGAACCAGTCGGCAACGTGCAGGCCTTGCGCATCAAGGGCGAGACGCAAAACGCTGTCGCCATGGTCGAGCCCGCCATGTTCCGCGTCCTCGGTGCCGTTGCCGCTGGCTAGGAAGATGTTGCCGGCGTCGTCGGCGGCCAAGGCCGCGCCCGCTTGCCAGACGCCACCTGCCCAGCCATTCGGGGTCAAGTTGAGCGCCCCTTGGAGCGCGAGGGTCGAGGCGTTATAGGCCAGAACCCAGCCGTGGTAGGGTCCCCTATCGCCATGCCCCGCCCACGCGATGTAGAGCGTGCCTCGATTCAATAGAAGCCCGGCGCGCTGGTTTTGCAGCAGGGGGTTGAAGGTAATCGTGCCGCCACTGCCGCCGGCTCCTGTTCCAGAACTTGTAGCAGTGATGACCACCGGTCCACCCAATTGCTCAACTCCACTGGCGACGGCGAGTGCATGCAGCCTTTGGACGCAGGATCCGTTTTCCAGTGTCTTGGCGACCACGTAAAGCAACCCTCCGGAGGCGTCGATGGCGGGCGTCCCGATGATGCCGACATCGGGAGCGATATCTCCGGCTCGCAAGAGGGAGTTGGGGACCGGGGTTCCGAGGTGGTCCACCCAAAGCGGGGGACCGGCTACGTCGGCGTCAAAAGCGTAGACGCTGTCATGAGCCGAGGCTACGAAAAGGACGTTGTGGACGCCTTGGTTGGGGATGGTCAGGTTGGGCAGGTACAGCGGTTGCGCATACACATCTCCATCCACCGGCAGGGCAAAGAGACGTCCAAACTGCGTGGCGGTGACGTTGACGGGACTGAGGACGGTTTCTTGGAGATTAGCGCCCGAGCGAGCCGCGTCGTTGTGATAGGTGGTCACCGACTGGGCGGTGAGGGTGTAGGCGAGGACTACCCCAAAAACTCCCTGCAAAAATGCTGACCGCATGCCGCTGCAGAGTTGCCCGGGCGCATCCAAAGCTGCCTAGGGTGGTGATTTGGGCCATTCAGCTTGCCGAACCAAGGGTGGCTGAGCCGAAAGCAATCCACTTCACGCGGAGGTCAACGCGGCACACTGCCACGGGGGACTCCGACCCTACCGCTCGTAATTCGGTGACCTAAGGAGTCTGCCTCATGCTCGGAACCATTCTTATCATTGTGATTATCCTGATGTTGTTCGGCGCGCTTCCGCGCTGGGGACACAGCCGCAACTGGGGATATGGCCCCAGCGGTGGGCTAGGCCTGGTGCTGATCATCCTGGTAATTCTGCTGCTGCTCGGACGGCTGTAGGCCGCTGCTTGCTCTGTTGAGGCGCTGGGCCGGAGTTGGCAGTGCCCGCTTCGAAGGGCCGAGAGAGGAAGTTGGTAGCGCCAGAGGGATTCGAACCCTCGATCTTCGCCGTGAGAGGGCGACGTCCTAGGCCACTAGACGATGGCGCCACAGAGCTATACGGGCAGGACGTCAAGAATAGCAGGCGTTGCCGCTGCCCGACAAGGACGGACAGAACCCGACCCGCAGAACAGGAGCGCGGCGAGGCGGCTTCCATTAGGCAGATTCGCCGCCCACCCGCCTGTATCCCTATCAGCGGTGCGGAAAATCGGTCTGGCAATTGTTTCCAAACACAAACGAATTGACGGTCAGACCCTGATCGGTGGGCAGCAACTCCAACTTGTGGTTGCCAAAGGCCGGGTTCTGGACCAGGTAATACATGCGCGCCGGGTCAACTGCAATGAAGGAATGGCCGTTGGGGTCGATTTGGACGTCGGCACCTTTGTTTGCGGCGGTGAGATCCTTACCGTCCTGACGCAAGTAGAGACGCGTCGGATGTCCGTGAACGACATTGAGCACGGCGTAGATTTCGCGGGCGTGGTAGCGCAGTGCGAGTTGCGGTACGTTGGCAGTACGGCCGCGGAAAATCATCCCGTTCTTGTCGGTTTCCCAGCGCCCGGCAAGCACGACATGGCCATCATCAACGTCAGAAGAGGGCAGCGTGTAAGCGACGGTTTTCCCGTCCCGGTAGCCTTCCGGATTCGCCAGCACGCCGCGCCCGTACCAGTCGCCGACATACATTTCTTCGGTCGGAATGCCGCAACGCGAGCCGAACGCGTCCTGCTCCGGCAGGATGGCGTCGGAGGCGGGAAACGTGAGGCCGGGGTGGGCTTCCTGCAGGAGCAGTTGAATCGCCTTCTCGAAGGCGTCGTCGTTGCCTTCGCCGGGGACGTTGAAACGAATCACGCCCTTGGCGTCAATCAGGAAGCGATTTGGCCAGGTTGAGTTGTTGTACGACTTCCAGATGCGGAACCAGTCGTCCACCACGATCGGGTAAGGCAGTCCGAAACGCTGCACGGCCTCACGGACGTGATCCACGGGGTAGGCGATGTCGAACTCAGGGTCGTGGACACCGACGATTTCCAAACCATCGGCGTGGTAGCGCTGGTACCAACGCTTATTGGTCTCGAAGGTGCGGATGCAATTGATGCAGGTGTACTCCCAGAAGTCCACCAGCACGACCTTGCCCTTTAAGCTCGCCAAGGTCAGGGGTGGGGAGTTGATCCACGTCGTACCCGAGACATTGACTCCGGGAGGGGGAAAATCGGGCGCGGGGACCGACGTGGCCCCATAGCGTGAAGCATGCAGCCCGCGCTGCAGGGCCCAGACCCCAACGACCAGCGACGCCAGACCCAGAATGAGTACGCGATGGTGACGCGACATGAACTTCCTCCCCTGCTCTAATTCGGCTGGCGGTACTCTTTATTCCGGAGCGGGCAGGCCGGCTCCCCGGAGTTTCAAGTGTCCACTGCAGCTTACATTCACGGCACGGCGCCGGACGAGCAGGAGCGGTTGGCGCGGCTCAACCGCATGACCAATGCCGCCTTCCTGGAGTTTCTCGCCCTGCCGGGGCACGAACGGGTACTGGAGGTCGGCAGTGGGCTGGGCGTGTTGACGCGGGAGGTGGCGGCAAAGCTCCCCAACGGCTGCATCCTGGGAGTGGAGTACTCCGCGGCGCAGTTGGCACGCGCACCGCACGGTACGCCCCATCTGGTCTTCTGCCGCGGCGATGGGCAGCGTCTGCCGGTGGGCACCGCCCGTTTCGATCTGGCGTATTGCCGCTACCTGCTCGAACACGTGGCATCGCCTGAGCTGGTGTTGAGTGAGATGCACCGCGCGCTGCGTCCAGGTGGCCGGGTCTGCGTGCAGGAAAACGACATCCTGGTGGTGGGCTTCTACCCCGAGTGCCCGCGATTTGCCCAGGTCTGGCGCCAGTTCTGTCTCCTGCAGACGCAGCTCGGCGGTGACGCGCGCGTCGGACGCCGCCTGTTTCCTCTGCTGCAAAAGGCGGGGTTTTCCGAGATTCGGCTCAGCTTGCAATCAGAGGTGCACACCTCGGGGATGGAGAGTTTCCGGCCCTGGGTCGGCAACCTGAAGGCGATTCTGCTCTCCGCCGCACCTAACCTGCAGGCGCACCACCTCGCCGGTGGCGACGACGTGACCTCCGCCGCTGATGAGCTGGAGCATTTTATGGAGCGAGGAGATGCCACCGCACTGTTCTACTGGAACCGTGCGGAAGCCAGGAAGTAGGGCGGGACGCACGCGCCTTCAGCCGGCCAATGTGTACCGCACGGCTGTCATCACGTCTTCGACGGTGATGCGCGTCATGCAGCGATGGTCAATCGGACACTCACGAAGTTTGCAAGGGCTACACTCCACGCCCGGCGCTTTTAACAGCTGCAAACCGTCACGGCGTGTGAGCGGATATGTCTGGCGCTCGTTGGTTGAGCCGAAGATGGCCACCACGGGTGTACCCAATGCACCGGCCAGGTGCATGGGACCGGAATCATTGGCGACCAGGAGGTCGCAGGCGGCGAGCAGGGCAAGCACTGCGGCAAGGGTGGTCTCGCCGGCAAGGTTGAGCACCGCCGGTCCTGCGCTGGTCGCGCTTAGGCGACGCACCTCTTCGGCCACCTTGCGTTCATCTGGACCGCCGATCAAGACAACCTGCACATCGTCGGTGCGTAATGCGCCGGCAACTGCGGCAAAGCGCTCGGGTAGCCAGCGTTTGGCGGTGCCGTATGACGCTCCGACATGCATGGCGACGACACGCCTTGTGGGGTGTCCGCCGCGCAAACGGGCGCGCCAAGTGGCGACGGCATCAGGGTTGGGCTGGAGGTGCGCCTCGGGCTCGGCCGGCAGCGTGGAGATTAAACCAACGCGGCGCAGCAACTCAAGGTAGTAGAACGACTCGTGGCCCGGTGATGCTCCCGTTTGAGGGACAGGAACGGCGGACGTCAGCAGCATGCTGCGCAAGTCGCGGGCATAGCCCACGCGCTGGGGAATCCGGGTACGCCATGCTTGCAAAGCGGCGAAAAACGAGTTGGGGAACACCAGCAGGCAATCAGGGCGCGCGGCCGGAGCGCCTGCCAGGTAAGGCCCACGCAGCGCTGCCAGGCTGCGAGGCGCCGGCGTCGCGACGAGGCAGGGGGCCAGAGGCGAGGCGGCAAAGACAGGCAGCACGGCCGGGCGCGCCATGACTACCAGCTCCGCCGCAGGCAGGGTCCTGCGGATGGCTGCCAGCGCGGGCAGACACATCACGGCATCGCCCACCCAACTGGGCGCCAGAACCGCGATCGAATGTACCCGTTCCCAGGGAATGGGTCTCATACGGTGGGCTCCGGGAGGCCGCAGGCTGTTTCGATCCCTTGTACGAGATCGTCCACCGACTCGATGACGAGGTCTACGGCCAGGACCGCGCATGGATGAAGAAACGCCTCTGCTTCGGCTGGAAGATTCAACGCGTCTTTTTCGGTTGTGAGATACCCGTCGGCATGCGCCGCTTGCGCTGCCCGCCGCAGATGCCGTAGATCGCGTGGTGAGTAGCGGTGATGATCGGGAAAACTTCGCCGCGCGGCAGGCGCAATGCCCATCGTTGCAAGCGACGCCCAGAAAGACTCCGGCCGGGCGAGGCCACAGAACGCCAGCGGACGACCGGGCACGATCGCGGCAACGCGCGGCACCTTGTGAGCGAAATAGATCGGCGCGGAGGTAAAGCACCGTATCTGATCGAGCAAGTGAGGACGCGCAGTCTCAGCGGTGGACGGCGACAACACCACCACGGCACTCGCGCGGGCGAGCGCCGCCGGCGTCTCGCGCAGGCGGCCGCGCGGCAGGAGGAAGTCATGCAAGTCGCTGGGATCGAGCATCACCAGCTCAAAGTTCCGCGCCAATTGGCGATGTTGCAAGCCATCGTCGAGCAGATGCACAGTGGTTTGGAAGGTATGTTCCCCTTCCAGACCGGCGCGGAAGCGGTCGGCGTGCACCAGGACCGGGGCATGGGCGTGGCGGGCGATCAGGCGCGGTTCATCGCCGGCGTCAAGCGGCGCCGGTTGTGCGGGATTGACGACCACCAAGTGCCGCGTCGGGCGACCGTAGCCGCGCGTCAGCACGTCCACACGATGGCCGCGGGCGCGTAAGCGGCTGGCGAGCGCGATGACGGCGGGTGTCTTAGCGGTACCCCCGACAGAGATGTTGCCGATGCTCACCACCGGCGCGTTGAGGCGCGCCACTCCCAAGCGACCGTTGTCGTAGCCGCGATTGCGGTGACGCACCAGATGGCCGAAGAGTTGGGAGGCGAGCGTGACCATGAACGTTCTGATTGTGCACTGAACGGTTGTCGGTTATCGGTTGACGGTTGCCGCGAGCGCTTCTCGCGATTCAGCGACCTGGGTGCCCTGAATGGTGAACTGCCATGGCTCTCCGAATGTCGTCTGTGACCCGGCAACGGCGCCGCTGCCAACTGAAAATGTTCATCCCGCGACGGTGGTGAGCATTTGTTCGATGACTTCCATGGCGCGGGCGGTGGCGCCGCGTTTGGAGTCGAGCAACTGGCGGGCGGCAAGGCCGCTGCTGTGCCGTAGCTCAGGATCGCGCAGTAGCCGTTCCCATAAGTGTCCCAGCTCGAGTGCGCTGTCGGCCCGAAAGGCGGCGTGGGCGTTGAGGAACTGTTCGGCGATGGCGGCGAAATTGTGCATGTAGGGGCCGAACAGAATGGGAACGCCGAAGAAGGCGGGTTCCAAGACGTTATGCCCGCCGTGGGGGACCAGGCTACCCCCGACAAAGGCCACGCTGGCGTGCTTGTAGAGCGCGGCCAGCTCGCCCACGGAATCGAGCAGCAGGACACCGCCGGGCTGGAGCGGCAGCGCGGAGAGCCGTGAACGGCGGACAAAGGGCATGCCCGAGCCGGCCAACAGCTCGCTCACGGCGTCAAAGCGCTGCGGATGGCGTGGGGCCAGCAAGAGAAGGGCGGAGGGGAACGCGGTGCGAACCTGGCGGAAGGCTTCCAGCACGGCCGTCTCCTCTCCCTCCATGGTGCTGCCCGCAACCAGCAATTGGGAGATGCCGGCCTCAACCAGGCGACGTTGCAGCAGGGCGTCCAGTGCCGGCTGCTCGGGCGGCAGGAGATCGAACTTCAGGTTGCCGGCCATGTACACGCGTCCCGGTTCAGCACCGAGGTCACGGATGCGGGCGGCGTCCACCTCGCTCTGCATGAGGAAGCAGTCCACGGGTTGCAGCGTGCGGCGCAGCAGGGAGCGGATGAGGCGGTAGCGGGCGAAGCTACGGCCGGAGATGCGACCGTTGATGAAGACGACGTGGGCGGGATAAGCGGCGGCGGCGCGCAGGAAATTGGGCCAGATCTCGGTCTCGACGATCAAGATCAGGGAGGGCTGGATGGCGCGCAGCGTCCGGCGCACGAACCACGGCAGGTCGAGCGGGAAGTAGAAGATGCGGTCGGCGGGGATACGCTGCTCGGCCACGCCACGCGCCGCAGCGGTGGTGACCGAAAGCACGACCGGACGGCCAGGATGGGCGGTGCGCAAGGCGGCAATCAACCGCTCCACCGCCAGGGCCTCTCCCACCGAAACGGCATGCACCCAGATGGCGCCCGGCTGCGGTAGGCGGGGAAGTTTCCCGAAGCGTTCGCGAAGAAAGCGGGTGTAGCGGCCGTCGCGCGCGTCCTTGAGCAGCAGCCACGGGCTGAGCAGGAGCAAACCGATGGCCAGGATGGTACTGTAGAGGACGTACATGCCGCAGGGCCATTGTAACGACAGCGGAGGTGCCGTGAAGCGTGGAGGGTGGAGCGTTCCGGCGGCGCCCCGGAGGACGGCTGGTAGGATGGGAGGACGAGGACTTTTTTCGATGCCTTATCCCGAGTTGCTAATCCAGCCCATGCGCGAGGACTTGACGCGCATCGGCATCGTCGAGACGCGTACGCCCGAGGCGGTGGACGCGGCGGTGGCCGAGACGCCGGGCACCCTGCTGCTGGTGGTCAACTCCGTCTGCGGTTGCGCGGCCGGTAAGGCCCGTCCCGCCCTTCGACGCGCGCTGCAGCACCCGCGCGTTCCCAGCCGCGCCATCTCGGTTTTTGCCGGGGCGGACATCGCGGCGACCGAGCGCGCCCGGCAGCACATGGCGCCCTACCCACCCTCCTCGCCCTCCATTGGGCTGTTCCGGGACGGGAAACTGGTGTTCGTCATGCAACGGCACGAGATCGAGGGCCGCGACGCCGAGGCGATCGCGCAGCATCTCGAACAGGCGTTCGATCAGCACTGCTGAGCAAGTAGGAACGTGGAAAGTGGAAAGGGAAGACAGTGATGAGTGATGAGTGATGAGTGACGAGCACAGCGCACTCTCACCCTTCATGCTTCACGTTCCACCCTTTACGTTTCACGCTCCACGCTTCACCCTCTACGCTTTACGTTCTACCTTTCACTTCCAAGCACGGCGGCCACAGCGGGGTTCAGTTTGTCCGCTTCGCAGCCGTTGGCGAGGTGGCCGCAGTCGCCCGTGAGTTCCAGCACATGAGCGTGGGTCAGCTTGGCGAAATCCAGCGCCGGCGTGGGGTTAACCATGTGATCCTGGCGGCTGGGAACCACCAGGAGATCGGTCCGCACGACGGCTGCGGCGCGAGCCATGTCGCCACCGAACGGTGCGCTGACGTCCATGCTCAGCATGGCGTCGAGTTGACGCAGCCAATCATTGAGATCGAAACGTTGCGGCTGGTCCTCCAGGGAATGGAGGAAGGCCGGGAACGCGGCCGGGCTGGTGTGTGCCACGCGATACGCCGGGGTGGTGAGGTTCAGGTTGTGTAGATCACCCAGGGCTTTAATCAGCGGCGGCACGCGGTAATTTCCCTGTTGCCACGCAGTCGACTCCTCGATGATGTGGTGCTCGGTTTCCCAAAGCAGGCGATCGTAAGACGTCAGCCGGGGCGAGCCGACAATCGGGATGGCATGGTCCATAAAGCCGGGATAGCTGACGATCCACTGGAACGTCTGCATGCCGCCCATCGAGATGCCGATGACGGCCTTGAGGTGGTGAATGCCGAGGACGTTCTCCAGCATGGCGTGTTCGCTCGCCACCATGTCGGCAATGGAAAAGTGCGGGAACTGCAGCCGCGGCTGCATGCGGCTGTTGGAGGGCGAGGAGGAGACCCCGTCTCCCAGCGCGTCCACGGCGATGACGTAATCGTTGCGGTTGCCGAGCGCGCCGGACTGCAGCATGTCGACCAGGTCGGCGGTGGTGCCGCTGAACCAGGTGGGGAAAAGGACGGCGTTGGAGCGGGCCGCATTCAGTGTGCCGAAGGTGCGGTAGCCGAGACGGCAGTCGCGGATGACCTCGCCGTTCTGCAGGCGGAAGTCGCCCAAGCGGGCAAATTGTTGTGGGGGCGAGAGGGTTTGGGCAACGGCGGCTGCGGCGAACAGCAGAGTCACAAGGGTTGCTGAAAAAGCGGATCGCATGAGTTCGCCCCTGAAGCAGGTCGGTTCAGGATGCCATGACTGACGCCGGCGCATGGAGGAATCAGATTAGACATCGGGGGTCGTGGTTCTCGATACCCTCGCCCTGCCTGTCTTCAGGGATTTTTCGATCGCCACAGACGCGGGATGTAGACGGCAGCGAGACGGAGGGCGCGTAACGGGATGTACAGCCAGGCCAAGGGGGCCGGCAGGCGGACGAGATTCCAGTCTCGCGGGGTCAATCGGAACAGAAGACGCTGGGTGAGCGCGATGCGATCGCGCCACCGTTCGCGCATCTTCCAGTGCCAACGCAGGGTCTTCCACGAGAATGCTTCAGAATCCTCGGGGCGGGTCCACGAATGAAGGACATCCGCGACGAGAGTATCGGCCGCGGTGTCGGGAATGGCAGTGAAGGCTGCCGGGCCGGGCGGCAGCGGCCAACCCAGGCAGGTCGTCAACCGCAGGCCGACCCGCACCATGCGCTCAATGTGGAGTTGGCTTGCCCGCGCCAACAGATGCTCCCAGTCCTGTACGGAGGCGTCGCGCAAGAGCATGGCCAAATCGAGGACCCAGATGGCATCGTGCCACTGGTGTCGTGTGGCATGTAGGATCACCAACTGGGCGTGGTCTGTACGGGCGAGGGCAGGGAAGGAATGACCTTCGAAAAAGATGGGATGCTGCCGCTCCCAGTACGGCGCCAGATCGAGCGGGACGGAAAACCAGGCGGGGGCGATTCTCCAGTGCAGGTCGAGAGCAATGCCGCGGACGGGGTGGCGCAGCTCCAATTCGATCTCATAACGGAGGAAGCACGCCAGCCGTGCGACGGCTTGGGGCTCGTAGGGCTGGAAGCCATCGGACAACAGGGCGCCAAGCGCGGCGGGCACGTCGGAGGGGTGAACGAGCACGTCGAGATCCACGGATTCCCGGGCGCCGAGCTGCGGGTAGGCGATGAGATTGAGGAGGGCACCCTTAAAGGGGATGGCGGCGACGCCGGCATGATGTAAAACCTGCATACATTCCGTTAACTGCTTGAGATGATGCAGGTTGCGGACCGTTGCATGCCGCAAGCGTGTGCGCAGAGTAGCAATTGCGAGGTCCGATTCGGCGTTCGGTCCATCCTCCAAGAGCCGCCAAGCCAAGTATCCTGTCACCCGGTGACGTTCCGCTTGACCCAGCAGGTCGGACCAGTCTTGAGGTGAGTCGGGAAGACGGGGAGCCGAAGACTGTGATGCCAGAGGTGCGAGACACCGGCGGAGAGACTCGAAAGCGGAGACCGCGTCTGGCGCCATTTTCGACCCGCAACTCCTTACCGTTCGGTCACTTGCAAACCATCGCGCCGTAGTGTACGCTGCCTTTGTTCCGTTTCAGACACTTCGTCGTCCGATGGTGACTCGTAGCGCGGACCCCCCGGCCGAAGCGCGCGTCTTCTAGTCTTAGTCGTATGATCATGCGCCACTCGTTGTTTTCGGTCCGAGCCATCCGCTGCGGGCTCCTCTTCGCGATCTGTCTCGTCCTGCCCAGTGGCCTCGCTGCGTCCGGCAATCATGGGAATAAGACTAATTCGTCCCACAAGGACGGCGTGCCGAACGAGTGGATCTTTCGGCATACGCGTTCCACCGACGAGAACCAGCCGCTGAAGTCCACCGACGATGTTCACACACGCATCCGGAAATTGCTGCACGAGATGCAGGCGCAGGGTGCTGACGACCACGGGGACATCCATGGCGATAAGGGGCTCGAGGTCGGTCAAAACGAACAACTAGGGTGTGGTCCCGGCAGAAATGATCTGCACGGCAATGGCGGCAAGTCCGATATCGTGACCAGTGGCAAGGACGAGGGCAAGTCCCCCGACACCAATGGCGAGAAGAATGAGCGCCCCTGTGACGGCAAGGCGAATGCGTCATTGGTGCCAACCGGGTTGGCCTTTGGCAACCTGATGGTGGGAACGCCTGGAACTCCCCAGACGCTGACCTTGACCAGCACCGGTACCGATGCGCTCCTTCTCGCGCAGATCGTCGCAAGCGCTGGCTTCTCGCAAACCAATAATTGCCCGGTGAGCTTGGCCGCCGGTACGTCCTGCGTCATAACGGTGAGCTTCGCGCCGACCGTGATCGGCTCGGTTTCTGGATTGCTGAGCGTGACGGACAATGCGCCGTCCTATACGCAAACGGCCACCTTGGTGGGCGCGGGGGTCGCGGGCGCACCGGCCGCCATGCTCTCGCCCTCGGGGCTGACCTTCGGGCCGCAGATCGGGGGAAGCACCAGCGCGACGCAACAACTGACCTTGAGCAGCACCGGCACGGCGCCCTTGAGCATCACTGGTTTCAGCGTTGGCGCTGGATTCCAGCAAACCAACAACTGCCCGGCCAGCCTGGGCGTGGGTGGAAGCTGCATCATTTCAGTGGCATTTGCTCCCACGGTGGCTGGTACGGCGACTGGCATACTGGCGGTCAATGACAACGCTAGCGGTGGTAGCCAGACGGCCTCGCTGCTGGGCAGCGGCGTTGCCTCGGTCTCCGGGGCGAAGTTGACGCCGTCCAGTCTGAACTTTGGCGGCTTGGTCCCCAACGTAACCAGCGCCTCGCAGGTTGCGACCCTGACCAATACCGGCAATGTGGCGTTGAACATCACCGGTATCGCCACCACGGCGAACTTCGCTCAGACCAATGCCTGTCCGGCCGTGCTGGCGCCGTTGGCCAGTTGCCAGATCGCCGTCACGTTCACGCCTTCCGCCGGCGGTAATTTCAGCGGCACCTTGAGCGTCAGCAACAGCGCGGACGCCCTGCCTTTGACGAGCGGGTTGAGCGGCATTGGTTTGGCGCCCGACGCCAGTCTCAGCCCGGCGACCCTCTACTTCGGGTCTATCGTGGCCGGCACGATCAGCCCGCCGCAGATGCTGACCCTGCAGAGCAGCGGGACGCAGGCCCTGACCATCTCCGGCTTTACGGTGTCGCCGGGCTACACGGAAACCAATAACTGTCCGAGCAGTCTGGCCGTGGGGAGCACCTGCACGATCAATGTGGTGTTTGCCCCGACGGTTGCCTTGGTGACCAGTCCGTCCACGCCGTTCAACGGGACTTTGACCGTGACGGATAACGCGCCGTCGGTCTCGCAGAGTGCTGCCTTGAGCGGAACCGGCGTGCAACCGCCGCCACCGCCGGCGCCGCTGCCTTCGCCGCCGCCGCCGCTCCCACCCATCACGCTGTCGGGTCAGGAGGGAACCGGCAAGGGCGTCATCCCCAACAACGTATTCCCGGTGGAGTTCGCGACCTACACGATCAACACGCTGGGCGTCGCCGTTCCGAACGAAGATTGCACCCTCGATTACGTTGCCTACGGCTTGAATATCACGCCTTCAATCAGTTCCACCGCAGGGCAGGCGAACATTTTTGCTGTCAATCACCTCTACACCACCACGACGCTGGACCCCAATGCGCTCTGTGGATCAAGTGAGAAGGTGGATTGGGCTTACGCCGTCGGCACCGGGGTGGTGAAGACCTCGCTGGTGACTTCCCTGAGCGGCAAGAAGGTGTTGTTCGTCGAGTCCGTGCCGGCTTCTTCGACCTTCCCCAATGGTGAGGCGATCCTGCATGTGCTGACGCCGGATCTAAACACCTACAACAGCAGCAACGTGCTGACCAATGGCAACAACGGAATTGACGCCAGCCATCCTGCGGTGCCGGGCGTGGGGAACCTGGCGGTTGATTCCGCCATCACCTTCTCGCCGAACGCCAACGACAGCTACTCCTCGCCCTTTGTCGACTATTCGACCGATGTCGCCTACGTTGGGGCGGACAACGGCGTGCTGTACAAATACGGCTGTGTATTCGGGGAAGACATCAACGGAAACCCCACCGGCTGCGGCAGCCCCCGGTTGCTCTGGGCCAGCACGGTGAGTAACGGGATTCCGATCAGCTCCGGGGTGCTTGACTTCAACGTCAACCTGCTCATGGTGGGCGATGCGTCCGGCTACCTCAAGACCATCAATCCCACCACCGGGGCGGTGATCAACACCTTGTCGGTTGGTTCTCCGCTTCCCGGCGGAGGGCTGCTGGATGGCGCGTTGATTGACGAAACCAATAATTTGACGTTCGTGCAGACCGCCAATGATGGGGTCTCGGGTGCGGTCGTGGTCGAGACCAATTACGCGCTGACCGTGCAAGCCAAGGTGCCGGTCGGGCTTGGCAGCTTTGGAGCGAGCGCCACAAACGCGGTCAACTTGCATTTCGGATCCTTCGACAACAATTACCTGAGCTATGGCGCCGTCAGCGCCAGCCCCAATCCGGGGGCGTTGTGGGTGTGCGGGACCGCCACCAACAGCACGCAGCCGGCGTTGTACCGCATCCCCTTCCAGGGGGTGACGATGTATCCGTCTTCGGTATCGGCGCCACTGCTGATCGGCACCGGGACCGGCGAGGAGTGCTCGGCCATCACCGAGAATTACTCGCTTGATCCGACCACGCTGGTGGGAACCGACGCCCTGTTCCTGAGCGTTCCGAAAACCTGCAGCAGCTCCATCACCGGCGGCTGCCTGCTGGACTACAACATCACGTCGGGAATGCCAACCGGCCCCTCGAACACCCTGGCCGAGGCCAACGGCACCAGCGCTATTGTCGTGAACGGGTTACTCGCCACGGCAACCACGCCTTTGATTCGGGTCTTTTTTGCAACCGGCGCGCCAACCGCAGCTTGTGGCAACCAGGTCTGTGCCGAGACGTTGATTCAGCCTTGAGCCGGTCGTTTGTTGCGCTGGCAGCGGTATGTAAGGAACGTGTTCATGAACCCAGAACAGCCGGTGCGGTCCTCCCACCAGGCCGAGTCCGTCAAGCCGGTCTACGTGAAGCCGGAGTTTCGATGTGAACCGGTCTTCGAGACGGCAGCCCTGACTTGTGGCAAGGTCGTGCGTCAGGGTGCTAATTGCCGCAGTACCAAGTGCTGAATCGGCGCCACAGGGAAAGCCGCCTCGGCATTCGCAACCGAGGACATTAACCTACCGACCTGAAGTTTGCAGCGCTCCCTTCTGGACCCATGGTACGGGTCGTCAGGGCCCAAACGCTGTCCCACCCTCCTTGACCTCAGCAACGCGATCGGTTAATGTCACCGACAACGTTGAGGGTATATATGGGAACCGTCCAAGACCCGAATTCCAAGCTGCCCACCGGGAAGACTGGAGTAGACCAGTCGGTGTCGAAACCGCGGTATGTGGCTCCCGACTTCCGTGCTGAACCCGTTTTTGAGACCGCCGCATTAACCTGCGGCAAGGTCGTTCGCAACGGCCACAATTGTAGAAGTACCAAATGTTAGGCGACAGTGCGACGGCAAATGCTTCGCTTTTCTGCCGCCATCAATTGCAGCAGACGTTGCGTGCCGAGCTCTGTGATCAGCTGGGCCGGATGCAGGCCGAGGCGGTCGGCACCAGCATGCTGCCGACATTGTGGCCGGGCGACCGGTTCGTGATCGAGCGTCGTCCCCTCGCCGCGTTGCTCCCCACTCAGCTCATTGGGTTCCGCCGGGACGGTCAGCTCTGTGTGCACCGCCTGTTGGCCATACAACCCGACGGCCTTCTGACCTGCGGTGACGCTCTGGAGGAACCCGACCCTCTGGTTCCCACCTCCGCCTACGTCGGCCATGTGGTGCGGGTGTGGCGCCGCCGCCGTGAGGTGACGCCTGGCTCGCACCGCCCGCCGTATCTCCGTCGCATCGTCACCCGCTGGTGCCGGGAACAATGGTGGTTCTCCCTCTGGCTTCGGATTCGGGCGCGCGGCAATTCCTCCGCGTGGCTGAGGATAGTGAACTCGCGCGTTCCATGACGATGAGGGCCGTTTCCCGCCACACGGTGCGCGTCGTGGTCGTGATCGGCGGCATCGCGATTGCCATCGAAACCTATAGCCAGCATTTTGCTTCCCGTCTTCGCCGACGCTATGCCGGTTTTATTGCGGTACGGCAAGCGGCGGATTTTCGTTTCCGGGTGGAACTCGTGTCGAGCCCCCGCCGGTTGCATGGGTATAGCGAAGGCTTGGAGGTCGTCTTCCGAAACGCGCTCTGGCACCTGCGGCGCGGCGACTTTAGGGCTATGTGGGACATGCGGCGTCGCCAAGGGTGGATGCAGCCGACCGACGTCCTGCACGGGCTGGACGCCGTATTGCGGATCGTCCACAGCCTCATCCTGGCCGAGGAAGGGGGCTTCCTGGTGCATGCGGCCAGCCTCATCCGGAACGGCAAGGCATGGGCCTTCGCCGGCGTTTCTGGAACCGGCAAAACTACTATGGCCCGATTGGCTCCCCTGGACACCACACTGCTCTCCGATGAGGTGACCTATATTCGACGTCAAACGGCGGCGGATGGGACGTCAGGTTACCTGGCCTACGGCAATCCTTTTTACGGCGAGTTGCGGAAGTCTGGCGTCAATACGGAGGCACCGCTGTTCCAGCTTTGCTTGCTTGAGCAGGGCAAGCGCCATACACTCCAAGCAGTAGAAAGGGGCGAGGCGGTCCGCGCCTTGCTGCGGCACGTCATGTGTTTCAGTCGCGATGTCGCGCTAGGGAATTGCCTGTTCGATGCGGTCTGCGCCTTCGTGGACCAAGTGCCGGTCACCCGGCTCACGTTTGCGCGCGACCCCGGGGTGTGGGAGTTGATGCAGTGAGTGAACGCTACATTGCCCGCAGTTCGGCAATCGCCGCCCGACTGCTCGAGGGCGAGATGGTGATCATGTCGGCCTTGGACTCGACACTTTTCACGTTGAATGCCACCGCAACCGCCATCTGGCAGGCGGCCGACGGGCGCACGCCCCTGCGGGAGATCGTTCACAACGCCATTCATGCCCAGTTCTCCGAGGTGCCGGGCTCGGCTCTACAAGACGCCGAGACGTTCGTCGAGGCGCTCGCCCAGCACGGCATCCTCCTGCTCTCGGATCAACCGATCACCGACGCCACCGCCTTGGGAGCTTCCCAGTGAGCCGACTCATCGATGAGATCACGGCGCGCGGGGTGCGCATGGGGCTGCCCATCACCGTCCACATGGACGTGACCTACCGCTGCAATGAACGCTGCGACCATTGCTATCTCGATCATGACGACCATGGCGAGATGACCACGGCGGAGATCAAGCGGGTGCTGGACCAGCTCGCCGCGGCGGGCACGTTTTTTCTTGTGTTGAGCGGTGGCGAAGTGTTCATGCGCCAGGATTTTTTCGAGATTTTGGAGTACGCGCGGCGCCTGCAGTTCGACGTTAACGTGAAAACCAATGCGGTGATGATCCGCGAGGCGGAAGCACGACGCTTGCGCTCCCTCGGCGTGCGCCGGTTTCAGGTGAGCATTTATTCGGACGATCCGGCCGTCCACGATGGCATCACCCGGCTGCCGGGCTCGCTGCAACGCTCATTGCGGGCCATGCGGTTTCTCAAGGAACAGGGCATGTACGTCACCCTGGCCAACGTGCTGATGCGGCAAAACATGCATGACTACGCCGGCACGCAACGCCTGGCGCGGGAGATGGGCATCGACTTCGCGCTTGATCCGACCATCACGCCCATGATGGACGGGAGTACCGCTCCGCTAACGCTGCGCATTCCCACCGAGCGATTGCAGGAGGTCTACCGGGACGCCAGCTTGGGCCCGATCGGCAGCGAAGCCTGTGGTAGTGATGACGAGGACGTCCAAGGCAACGCCTCCTGCAGTGCGGGCCATGCCTCCTGCTACATCTCGCCCTACGGCGATGTCTACCCCTGCGTGCAGTTCCCCATGCCTTGCGGGAACCTGCGCCACCAGACGTTCCAGGAAATCTGGGGCGACTCACCGCAATTGGCCGAACTCCGCACCATCCGTGTGCGGGATTTGCCGAGCTGTTCTAGTTGCGGCAACGTGGGAAGCTGCTCGCGCTGCCCCGGCTTGGCTTACATGGAAGGCAACATGCGCGGACCATCGACGGCAGACTGTGAAAAATCCTACGCGCGCACCGGCCATGCCTCGGTCAACCTGCTGGCCAAGATGAACAATGCGGCGACGACAGCCAGCCCGAAGCTCGTACAGATTCAGCTCTAGGTCGTTTACAGTCCGGCGTACCAGTCGTAGCCCTGCTGCGCCCAGAAGTCGGGGGGGCGGCGGCGGCTGGCGTAGATGCGGCCCACCCACTTGAGGCTCTTGATGCCGTACTTGACGGTGCTGACCAAGCGGAGCGGTGCGCCATGGTCGGGGGTGAGCGGTGCGCCGTTCATCTCGTCGGCCAGCAGCGTCTGCGGATGCAGGGCGCTCTCGCGGTCGAAGCCGACATAGTAGCCCCCGTCCGCGGTCTCAAGAGCGATATAAGGAAAGGCCGAGGCGTTGTTGCCGGAGCCAAAGAGGGGATAGCGGGCGGCAAAGTCGGCCAGGCGCACCCCGGCCCATTGCACGACCTGCGTCCAGCCCTCGATGCAGCGCAACTCGGTCGTCATGGACACGCGCGGCAGGCGCTGCAGCTCGGCGAGCGACAAGGAGAAATCGGAGGCAGACGGCGCCCCCGGCGTTGAGTTGGGCGCGGCGAGCAGCAAGCGCCAGTCCGCCAAGGAGTCGGTCGCGTCGGGAGCGCCTTCCATGCCGTTGACGCGCGGCCAGCCGGCGGCGGCGGTGGGAAACTGGCGCGCCAAATGACGGGAGTCGAACAGCAGGTGTTCCGATAGACGCTCATTGAGGCCAAGCAAACGGCGATATGGGGAGGCGAGGCCGTCGAGCATCGGACGGTGATTCAGCCACTCCCACGCACCCAGTCCGGCCAGCCCGGCGGTCGCGCCCATCAGGAAACTGCGGCGCGTTCGACGGGCCATCTCGCGTCGCGGATCGGGTTGGGGCGCCGACGCCGGCGATGAACGCCTCATGGTTGACCTCCCGGGGCGGGGTCGGGATCGGTGGTTGGCACCAGCTCATAGCCGGTGATCATGGCCCGCAGATTGTTCCAGCCGGCGCGCGCCACCTGCATCACATGCACCACGAAAAAGACCAGGTAGCCAAGAGCGAACAGGAAGTGTTCCCAGCGTGCGGCCGGGTACCCCCCAAGAAGTGAGGCTAGCCATGGCAGTTGGGTGGGCTTGTAAATGGCGAGTCCGCTGAGGACCGAAAAGACGCCCATGAGGAGAATCGCAGTGTAGGCCAGGCGTTGAGCGCCGTTGTACTTGTCTGCAGGCGGAAGGGGGCGGGAGGAAAGATGAAGATCGTGCCTCACCACCCGCCATGCATCGTGCAGGGTGTGTTTCTGGGGAATCAGATCCCGCCATTCGCCCGAAAAAGCAAGAAATGCGCAGTAGGCTGCGCCGTTCAGCACAAACGGCCAGAGCAGCGTGAAATGGAGAGCCATGCCCTCGGCAAGGCGATGGTTGACATGCAGACGGGCGTATACGGCGTCGGGGAAAAAATGAAGAAGGGTAAGCTGCCCCACCCCGATGCGGTAGACATCGTTGGCCCAGTAGATCAGCAGACCGCTCCACAGCATGAGCGTCAAGAGGGGCAGATTCACCCAGTGCATCCAGCGGACCGCCCGGGAATGCTTTGCATGCAGACGCACGTCGCTCATCGGAATCCCTGTTGAGTGTACGGTGAAACATGGGTCAGCAGATGGGAGTCAAACGATCGACCGTGACGTGGGAGGACAACGTGACCGGCATGCGTCCGGAGGTCGTATTGCCGATTTGCAAGACATTGTCTAAGCTCGGAGAGCCCCCTAGCAGCGTCGCTGCGGGTTAGCGCAACTTCGTGTCCCTTTTTTCTTCACGTTCGCACGCCGATTTCGAGCCGCTGGTGGTGGCACACACGCAAGTGTTGTTGCGCACCGCGCTGCGACTCACCCGCCGCCAAGAAGAGGCGGAGGATGCAGTGCAGGAGACGTTCCTGCGAGCGTGGAAATATTTCCGCGGATTCGAGCGCGGGACCAACGCGCGAGCCTGGTTGTTCCGCATTTTGATGAACGTCATCAACCGGAGCTATGCCGGCCGGCCTGCAGCCCACAACTTCATCTCAATCGAGGACACCGGGCTGGATCAGGTGCTGGCCGGGCCATCTGCCCCAGTTTTGTCCACAGCGGAGGCGCTGGAAGCACTGGACCGGTTACCAATCGAGTTCAAACCGGTCATGTTGCTGGTCCTGGTCGAAGAGTTTTCCTACCGGGAAGCGGCTGAGATACTGGAGATTCCGATTGGAACGGTCATGTCGCGGCTGCATCGCGGACGGCGGCTGCTACGGGCTGAACTGGCACCGCGCACGGCGCCCAAGCGCCGCAACGGAGAAGTGGTCCCCCATGGGGAATAGACAAGGGCCAAGACGGGATTATGACAGTCAGGGAAGCCCGGACCCGAAAGGACGCGGAGTCGAGTAATGGATTGCCAGACGCATCAGGAAGAGATTGGGCGCTATTTGGACGGCGAGTTGACCAGCCCGGTGGCGGCCTCGCTCGAGGCGCATCTCTCCGCGTGTGGGGCATGCCGCGAGGCCTTGAATCAGCAGAAGCTTGATGATCAATGGTTCCGTAGCACCGTACGACATGCGGCTCCCGACCCGCAGCGCGTGATCGCGCTGCAGGCGCGTATTGTGGGACGACAACCGCAACCGTCGCAGGCCCGTTTGCGCTGGCTCTCGGTGGCTCTCCTGCTGGTGCTGCTGGGCGGAGCCTGGTATCGCAAGGGTCCCCTGCCTGTCTACGCCGCGGCGATTGCGGACCATGCCGATCATGGCTGCACGGTCGTGAGCCACGTGCCGTTTGTGCAGGCGGACGCATTGCAGGAACTGGCGCGCACTTTTACCGGTTCGGCAACGGCGATCCCAGACTTGAGCCAGCGTGGGTATTGTCGTGTGCAGGGGCGACTCTGCGGTCTGCGCCATCGGCACGTACTGCACCTGGTCTACATTCCCAACGACCGGCTCCGCCCGCTGCTGTCGGTTTTCATCGAGCCCCGCGATCAAGAACATGCCTTGGACCGGGCCATGCCTTCCTGGGCCGCGACCGCCGCGCAGAATGGCTATCACCTCGTCAGCCGGCAGGCGGCACAATTCAGCATTTTCCTGGTGAGCACGGAACCGGCTGACGTCCTCCAGCAGGATGCCGCCGGGGTGACACGCCAGTTCTGATGGTCGGGGAACGCGTGGGTGCGACATGCGTCTTTGCGGTCTGCAGGATACAGCCTAAAGTCCGTAGGTGCGGCGCAGCAGGCGCATAACGCGGGCGTGCAACTCGGGAACGGCGAAGGGCTTGGCCATGTAGTCATCGGTGCCCACCATAAAGCCCCTGGTGCGACTCTGCTCGGCATTGTTGGCGGTCAGCATCATGATGGGGATAAAGGCGGTTTGCACGCGGCTGCGCAGTTTCTGACAGACATCGAAGCCGGACAAGCCCGGCATATCCACATCGAGAATCACCAAATCGGGCATCACGCGCTCAATGGCCAGCAAACCATCGATCCCATCAGCGGCTTCGGTGATCTCTGGAAGCGGGGCGAGTTCCATGAGGGCGATGTTGATCAGGCCGCGCATCATCTCGTCATCGTCGACGACGACAATCTGCGGCTGGCGCAGTTCTTCGGCGACTTCCGGATCGGCGTGCGGTGTGACAGGCGATAGTGGCGCAGGCAAGGGAGTCTGAACGAGCGGGGGGCGGGCTGGCCGTGCTGCGGTGGGGGAGGCGGAGCCGGCAGCAACTCCAGCGTCGACGACGCAGGCCGGAGGGGCAACAACCGGCGCACTGCAGAAGGGGCAGGCGCGCCATTCAGGTTTGAGATCGCCGCCGCAGGCGCCACAGCGCGTGCTGCGCGGTGGCGCCATGCAATGGGTGCAGTCGCCGCCATCCGCCGGAAGTGCCACGCCGCAGCGGGGACAGAGAGGCGTGTCTTCTTCCTGGAAGTGCAACACGCGCAACACCTCCTCCACGGTGGTGACGCCGGCCTCCACCTTGCTGACCGCGGCGGTCAGCAAGGTGGAAGTTCCGGAGGCGAGGGCGGCCCGCCGGATCTCGGCTTCGGGAGCACGGCGGCCCACCAGCTCCTTGAGTGTCGGCGTCATGCGCAGAAGCTCGAAGACGGCAGTTCGGCCGTGGTAGCCGGTCTGGCCGCAGGCCTCACAACCGCGGCCGTGAAAGTGCTCCGGCACGCGCAACTCGGCCGGCAGCCGTTCGAGTTGCGCGCGAGGGGGTTGAAAGGGTTCCTTGCAACGCGTGCAGATGCGGCGGACCAGTCGCTGCGCCACAATGAGGTTGACCGAGCCGCTGATGAGGTAGGGGTCAACGCCCAGATCGAGCAGGCGCGCCACGGTGGCAGCGGTGCTGTTGGTGTGCAGGGTGGCGAGGACAAGGTGGCCGGTCATGGCGGCCTGAAAAGCGATCTCGGCAGTCTCCAGATCGCGGATCTCACCGATCAAGATCACGTCCGGATCCTGCCGGAGGATGGAACGGACACAGGCGGCGAAGTTGAGACCGGACTTCACATTGACCTGTACTTGGGTGATGTCCGGCAGTTGAAATTCAATGGGGTCCTCGACCGTGACGATGTTGATGGAAGGATTTTTTTTGTCTTCCAATAGGGCGTACAGCGAGTTGGTCTTGCCGCTTCCAGTGGGTCCGGTCACCAGGATCATGCCTTGGGGTTGGGCGGAAGCGTGGCGCAAGAGCTGTAAGTCGGATGCGGCCATGCCGAGGGTGTCGAGTCCAGGCACACGCCCACCCGCGCCCAGGATACGCAGCACGACTTTTTCGCCGAAGTGCGTGGGCAGGCTCGAGACGCGCAGATCGACGTCGGAGGCGCCCAGCGTGACCTTGATGCGACCGTCCTGCGGACGCCGGCGCTCGGCGATATCGAGACCAGCGAGGATCTTAATTCGGGAAATGAGGCTGCTATGCAGCCACTTTGGCAGCCGCATGAAGTTTCGCAGCAACCCATCCACGCGGGCGCGGACCTTGATGTCATTGAGTGTCGGCTCGATGTGAATGTCGCTCGCCGCCAAACGGATGCCATCCTGGATGATCAGGTTGACCATCTTAACGACGGACGCCGAACCGGTCCGGGCGTCCTCTTCTGCGGTTTCATCTGCCGTCGCGCTAAAGACGCGCAGGTCCTCGGTGGGGGAGATGTTACGCAAAAAGCCGTCCAGCCACTTTTCCGGAGCGTAGTAGCGGTCAATGGCGTCGGTGATCTCGGAGCGGGTGGCAATGACGGGCTTTGTCGAACAGCCGCTGGCGAACTCCACATCCTGCAGGGCGACCAGATCGGTCGGGTCGGCCATGGCCAGCGTCAAGGTCGGGCGCCGTCGTTTCAACGGGTCTTCTTCTTTCAGATAGGGGCAACAGACACGTTTGCGCGCCAGGGTTTCACTCACCAGCTTGATGGCGTCGGGATCGACGTTTGCGGTGGCCAGCTTCAAGAAGGGAAGGTGGAGATGGGTCGCCATCGCCTCGGCGACTTGTTCTTCACTGACGCGACCGTCGGCCAGGACGACGTCGAGGAGCTGACGCTTTCCCGACGCGGCGGTGCGGCTAGCCTCCGCTACTTCGGCAGCGCTGAGCAGTCCGGAAGACTCCAACAATGAAGCGAGTTGACGGCTCATTAGCTTCCGGGAACCTACGACACCGGTCCAACTCTCGCGCTCGGCGTCGGGGGTCCAGCCGCGCGCAGACCCCAATCATAGCGTCAGTTCGAGGCACCCGCCGAGTCGGCGCTTCTGGCTGAGATCGCAGACGGCCCGGGCGAGGAACAGGCTGCGCGATTCCTGTGGACCGTTCGGTGGCGCCTGATATGGATTCTGATACGGGTTGCGTGTCGGTTAGCGCCCGGTCACATGCGCCGGCAGGCGCGAATCGGGGTCCTCGACGCCCGTCGCGCGGAGCTGGGGTGCACCAATCCAAAATGGGTGCGCGGAGCTATTTCGAAAACAGCATCTTGGCGGCCAGCACAATAAGAAGCACCGCAAATGAACGGCGCAAGACCAGGCCGGAGAGATGTTGCGCCCAGACGCCGCCGAAGAAGCCGCCGATGGCGAAGCCAATCGCCAACAGCACGGCGAGCTTCACGTCGACGTTGCCGCTGCGGTAATACTCCCAGAACGCAAAGATGCCGATGGGCGCCAGCAAGGTGGCGAGCGAGGTGCCTTGGGCCTTGTGCTGGTTCATGCCGAACCAGTAGATCAAGGCGGGGATGAGCAACGCGCCGCCGCCAATGCCCACCAATCCGGAAATGACACCGATGGCGATGCCGAGAAGAAGGCCGAGGAATGTCGTCATCTCAGATCCGATCTGAAAGGCATGGAGTCTTTTTGGAACCAGTCTTTTCGGAACCACGGTTCCAGGGAAGGCGTCCCATCAAACCGGCCATCAAGCAAAGGTCGGTCATGCCGGAAATTGTCAGTCCCAGTCCCACGCAAAGCGTCCAGATGAGGAACCATGGTGTTACGGTGGCAGCCAATAAACTGGAGAGCACAATCATACCTCCCGCGATGACCCGCACCTGCCTCTCCAAAGACCAGGGCTGGCGCAGGACCTTTTGATCCGGCAAGCCCATTTGACGCCATGCTTCCATCCCACCTTCAAGAATCGCGAGGTCTGTAAAGCCTAACCGGTCCAAGGTTGCCGCAGCCTGGGTCGCGCGTTTGCCGCTGCGGCAAACCAGAAGCAAGGGAGTCTTCTTGTCCCACATGATGGCTTCGGTTCCCAGACGTTGGAGCGGAACCAGCCGAACTCCCGCAATGTGGCCGGCGGCAAACTCGGTGTATTCGCGAACGTCAATCCCTGCGCGTTGCAGATCGAGGGTGGCTTGGTAGGGCGTGAGGTGTCGAATGGGCATCGGTCTTCGTAGGCCTTCAGGTTGACATCAGTATATAAGCATGGAACGATATAGACAAGGCTGAAAAAAATGAAGTCTCTTCTGAGCGACACGATGCTGGAGCAGGTGGCCGCTCGCTTTCGCACACTGGGCGAGCCGATGCGCTTGCGAATCTTGCAGGTGCTGGAAGGCGGAGAGAAGACAGTGAGCGAAGTGGTGGCGCAAACGGCCGCCAGCCAGCCGAACGTCTCCCAGCATCTACAAGAGCTCTATCGAGCCGGCTTGGTGGGGCGACGGAAATCGGGCAATCGGGTGCACTATTGGATCGCCGATCCGGTTGTGTTTAGCCTGTGCGAGCTGGTTTGTGCGGGAGCAGAGGGGAAAGCACGTTTGGAACATCTTGTGGACCAGAGCGCGCAACGAGGTCAAGCATGAAATTGGAAAGGATCGAGGTTCCGGGGTTGGCGCACTATTCGTACATCCTCAGCGCGCAGGGAAGAGCCGTTGTGGTCGATCCGAAGCGCGACGTCGACACTTACGTCCGCCACGCGCGCACCCACGGTCTGACGGTTGCTTATGTTCTGGAGACCCACATCCACGCCGACTATGCTTCTGGCGCTTTGGAACTGGCACAGACCACCGCGGCGGAGTTGTGGCTGAGCGGTCACGACAGGGGCGAGGACTTCGAGTATCAGTTTGCGCACCATGCCTTCCGGGATGGGGACGTTCTGGAGTTGGAAGGGCTGCGCATCAGGGCGGTGCACACGCCGGGGCATACACCGGAACACCTGTCGTACCTGATTTATGACTTGTCCCGCTCCGAGACGCATGCTGTGGCGCTGCTATCAGGTGACTGCGTGCTGGTCGGGTCGCTCGGTCGTCCGGACCTGCTGGGCGAAGCAGCCAAGCGCCGTCTGGCGGCGTCGCTCTTCACCAGCGTTCATGAGAAGCTGGCTGGCGTGGAAGACGGGGTCGAGTTGCACCCGGCACACGGTGCCGGGACTCTATGTGGCAGCGGGGTGGGAGAGCGCGACGCCTCCACCATGGGTTATGAGCGGGCCTGTAACCCCTATTTTCAGCCGCAACCGCGCGAAGAATTCATCGCCCACATTCTGGGAAGCGTTCCGCCATTCCCGGATTATTACCGTCGCATGAAGCGGCTCAACTCGGTGGGGCCGGCTGCGGTAGGTGGATTTGCGGGGAATCGTCCGCTGGCGCTCGCTGACTTTCAGAACGCGCTGCGGGAGGCGGCGGTGGTGGTAGATCTGCGCCGACCTGAGGCCTTCGGCGGGGCGCATATTCCCGGGGCCTTCAACATCGGCGCCGGCCAGAACCTTTCGATGTGGGCGGCTTGGATGATTCCCGAGGACCGGGCGATCGTCCTGGTCGGCGACGACGACACACCCATGGGAGAGGCGGTCCGTGCGCTTGCCCGCGTCGGCCTGGACGATGTGCGAGGCTATCTCGACGGAGGAATGCGTGTCTGGATTGCAGCGGGTCTGGCACAGGCGCACGTGCCGCAGCTTTCCGTGCAGGAGTTAAGCCGGAAGGCCGGGGCATTCATTCTCGATGTCCGCAGTGATGGGGAATGGAACCACGGGCATATCGCAGGCGCCATCCACCGCATGGCTGGCGATCTGGCGAAGCATCTGCAGGATTTACCACGCGAAGGGGCAATTCACGTCGTCTGCGGGAGTGGCTACCGCTCTAGCGTAGCCGCCAGTCTGCTGCGGCACGAAGGCTTCGAGAACATTGTCAACGTTGTGGGCGGCATGGAAGCATGGTATGCGCAGGACTTGCCGGTAGTGAACGAACAAGCCTGCTTCGTGAGCTAGCTCGGCAGCCGCTGCTGCTGTCCAGCGGCGGGGTAGAGGGCAGTGCGGGTCAACGTCGAAAGGTGAACTATGAACAAACGCATGACTTATGCTTTGATCGTTTTCGGCACGGTCTTGACGGCCGGCTTCATGGCCGCGCGGCAGCATCGGGTGGTCATCGAGGTGAATATCCCGGGTACTGAGGAGTGGCAAGCGGTCTTGCACAATGTGGTCAACCTGCAACAAGCGTTCGGCATTAAGTCCACCTCCATCGAGGTGGTGGCGCTGGGGCCGGGGATCGGAATGGTGGCCAAGACTGACGGAGAGCTGCAGGCGCAGATGCAGCAGCTGGCCGATTCCGGCGTTCACTTTGTTGCCTGTTCCAATACCATGCGCGCCCTGAAGATGCAGCCGGATGACCTCTTGCCCTTTGTGAAGCCGGTGGACTCAGGCGCAGCCGAGATTGTCCGCAAGCAGGAGGCGGGTTGGGCTTACCTCAAGGGCGGGAAGTAGACACAGGGCATGACGATACTCCGCTTCCGGGTCGCGTCGGGCATACTCTGGGGGCATGACAGAGCCTGCCGTGGGTGCCAAACTTCGCGAAATCGAAGGCGACTGGATTGACAAGCTGCGCAGCGGTGACGCGGCGGCCGTGCAGCATTTTCTCGACACCTACCAACAACGCATCTTCTCCTTCGGCATGATGGTTTGCGGGCATCGGGAGGACGCCGAGGATATCGCGCAGCAGTCGCTCGTTTCGGCGCTGCATTCCGTGCGCCAACTCCGTTCGGCCGAGGCTTTCCACGTCTGGCTTTACCGGATCGTGCGCAACGCCTGTTACCGGCAGCGCCGCAAGCATCAACTACTCCGTAATGCGGCCTCGCTGCAGGAGATGGAAGATCAGGGCCGGGGATTGGAATCCACTCAAGCCGGCCAGAGTCCCGAAGCGTCTCTGCTCCAGGACGAAGTGCGCGACCAGCTGCAGCAAGCGGTCGCCAAGCTCTCCGCTCCGGACCGGCTGGTACTGCTGTTACGGGATTTCGAGAATCTTTCCACCGACGAAGTAGCCCAGGTGATGGGTTTGGGCGTTTCGGCGGTGAAGATGCGCCTCCAACGTGCCCGCCGAAGGGTGCGGCGCGAGTTGGAGGCGCGATGTGGACCCGGCATCGCCGGAGCCCGGACACCCACAACCGCGCGGGAACACGCGCGCTATGCGCGGACGGGCGCGAGGGCAGTGTCGCGTTCCGCGGCGGACAGGTAGTACAGCACGGGCACGGCAATGCGGGAAAGCAGCGTTGAGGCGACTTCCCCGGCGAGCAGGGAGATTGCCAGCCCTTGGAAGATGGGGTCTTTCAACATCACGGACGAGCCCACCATGACGGCAGCCGCGGTCAACAGCATGGGCCGGAAGCGCACCGCGCCCGCATCCACGACGGCTTCCGCCAGCGGCATGCCCTGGGCGCGACGCAATTCGATAAAATCGACCAGGATGATGGAGTTGCGCACAATGATGCCGGCGCCGGCAATGAATCCAATCATCGAGGTGGCGGTGAAGTAGGCCCCCAGGAGCGCGTGGGCCGGCAGGATGCCGATCAGCGTCAACGGGATCGGGGCGAGGATCACCCAAGGCGTGCGATAGCTTCGAAACCAGGAAACCACCAGGACGTAGATGAGCACCAGCGCGGCGGCAAAGGCCACGCCGAGGTCGCGGAACACATTGAGCGTGGTCTGCCATTCCCCGTCCCACTTGATGGTGTAAGCCTCCGTACTCTTGGGAGGTGCATTGAGCAGCAGGGTGGGGGGGAGTCCGGAGGGAGAGCGCAGCCGGCGCAGCTTGGGGTTGAGGGCGAGCACGGCATAGGCGGGGCTTTCCTCCGCACCAGCCACGTCGCCAAGCACATAGACTACGGGCCGGAGATCCTTGTGAACCAGGTCAGGATCGATCTGGCCCCGCTGCACCACGGTCAATTCGGAGAGGGGTACGGTGTGGCCGTCAGCCGCGGTCAGCGGCAACGAGAGAAGCTCGTCCATGCGGGTTCTGTCGGTGCGCGTCAACTGCAGCCAGACGGGAACCTCCTCGCGTTGTTCGGGGAGGTGAGCCACATCCACCGCTTGCCCATGCAAGGCAAGCTGCAGGACGGCAACCACTTGCGCCACGCTGACGCCACTGAGGGCGGCTTTTTTCTCGTCCACGGCGATGGTGTCCATGGCTTGCGCATCGCGCAGCGAGGTGTCCACATCAACGACGCCGGGGGTGCGCCGCAACGTCGCCGCCACGTCCTGAGCCAGCTCCGCCTCGCCACGCTGGGAGGGGCCATAGACCTCCGCCACCAGGGTCTGCAGGTCCGGGGGCCCGGGCGGAATCTCGGCGACCGTGATGCGTCCGCCGTCTGCGGCGGCGATGCGTGCCAGCTCGGGGCGTAACTGGACAGCCAACGCATGACTCTGACGCCGGCGTTCGGAGGTGTCCACTAAATCGATTTGCAGATCCGCTTGGTTGGGACGGCGGCGAAGGAAATAGTGCCGCACCAAACCATTGAAGTTGTAAGGCCCGGGCGTGCCGACATAGCTGGTAATGTCACGGACCTCCGCCTGTTGACCAAGATAATCGCTGAGACGCTGGGCGACGGCTGCGGTCTGTTCCAACGGGGTGCCATCCGGCATCTGCAGAACCACTTCAAACTCGTCCTTATTGTCGAAGGGCAGCATTTTGAGCAGCACTACCCGAAACCAGATTAAGGAGAGAGCGGCCAGCAGGAGGACACCGATGCCGCCGAAGAAGAGAAACTGGCGCACCCGGCTGGCCAGCAACGAGGGCATGATGCGTCGATATTGACGCGTCGCCCAGTCTTCCGACGATGAGCCGTGGGCATCGGGCTGCGGGGAGGACTTTTTTGCCAGGATTCGCGTTGCTGCCCAGGGTGAGATGGCGAAGGCAATCAGCAGCGAAAACACCATCGCCGCTGAGGCCCCCACCGGAATTGGGCGCATATAGGGACCCATCAGCCCACCGACAAACGCCATCGGCAGCAAGGCGGCGATGACGGTAAGGGTCGCCAGAATCGTGGGATTGCCGACTTCGGCCACGGCCTCGACAGCCACCTGAGCGCGCGGTCGGCCTTGGCTTTCCGGCAACCGAAAGTGGCGGACAATGTTCTCCACAACCACAATGGCGTCATCGACCAGGATTCCGATCGAAAAAATCAGGGCAAACAGCGTGATGCGATTCAGCGTGTAGCCGTAGATATAAAACAGGAACAAGGTGAGGAGTAGAGTCAGGGGAATCGCAATGGCGACGACGCCCGATTCGCGCCACCCCAACACCACCGCCACCAACAAGATCACCGACCCGGTAGCCAGCAACATGTGGAAGAGCAGTTCGTTGGAGCGCTGCTGTGCCGTCTGACCATAGTTGCGTGTGATCGTCAGGTGGACTCCAGCGGGGAGCATGGTTTGCCGCAGGCTGTTGACCCGGCGGAGGACGCTGTCGACGACCTGTACGGCATTGGCGCCTTCCCGTTTGGCGACACTGAGCGTGACGGCCGGGGCGAATAGAAGGGGCGCAGCCGCGCGAGATGGCGTCCCGGTAGCGCCGGCGCCGGTGCTGAGCCGGACGTACTGTGTCGCCTCGGCCGGTGCGTCCAGAACCTGAGCCACCTGCTGGAGCAGCACCGGCTGTCCTTGACTGACTCCGACCACCACTTGAGCGAGATCCGCAGCACTGGCCAAGTGTTGGCCGGCATAGACCTCGGCGTCCTGGTTGGGCGGGTGGAGTTCGCCAACTGCCTGGCGTTGGTTGGCCGCCGAGATGGCAGCGGCAATCGCTGTCGGTGTGACGTGAAAGGCCTGCAGACGGGCAGTCTGCATCTCGACACGCCATTGGTGTTGGCGCCCTCCCAAGATCTCCGTATGCGAAACGTTGGGGACACGCTTCACTTCCTGGTTCAACTCCTCGGCGATGCGCCGCAGGGTGTCATCGTCGTAGCCCGGCCCGGAGAGGGTGAGTGCCAGCACCGGGACGTCGTAGATCGAACGCAGTTTGACCACGGGCGGAGGGGCGCCGGCCGGCAAGGCATCCAAGTGGGCGTAGAGCTTGGTGTAGACCTCGGTCAGACTGCGCTGCACGTCGCGACCGACCTCAAAACGCACGACCACCAGGCTTCCCCCGGTACTGGAAGTGGAATAGATATGCTCGACCCCGGGAATCTCCTGTAGCAGGCGCTCCAAGGGGGCGGTCAGGCGCTGCTCCACCTCGGCTGAGTTTGCTCCGGGCAGCGTCGCAAATACATCCACAAAGGGCACACGGATTTGGGGTTCTTCCTCGCGTGGCATGGCCACGATGGCCCAAACACCGAGGACGAGAGTCGACAGGATCATGAGCGGTGTCAACTTCGAGTCGATGAAGTAGGCAGCAATGCGACCCGCGAGTCCCGGAGTTTTAGTTGTCATGGCTGGGGTCCTGCTGCAGAGTGGCGAGGAAGTTATCGGCGTGGAGCACGTAGTGTTCGCCGGGACTCAGGCCGGAAAGGATCTCAACCTGGCCGGAGAGGACAGCGCCGGGTTTAACGAGACGCAACTCGGCGCGGCCAGCGCCGTTGACGACATAGATCTCGTCGAGATCGCCGCGGTGTAAGAGGGCGCTTGCCGGGGCCAGGAGGGCGCGCCGGCTGCCAGTGGGAATTGCCACGCGACCGTAGAGTCCGCTGCGCAGATTCGCGGCCGCCGGCAGGTCCAACTTGACCAGAGCCGAGCGGGAGAGGGTGTCGCTGTCGGGCGCAATCTCGCCGACCACGCCGTCCATCTGCGCTGGAACGTGGCCGTCGATTTCCACCGCCAAGTGCTGGCCGAGATGAACGGCGGGCAATACGGTGTTAGGGACGGAAACTGCCAGGCGGGAGGCCCCCGGACGCTCGATTTGCAGCAGTGGCAGGCCCGGCGTGGCTAAGGCTCCGGCATCCACCCATTTCGCGGTCACGATGGCCGAGTAAGGAGCCGTGATGCGGGAAAACGACGCCCCGGTGCGTGCCGCTTGCAATGTTGCCTGGTTCTGACGCACCCCGGCTTGTGCCGCCTGCTCCTGCGCGACCGCCGCTTGCTGGGCTGCCTGGGCCGCTTGGGCGGCGGCGCTGACCGTCTCAAGCTCGTGCGGACTGACGGCCTGTGCCAGCCCGCGATAACGGTCATAAGTGGAGTGAGCAAGATCCGCGTTCGCCTGCGCCGCCCGATGCTGCTGTTGGGCAGCATGCAAGCTGGCTTCCGCTGCGGCTAATGCCGCTTGTTGTGCTTGAACTTCTTCTCCCGCCTGGGGATTGCTCAGAACCGCCAATAGCTGGCCGGCTCGCACCCGTTGACCCGGCTGGACCCGAACTTCGAGAACCATTCCAGTGACCCGTGCCGCCAGCGTGGCCGAGGTCCGCGCCTCTACCGAACCCACCGCGACGAACGTGTCGGGTGCCTCAGTCCAAGTGACGGTGGCCACGGGCAGACCGGCTGGCAGGGGCCAGCCGGTCTGCGCTACCGGGGCCTCCGTCCGCCGACAGGCGCTGCCGGCCAGCGCCAGTAGCAACGGCAGGATCATCAGGAGGCGATGCGGGTTGTGCTGAATATCCATGTCAAAACTTCTCCAGTTAACAGTCCGGGTCGCGCCCCAAGCGTTGGCTTAGGGGTGCGTTTCATTTGGGAGGTTGAGGTCAGATCCGGAATGTGCCGGCGCGGGCTGGGCAAAGTGTGCCGCAGTCTCTGGAGACAGTAACCCTGCAGCCGCCTGGGTTCTTGCCAGGCTGAGCTGCCATCGGTAAAGCGCCTCAACCTGACGGCTTTGCGCGGCGACCTGCGCTGCCTGGGCCTGCAGGAGATCGGTCAGGGTGGTCAGGCCATTGGCGTATCGTGTCTGCAGAATTCGAAGCGCCGCAGAGGCCTGATCCGATGCTTGCCGGCTGACGCCGACCTGAGCCCGCGCTGCTTCCGCGGCATACCAAGCCTGGCGTATCGTGAGCTCCAATTGGCTCTGAAGATCGCGCTGGAGGGCGTTGGCGGCGATCTCTTGCTCCAAGGCACTGGCGATTGCGGCCTGGTCCGCCCCGCCGCGAAACAGAGACAACTGCAGGTGTACGGCTGCCGTCCAGTGACCTTGGCCATTCCCGGTCCATGTCGGCTGATCACGCTGCCACTGAACCAAGCTGGACAATGTCGGTAAATGAGCGGCAGCTCGTGCTCGGGTCACCTCGGTCGCGGCCATGGCGGTGCGCGCAGTTTCGGTTTGGAGCTGGGGACTGTGGGCCTGAGCCGCGGCCAAGAGGACTTGCAGCTGCGAAGGTTCTGCCAGGTCGCCGGTAATGAGGGGTTGGACCCGAATGTCGCTATCTTGAGCACGCCCCAACAGGCGGTTCAGGCCGGCGCGAGCCATGGATACCTGTGCCTCGGCTTCCAGTTCACGAGCTTGGGCGCCGGACAGCCCCACCTCGGCACTGAGCTGATCGGCTTGAACCGTCAAACCTTGACGGTAGCGCGAGGTCGCGTCCTTGGCGGCGGCAGCGGCTGCTGTCACGGCGCTGGCAGCAACGGTTTGTTGGGCCAAGCTTGCGGATAACCGCCAATAGGCGGCGAGTGTGTCCTGGAGTACTTCTTGCTGCGTCTGCTCCCGCTCTCGTTGGGTGGCCTGCACGCCCAATTCAGCCCGGCGCACCCGCATTTCAGTCTGGCGCGCATCCCAGAGGGTCCAGCGCAGGTTCAATTGCGATTGCAGATCATTGACGGGGCCTGGTTGATTCAGCCGCGCCAAGTCGAAATCGGCAGCCGTGAACCGGCGCTGGCGGAGGCGTGCTCCGAAGGCGAAGACGGGATCGTCGCTTCGCGTCCAGTCCTCCGCCAAGTCCACTTGCGGCCAATAGCCGCTGCGAGCCTCGCGGACTTGCGCTTCACCACCGCGCTGCATTGCGGCGGCGGCTTCCATACGCGAACTCGACGACAAGGCGAGCCGCAGGGCTTCGCCGAGCGTCACGAGGGGAGCGGACGACGGGCCGGCCGCCAAGAGGGGAACAGCCCACAGCGCGGCAACAGAAAGGAGGAGCCACCGTGACCGAATGCCCCGGATGTTCATGGATTATTCCTTGCCCCGAGAGACCGCCGCGCCGGGCCGGGCGGCGGGCCTGTCGCAGGCCGAAGAAACCCCGGCACACTGCAAGACTTTCTCGAGGGGACAAAATCGGGTGAGCGAGGACTGCAGCAGATTCAAGCCAACAAATATCGTGACGCCGTACCACCAACCACTGACCCAGTGAGCCAGTGCCAAGCTGATCAAGATCATGCTTCCGGCAAACAATCGAATCCAACGTTCGGTGCACATGATGGTCCTCTCCTGAAACGACCCGTGGTCCAAATGAGGCGACGCGGTGAGGTCGTCCTACTGAGAAAGAGACCGAAGTCGTGTTTTGGTCACAGGTTTGGCCAGAATTTGTTTTAACGACAGGGGTGACCGCATGCACGGAAAGGGTATCTAAGTGAAGTGGAGACCCAGAATGCACGACCTGCTGACAAGAAGCGCCCGCTTGAAGAATGCCGATCAATTGGCGACGGCCCTGCAGACGGCCGCCCAGAAACACCAATTTGGCATCCTCAATGTGACAGACTTGGGCCTGAAACTGCGCGAAAAGGGCTTGGCATTTCCCTCCATGTGCCGGGTGTTTGACGTCTGTCAACCGCAGGCGGCGGCAGAAGTGCTGGGACAGGAGATGGCAGTGGCAACGGTGCTGCCCTGTCGCGTGGCGCTGTACGAGAAGGACGACGGTCTGGAGCTCAGTACCGTCCGCCCCACGGCGCTGCTCAGCCACTTTGGCAACCCCGCGCTGCTTGAGGCGGCACGCGCCATCGAGGAAGCGCTGACGCAGATGCTCGACGAAGCGGCTGCCTAGGCCGAGAGTACCTTGCGAAGTAAGTCCTTCAGGAGGCGTCGTTCGTCAAGGGTCAACGGCGCCAGCATGGCGTTATCCACGGCAGTGGCGGCGCTCAAGGCCCGATTCAGCCGCTTTTTGCCAGCCGCGGTGAGATGCAACTGGTGAGCGCGGCGGTCCACCGGATTCTGACGCCGCTCGACGAGGCGCAGCTTTTCCAACTCATCGAGCAGGGCCACGGCAGTGCTGGGGTCAATTCCCGAGCGCTGCGCGAGCTCCTGTTGCGAGATCACGCCTTCCTGCTGCAAGACGATCAACATGGCGAAGTGGCGGGCCTGCAGACGGAGGGGCCGGAGGGCCTCGTCGAAGCGCCGGCGCATGGCGAGAGCGCAGCGCCAGAGAAGGCGGCCCATACGGTCGTCCATCCCGGGAACCGCCCGGCCGAGAAGCAGGGGAGGACTCGATGCAGGATCGTATGGCGAGAGGCGGGTCTTCTTCATAGCGTCCTCCGGAAAAGCAGGGTGGCGCCGCTCAACATCAGCAGGGTGGTGAGGCCGAGGGCCAACAGATCGCCGGAGATGGCAACCAACCCGGTCGGCTTCAGGAGCAGCGTCCGGAAGCCATGCACAGCGTAAGAGAAAGGATCAATCACGGCGATCCATCGCATCCACGTCGGGAAGGCGGCGATGGGATAGACCGCCCCGCTGGGGAAAAAGAGCAGGGTGTTGAGCACGCCGAAGATGGCGCGTGGTACCAGCGGGTCGTTGATGCGCGCCATGATGCAAAACATCATGCTGATCAAGGCGGTCGAGCTCACGGTGGTGAGCAACACGAGAAGCGCCAGGCGCTCGGGCTGGAGGACGTTGCCCACGCCGGAAAGCAGCGCCCCGACGAACAAAACCACCAGGCCGACGAGGATGGCCTTGATAACGCCCGCGGTGATGAATCCGAGGATCAGCTCGAGCTTGGTGATGGGCGTGACGAGGTAGCCTTCGTGCAGTCCGCGGGATTTGTCGTCAATGTATAGAATGCCGCCGCCGATCATGGCCGTTACGAAAATGGCCAGCGTGATGGATCCCGGCAGCAGGTACTTCATGTAGCTGATGTAGGGATAGAGCTCCACCACCTCGAGCTGGAGTTGCGGCGCCTCACGCGGCGGAATGAGTGGGGCATTGATGGACTGCGTTAATGCGGCCATGGTGGCGGCGACGCTGCTGGAGCTGAAACGGTCGGTGTTATCGGTGATCAGGCCGAGCCGGGGCCGCAGATGCGTGAGCAGATCGCGCGAATACTGCGGCGGGATGATCAGAATGGCGCCCAGGCGCCCATCGCGGAGCGCGCGCAACGCAGTCGCCTGATCGGGGTAGTCGAGCGGGATGAAGGTACGGGCATTGGCGGCGACGGCCAGCAACTTCTCGCGCACCGCGATGGACTCCGGGCCTTGATCCTGGTTGACCACCGCCAAGGGCACGTTCCTGATATTGCCGCCAAAGGCGTTGCCGAGAATGATGAGTTGAGCCAACGGTAAAATCAGCGACGCCGCCAGCAAGGCGGGGCTGCGGAAGAATTTGCGCAGATCGCGTTCAATGATGGCCAAGGCTCGGGTCATGGCCGGCCTCCGGGAAGAGCGTGGGCCGGCGTGGGGACGGTATCCTCGCCCAGGCCGCGGCCGGTGAAGTGTAGAAAGACGTCGTCCAAGCTGGTGCTCTGAATCGACAGGCTCTTGAGTTCAACGTGACGGGCGCGGGTCAGCTCGACCAGATCGGTGGCGGTACTGGGGCCGTGGTCGCTGAAGATGCGGTAGAGCGCTTGGCCCTGCACCACTACCTTGCGGGCCGAGGAGAGCTGTTCGAGATCCCGGACCGCTTCGGGCAGGTCGGGTTCCAGGCGCGCTTCGATGACCGCTGCGCCGGGTACAGCCGCTTTGAGGGCGGCGGGGGTATCGAGCACGACAATCTTGCCGTGGTCCACGATGGCCAGGCGATCACAAAGCCGGTCTGCCTCGTCCATGTAGTGCGTGGTGAGGAACAAGGTCAGGCCGCGGCTTTCGCGCAGCCGGGTCATCAACTCCCAAACCGCCATGCGCGACAACGGGTCAAGTCCGGTTGTCGGCTCGTCCAGGAAGAGGATGCGCGGTTGGTGAACAAGGCCGCGCGCGATTTCCAGCCGGCGTCGCATGCCGCCTGAGAGGGTACGGGCCAAGGCGTCGCCGCGATCACCGAGGTTGACCGAATCGAGCAGCTCCTGGGTCGCCTTTTTCCGTCGGCTTGACGGGACGCCGTAGAGCCGGGCGTGGATGGAGATGTTTTCGGTACAGGTGAGATCGGGATCGCTGGTCATGTTTTGCGGAATCACGCCAATCGCCTTGCGCACGGCATCAGCCTCCTGTACGACGTCGTGCCCGGCGACGCGCGCGCTGCCACTGGTGGGCGGCACCAGCGTGGTCAGCATGCGGATCAAAGTGGACTTGCCGGCGCCATTGGGCCCCAGGAGGCCAAAGATCTCGCCGGGCTCGACCGTGAACGAGACGCCGTCCACCGCCTGCAGCGTCCCGAAGCGTCGCGAGATGTTGGCGACCGCGATGGAACGGTCGCAGGCAGCATCGGTTTCTGGGGCGCGGGTCATTCGTTGCCTCCCCCGGTGTGAGCCACGGAAGGCGAGGGGAACACCACCCAGGCCGTCATGCCTCGTGCCAGGCGGCCGTCGGCATTGTTGACCCGCACACGTAGCGCGACGGTTTTGATGTCGCGCTTGGTCCGGCTGACGTCGCGTTGGGTCGCGAAGTCGGCTTCTGTCGCCTTGTAGAACACCGTTCCCGGGATCTCCACTCCGGAGGGCAGGCGGACGCGGACACGCTCGCCGAGACGTACCTGGTCGGCATAGGTCTCTTCGATGTCGGCCTGGACCCAGGTATCCCCAAGATTGAAAATGGTGACCACCGGGCTGCCGGGGTTGACCACCTCGCCGGCGCGCGCCGCTCGCAGAGTGACCACGCCGCCGAGCGGGGCGAGGAGCGCGGTCTGATCGAGCCGAGCCGAAGCGGCCTGTTGCTGCGCCTGCGCCGCCCGCTGGGCGGCCGCCAGGACGTCGGTCTGTTGACGCTGCACGGCGACCTGGCGCTGTTGCGCCAGGGCATTGGCCAGCGCGGCTTGTGCAGCCGCCAGCTTGCCCTGCGCCAGCCGCACCCCGGCGTGGGCCGAATCGAGATCGGCTTGGGCTTGTTCGCGCTGCAGGGCGGAGTCAATACCTTGTGCGGCCAGCTGGAGCACGCGGTCGCCGTTCGCCTGCACCCGTGTGAGGGTGGCATGTGCCTGTTCCAGTTCCGCTGCAGCGGCGCTCACCTGGTCGCGGGCCTGAGCAACGGCAGCGGGCAGGGCGGCCTGTAGCAGCCCCACCTGCGCGTTCGATTGCTGGACCGACTGCTGCGCCTGGGCGGCCAGGGCCCGGGCCGCAGACAGCGAGGCGTCGAGTTCCGAGCGGTCCAGGACCGCCACAACATCGCCGGCATGAACGACATCGCCTTCACGGACATTAAGGCGGTCCACGCGGGCCGTGATCTTCGATTCCACGGCGACCTCTTCGCCGTCAACCACCCCGGTGAGCACCAGCTCGTGCGGCGAGCGATGCGTGAAAAAATAGATGCCGCCGCCGACGGCCAGCAGTACCACCAGAATGACCATTCGTCGCTTCACCGCGCACGCTCCAAGCCCGGGGTCTCGATATGATTGTAATTACAAATAGTTTGTATAGCAAACGATAAGGCGCCGCCTGGCCAGGCGGGGCGGCGGCGAGGGGTTTGATTCACGACTAACCGCCCGCGCGCCGCGATGGGGTGAGCCGGCGCCGATCGGTCAGTGCGGGGGTTGATCCGGTACGGCGGACGAAGCGTATCAGGCCAGAGCGATTTTGAGCGTGATGGCGTGGTCGCTCGGTTTCTCGTTTGGCAGTTTCACGCGTAAGCCGGCGGGCTCCTGCGTCCATGGCAGCCGGCCGCCGTGGCCGAGCAGGCTGACATTCAAGACCTTGGGGGGTGCTTGCGCACTGGACGTGCCGAGGGCCTTGACCAGGGCTTCGTTGACGGGAGATTGCTGGTCGGGCCAGCCCATCACGAACGCGTAGAGAGTGTTGCCGCGGGTTGTGAAACGGACGTCCTGCACGGTCAGCGGTTGGCGGGATTTCTCGTTGAATTTTCCGCCTGCGGCAGGGTTGGCGACCGAGGGACCTTCGCCGTAGATTTTCCACGGTCGGGAGTCGTAAATGCCCTCGCTGTTGACCGCCATCCAGGCGGTGATGCCTTCGAGAACCTGCATTTCCTCGGGATCCAGCTGGCCATTGTTGGGCAGGGGGAAGTTGAGCATCAGGTTGCCGTTCTGGCTGACGATATCCACCAACAGGTCGACGACCGTCTTGGTGGTCTTGTATTTCACGCCGCGCTGATAGTGCCAATTGCCGATGCAGGTATCGGTCTGCCAGGGATCGGGCCGGATGGCATTGGCCACGCCGCGTTCAAAGTCGAGGACGCAGGTGCCGGTAGCGCAGTCCTCGGGCCGCTTGCTGGTGTAGACGGCCTGGGTCATCCCGCCGTGCCGCCGGGCGCTCAGGTTATAGAGATTGGCGACGGCGCTGCACCCGTATGTCTCAAAAGGCAGCGCCCCATCGGTGTACAGCAGGTCGGGTTCGTACTGATCCACCAGGTCCTGGATGCGCTGGAACCAGTGGTGTTGCCATGCGTCGGGGATGTGGTTGTCGTTCCAACCGAATTTGCCGCCGGCCCATTGCGCACTGCCGGCATCGTGATAGAGATCGGCGTTACGGGGATCAATGCCGTCGTAGGCAACATTGGCCAAGGGCCCGATTTTATCGCGGCCGTGGCTGACGCCAAACCATTTGTAGCTGATCCAGAGATGCTCACTGACGCCGAAGCGTAGGCCATGGCGCCGTGCCGTTTTCTCCCACAGGCCCACGATGTCACGGCGCGGACCCATCTGGACAGCGTTCCAGCGGGTATGGTGAGAATTCCAGAGATCGAAATTATCGTGGTGCACGCCCATGCTCATGAAGTACCTGGCGCCGGCACGACGATAGAGGCCCATCAGGTGTTCGGGATCAAAGTCGGCCGCTTTCCAAAGGGGCACGATGTCCTTGTAGCCGAATTTCGAGGGGTGGCCGTAAGTGGCGACGTGGTACTGATACTGGCGGCTGCCCTGCATGTACATGTTGCGGGCATACCAGTCCCCCTGTTCGACCCCCGACTGCGGTCCCCAGTGCGCCCAGATGCCGAACTTGGCGTCGCGGAACCACGTCGGGATTTCGTAGCGTTGCAGGGACTCGCGCGTTCCTTGAAAGGGGCCGGAATGGATTTTGAGCTCTGATTGGGCTCGCAACCGTCGGTTGAGCAGCAGGGCGGGCGCGGCGCCCGATAGCAATTTCAGTGCAGTACGACGCGTGGTTTTCAAGGTAGGCGACCCCCGGACGAGCGTTGGACCGCAGCGATGATCCTGCAGATGACAGACACAGGTCAAGCCGAAGAATGAGGCACCGCGCGGATCGACGGCGGGAAGGTCGCGTCAGTACAAGCGGAAGTTGACTTCGATATTGGCGGCGATCTGGACAGGTTTGCCGTCTTTGGTGCGGGCGGGCTCGAAGCGCCACTGTTTGACCGCTTCGATAGCCTTTTCGTCCAGACCCAGCCCAAGCGGGCGTGAGACGCGGACGTCGTGGACGCGACCGTCGGTGCCGATGGTCACCAACAATTCGACCTGGCCTTGGAACTTGGCTTTGCGGGCCTCGTCAGAGTACTCAGGGTCAGGTTGGTAGATGGCTCGCGGAGGACTGAGCGCACCGCCCTCGGAGGGGTTGCCGCCGCCAGTGTTCCAGCCGCTTCCGGGTCCCAAGCCAGCACCGTTGCCGGAACCGATTCCATTACCATGGCCGTTACCCAGACTGGGCGGACCCTTGACGCCAGTAGGGCTGCCAAAGACGGGCAGGTTGACGTTGGCCAGCTTGGCATCGGGCTGGACCTGAATGGCAGGGGCGACCGGGAGCTTCGGCTGCACATCCGGCAGCTTGATGACGGGAGGGGCTTTCGGGGCACGCTCGAGTTTGGGAAGCTTGCCCTTGGTCACCGGGGTGGGGTCGTGATGGCCGCCGCCGCCGCCCATGCGTTTCGGCGCCATCTTGGCCGATAGGTTTTCCGTGGGAACGAATATCTGGGTGACATTCTGCTGGATCGCGTTGCGAACGGAATGATTGAACAGCGGCAACGCGATCAGCGCCATGACCGCGATATGGATCAAGAAGGAGGCTGTACCGCTTAAAGCCTTACGTTCATCCTTAGCCCAGATGTCTTTGACGGGAATGGGCTTGGAATCCAGCTGCAGGGGCGGGAGCTTTTCCGGACGGAAGGTGGCGCGGAGGTTCTCGGCGAGCGACTTCCAAACCGAGTGCTCTTCGATCAGGACATCAGTGCTAGCTGGTTTTGAGTCGAGTTTCAGGGCCGGTCCCTGCTTGCCGAAGAGGGTCTGCCAGCTTTCCTTTAGGGACGCGAAAAAGCCGGAGGATTCGAGCAGCGGCTTGTACTCCGGGGAGGGAGCTGGAGAGCTGTCTTCGGTCGGGGGAGGCTCGCTGCTTAGATGGGCCATGGGACGTTCCTCAAGGTCGCGTTTCTAACGTCGCGTTCCAATCGTTGAGGGGCGAATGCATTGCAACCTAAACGCAGGAGTCGAAGCTCCTTCAGCCACTTGGTGTCGCACGAGGGCGGATGGACCCGCCTTTGCAGGACACTTCTTCGACGCAGTTTATCACGGGGAAGTTACCTGAATAGTGGAGGGAACCGGCAGACGGATGTCGATTGGGGTCCGGAAGATGAAGCGGGGGGAGGGGACTGGGAACGGAAAAGCGCCACGTGGCGCGCCCCGGAGATTCCATGCGGTGCCCTCCATTCTGGACGGTTGAAGGTTGAAGGTTCACGGTCGAGGGCAAGGCCGCAGCCGAGATTTGGCACGCCGCGGTGTCGCGTTCAACGGCCACCGCATTCCGTCCTTTATACTGCAAGGCAGGGCCAGTGGGCCCTTTGGAGAGCTCGGTTTTGGCATCCCTTCCCCTTAAAAAGACGCTCAACCTGCCGGCAACCACGTTTCCGATGAAGGCCAACTTGCCAGTGAGCGAGCCGCGCTGGCTGCAGCACTGGCACGAGATCGACTTGAGCGGTGCGATTCGGCGGCTGCGGGCCGGGTCTCCGACGTTTGTCCTGCATGACGGTCCTCCCTACGCCAACGGTGCGATCCACTTGGGCCACGCGCTTAACAAGATCCTCAAGGACTTCGTGGTGAAGTCCAAGACGATGGCGGGCTTCGACTCGCCCTACGTTCCAGGCTGGGACTGCCATGGACTCCCGATCGAGATCAAAGTGGATCAGCAGCTGGGGGCCAAAAAGGCCGGCATGCCGGTGCTGGCGATTCGGAAGGCGTGCCGCGATTACGCCGGTAAATACGTGGACCTGCACCGGGAAGAGTTCAAGCGGTTGGGAATCTTTGGCGACTGGGAACACCCCTATTTGACAATGTCGGCCGGCTTCGAGGCGGTGATCGCCGAGCAGATTCTGCAGTTCGTGGCGCAGGGGTACGCCTATAAAGGGCTGCGCTCGGTGTATTGGTGCATTCACGACAGGACAGCGCTGGCTGAAGCCGAGGTGGAGTACGAGAACCACGACAGTCCGACGGTATGGGTAAAGTACCGCTACGGCGCGGGGACGCTTTCAGAGGCGCTGCGAGGGGTCAGTGATCTGGCGGCAGTGATCTGGACGACGACGCCATGGACCCTGCCTGCCAGCGTGGGGTTGGCGTTCCACCCCGAACTCGACTACGTTGCGACGCGGGTCGAGAGCGGGGAAGTGTTCATTCTGGCGGAAGCGCTGGCCGAGGCGACGGCGCGACGCTGCGGTTTCGAGATCCAAGACATTCTGGCGCGCTTTCCGGGGCGCGCCATGGAGCACGTCCAGTTTCGCCATCCCTGGCTGGACCGGGACGTGCCGGGAGTGCTGGCGGACTACGTGACCACCGACCAAGGGACGGGCATCGTCCATACCGCTCCCGGACATGGGGCGGAGGACTTCCAGACGGGGGAGCGCTACAAGCTGCCGATCTTGTGCCCGGTGGATGCGGGCGGCGTGTTGTTCGGCCCGGAGACCGAGCCGTTTACCGGCCTGCAGATCTTTGCCGCCAACCCGCTGATCGTGGACCATCTGCGACGGAACGGGACGCTGCTGGCAACCGCATCGTTGACCCATTCCTACCCGCACTGCTGGCGCTGCCACAACCCGATCATTTTTCGCGCCACTGAGCAGTGGTTCATCGGCATGGAACGCAACCAGTTGCGGGAACGTGCGCTGAAAGCCATCGGCGAGGTCGAGTGGACGCCGAAGTGGGGCGAGGAGCGCCTGCGTCACATGGTGGGCAATCGGCCCGACTGGTGCATTTCGCGGCAGCGCGCGTGGGGCGTCCCGATTCCGGTGCTGGCCTGCGCGGCGTGCCGTGCCTATCTCCGCGATGCCGCGGTGGATGCCCAGATCGTGCGCCTCTTTGCGGCGGAGGGCGCCGATGCCTGGTTCCGGCGGCCGGCCTCCGATTTCGTTCCCCCCGGCGTGAGCTGCGCGCAGTGCGGCGGCACCGCCTTCGAGCAGGAGCGCGACATCGTGGACGTGTGGTTCGAGTCGGGTTCGAGTCAGGCGGCGGTGCTCGATCGTCCGGGGTTACCGTGGCCGGCCGACCTCTACCTGGAAGGCGGCGACCAGTTTCGCGGTTGGTTCCAATCCTCCCTGTTGCTGGGGGTGGGTCTGCGCGAGCGGGCACCCTATCGGGCGGTTCTCTCGCACGGCATGGTGCTCGACGCCGACGGGCGGGCCATGTCCAAGTCGGTGGGCAACAGCATCGAGCCGCAGACCATTGTCAAACAGTACGGCGCCGAGGTGCTGCGGGCGTGGGTGGCGAGCGTGGAGTACCGCGACGACATGCCCATCTCGGACGAGATGATGGCGCGCCTTGCGGAAGCCTATCGCAAGGTGAGGAACACGTTCCGCTATCTGCTGAGCAATCTGTTCGATTTCGATCCGTGCCGCGACGCCGTGCCGCTGGAGGCGGTGTGGGAGTTGGACCGCTACATGCTGAACCAGACGGCGGTGCTCGCCCAGGAGTGCCGCCGGGCGATGGAGGAGTACAGTTTTCACAAGGTCTACCACCGGCTTTACGACTTCTGCGCGGTGCAACTCAGCGCGTTTTACCTTGATGTCCTGAAAGATCGTCTCTACACGTTTGCGCCGGAAAGCGCGGGTCGGCGCAGCGCGCAGACGGCGCTGTGGCAGATCAGCGAGGTGCTGGTGCGGCTCTACGCCCCGATTTTCACCTTCACCGCCGATGAGGTTTGGAGCTACCTGCCGCCCACCACGCTGGATGGCGAGGCGCGGGGCATCAGCGTCCATTTGGCGAACTTTCCGGCGGTCGAGGCCTGGCTGTGCCCGGATCAGCAGGCACGCTGGGACCGGCTGCTGAACATTCGCGAGGCCGTGTTGGGCGCGCTGGAGACGGCCCGGCAAGAGAAACGGATCGGTACTTCGTTGGAAGCTGCGATTCATCTCGCGGCTCCCGAATCGGATTGGGCTTTGTTGCAGGGCGTTTTACCGCAACTTTCCGCCCTCTTCATTACGTCACAGGTGGAAGTGGAGGCCGCTCCCGATTCGGTCCTGACGGTACGGGTGGAAGCCGCGCGTGGCACCAAGTGCGAACGGTGCTGGAATTATTCGGTCCACGTGGGTGAAACAGCCGAGATGCCCACCGTCTGCGAGCGTTGCGTAGCGGCCCTGCAGGCCCGGGTGGACGCCGGGCTCGACGTTGCGTTTGGGACGGTGCGCGCATGATGGACACCGAGACGGACACCGCAAGAAGAGAAGTGCCGCTGCGCGTGATGCGCATTCGCCATTTTGTGATCGCCCTGGCGGTCTTCACGCTGGACCAGCTCACCAAGGGCTGGGTGGAAAAAATGCGCGGGCATGCCAGCATCGAGGTCATCCCCAACCTGTTCAGCATCGTCCACTTGGAAAACCATGGTGCCGCGTTCGGGCTGTTCCAGGACTCGCCTTCGCAGTGGAAGGTAGGACTGCTGATCGCGTTCTCGCTGCTGGCTTTGGCGGTGGTGGTGATTTTGCTGTGGCGCGGACGCAATCCGGGCGCCACCGGCGTGGCGCTGGCGCTGATCATGGGGGGAGCCTGCGGCAACCTTTTCGATCGGCTGCTGCACGGCAGCGTGGTGGACTTTCTTTTGTTTTACGTTTCGCGCTACGAGTGGCCGGCGTTCAACGTTGCCGACTCGGCCATTGTGGTGGGCGCGGGACTGTTGGTATGGGACATTCTGCGATCCGAGCCGCAGCCGGCCAGGGAAGCGGTGGCGGGGCAGCAGTAGGCGTTTGCTAGACTTCAACTCAGATGTTTCCTCGTCTTTTCAGCCTTGATGGATTCACCCTCCATACCTATGGGGTCCTGGTCGCAACCGGGTTTCTGGTCGGGATCTTCACGGCGCAGCGCATGGCCCGCCGTTTCGGGCTTAATCCTGACCTGATGTTCAACTTGGCGGTGTACTTGGCGTTAAGCGCCATGGTGGGCGCCAAGCTGTTCCTCGTCTTGCAGGACTGGCGGTTTTATGTGCAGCAGCCCCGGCAACTCTTCACGCTGGCGTTGCTGCAGTCCGCCGGAATTTTTTACGGCGGACTGATCGGAGCGCTGGTCGTGCTGTTCTGGTTCGTCTACCGCCACCACATGAGCTGGCTGGGACTGGGGGACTGTCTGGCGCCCGGGGCGGCGATCGGGCACGCCATTGGGCGTTTGGGATGCTTTTCGGCGGGTTGCTGCTGGGGACGCCCAACCACCGCCGGCTGGGGCATCATTTTCACCAACCCCTACTCCAATGCCACGGTGGGGGTGCCATTAGGCATTCGTCTCTATCCGACCCAGCTCATTGAATCAGCGGCGGAACTGCTGATTTTTCTGCTGCTCATCTACATGGCCGGCCGGCGTCGTTTCACGGGCGAATTGGTGGCCATGTACCTGCTGGCTTACGGGCTGGTCCGTTTCTTCGTGGACTTTCTGCGCGCCTATGAACCGGAGGCCATGTTGTTTCATGGGACGCTCACGGCCGGACAGCTGACAAGCCTGGTCATGATTGCGCTGGCGATCGGAATCTGGGTGCGGCGGGCCCACCTTGTCCGTCACGCCGTGCCGGCGACGAGCCATTGATCACGTCGCACTGCGGGCGAAGGTCGGGGTGGGCAACCAGCGTCGCTGCCGGTGTGTCTCAATGAGCGCCTCGATGCCCCCGACCCGCCAAGTCGATTTGGTCGTCAACGATCCCGAAAATGCGTTGCGGCTGGATCGTTTTTTGAGCGTCCGATTGCCGGAGCAGAGTCGTGCCCGCCTGCAGGAACTGATTCGTGCGCGGGCGGTGATGGTGAACGAGGAACTGCAGACACGGCCCTCCACCCTCTTGCGGGTGAACGACGTGGTGAAGATTGTGCTGGCACCGCGGCCGTCGCTGGAGGCGGTGGCGGAAGATATTCCGCTCGACGTTCTCTACGAAGACGAGGACCTGGCGGCAATCAATAAACCCGCCGGGCTGCTGGTTCATGCCGGGGCCGGACAAAGCAGCGGGACGCTGGTCAATGCGCTCCTGCACCGGTATCCGACCCTTCCGTGGGATGTGGGGAGCGAGACGGGCGGCGACGAGGAGAATTTGAGCGATGGATTGGGAGAGGCGGATGACGTGGCGGAGCCGGCTGCCGGAACCGCTATTCTGCGTCCCGGCATCGTGCACCGATTGGATCGACTGACCAGCGGCGTGATCGTGGTTGCCAAGAACGAGGCGGCCCAGCGCGCGTTAGGGGCGCAATTTCAACAGCGTCAAGTGGGGAAGCGGTACCTTGCCATAGTGCATGGCCGGGTGGCGACCGCGAGCGGGCGGGTGGACGCGCCGATCGAGCGCGATCGCCAGCGCCGCACCCGCATGACGACGCGGCGGCGCGCCGGCCGGGAGGCGCACACCGAGTTCCGTGTGCTGGAGCGCCTGCCGGCGCTGGCGCAGCGCGGCGGTCTGGCGGCGTACAGCTACCTCGACCTCAAAATTCTCACCGGCCGGACACACCAGATCCGTGTCCACATGGCATCCCTGGGACATCCGGTGGTGGGCGATCGGCTCTATGGGGCGCCGGCGCGACTCGCGGGGCCGGGAACGCTCACCGGTTTCGAATTGCCGCGCCTGTTTTTACACTCCCATGAGTTGCGTCTGCAGCAGCCGCGGACAGGAGAGCCCCTGGTTTTCACCGCTCCTTTGCCGGAAGATCTCACCTGGCTGCTACTGCGACTGCGGGAGGAGGGGCGGTAGCCACCCGTTTCGCGGGAACCGGGGGCACTGTTCCAAACGTCAAACACAGTACTGTTTGCCGGAATGGCGGAATGGCGGCCGGGACTTGTCAGGTGAGCTGGGTATACTGAGGCGAGACGCATGCGCAAGCGGTCCTTTTTGATCACGATGGCGATGTCGGGCCTGGTTTGTTTGGGAACCGGTCTTGCCCAAGCTTCCGCCCCGGCAGCAGCGCCCGCGCCTCCGCCCTCGGCCGGTACCCAGAAGTCGCCGACGATCGTGAAGAACGTGAACGAGGTCAGCATCGTCCTCTCGGCGGTAGACAAGCATCGCCGGTTTATCTACGGGCTACGGCAGGCCGATTTCCGCATTTACGACGACAAGCAGCCTCAACAAATCTCCCGCTTTCTGGACGAGGGAAACCTCCCCCTGCGCATTGCCCTGGTGCTTGATACGAGCAGCAGCATTTCTGACCGTTTTAAGTTTGAACAACAGGCGGCGATTGATTTCCTCGGCACGGTCCTCAAGCGTGGGCGGGATCAGGCGGTGGTGGTGGCGTTTGATACCAACTTTCAGTTGGTGCAGGATCTGACTGATGACGAGGAGCTGCTGGCCAAAGGCATCCGTTCGTTACGCCCGGGTGGCGGTACCGCGCTTTACGACGCCATCTACGAAACGGCTCGTGAAAAGCTGCTAGGTGGGGGCAGCGACAGTGTGCGCCGCGTCATGGTGGTTATCAGTGACGGCAACGACAACTGGAGCCGGGTCAGCCGCGAGGAAGCGTTGGAGATGGCGCAGCGCGCCGGCGCGATTGTGTACACGATTGGAACCGAGCCTACAGGAGAAGATCCGGACTCGGATACGGTGCTGCGGCGTCTGGCGGAGCAGACCGGAGGGCGCGCATTTTTTCCATTTAATGCCGAGGACCTCGGCAGCAAGTTTCAGGACATTGCCACCGAGCTGCGACACCAGTATGTGCTGTCCTACCGGCCTACTAACTTCGTTCCCAACGGCCAGTACCACACCATCAGCGTGCAGGTGCTGCGCAACGGAATCGTCGCCCGCACGCGACACGGTTACTATGCGCGGACAAGCGAGGCGACGCCGTGAGCGGTAGACGGTAGGCAGTGAACAGTGGGTGCTTCGAACCCGGACTGGATGTGTCGTCAGCGTCGTCGGACGGCTTCCAGGCGAAACCCGAATACTTCGCGACGAAACCCGTGTGAGCTCTGGTAGCTGTTGTACCATCCGGCTTCTCCGGCGAGGCGCAAACCCCAGGACGCACCGAGGTGACGGGTGAGCGTCAAACGGGTGTTGCCGCCGTAGGCCTTGGCAATATCCGTCGCCAAAATCACCGGGATGTAATTCTTGAGGGTGATGCCGGTGAGCGGCGTTGCGCCGAAATCCGCCGAACTATCCCAAGCATGCCCGGCGTGGGCCAGGCTCCACAGGAGGGTGGAGCGCAGCTCGTGCACGATGACGTGCTCCCCGATGACGCGAATATAGCGATTGGACGGCAGGGCGGGGTTGGAATTGAGGTCGTAGGTGGTGACGTCGTGAAAACGCGACCACTGCCGCGTGTAGTCGAACTGGTAGCTCAGCCATCCCCAACGCCGTAAGTTCACCAGCGGCAGACTCTGTCCGATGCCGAAGGTGCGGCTCTTGGCGTCGCCCGCATTACCGTGGGTGAAGTTGGTTCCTGGCCTGAAATCAGTATCCTGGTCAAAGGCGAAGTGCCGCCGCGAGGCAGGAGTGATCCGTAGCGTTGTGCGCCAGGGACGGCGCTGCCAGTGATAGTCGGCTGTGAGTCCAAGATCGGCGCCGTCGTAACCGTACCCCTGGATAAATTCATGCGGGAATGGGTCATCCAAGACTGGGATATGGAAATCGAAGCGAACGTGATCGTGGATGAGCAGGGGGCCAACCGCGATGGAATCAAGGTGGAGACCCTGCCCAGCGAGCGGCAGCAGGACCAGGAAGAACGTAACCAGACAGCGGACGCGCATGCAACGAGCTTACAAGAGTGGAGGGGCGGGGAGAAGACCGGTGAAGAGGGCGGGAAGGCGGTTAACGGCGCGGATGGCGGCCCGGTCGGGCGACCGGGCGGCGGGATGTGACGCCGAGGACGTTGAGTTCCTCGCGGGCTTGCTTGGCTTCTTGTGATCCGGGATGGTGCTCGATGAGGTTCTGGAATTCCCGCACTCCGGCGGCCCGTTTGCCGGAAGCCACCAACGCCAAAGCTTTGCGCAATTGCGCGGCGGCGCTCAGCCGGGAAGATGGGAAACGGTCAAGGACGACGTTGAACAGCTGCACCGCCTTGTCGTAATTGTGTTCACGAGCGTAAATGTCTCCCAGGTAGTACGCCCCTTCGGCATCGTGGTCATCGTTGGGGTAGGCCTCCAAGAACTGCTGTAGCTCGGCCCGCGCCAGGGGATAGGAACCGGAGATGTAATCAGCATAGGCATTGCGGAAGAGCTGGTCGGGGGGGAGCACCGAGCTGGTGACACCCGGCGGGCTGGTCGAGGCCGGGGCGGCATTGGAGGCGGTGCCGGGGGCGGGAGCAGGATTGGTGGCGGGAATGTTCTGCTGCGCTTGTTGGATCTGCTGCAGCAGTTCACCCATCTTGTTGAGCCGGGCCCGCAGCTCGTCAATGGAATCCTGCAGGCTCTGGGCCTGCTGCGCGCTTTTACTCTGCTGGTCGGCCATGGCGGTCGCCTGGCTGGCCAGTGTTTGCTGCAGGCCGCCGATTTGCAGGGTCATCTTGTTGACCGTATCGGTGTCCTGGGTGATGAGGCTCTTCACCACCGCCGTTTCGGAGACGAATAGTTTTTGCAGGTCCTGGACTTGCGCCATGAGCAGGGCAACCTGCTGTTGCAGCTGGACCATTTCCTTGGAGACGGCGAACGAGGGCGCGGTCAGGAGCGCGAGCAAGGCAGCAACGGAAAGAGTACGTTTCAGCATGACGCCTCGGGAATGGGCACCAGAATGACAGCGAGCCCGGGCGGCTGATGCCGGCCGCCCGGACTGCAGGGGTTGTCGTTATTGACCGCGGGCCAGATGGGCGCGACGGTTCTGCTGCCAGCACTCCTCGTTGCTTTCGGCACAGAACGGCTTTTCCTTGCCATAGCTGACGGTCTTGACGCGGCTGCCATCCACTCCCAGTTGGACAAGGTAATCGCGGACGGCATTGGCACGCCGGTCGCCGAGGGCGATGTTGTACTCGGCGCTCCCGCGCTCGTCACAGTGTCCTTCGATGACGATGCTGAGGTTGGGATGGGCCTTGAGGTAATCGGCGTCCTGACGGAGGGCGGCCTCGCCGTCGGCGCGCAGGCCGGATTGATCGTAGTCGAAGAAGACATCCTTGACATTGGTGTCGAAGCTCTGACCGAGATCTTCGGAGGTGGGATGCGGGGAAACCGGGGCGGGCGGCTCGGTTACGGTGACCCGCACGCTGGCGTTGGCCGTAGCGCCATTGCTGTCGCGCACCAACGCCGTGTAATCGGTCGATTCCTGGGGCGCGACCTGTTGACTGCCGGTGAGATTGACGCGGCGCCCGTTCAACTCGAGAGTGACCGCGTGTTCCGAGTTCCAGGAGAGCAGCGTGCTCTGGCCGCGTTGAATCGCGGTTGGGTTGGCTTGGATCGTCACGGTCGGCACGATGGCGGGGCCAGCCGGCGTGGCGGGTGCCGGGGGCAGGATGGGGGGCTGGGGTTTTTTGTGGCAACCCACGGCCAAGGTCAGCACCGTGCCAGCCAAGATCAGCCGGAATTGACTTGCGTTCACGTATCTCATCTGCATTCTCCTTCGGGAATCGCCGGCTCGAACAGATCGCCGCGATGCGGGACCGGGGGTCGGCAGGCTAATGAAATGACCAGTTGGGCATTTCGTTCGCCGCCGTATTTGTCAGCCGCGTCGGGTTGGAGCCGTCGGCGGTGACGGTGAACAACTGGGGCCTGGAGGGCGATCCGGACTGGAACACCACGTGGCGTCCATCCGGGGCCCAACTGGGATAATCGTTCCGCAGGCCATTATGCGTGAGTTGCTCGATGTTGCGCGAGGCCAACTCCATGAAATAGATATCGAACTCGCCACTGTTCTCGCCGCCACCCATTCGGCGCCACGAGAAGGCCAGCAACTGGCCGTTGGGGGACCAGGAGGGGGAAACGGCATAGCCGCCCGTGGTCAGGCGTTGCTGGTTGGTCCCGTCGGCGTCCATGACATAGATCTGTGGGGAGCCGGTGCGGTCACTGACAAAGGCGATTTGGGCCCCGGTTTTGGGGTTCCAGACGGGGGCGAGATCGTTGCCTTTGGAGAAGGTGAGCCGCCGCGGCGTCCCGCCAGTGGCGTCAATGACGTAGAGCTCCATATCGCCGGACATGGAGGAGGCAAAGGCCAGTTTACGGCCATCCGGCGACCAAGCCGGCGTGATATTGGTTCCGGCAAATTCGGGGAACGGGAGGTAATGCCGTGTCAACAAGTCGTAAATCTTGATCTGCGGGGTGCCGGAGACATAGCTAATGAAAGCCAGCTTGGTACCGTCGGGCGAGAGGCGTGGGGAGTAGGCAATGGAAGCCAACGTGGTGATCTGCTGCTGGTTGGCGCCGTCATAGTCCATGCCCCAGACCTCTTTGCTGCCGGAGCGATTGCTGATGAAGACGATGCGGGAACTGGCGATGCCGGGTCCGCCGCCCAGTTTTTCGATGATGGCGTCGGCAAACTGATGCGCCATGACACGAGCGGCCGCTTCGGTGGGTTGGTCGGCATAGCGTTTGCCCAGCAAAAAGGCGGCGCTGGGTTGGGTGACGTCATAGAGGTAGCCCTCGACCTGCAACACGTTGCCATTGACGCGCAGATTGCCGAACACGAGGCGCTCAGCCGAGGTGGGAGGGTTGGCCCAGCCGGCCACCTTGGCCTGGTCCAAGGCGGCGGGTTTGGCGGGTGACTCAAGCGGATACGTGCTGGGACTCACCATCGCGACCAGACCAGACTGGTCGAGGTCGTTGTGCAGTACGTCGTGAAAGGCACGTTCCAGGCTTGCCGCAGCAGGGTCGCCGCTGGTCAAGGCGAATTCCGGCAGCGCGAGCCGCAGCTTCTTGCTACTGCGAATGCTGATATTAGCCTGGGCATGCAGCAGGGGCAGGGCGAGCAGGAATAGCAAACCGGTGGCCAGTCGGCGCCGCAGGCGCGCCGGCGTCGGGACAAGGGGGAGTGGTGGCGGGCAAGGGATGGGTCCGTTCATGGCAGTTTTATTGCAGGGCAAAGGACACCCGCACGTCCAGACTGGAACGCGGGTAGTCGGACGGGAGCGGCAGCCTTTCCGTTTCTGCCAGGACCTGCACGGCGTGCAGGGCGCGGCTGTCCAAGGCCGGAACATTGCTGGGCTGGGCGAAGCCGATATTAGTAATGCGACCGCTGCGATCCACGTTGAAGCGGACGTAGACTAGGCGGCCGGCGGGCAGGGAGGGATCGCGGTATTCGCGATTCCAGAAGAAGGCGAGGCGATCGCGAAGGTGGTTGACGTAAGCGGCGTAGAGGTTACCGAAGCTGGCGTCGCCAAAGGCCATGCCACCGTTGCCGCCGACTCCGGAGGTCATGCTGTAGTCAAACGAGGCAGCGCCTCCCTGCCCGTACGCGACGCGGTTGTCGGGCTTGTGACGATCAGCCACTGCCAATTGATCGAGGGCGCGGAGCGCCTGTTGTTGCGCCAGTTTGGGGTCGGGTTTCCGGCGGGACGGTAGCGTCACGGCATCGGCGGGCGGGCGGGCGGCGGGGCGCGGTTGGCTGATGGTGGTTCCTGGGTTGTCGTTGGCCAAGCGGTTCTGGGTGGGAGTATCCACGGGAGCGGGCATCGGCACGGCGCCTCCGGGAACTGCGGAGACCAGTTGTGCGTTGATCGTGCCGGCACCGGCGCCGCCGAGATGCGTGCCCCCGAGAATGAGCCCTGGAATCAGCCGCGCGCCGAAGAGGAGCAGAAAGAGCAAGCCGGCGTGCAACAGACTAGAGGCCAGCAAGCTGCCCAGCAACGGTTCCTCCTCCACGCCGTAGGGCGCGGCCGAGGGGGCAGGCTGGAGGCGGGGCAACATAGGCGGTGCGGCTTCAGTGGCTATAAGGTTCGGTCACCAGGCTGACCTTGTTCAGGCCACCTTGTTTGATGGCGTCCATGACCTGGCAGAGCGCACCCCACGGCACGCGCTCATCGGCGCGCACGTAAATATCCTGCCGCGCGGGATCGAGCAGGCGCTTCTTCAATTCGCCGGAGAGGCTATGGAGATTGGCCAGCTGATCGCCCAGATAGACGTTGCTGTTGCGGTCTACGGTGACGACGAGGCGCTCCTCGGTTAATTGCTGGACGGTGCGGGTCTTGGGGACGCTGACGTCAATCCCTGATTGAATGACCGGGGCCGTGATCATGAAGATGACCAGCAGCACCAACACCACGTCTACCAAGGGCGTGATGTTGATATCGGCGAGAGAGCTTTGAGTGCGTCCATTGCGACTTGCAAACGCCATGCAGTGTGCCCTCCGGCGCGGCTGGCGCGGATCAGGGGTTCGCGGAACGGGCGCGGGAGTCGTCGGCGAGGTTGGTGAACTCCAAGCTGAACTCGTCGGCCCGCGCCGCCAGCTCCTTCACATGGTTGACAAAGACGTTGTAGGCGATGAGCGCCGGAATGGCCACAAACAGCCCGGCGGCGGTGGTGACCAGCGCCTCCGAGATGCCGGGGGCCACGGCGCGCAGCGTCGCTGCCCCTTCGGTGCCCAAACCGTGGAAGGCGTCCATGATGCCCCACACGGTGCCGAAGAGGCCGATGAAGGGGGATGCCGCCGCGGTGGTGGCCAGCCAGGTCAGGCGAGACTCCAACCCGCCGACCTGCTGCAGAGTGGCTGACTGCAAGGTGCGGCTGACGTTCTCCGTACCGTGGCTTCCCGGGATGGAGCCTTGCTTCAGAAACTGGCTATAGCCCGCCTCGAAGATGGGCACCAGCGGGCTGGGTCGGAACGAGTCGCAGACGGCATGGATCTCGGCCAGCCGTTGGCTCTTGCGGAAGGCGCGCAGGAAGCGGTCGGATTGCAAACGCGCGCGGCGGAACGTGCTCCACTTGCGCAGGATGATGGTCCAGGACAGAAGGGAAAACAGCAGCAGGATTCCCAGGACGACCTTGGCGATCAGGCCGATGTTTTGGATCAGTTCGGGCAGAGCCGTAGCCCCCCCTGGATGGCGTTGATCTGAAGTGCGCTCAAGTTCTTAAAGTATCACAGCGGTATCGACGAGAAGCGAGAGACGAGGGACGGCCTAGAGCCGCATATGCCTGCCGCAGAAGCATTGCCGAGACGCGGAAAAGGTGACGACCAGGCGTCCTTCGGGTCGGCTGCTATGCTTGCCTCGTGCTGCAGCGGCTGCAAATCGAAAACTATGCCGTGGTGGACCGTGCCACGGTGGAGTTCGGGCCCGGGTTCAACGTCTTGACTGGTGAGACCGGATCCGGCAAGTCCATTGTCGTGGATGCCCTTGGGCTGCTGCTGGGCGATAAGGCGGATGCGGGGGCGGTCCGGACAGGGGCGGAACGCGCCAGTATTACCGGGGTCTTCACGCTGGAGTCCGCCGGCCCGACTTTGCGCCGGGAGCTGGCGCGGCGACTGGCCGAGAGTGGCGTGATCAGCCCGGACGGAGCTGAAGAACTGCTGGAAGTCATCGTGCGCCGCGAGGTGGCGGCCGGGGGCAAGGGTCGCGTCTTTGTCAACCAGCAGCCGGTGACAGTGGGACTGCTGCGGGAGGTGGCGCCCCTGCTGGCTGAGGTGCATTCGCAGAACGAAGTTCTAGTGGCGTTCACGCCGGCGGCACAACTGGAATTGCTCGACCGCTTTACCGGAAGTCTCGAGGGGGCGAATCCCATCGCCGATCTTTACGCCTCTTGGCGGCAGGCCCGCGAGCAGGTGCTGGAGCTGGAGCGGCAGGATCAGCGGAAGTTGCAGGAAGCGGATCTATGGCGATTCCAATTGGGTGAACTGGAGACGGCGCAGCCCAAGCCGGGCGAGGACGGTGTGCTGGAGAGCGAACACCGCCGCCTCGCCAATATGGAGAAGGTTCTGGCGGCGGCGCGGGGAGCCTACGAGGCGCTCTATGACGCTCCTGAAGCGGCGGGAAGCGGGCTGAAGGCGGCGGTGCGCCAGGTACAGGAGCTGGCGCGGCTGGTGGATGGAGCGGCGCTCCTGCTGCCGCGGCTGGAAGCGCTGCGCACGGAACTGGAAGACATCGCCGCGGAGTTGCGCGGCTGGACGCGGATGGAGGATGCCGCGCCGGAACGCCTGGCCGAGGTGGAGGAGCGTCTCGCCGTCCTCGACCGCATGAAGCGCAAGTACGGACCGGGCCTGGAAGATGTGCTGCAGCACTGGGACGAGACGCGGGGCAAGCTGGATGCGGTGGATCGCTCCGAGGTGTACCTGGCCGAGGCGCGAGCGCGGCTGGAGGAGACGGCGCGGCGCTACGCCGAATGTGCCGAGCGTCTCAGCGCGCAGCGCCACCAAGCCTCGGCGAAACTGGCGCGCGCCGTGGAAAAAGAAGTCTCCGACCTCGCTATGAGGATTCGTTTCGAGGTCGAATTCCAACCCCCGGCCGGGGAAGAGGTTTGGACAGGACACGGCTGGGATCAGGTGCGGTTCCTGGTTGCGACCAATCCCGGAGAACCGCTGCGACCGGTCCACCAGGTGGCCTCCGGCGGTGAACTGGCACGCGTGCTGCTCGGCCTGCAAGTGGTCATTGAGGCCGCCCGGGAGGGGGCACGTGAACGCGCCGGACGACGGGTTGCGGCGACTGCCGTTCCGATGCGCACCGTGGTGTTTGACGAGATTGACGCCGGCATTGGAGGACAGGCGGCGGAATGCGTGGGGCGCAAGCTGCGCCAGCTTGGACAGCGCCAGCAGGTGCTGTGCGTCACGCACTTGCCCCAGATTGCCAGCTTCGCGCAGCATCACCTGCGCGTTGAGAAGCGGGTGCGCGCAGGGCGGGCTCTAACCGAGGTGCTGGTGCTGGATGCCGCGGCGCGCGTCGAGGAAGTCGCCCGCATGTTGGCCGGCGATGCGCAGAACACCACCGCGCGGAAACATGCCGCGGAGTTGCTACGCGCCCATGCCTGACTCGTATCCTTGCGAGGCACCCGCCGAGTCGGCTCCAGTTGAGCCGCGATTGCCGGCGGTCTGCGAAATTCCTGCAGGCGGTCGCAGCGCCCCCAGCCATCAGCGCATCTGGCAATGGGGGCAGAAATGGGCACTCCGTCCCGCTAATACCAGACGCCGGATCGGCCCGCGGCAGCGCACGCAGGGAAGCCCGGTGCGCCCATAGACGCGGTGATGCAATTGAAACCAGCCGCGGGTGCCGTCGCTGGAGACGTAATCGGAGATTGACGAACCGCCCGCTCGGATGGCCTGCTGCAGGATATGGCGCACCGCCAGACGCAGCCGGAGCAGACGAGGGGCGGAGAGGTGATGAGCGCGCGGGTGGATGCCAGCGCGAAACAGACTCTCATCCGCATAAATATTGCCGAGCCCACGCAAGAGGTTCTGATTGAGCAGAGCGTTCTTAATGGGAGCGCTCCGCTTGCGAAACAACGCCACGAAGTCCTCTGCAGAGATGGTCAGCGGCTCGTGTCCGACAGGAATGCCGAGCTGCTGCATCCGGAGAGTCCTGGTGCCTCCGATGGCCAGGTCCAGCCGCCCAAAGCGGCGCGGATCCACAAACCGCAATTGCCGGCCGCCGCGAATCTGAAAAATGGCATGGGTATGTTTGGCCCGGGGAGCGTCATCGACCACGACGAGGAGCTGACCGGTCATGCCAAGATGCAGCACAAGGTGCATGTTGACTGTGCGGCCTGTCAGTTCGAGGAGAATGAATTTGCCGGCGCGTTCCACGTTGCGAATGCGTGCATTTTCGACTGCGAGGAAGCTGGCCGCGGGGGCGGAACGCAGAATACCGGCATGGCGCACCTCGACGGCTTCAATGACGGCTCCCAATAAAGCCTGGCGCAAACTGCGCACTACGGTTTCGACTTCGGGCAGTTCCGGCATACTTCCAAAGTAACGAAACTGGAGGCCTGTGTCAGCGTCCGCCCTGGATGCTGCCGGCGCGGGCTTCGGTTTCAATGACCAACGCCATGCCCACGCTCGCGGTGATCACCCGGTTTACGCGCCCTTTCACGTTGTTGCCGCCGGTGGTGGGCATCGTATCGGGGTCCTTGGTCGCGTATGGGGCCACGCGTCAGGGCTGGCCCTGGAGGGCGATTCTTCTGGCCGCGATGGCCGCCGGGGTCTTGAACGCGGCCAGCAATGGACTGAACCAGATCTGCGATCTGCACATTGACCGCATCAACAAGCCGCAGCGTCCGCTGCCGAGTGGGGCTTTGAGTGTACGGGCGGCATGGCTGATCACGCTGCTGGGCTATGGCGCTGCGTTGGGCTTGGCGGCCTGCGTCAACCGCCAGACGCTAGTCATCTATACCTTGGCGGCAGCGGCGACTTTTCTTTACTCGGCCCCGCCGTTTCGCACCAAGCGCAGCCTGTGGGGAGCCAACCTCACGATTGCGGCGACCCGTGGGGAACTGTTGAAAGTGGCGGGATGGGCGGCGGTCAGCTCGGTGCTGGGAACATGGGAGCCGTGGATCATCGGGTCCGTCTTTTTCCTGTTTTTGTTGGGGGCCACCTCCACCAAGGATTTTGCCGACATGAAGGGCGATGCAGAGGACGGATGTCGCACGCTACCGATCGTCCTGGGACCGGTGCGCGCCGCTTGGTGTATCGCGCCCTTTTTCCTGCTCCCCTGGCTGCTGGTGTTGATTGCAGTCGCGCGAGGATGGCTGCGCGGCAATGGCACGTTTCTGGTGGGACTGGCCTTGGTGCTGCTGGTTTGGGGCGCGTGGGTGGGGCGGCTGTTGGTGCGGGATCCACAACAGTTGGTGACGGCAGGCGAAAACCATCCCGCCTGGCGTCAGATGTACCTGATGATGATGGCGTCGCATTTGGGGATGGCCGCCGCCTACCTGGTGCCGCGATGAGGGGCGGACGCGTGATTCAGAGAGGCTCGTGGGAGACGCTTGGTGGGACGTCACCGGAAACCGCCGGTGCTGGTCCGAATCCAAACCCGTGCGGGCGGTGGCAATGACGGGGGCCCCGACCACGCAACTGGGCCTCGCGCCCAGTTGGCGACGTTTGGTGCATGCCAGCATGCTGTTGCCGGCGCTGCTTCTGCCTTACCTGACGTGGGGTGAAGCGTTGCTGCTGACGGTCGCGGCGTTCCTGTTTAACCTGGCGTGGCTGCCCGCGTTCAAATTGAACCTGACGCGGCAGACCGGCAGGGAAGAGTATGTAGCCGCACGCGGTGGGATTCTGCTGTTCCCGGTCAGCGTTTTCCTCCTGCTGTTCATTTTTCGCCACAGTCTTTACATTGCCGCGGCGGCGTGGGCCCTGTTGAGCCTGGGCGACGCGGCGGCGGCGGCCCTCGGGCGCCATGCTACACGGCGGTGGCGGCTGAACCCGCGCAAGTCATGGGTTGGCACCGCCGCCTATGCGCTGGTGGGATTCCCCGGCGCGTGGTTCATGCTGCATTACTTGCAGGCGCCCGGCAGCACGTTGCGCCTGGCCGTGGTGGCGTCGCTCGGAGCCGCGGTGGCGGCCATTGCGGAGCTTTGTCCGTCACGCCTCGACGACAACCTGGTTGCTCCCTTCGCCGGAGCGCTGGCGATGAAACTGGGCTTCATTTGGTCGTCTGCCCTCGGCTTGGAGGTGTGGCATCGGATCGCGCCACATGGGTTGGAGGCGATCCTAGTGTGTGGCGCCTTGGCCCTCCTCGCGGCGTGGGGGGGCGCTATGACCGAGGCTGGAGCGGTGACTGGGTTCGTCGTGGCCGTCTCCCTTTATCTCGGGCTGGGACGAGTCGGGTTTCTCTTGTTGTTGACCTTTTTTGTGATGGGAAACGTGGCGACGGGCTGGGGATACGCACGTAAAAGAACGGCGGGATTGGCTGAATCGCGCGGGGGAAAACGCAATACCTCCCAAGCGATCGCGAACGGCGGGGTCGCCGCGCTGGCAGCGGTGGCCTCCTTGCTGGGCTGGGGCGTTCTGGGCGCGGTAGCGGCGGCGGCGGCCTTGGCGGAAGCAGCCGCCGATACGGTATCCAGCGAGGTGGGGCAACTAGCCGGGGTGAAGTCTCCGGACAGAGGCTGGGCGCGCACTTACATGATCCTTCTTGGCCGGGCCGTGGCCGCAGGAACCGATGGCGGAGTTTCCATTGCGGGGACCGCAGCAGGATGGGTGGCGAGCGCCGGCCTGACCGCAGTGGCAGCGGCCAGCGGCCTGCTCCATGGGGGAGATCTCGTCATCATCTGGGTTGCCGCGAACCTCGGCAGCGTGGTGGACTCGGTCTTGGGAGCAACGCTGGAGCGCGAAGGCATCCTCAAGAACAACGACGTCAATTTTCTCGGGACCGCCGCGGCGGCCGTGCTGGCGGTGGGACTGCACTTGATGTTGCGCTTGGGCTGACAGGAAAAAGAGAGGTCCCCGGGGGCGCTGCCGCTGACCGGGAGCGATGCTGTTTGACAGACCCGTCGGTTTTTAGTTACTGTGTCCGGCAGTTTGTAAGTTTAGGTTGTATCGGCAATGCGCTTCAAAATTGTCGCGCTCGACGACGACCGCGACGTTCTCTCCTTGGTCAACGAGTACCTGGATCGACTGGGTTGCGAGGTGGCGGCCTTTGATGAGGCATGCGCGGCGGTGGACTACCTGGCAAAGAATCCGGTGAACGCCTTGATCACCGACTTCCAGATGCCGGAGTTGACCGGCGTGGAAGTGGCCCGTGTGATGCGTGCCAGTGCCTGCAACCGCCAGACCCAAGTTGTGTTGATGAGCGGAGCGTTTCGGTCGGTGCCGGCGGAGTTTGCGGACGCCGTGGACTTCTTTCTGCCCAAACCCTTGCGGCTGGATGATTTGAGTCGAGTGATTGCGGCGGTGCGCCCCTCCCGGTTGCAGGAAAAGCGCCGTTATCCGCGCCTCCCCTTTGAGACGGAGGTGGAATGCCGCAGCGGAGCGCGTCAATTGAGCGGGCGCAGCGTGAACCTAAGTGAGGCGGGAATGCTCTTGCACCTACCGGACATGCTGCAGATGCACGCTACGGTGCAGATGTCGTTCCGTGTCCTGCGGGAGGCGGCGATCGCGCTGGCCGCACGCGTGGTGCGTTGCGAGAGCAGTGGCGCAACGGGTCTGGAGTTTGTGGGTCTTTCGGCGCCGCAATGCCTGCACCTGCGCGCTCAGTGCGCCATGTTGGCGGCTTGCTGAGCGCTCGATCCGATGCTGGCCCTTCATTTCCTTGCCGGTCGCGCGCAGGTTCGGGAGACGCGCTCGCGTCCGTTGCCGCGGGGCTGGGCGCGCATCGCCGTGTTGCGCAGCGGTATCTGTAAGACCGACTTGGAGTTGCTGCGCGGCTACCATGCCTTTACGGGCGTGCCTGGCCATGAGTTTGTCGGCCGGGTGATTGCCACGCATCCCCCGCGGGCGGCCTGGCTCGGCACGCGTGTCGTTGGTGAGATCAATATCTCCTGTCGCGGATTGGGTATTGCGCGTGCCGCGTGGTGCGATCTATGTCGGCGCGGCTGGCCGAGACACTGCCGGCGCCGGAGGGTGATGGGAATTGTTGATCACTCCGGAGCGCATGCCGAGGAAGTCACGCTGCCGTTGTGCAATTTGCATCGTGTACCCGCGGGTATTTCCGATGCAGCCGCCGTCTTTACGGAACCCTTGGCCGCCGCGTGCGCTCTATTGGAACAGATCGAGATCACGGCAAAGCACCGAATCATTGTGCAAGGCGACGGCAAACTCGGTTTGTTGATCGCGCAGGTGCTGGCTGCGCATCGCCCCCGTGAACTGCTACTGCTCGGCCATCATCCCGACAAATTACGCTTGGCGCGGAGCTGGGGGCTGGAGGCGCGGCTGGCGAGTGTGCGACTGCCGTCCTCCTGGCGGCAGCAGTTCGATCTCGTGGTGGAGGCGTCCGGTTCGACGGAAGGGCTGACTCAAGCGCTGGATCTGGTTCGACCGCGCGGCACCATCGTCTTGAAGACGACGGTGCACGACCACATTCGCATTGACAGCGCGCCTTTGGTGGTCAACGAGGTGACGGTTATGGGTTCGCGCTGTGGCCCGTTCCCTCCCGCCTTGCATTTATTGCAGAGCGGCAAGGTGCGCGTTGAGGAACTGATTGAGGAATCGTATCCGTTGCGTCGCGCGCCGGCGGCGTTGCGTCATGCCGCACGACGCGGTGTGCGCAAAATCATGCTGGCGGAAGCATAAGACGCCGTGGCCCGGGCTCCGTTGCTGACGGTACTTGGGTGCGGGATAAAGCGGCGGCTGACGGCTCTGCTGACTCAAGCTTCATTGCGAACTGGATGGCATGGCGGGGTGCAGCGCCCACTTCCGCCAGATGTCCGGATGCGCCAGCAGGGGTATGAAAACGCCCCCGACCACCGAGCGGGCTTGAAACCCGCGCTGCTCACCATTGTCGGTCCAGTACCAGTCGGTGAGTGGGACGCGGCTGGGCGAGACGTCGAGCCACTCCACGATGGGTGCGATTAAGGTCTGGAAGTCCTGTGGGTTGTCGGTCAGTGTTGCGGTCCAGACCTCCCAATCCAGCTTGGTATAGGTGCTGCGGTTGTCGAGAGGCAACCCGAAGCGATGAAGATGCCGCTTGTAAAAGGCCATCTCCGTCCGCGCCACGTCGGCGGGAAAGAGGTTCAGGCCAAGCAGGCGATCCCAGACCAGGTTGTATTTCTGGCTCCAAGTGCCGGGTTTGTCGAACGCGAGTTTATAATGGTCGCCGTCCAGCGCCCGCTGCACCCAGACTTGAGCCATGGAGACCGCGCTGGCGTGATAGCGCGCCGCTTCCGCGCCATGCCCGAGCTGCGCCGCCATCTTCGCGTAAGCGCCGAGAGCGAGGATGGCTTTGAGTGAGAGATTGGTGTTGTGGGCCAGATGGCCGGCAAAGTCGTCGGTGGAGAGCTGATTCTCGGGGTCGAGTCCTTTCGCAGCCAGATACTCGGCCCACTGTCGCAGCTGCGGCCAGTAGGGAGCGGCGAACCTGGCGTTTCCTTCAATCTGCGAGAGGGCGCCAAGCAGCAGCAGCATGTTGCCGCTCTCCTCCACCGGCATCTGATTGGTTTCGGTGCGCTCGCCGCCGCCGTACACCTGTCCGTCGGCCAGGGGGTACGTGCCGAGATCATGGGGCGCAAAGGGAAAGTGCCAGAGTGGGGAGCGAGCGTAGTCGAGGACCGGCCGAAGTTGCGCCTCCAACAATCGTGGGTTGAGCAGGAGGAACACCGGTGACGCCGGATAGGTGACGTCAACCGTGTCAATGCAGCCATTGCTGAAGTTTTCCTTGGAGAACAACAGCGGCGTGCCGTCGAAGTCGCTGACCAGCTTGTGGGCGGCGATCGCCTGACGGAAGGCGAGGGTGGCGAGGTGCGCGTAGCCGATGCCGCCGATGCGCGTGGCGTCCGCCAACAGTTCCTGATCGAAGTCATGGGTGCGGGCATCGAGGGAGGGTAGATCGTGCTCCGCTGCAGTCAGCAGACCGCCCATATCCATGCCGTTGCGGCGCCAATAGGGACGGAGTTGGCGATGAAAATACTCAATGGAATAAAGGTCGTCGTAGGCCAACAGAAAGTGCCCTGTGAGCGGCGCTGTGCCGACTCGGGGCAGCTTGACGCGCATGGCCAGAACCGGGGTTTGGTCCGCCTCGCGCCGCGGCATCCGGAAATCATCGGAGGAGGGCAGATCACCGGAAGACTCGAACGCCTGTCGCGTGTCGTCGCCGGCGGCAGCTACGGATTCGGTGGCGCGGTCGGCCGCCGCGCCGTTTGGCATGGCAAGGTAAAAGTAGCCCCAGTTGATGCGCAGGTTGTCGCCCGAGGTGGCCAGAACCGGCTGCTGATAGCTGCCGACGCGCAGAACGTCCATGCCCCGCAGGCTCGAACGGGACCAGACTACGGCTTCACTGCCGGTGTTGACCGCCAGGGCGGAGCTGGCGTCAAGGTAGAGTTCCACGGCATGCGAACGCCCGTCTGTTGCCTTGATTTCCCAAAGGAGATAGCTGAGGGGACGCGACATGATCTCCATGTCACGCGGAAGGAGCGGGGAGAGGAAGGCGACCTTGAGCTGGATTCCGACTCCTGCAAACGTGTACACGGTGCGGGTGGGCGTGACCTCGAGGGCGATCTGCGGCAGCGCCGGGAGTGTACGTGGGTCGGAGCCCATCCAGCGCAGGGTCTGTCCATCAATGCGAATCAGTCCAGTCAGGGGCTGAGGCGTCCCGGTCCAGTGCCGCGTCGGTCCATCCGTCAGGTGGTCATTCATGGACCAGATGCTGAAGTAGGGATCATGTGTGATCAGGGGAACCGCCGGCGGCCGGAAGCCTGTCTGCGCGGCGAGGGTGGCGACGAAAGCAAGGGCAAGCAGGGAAGAGCGTGTCATGGGAGCGGAACGATTATACGGGGAGGGGAAGCGCTGCACGCCGCGCCGAGGCGCCACTGAACCCAATGCGCGCCGTTTTGTTTGCGCCGCCCCCGTCCAGGGCCGGGTTAGACTGCGGCAGGACGCTTGTCGCGATGAGTTTCTCCTTTGGTTCGCTTGCCCAGTTCTCGCTGGTCGCGCTCAGTTCCATCTTCTTTCTGGTGGACCCCTTCGCGGCTATTCCAGCTTTTCTGGTGATGACCGCCGGAGCGCGTCAATCGGAGCGCCGCCGTATGGCAGGGCGTGCCGCGTGGACTTGTTTCGTGGTGCTAAGCAGCTTCGGTCTGGCGGGCAGCCTCATCTTCAAGATCTTCGGTATCACCTTGCCGGCCTTTAAAATCGCGGGCGGTCTGATCCTGCTGTTAATCGGCCTGGAAATGCTACAGGCACGCCGCTCGCCGACCCAGGAGGCACCAGGCGAGGCCTTGGAGGGCGCGACCAAGGAAGATGTGGGCATTATTCCGCTGGGCATTCCCATGCTCGCCGGGCCGGGTGCGATTTCGAGCGTCATGGTCCTGATCGGGGAGTCCAATGGCGGCATTCGCGCCGTGCCGGTATTTCTGGCGATTGCCGTCACGTCGGTGGCTGCCTTCCTGATTCTGGCGGGAGCGGACCGGGTGCGACACTTTCTGGGAGAGACCGGCATCCGCATCCTCATGCGCTTGATGGGATTGCTGCTGACGGCGATTGCCGTGCAATTCATGCTCAACGGCCTGACGGACATCGGGCTTATACGGGCGCGGAGCTAGGATCGCGTCCAGCGAAGTCCTGCAGCGCGGAAATCAGGGCGGGCAGGGTCGCCGCGCTGGCCTCAACCGCGACCGCCAACCCATGGGCGAGGATGGCTTCGCGGGTGATCGGACCGATCGCGGCGGTGTGAACTCGCTGCAACCGAGCACGCCAGGCGCTGCCGAAAAGGCTCTGAAGCAGTTCCACGAAATGTTCCACGGTCGAGGCGCTGGTGAAGATCACGGCGTACAGGGCCGTTGCCGACGGGGCGAAAACGCGCTCCATTTGGGCTCGAGCCTCGGCGGGAATGGCGGTGCGGTAGACGGGCGCGACATCCACCTGAATGCCGCGGGCGGCCAGGTGTTGAGGCAGAACGTCGCGGGCGCGCGCGGCCCGCGGCAGGAGCACTCGCTGGCCCGGCCTCAGCCGTCGTGCCAGCGTGGCCGCCAGGTCCTCAGCCACAAAACTCTCGGGCATTAAGCCGACATCCCAACCCGCTGTTTGCACGGCGGCCGCGGTGGCGGGCCCGATCGCGCAGACCAGGGGCGGCGGCAACAGCGGCCGGGCGTTCAATGCCGCCTTCGTGTGAGCGAAAAAGGCGCGCGCCGCATTGGCGCTGGTGAAGACCACGGCGTCATAGTGGCCCCAGTCTGTGAGCGCCGCATTCAGCGGCTCCCAGCTTTCGGGAGGCAGCAACTCAATCAGCGGGACGACCAGGGGATCTGCGCCCAACTCGGCCAGGCCACGCACGAGGTCGCTGCTCTGATGCGCAGCTCGCGTCACGAGAATGCGGCGTCCCTGCAACGCGCGATGGGTTGCAGATTCATTCATGCTTGCGCTCAGGTCCCCGCCAGTCCCCGATAGGTCGAGCCCAACACGGCGGCATTGCCCTTGCACAGCACGCGCACCAGCTCTTCTTCAAGAATGTGGATACCGATGCCGGAAGCGGGCGGAAACTTCTCCAAGTAGGACAAGCGGCACTTTTCAATGTCAGGACGCAGCCGAATGTAGAGGTCGCGTTCCTCGAGCGCGGCGGTGATCTCCTGTGGCCGGTCGCGATTCAAGTAGAGTTCGAGATCCTCGATCAGCACCTTGGCGTAACGTCGGGCACGGGCCTCAAGCGGAGAGGAGGATGAAGCAGGCAACGGCGGCACCGCTGCCGCAACCGGTTCGGGTGATGGGGCGGCTTCAGGTGCAGTTTCAGCGTTGGTCCCGGCGGAACTGGTTTGGGCGGGGACCTCGCGTGTCCCCAAGCCCGATTCCAGAATGCGACCGGTAACCTCGACGAGGAGCTGCAATCGTTGCGGTAGCAGTTCGGAAGAAGCGCCACCCGCTCCGGACCAGTAGATGAGTGCGATGGTTTTGCCGCGCACCAGCAAGGGATGGACCCCTCCTTGGGAAGCGGCCGACACTCCCGGCGGCAAGGTCTCGCAAAGGGGTTGGCTGGCACCCCACGAGATCGGATGACCGGTTGCGACAGCACGCGCGAAGCACGATGCCGTCTCGATGGCAACGGCAGCCACAGGCGCCAGACCGCGACCTTTCCAATACACGGCTTCGGACCCGCGCACGACAAAAATGGCAGCCTCAGTGGCCGCCTCCGCGGCTGCGAGCAAACCGACAAGAATTTCGGTCGGCTGTTTGGCGCGCAAGAGGGGTCCAAGCCACTCCAGCCAAGGGTCGACGGCCGGGGCGGAATTCCGTGCCAGCTCCCGGCACACTTGTTCCACTTGCGGGGCGGCTGCGGTCAGCGCGTTGCGAACTGCGGACTCGATCCCCGCGACCAGCGGGGCACGCAGACCGTCGCATAGCTGTTGCGCGGCGCGCGTGGCGGTCGCATCCGGAGTTGGAGCCGAAGAGTCCATTCCCGGCATTATAGCGGGCCGCAGGGGAGGCACGCCGCGGCGCTGAACTCGGACGGGGGTCTCGCCGGCAAGTGCTAGAATGGAGGCCTCCCTGAAGTGGGGGCGCCCCGGCTTCGACGGGAGCGGATGAGATTGAGAGGCGTGTCGGGCACCATGCCCCCGTAACCGTATGGAAACACTGAAATGCCAACCAAAACCTGGCATACGCTGCTTAATCTTTAAGTAGCGCGCTCACGGTCGTTCGCCCGTAGGCGACTACTGAGCGTCATTTTTGCGGGCTGGCCGGTTGCACGTGTCTGGGTGCAGCGGGCGAGATGCACAGGCTAGCGGACTCCGACTCTTGATCGTTCTGATCGGAGTTTGCGAAACACACCGGAACGATCTACGCACGTAGTCTCTCAATTGGCAGCGCTTTCGGACGTGGGTTCGATTCCCACCGCCTCCACCACTTCCTCTCTGGCCCTGGACGGGTGACCTGCGCGTCGTGTGACGACGAGTCATCGTGCAGGAGTGCTTCCGGCTACCAGCGATCGCCCTCTGCGGTCGATCACCTGTCAAGTCGGGTCCTTCCGGGCCCGCACTGCCGCTCTATTAACCGACTTGTATAGACCGGATCGTGTCACCGCCGTGTCACCTAGTTTTCCCATGCCAGTCACCGAATGAAATGGTATTCTCGCTTCGCGCGAAGGCCACGTGCGGCACGTGTGGGCCGGCGATGGTCGAGAAGATTGGTCGAGAAAACGATCCGGAGGGTTCACATGAGGGCATTGCGTTGCTGGGGAGTAGTGTTGCTGGTCGGGGTGTTGGGTGCGCTGGCAGTTCCGGTCTGGGGTCAGGTGGCGGCCACCACCGGTTCGATGGAAGGGACTATCACCGACGCCAGCGGCGCGGTCATTCCCAATGCCGCCGTGGCCCTGCAAAGCGATGAGACGGGTGTCGTACGGACCAGTACCACCGATGCCACTGGCCGCTTCAGTCTGCCCCTGCTGCCGGTGGGGCATTACACGCTGACCATCAGCAAGGCCGGGTTTCAGACCGCCAGCATCAAGAACTTGCAGGTGGAGCTCTCGGCCCTGATCACGGTCAACCAAGTGCTCAAGCTCAGCACCAGCACGACGGCCGTGAATGTGACCGCCGAGGCGCCGGAACTCAATAGCACGCAGTCGGAACCCAGCTCGCGGGTCGGACAAGAGTCCATTACCGACCTGCCTTTGGCGGATCGCGCCTTCGCCAACTTCGTCTTTCTGACTCCGGGAGCGATCCGCAGTCAGGATCGCAACAATCAGTCCATTGGTGGGGGCAAGGGCATCAATACCAACTACACGATTGACGGCGCCGACCGCAACAATCCTTTCTTCGGAGGGCAGACTGGTGGCGATCGGCCGCCATTCTCGGTCAGTGAAGACGCGATTCAAGAATTTGTTGTGCAGAACAACGGCTTCAATGCCGAGTTCGGCCGTTCCCAAGGTGGCCTGGTGACGGTGGTGACGAAATCTGGGACCAACAACCTGCACGGCGACGGGTTCTACTATTTGCGGCCGCACAATTGGATGCGGCACGACGAGTTCGGCAATAAGCCCTCCGGACGCCGCCAACAGTTCGGCGGTGCTTTGGGCGGCAAGATCATCACGAATAAGCTGTTCTTTTTTGGCGCCAGCGATAATCAGCGCGAGTTCTTCCCGATTCACGTGCGGTTCAATCCCTTCACGGCAGACCCGGCCAACCCCGCGCAAGTCGCGGCGGCGGCGGCGATTTTGGCGCAGCAGCACGACATCTTGGGGACCAACAACCTGTACTCGGCACTGGGCAAAGTTGACTACTACCAGAGTGAGCGCAGCAACTACAATTTCCGCTACAACTGGAGTCATTCCACCCAACAGGACGGTACCAACACCGGCGGTGCGGCGCATGTTACGAACAGCGCTCCCACCGCAAACGGTCTCGAGAAGGACTTCAACCATGAGGTGGTGGGGCAATGGAACCTGGTCGTCTCACCCCACGCAGTCAACGAATTCCGCGAGCACTTCAACTACGAGACGCGACCGCGATTCAACGTGCCTGTCGCGGGTGCGGGGACGGCCAATGGCGTCAGCGACGGGGCGGCGGTCAGCATTGGCGGGGTCGGCAACCTGGGTGCGGTATTCTTTCTGCCGATTCCCGAGACCGATTACCGATTGCAGTACACCGACAATTTCAGTTATCAATTCGGCAAGCACGACATTAAAGTCGGGGGGGACTTCAACCAGAACACGGTGAACGAGACGTTTCGCGGCAACGCGCGCGGCAATTGGAACTTTGCCAGCTTCGCCGCATTTGCCGCGCAGACCCCGCGGTCATTCACGGAGTTCTTCGGTCCGGGGACGATCAGCGGCGCCCGCATGAACGAGCCGGCGCTGTACGCGCAGGACACGTTCAAGGTGAACCCGCGTCTGACCCTGGACTATGGTCTGCGCTGGGAAGCGCAGCTCAACCCGAGAAATCCCACGCCCAACCGGACGCCGCAGTTCACGCCGGGTACCCGTAGGATCCCCAGCGACACGCACATGTTTGCGCCCCGCCTCGGCATTGCCTGGGATCCCTTCGGGCACAGTCGTGACATTCTGCGTGTGAACGGCGGAACGTTTTACTCGCACAACCCGGCCTTGCAATTCTTCAATACGCTGGCCTCCAACGGGGATGTAGCGAGCGGCTTTGCTTACTCGGCGCCGCCCAACGCTCTGCCCGCTTTCACCTACCCCCCCGGGGGGCCGTTCCCGACGCCGTTGGCGGGTTTCCCCGGTGCGGCACCGGTGCCTTACGGCACTATCCCTGGTGCCGACGTCAACGAATTCGCCCTCAATTTCAAGAACTCTCGCACCATCCGGGTGGGAACGAGTTACGAGCACCAGTTTGCCAACGGATGGACGGCCACGGCGACGTACAGCCTGGCCGACACGGTGCACTTGGAACGTCTCCGCGATGTGAACCTATCCCCGTGCGTGCCAAATCCCATTGTAGTCGGCGCCAACGGGGTCGCGACCGGGTCGGGCCGTTGCGTCTACAACACAAAGAACCGTCCCATCACCTTCCAGGATCCAACCCGCCAGGACGCGGCGGGGAATCCTGTCATCGACAAGGTGGGGCGGGTCATCGTGGTCGAGAGCTCGGAACGGGCCCGCTACTACGCCGCCAACTTCGGCCTGCAAAAGCGGTTCAGCCATGGCTACCAGATGCAGGCCTATTACACGGAAGCGCGCGATTACAGTTCTGACGACAACGAGCGCTCGGCCAACGGCTTGAGCTACTACGACCCCTTCGCCAACCTCGATTACGCTCCGTCCAGCCTGGACGTGCGCCATCAGTTCGTGATGAACGGCATCTTTCATTTCCACACCCTGGAACTGAGCCCGGTGGTCACCTTCGATTCCGGGGCGCCGTTCACCGTTACCACTGGTTCTGATTCGCCCACCAGTACGGCGGTTGCGGCGGCCAACGCCGCCCGGTTACTGTCGCTGTTGCACGACCCGGCCGGTGAGACGGTGCTCGGCGGTGGCAACGGCGACGGCACGTTCAACGATCGCCCATTGATCAATGGGGCGCTGATGCGGCGCAATGCGCTCCGCGGACCGCGCTTTTTCAACACTGATTTTCGGGTGGCCCGCGCGTTTAAGGTCAACGAGAAACAGAAACTCGACTTGCGGGTCGATTTCTTTAATCTTCTTTCGACCAAGAACTACGCGGTCACGGGAACGTCGTTGACAACCGCTCCGAGCAACTTCATCAGCTTCGGCGGTCAGCCCGGCGCCGGGTATCAGCCATTCAGTGCACTGGCTTCCATCCGCTATTCTTTCTGATCAGGAGCGCGGTTCATTCACGGGAAGGAAGCCGTGGGCTTCCTTCCCGTTTTTATTGTGGTCAGCGTCGGCCAGGAGTCGAGCATTGGGCAACGCCACGCAGCACAACGCCTGGGGCGGCAAGGTTCCGGCTCGCTTCATGCCGCGGCAGGGCAGGGGAGGAATTCGCGTCGGGCGCGTTCTGCTCGCTCTGACCGTTTCTTCGCTTGTTCCCATAGCCGGCTTTTCAAGGCAACAGCGCAATGGGGGAAACGACGCCCTTGCCTCCCTGCAGGAACTGGTGCGCGTGGGTGCGGACGGCTCGTTGAGGGACGAGCTAGCCGCGGCGGAGGCGCTGTTGCAATTGCACGCCCCGCAGGTGGCGGCTGCGCGCCTCCTGAACGTGATTCGGCGGCACCCCGAGAGCCGCGAGGCATGGACGGTCCTTGTTCAGGCACAGTCGGAAAATGGCGCATTTACCACGGCTGCCGCCACACTGCACCGAGCATTAAAACGCTGGCCCGGGGACCGGGACTTACTGTATCAGCAGGCCACCGTGGCGATCACGTTGGGAGAAGAGGAAGAGGCGCGGGAAATACTGCAGCGTCTCACCCGACAGTGGCCACAGTTTGCGGCCGCGCAGTACTCACTGGCGGTGGTCGAGAATGACCGTGGGTCGTACTCTATCGCCTTGCGTCATCTCGATGCCGCACAACGCATCGTTGGGGTTTCGGCACAGACCGCACTGTTACGCGGCCTGCTGCTGGAACAACTGCATCACCTGACGGAGGCGGAAGGAGCGCTTCGGGACGCCGTACGTCTGGCGCCCGATCGCATCGCCGCTCATGTCGCCTTGGCGCGCGTTTTGGCCAGGGAAGGAAAGGCAGGCTCCAGCGCACAAGAACGGCAGCACGTGGCGGAACTGTCCGCTACGCGAAGCGGCAGCGAAAAGCGGCGGGCACAGGTAGCTGCCTTGACTCAGCAGGGGGAGCAGGCAGCCTTGGCGAATCAGCTGCCCGCCGCGCTTACGACGTATAACGCAGCACTGGATCTCGACTCCAGCGACGTGGCATCGCACCTCGGCAAGGGTAAGGTGCTCTACTCAATCCGGCATTTCCCGGAAGCCCGACAGGAGTTTCAGGCCGCACTGCAGTCTGATCCGGTCAATCCGGAAGCGCACTATCTGCTTGGATTGGTATCGGAGCGGCTGCACGATACGACAACCAGCCGGGCGGAATATGCTCTGGCCTTGGCCTTACACCCCGGCGATGCCGAGTCCGCCCTGGCGCTGATCCGGCTTTTGCGAGCGGCCGGTCAAGAGCAGGCTGCAATGCGAGTCCTGGCGGCGGCACGCGCCGCCAACCCCTCGGATCCAGAGCTGGCAGCCGCCAAGCCCTGACACTGTCTGCGCCATGCACAAAACGGCTCCGAACCATTCATAATGGGGCGGCCTTGGTGTGCGGGAACCATTCGCGCCCACCGCAGAGGAGTGCTTCGCATAGGAGAGCTTTACGATGAACGATCCCACTCGCCGCAGCTTCCTCAAGACAGGAAGCCTGGTTACTGCCGGTTCCTTGGTTTCCGGCTCGCTGCGCACGCACGTTCTAGCCGAGGAGGTGGGCGAAGTGCAGCCCGAGCGCGGCGTCAATGATCAGGTCCACTTCGCTTTGATCGGAGCCGGCGGGCAGGGAATGGGTGATACCGCAACGTCGCTGCGTGTACCGGGAGTCCGGTTGGTCGCGGTGGCGGATTGCTACGACCGGCGACGGGCGCGCGCGCAGGAACTGTGGGGCAAGGACATCTTCACCACCCGCGACTTCCGCGAGGTTCTGGCGCGACCCGACATTGATGCGGTGATCATTGCCACGCCGGATCATTGGCATCGTCCCGCAGCGGTTGCGGCGATGGAGGCGGGCAAAGACGTCTATCTGGAAAAGCCGATGATCCACACCTATGACGACGGACCGTTGATCATCGAGACGGCCCGGCGGACAGGGCGCCTTCTGCAGGTCGGAAGCCAGCGCGTGAGTTCGATCATTTACCGCAAGGCGCAGGAACTTCTGGCGGCGGGAGCCATTGGCGAGCTCAACATGGTGAACGCGTGGTGGGACCGCAATTCGGCCATGGGTGCCTGGGAATACTCCATCCCACCTGATGCCTCGCCGACGACGATTGACTGGGAGCGTTTCCTTGGAAATGCGCCTCACATCCCGTTCAATCCGGAGCATTTCTTCCGGTGGCGATGCTGGCAAGCGTACGGGACCGGCGTGGCGGGAGACCTTTTCGTTCACCTGTTTAGCGGGACGCACTTCATCACGGGTTCGCACGGGCCGACGCGTGGCATGGCCACCGGCGGTCTGCGCTTCTGGAAGGATGGGCGGGATGTTCCCGACGTCATGCTTGGGCTGTTTGATTATCCGCAGGGCTTCAACCTCAGCCTGCGCGTGAACTTCGTCAATGGCGGGGCGGAAAGCGAAGCCCTGGTCTTCGTTGGCTCGGAGGGCACCATGGAGGTGAATGGCGGCGGCGTAACGGTCACCAAGGTGCCCCGCCCCAAGGCGTCCGGCTACACCATCGGGACGTTCACCGAGGCGATGCAACAGAAGTTCCTGGCCGAGTACCACGCCAAGTACCCGCCCGAGCCATACGGCGTGACGCCGAACACCACACAGGAACGCTTTGCGGTGAACTCCGGATACAGCGACAGCTTCGATCACCTGACGAACTTTTTCCATGCCGTACGATCGCGACGGCCGGTGGTTGAGGACCCGGTATTCGGCTATCGGGCGGCGGGGGCGGCGCTGCTATCCAACCGCAGCTATTTCAGCGGCAAGGTGGTGAACTGGGATCCGGAGGCTATGAAGCTGGTCTGAGGCGGGGCTAACAATGAACAACCAAACGCAGATGTTGGTTGTTGGATTGTGATAGGCACGTTGTGATCCACAGGGGGCGCCACGGGAGTCAACCCGTGAGTTGGTCCAAAGCCCAGCGCGCCGCTTCGACGACCACCTCGTCCGGAGCGGTGGCCAGCCGTTCCAAAGTCGGGCGGAAGCTCGGTAAACCGCTGTTGCCCATGGCAAGGGCGACATTGCGCAAGAAGCCGCGGTATTTCACGCGCTTGACCGCTGAGCCGCGGAAGCGGTCGCGAAATTGTTCTTCGTCCATTGCGGCCAAATCCTCAAGCTCAGGATGAAAGAAACCGGAACGCGGCTGAAAGAGCGGGGCTGTGGTGACGGGCGCTTCCCTGTTCCATGGGCAGACATCCTGACAGATGTCACAGCCCACCACTTGGTGTCCCAGATGGGGGCGTAACTCCTCGGGCACGCTGCTGCGCAGCTCGATATTGAGGTAGGCGATGCAGCGGCTGGCGTCCATCTGATACGGCCGGTCGAGCGCCCCGGTGGGGCACGCTTCAAGGCAGCGCGTACAACTCCCGCAACGGTCAGGTAGCGGACTGTCGCCGGCGATGTCGAGGTCGGTGATCAGCGCGCCCAGGAAAAAGAACGAGCCCACCTCTTCATGAATCAGGCAGGTGTTCTTGCCGATCCAGCCCAAGCCGGCGCGCGCAGCGTATGCCCGCTCGACCAGCGGGCCGGTGTCCACGTAGACGCGTGCCGCCGTTTCGCCCGATGCTTCCTGCAGGAACAATGCGAGATGCCGCATTCGATCCAGCAGTACGGCGTGATAGTCGTCGCCCCAGGCGTAGCGTGAGATCCAGCCGCGCGTTGCCGAGTGGCACTCGGTTGAGTGCGGGTAGGGGGAGTTGTAGAGCAGGCCGCAACAAATCACGGAACGAGCCCATGGGAACACATGCCGGATGTCCTCGCGCAGGTACGGGGTGGAGGACGCGTCATCGGTCGGGGCAAGTGTCGCGTTCGTGGAAGAGGCGTGTTCGCGGCGGCGGGCAAGATATTGCATCTCGCCGGATCGTCCCTGCGTGATCCAGTCGGCAAAATGGCGCAGGTCCGGAAACTCGTCGACCGAGGCCACGCCGGCGAGGTCAAACTCGAGGCGCTGGGCCTCGTCCAGCAGCGCGATACGCCATTGTTGTGGTGTCCGGTCCGCCATGCGTAAAACCCTATGTTACCCTTGTAAATTCAATGGGATGCGCGCCGTCATGGGGTTGCCGAAGGGCGGCAGGGATGTCGCCATTCCGGGAAGGTTCGCCCGCGTGTTGAAAAGTTATCTCGGAACGCACCCCAAGATTGCCGCCTCGGCGTTTATCGAGGAGAGTGCGCAGGTGGTGGGCGATGTGATGATTGGCGAGGACTCCAGCGTCTGGTTCAACGCCGTGGTGCGAGGGGACGTGAACACCATTCGCATCGGGCGGGAAACCAACGTGCAGGACAATTGCGTGTTGCACGTCATGACCGGGACACATCCCCTGGTTCTCGGTGACCGCGTCAGTGTGGGACATTCCGTCAACCTGCACGGCTGCACGGTGGAAGATGAATGCCTGATCGGTATCGGCGCGATTGTGCTGAACGGGGCCCGGATTGGCGCCGGCTCCATCGTCGCCGCCGGCGCCCTGGTGACAGAAGACACGATCGTTCCACCGCGCAGCCTGTTCATGGGGATGCCGGCGCGACGGAAACGGGAGCTGGGAGCGGACGATCTGGCCACGATCCGTCGGTACGCGTCCAATTACGTCGTCTACAAGGACCGCTACCTGGGCCGCAAGCTGTAGAAGACGCCTTCCCGCCGCAAGCGAGGCCGGCAACGTGAAAGCATGATCCCCTCCATCAAAGGCACACGCGATATCCTCCCTCCGGAAAGCGACCTCTTCCTTGAAGTGGAAGCGCTGGCGCGCGAGGTGCTGCAGCTTTATCGTTTTTCTGAGATTCGCACGCCGATCTTCGAGCGCACCGAGCTGTTTTCCCGCTCCGTGGGCGAAGCCACGGACATCGTGAGCAAGGAGATGTACACCTTTTCGGACCGCGATGACACGTCATTGACGCTGCGTCCGGAGGCCACCGCCTCGGTGGTGCGCGCGTATGTGGCGCATCGACTTTGGGAACGAGCCAGCGTCACACGTTTGTATTACATCGGCCCCATGTTCCGGCGCGAGCGTCCCCAGAAGGGCCGTTACCGTCAGTTCAGCCAGATCGGTGCCGAGGTGCTGGGAAGTCCGCTGCCTCAAGTTGATTACGAAGTGCTGGAGATGCTCTGTACACTGCTCGAGCGTGCCCGCATCACGGGATGGGAACTGCTGCTGAATTCCGTGGGATGCAGTGCCGACCGCCCGCAGTATCTTGCCGCGTTGCGTGCGAAGCTGGAACCCGTGTTGCCATCCTTGTGCGGGGATTGCCAGCGGCGGGCCGTCACCAACCCGATGCGCGTGTTGGATTGCAAGGTGGAGGAGGACCAGCCGATCATCGCCCAGCTGCCGACGCTGGACGCTTATCTGTGCACGGAGTGCAGGGCGCATTTTGCCGAGGTGCAATGCTTGTTGCGGGGCGGGGGTGTTCCGTTTACGCTGGCCCCGCGGCTGGTGCGGGGGCTCGACTATTACACGCGGACAGCGTTTGAATTCGTTCAGAGTTCATTGGGCGGCCAGAACGCGCTTCTCGGGGGGGGACGCTACGATGGTCTGGTCGAAGCGCTGGGTGGACCCAAGGCGGCCGGGGCGGGAATCGGCTTTGCCATCGGCGAAGATCGCTTCGTGATCGCGCTGCAAGCCGCCCGGGAGGCAGCCGGAGTCCTGCCCGGTGGTTCGGCAGCCTTTATCGCCGTACCCGGGGTGGAACAACAAGCTGCCGCTCTCGCCCTGGCTCGGGAGCTTCGCGCCGCCGGGTTGGCCTGCGAAGTCGGGGAAGCCGGGCGGAAGCTGGGGCGGCAGATGGAGCTGGCGGCGCGGAGTCAGGCGCGGTGGGCATTAATCCTCGGCGAGACGGAGCTCAACCTGGGCGTGGTGCAGGTGAAGCGCTTGGCCGACGGCGTGCAGCAAACGATTCCGCGTTCCGCACTGATCGCCACCCTTGAGGCGGAGGCGCGGGAGACGGCAGCCGCAGCTAACCTGAAAAGCGCAGGAAGGCTATGATCGACAACGCCCAACTGAGCGCGGAGCGGCGTGGCTTCATCAAGTCCAGCCTGATTGTGTTGCTCATTTGTAATCTGGCCACCGCCCTGATCGAGGTCATTATGCTGGCGCCGCAACTGCTGGCGCCGCCGCTGCCAACCAGCAACATGGAACGGGCGCAGCGGGCGACGGCCGCGCTGGCCACCATCGCCAATGACCCGCCCCTCGTCCTGATGGCGGTTTGGCTGGCCGGCGCGGTGGCGCTGTTCCTGCTCAATCGTCGTTTCAGCCTTCTCCTGGGGCGCCCGGCGCGGGTTCTCCGAGAGCCACGCACTTTGGGGGCCACGATTGCCTGGCATTTCGTCCTGATCTTGAACTCACTCTTGTACGGTTTCTGGGTGCCGGAACTGGTGCTGATGCTGGTGCTGGCGCGCTGGGGACAGGAGGAGATTGATCGCCGTGCTCCGCCTCCTCCTCTGAAAGTGGAAATGGATGCCGACCAGGCACCCAACGGATAACCTGCGACTCATGACGGATACTTTGCAACTCGATGCTTTGGGTGCGCTGCAACGCACTCATTATTGTGGTGATCTGCGGTCCACGCACGCCGGAGAACAGGTTGTTCTGATGGGCTGGGTGCAGCGCCGTCGCGATCTCGGCGCACTGCTTTTCCTGGATTTGCGGGATCGCACCGGCCTTTGCCAGGTGGTGATCAACCGCGAAGTTGCGGCCGAGTTGCATGCGCGCGCCAGCCATCTGCGTTCGGAGTTCGTCATTGCCGTCGCCGGAAAGATCGTGCAGCGGGATGCGGGCACGTTGAACCCGAATATCAGCACGGGGGATGTCGAGCTGATCGCACAACGTTTGTACGTGCTGAACGACGCCCGGACTCCGCCGTTCATGCTGGATGGTGATACGCCCACGGCCGAGGAGACCCGCCTCAAGTACCGTTACATTGATCTGCGCCGCCCCGAGATGCAGCGCAACCTGCGACTGCGCCACGAAGTGGCGGTCGCCGTGCGGCGCTATTTTGACGCACACGGTTTTCTCGAGATCGAGACGCCCTTCATGACGCGCAGCACGCCGGAAGGAGCGCGCGATTATCTGGTTCCCAGTCGCGTGCAGCCCGGAATGTTTTACGCCCTGCCGCAATCGCCGCAACTGTTCAAACAGATCCTGATGATTGGCGGATGTGACCGCTACTTCCAGATCGTCCGCTGTTTCCGCGACGAGGACCTGCGCGCCGACCGGCAACCAGAGTTCACTCAAATTGACGTCGAGATGAGTTTTCCAACCTTGGAGACGATCTTTGCCATGGTGGAAGGCATGTTGGTCGCCGCCTTCGCAGCCGGTGGGTTCAGCGTACAGGTTCCGTTCCCACGCCTGACGTGGGAGGAGGCAATGGTGGCCTATGGGAACGACAAGCCGGATCTGCGCCTGCCGGCGATGATGGACGTGCGCGACGCTTTCACGGCTGGTGATCTGGAGCAGCTCAAGTTGCGTGGAGATGGTCCTGTGCTCGCCATCCGAATTCCAAAGGTGGGAGACTTGTCGCGACGTGAACGGGACGAATTGCGCCCGCTCGCGGAGAACCGGCCGATCCGCTTGTTTGAGGATTTTGCACGGCTGGCGAAGACGTTCCCAGCGGCGACGGCCCGGATTCAGGAACTTAGCGGGGCAACCGCCGGCGACCTGCTGGTGCTGGTGGGAGCACCTCAAGAAGAGGGGAAAGCCACGACTGATGCGCGGCGGGAGCGGCTGGCAATATGCGCTCATGCGGGGATGATTCGACTGGCTTTGGGCCAGCGTTTTGCGGAACGTCATGGACTGCTCGATCCCAAGGACTTTCGCTTTCTTTGGGTGACGTCGTTCCCCATGTTTGAGTGGGACGAGGAGGGGAAGCGGTGGGCGGCGGCACATCACCCCTTTACGTCGCCTCTGGATGAGGATTTGGGCCGTTTCGAGCATGACCCTGGTTCGGTCAAGGCAAAAGCCTACGATATTGTCCTCAATGGCACGGAGCTGGGCTCCGGAAGCATCCGAGTTCACCAGACTGAGGTGCAAGCCGCCATCTTCCGGATGCTCGGCATGTCGGACGAAGAAGCGCGTCAGCGCTTCGGATTTTTTCTCGAGGCCCTGCAATACGGAACGCCGCCGCACGGCGGCATCGCCTTGGGACTTGATCGTCTGGTCATGATCCTTGCCGGCCATACATCGATCCGTGAGGTCATCCCATTCCCTAAAACCGCTCGGGCTGTGGATCTGATGGTTGAAGCGCCCACTGAAGTCTCCGCCCTTCAGTTGCGCGATCTGGGCCTCCAAGTGCGCAAACCATCGTAGGAGGACGTAGGAACCGGAGCGTCAGAAGATGAAGGAGAGTACCTCGCGTTCTGTCCGTCCCACTTCGCCATGGGCCTGATTCGCGTACTACCCGATCACGTTGCCAATAAGATCGCCGCCGGCGAGGTGGTGGAGCGGCCGGCTTCGGTGGTGAAAGAGCTGATCGAGAACGCGCTCGATGCCGGGGCGGGACACATTCGCATCGAAGTTGACTCGGGCGGGCGCAAGCGGATCCGCATGGTGGACGACGGCTGCGGCATGGTACGTGACGACGCGCTGCTGGCCTTTGAACGGCATGCCACCAGCAAGCTGCGCGACAGCGATGATCTGCTCTCGATTCCAACGCTCGGCTTTCGCGGCGAGGCGCTGCCTTCCATAGCCGCTGTCTCGCGGCTGACCCTCGAAACGTGCGCGCGCGAGGGCGGGTCAACGGCGGGCACCCGGGTCGAAATCAGCGCCGGTCGCCTGCTCAAGGTCGGCGAGTTGGGAATGCCGCCAGGAACTGCGGTCACGGTGGAAGACCTCTTCCACAATATTCCTGCACGTCGCAAGTTCCTGAAGAGCGAGGCTACCGAGCTGGGCCACATTGCCACCCTGGTGACGCATTACGCATTGGCCTATCCCGAGGTGCGTTTTGATTTGGAAAGCCAGCACCGCAGCCTGCTTTCCGTCGTGCCGGCTCGCGACCATGCCGAGCGCATGCAGCAGGTGTTCGGTCATGATCTTCTCGACCAGTTGGTCGAAGTGAACGAGGTTGTGCAATGGCCGCTCTACGACGCACCCGCATCTGCGCCGGAGCCGGACGAGGTGGAGTCCGGCGTTGGGCTGGCAGTGTTTGGCTTTGTGTCGAAGCCGGAACTGCAGAAACTGAATCGCAATTCTATTTTCACCTTCGTGAACCGCCGCCTCGTGCGCGATCGACAGATTCAACATGCCATCAGTGAGGCCTATCGCAATCTGTTGCCCTCGAACACCTATCCCGTCGTCCTGCTGTTTCTGGAGTTGCCTTTCCAGGAAGTGGACGTCAATGTGCATCCTTCCAAGGTGGAGGTCCGCTTCCGAAGGCAGGGCTTTGTCCATGATGCGGTGCGTGACAGCGTGCGCCGGACGCTGAGTGCCTCGCGTCCGATCCCGACGTTTTTGGGTGAGGTTCGAGCCCGGCCGTCCGCCCGCCAGGCATGGACGGGCGATACGGCGCAGGAATGGCAGCAGGAATCCCGAAGTGAGCGCGACGCGCCGGCCGCGGGGCTTGGCGCTTCGACAATGGATCTGGCGCCAGAGTTTCAATTGACGCCGGAGTTACCACCGCTGCAGCCTCAACGATTGCCGTTTGAGCCGTTCAGCCCGGTGACGACGAGGACGATGCCTGCCTACGTGCGCGAGAGTGGGGTTGGCTGCGGCCCCGGGCTCGACGTGGTGGGGATGCCAGTGTCCGAATCGCTGGATCTTGTGCAGTTGCGCCCGTTGGGGCAGATCCGTGAAAGTTTCATTGTGGCCGCCGGACCCACGGGGCTGTGGTTAATTGATCAGCACGTCGCGCACGAACGCGTCCTGTTTGAGCAGGTGCTGGAGCAGCGACTCGGCAATCGGGTCGAGATGCAGCGCCTGTTGTTGCCGCTCTTGCTCGAGTTGGACCCCGGACGGTGGGCGCGTTTTCAGGAAATTGCCGACGAGCTGCAGGCGAGCGGCTTCGAGGCGGAGCCGTTTGGTCAGCGGACGATCACGATTAAGTCCTGCCCCGCGGGTATTAAGCCCGAGCAGGTGCAACGGCTGCTTGAGGAATTGCTTGAAGTGGCGGAATCATCCGAGCGGGAGACCAGCCTGGAAAGCATCCGGACGCGGATTGCAGCCACGATCGCGTGCCATGCCGCTATCAAGGTCAATATGAGCCTGGAAGCATCCAAGATGGAATGGCTGCTGCGGGCGCTGGCACAGACCCGATTTCCGATGACATGCCCCCACGGGCGCCCGGTGCTGCTGCATTACGGAATGAGCGAGATCCAACGGGCCTTCAAGCGCATCAAGTGACTTCGGGGAGCGGTCCGCAATCGCGGCAAAGGGTGGCAGCGTGGCTCTCGACAGCCAGGTGCCGCAAGGGGGACCATCCGCTACGAGCTCAACGTGCCGGGGGTCACTTGTTCACCCACAGCGATACCGCATCCGCGCAGCACTGCCGCCACACTCTCGTTGTTCAAGCGCGTGGCATCGTACTCGATCGTGATGAGCTGACCGGCTTCGTCGACCGCGATGCGTCGTACTCCATAGACCGCAAAAGCATCAGAAAGAGCGCGCACCTGCGTGGGGGTAAGAGTGCCGTTGTAGCGATAGGCGACGTCAATCGCAGTCATAAAGAGACTTGTTTCAGGAAGGGCGCTAGTCCCTACCGGCCAATATGAAACAACAAGGCGTTGGCTGAGCGGGTTGCAAATTCCAGCATCCGGTCCGGGAAAATGCCAAGCCACAACACAGCGGCGGCGCAAGCTCCCAAGGCAACGGCAAATGTTCCCGACGGGAGAGGCTTTTCGATCTCCCGATCCGGGGTCCGCATATACAAGTACACCATCACGCGCAGGTAATAAAAGGCCGCAATGGCGCTGTTGATCACGGCGACGACGGTGAGACCAATCAGGTGGGCGTCCAAGGCCGCCCGGAAAATAAAGAGTTTGCCGAGGAATCCTCCGGTCAGGGGAATACCGATCAGCGAGAGGAGAAACAGCGTCAAGCAGGCGGAAGCGCCGGGAAACTTAAATCCCAGTCCGGCATAATCACGCAGTTCGACGTAGCGTTCGTCGCGATAAGAGAAATGGGCGATGACCGCGAACGCGCCGATGTTCATGGCCACATATGCGGCAAGATAAAACATCACGGCGGCGATGCCCTGCTTCCCCAAGGCGGCAAAGGCCACCAGGACATAGCCGGCATGCGCAATGGAAGAGTAGGCCAGCATGCGTTTGAGATTCTGCTGACGCAGGGCGGCGATGTTCCCGATGGTCATCGAGAGAATGGCGGCTACCCACACCATCCAGAACCAAGTGTTGCCGGAGGCGCTGAGGGCGCCGTAGAAAATCCGCAAGAAGATGGCGAATGCGGCGGCCTTGGGCCCGGCTGACATAAAAGCGGTGACCGGGGCCGGGGCCCCCTCGTAGACGTCGGGGGTCCAGATTTGGAAGGGAGCGGCGGAGACCTTGAAGCCGAGGCCGATGAACATCAACCCGGCGCCGAGCAGTACCAGGCCATGGACGCCGTGGAGCGCCTGTGCAACGCCAGGTGCGGCAGCGATCAGGTCAATGTGCGTTGTGCCCGTCGCGCCATAGGTCATGGCGATGCCGTAGAGAAAGAACGCAGTGGCGAAGGATCCCAGCAGCAGGTACTTGAGCGCCGCCTCTGTGGAATACGCGGAATCGCGTCGCGAACCGGCCAGGACGTAGGTTGCGATGGAGGAAATTTCAAGGCTGAGGAAAATCATGATGAGCTCGACCGAGCCCACCATGAAGCCCATGCCCACGGTGCCGAACAGCAGTAAGGCGTATATTTCGCCGCGTTCCATCCCTTGGGCGGGAAGGTAGTCCATGGCCAGGAGTACCACCGCCACGGTGGCGGCCGTAATCAGAAGGTGGAAGAAGACGCTGAAGGCATCCACCCGGAACATGTCATTGAAGGCAGTGCCGGGATAGCGAGCTTGCACGAAACAGGACAGGAACCCGGCCACGGCACCGGTCAGGGCCAGACGGCCAGTGGCTTTGCCCCGGTTTCCGGCACGTGCCGGCCCCTCAACCAACATGATCAGCATGCCGAAAGCGGTCAGCACAATTTCCGGGAGGATGCGGAGATAAAAGACAAAAGGGATGTGGATCATCGGGAGCCTCCGGCTGCAACGGGAACTGCCCGGGGCACGACCGCGAGTGTACGGTCAGGGTGCGGGGAGGGGAACGTCGCCGCGCTCGCCGCGGGATGCGCAGGGAATCGCGCGGCTATGCCTGCAGGGTCGCCGAAGCGGGGAGTTGAGACGCGCGGGTCGGCAAGTGGAGCTCGCAGCCGCACGTTTTCCTCGCCGTTGAACGGTGCCAGCGCTTGTGTGGCGGCCGCTTCAGTGGGATGCGTGAAAACAGTGGATTGTACGCCCATGTAGAGGGCAAGAAGGACAATGCCGGCGAGGACAAAGCGTTCGCGTGTATCGGCGTCGGCGAGCGTGGCATTGGCGGGATTGCTGTTCTCGCCCCAGAGGGTCGCCTTGGTCATGCGCAGCAGATACATGGCGGAAAGAATGACGCCGGTGGCGGCGATGGCCCCGAAGGCGTGGCGCGCGGTGTAGGCTCCCAGCATAATCAGGAACTCGCCAACGAAGCCGTTGAGCATCGGTAGTCCGGCGGAGGACATGACGATGACAACGAAAAACGCCGCGTAGATCGGCATCTGGGTCGCCAAGCCGCCGTACTCGGCGAGCTCGAAGGTATGGCGCCGTTCGTAAAGCATGCCAACGAGAATGAACAGCCCACCGGTTGAGATGCCGTGGTTCAGCATCTGATTCAATGCTCCCTGCGTGCCCAGCAGCGTGAAGCTGAAGATGCCGAGCACGATGAAGCCCATGTGACTCACCGAGCTATAGGCCACCAACTTCTTCATGTTGGGTTGCACGAAGGCGACCAGGGCGCCGTAGATGATGCCGATCAGCGCGAGAATGATCACCACCTTGGCGGCCCGTTCCGAGGCGTGGGGGAACAGGCCGAGATTGAAGCGCAGCATGCCGTAGGGGCCCATCTTCAGGAGGACTCCAGCAAGCAGAACCGAGCCGGCAGTGGGCGCTTCCACGTGCGCGTCTGGCAACCAGGTGTGGAAAGGGAAGAGGGGAACCTTGATGGCGAAGGCGAGGAAAAAGCCGAGGAACAGCACCATCTCGGCGTGCGGACTCAACCGCACCACTCCGGTGGCAAGTTGACGCTGAATTTCCAGGTAGTTGAACGAGCCGGTAAGGGTGTGCAGCCAGATGATGGACGCCAACATCAACACTGAACCGGCGAGCGTATATAAGAAGAACTTGACCGCCGCGTAGATACGCCGCTCGTGACCCCAGATGCCGATCAGCAGCGCCATGGGAACCAATGCGACTTCCCAGAAGGTGTAGAACAGCATCAGGTCGAGCCCGACGAAAACGCCCAACATGCCGGTCTCAAGGATCAGGAGGAGAGCGTAAAAGAATTTCACTCTGTAGTGGATGGCCTTCCAGGAGACGAGCACCCCGAAGAAGGTGAGCAGCGTGGTGAGAACCACGAGCCACAGGCTGATGCCGTCCACAGCCACAAAATAGTGAATGTCGAGACTCTGGATCCACGGCAGATTCTGGATGAACTGCATGCCACCCTGCTGCGCGTCGAAGTGAAACGGCAAGTGCAGCGAAACCAGGAACGTCGCCGCCGTGGCGATGGCGGCGAGCCAGCGCACGACGCGCTCGCTGGGCGCGAGGACAATGCCGAGCGCACCGAGCAGGGGCAGCAGCAGCGTCCAGGAGATGATGGTGTGATTCAAGGCATCCATAGCAAGTTCGTTGAAAGTAATCAGCGGCCGGCCACAATCACGTAGAGCAGCGCCAGCACGGCGCCAGCCCCAATCCAAGAGGCATAGCTGCGCAAGTTGCCTGACGCCTGGCGGCGCAAGCCACCGCTCAGCGCCTGCGAGGCCCCACCCACCCCGTTGACGACCCCGTCGATCAGGCCGGAGTCCACGCCCTTCCAGAGGATATAGCGCGCGATGGCAGTGAGCGGCACGACAATGACGGCTCGGTAGAACTCATCCACCCAGTACTTGTTGGTCAGGGTGCGGTGTAGACCGGAGAAGGCGGCGGCCAGCTTGTCGGCCGTTCCCTTGCTTCTGAGGTACAGAAACCACGCTACCGCCAAGCCCAGCAAACCCATGACGACCGAAATGAGGGTCACTGTTCCTTCGGTGATGCCCGAGACGGCGGCACGGGGAACGCCGGTGTCAAAAACCGGATCGAGGAAGTGTCCAAAACGGTCGCCGATGCCGACCCACCCGCCGCCGAGAGCGAGGAGGGCCAGGATCATCAAGGGGAGCGTCATCGTCAGCGGGGACTCGTGAGGTACGCCGTGGCCTTCCGCATGGGCCATGCCGGTCGTCTCGTGATCGTGAGCGACATCATGGACCGACGCGGATTCCCGCCCCGTGGGGTGAGCGGAATGAACGGACTTCTCACCTTCACCGAAGAAGGTGACGAACACGGCACGGAACATATAGAACGACGTCAGCAACGCAGCCAGCGTGCCGACCGCCCACCAGAGCGTGTTGCCGCCGGAAAGAACGCTGTAAAGGATCAAGTCCTTGCTGAAGAAGCCGGAGAAGCCGGGAATGCCGGCAATGGCACACGTGGCGACAACGAAGGTCCAGAACGTGATGGGGGCGTAACGGCGCAGGCCGCCGGGCGCCATCTGCTGGATACGGAACATGTCCTGCTCGCCGTTCATGGCATGGATGACGCTGCCCGCCCCAAGAAAGAGCAAACCCTTGAAGAAGGCGTGGGTCATCAAATGGAAGACGCCTGCGCCATAGGCCATGGCGCCGCAGGCCATGAACATGTAGCCCAACTGGCTGACAGTGGAATAAGCAAGGACCTTCTTGATGTCGCGCTGCACCAGGCCGATGGAAGCGGCGAAGAGTGCGGTCAGCGCGCCGATGGCCAGGACGACCGAGCCGGCAAACGGGGCACGATCGTAGATGGTTGCCGACCGGCAGACCATGTACACGCCGGCGGTCACCATGGTGGCGGCGTGGATCAGGGCGGAGACCGGCGTGGGGCCTTCCATGGCGTCCGGCAGCCAGACGTACAGCGGGATCTGGGCTGACTTGCCGGTGGCGCCCACGAACAACATCAGGGCGATGATCGTCAGCGGCCCGGCCCAGTGCCACGCGGCCTCGACCGGCAGTTGTTTCACTTGGGAGAAGACCCGGGTGAACTCAAATGTGCCGAAGTGATTGAAGATCAAAAACAGACCCAGCAGGAAACCGAAGTCGCCGATACGGTTGACCACGAAGGCCTTCATGCCGGCGCTGGCCGCAGAATCGCGCCGGAAGAAGAAGCCGATCAGCATGTAGCTGGCGAAACCAACACCCTCCCAGCCGATGAACATCAGCAGGTAGTTGTTGGCGAGCACCAGCACGAGCATGAAGAACATGAAGAGATTGAGCAGGGCGAAGTAGCGGTAAAAGCCCCCTTCGTGCGCCATGTATCCGGCTGAATATAGGTGGATCAGGAAGCCGACACCGGTGACGATCAGCAGCATGACCAGCGAGAGCTGATCGAGCTGAAACCCGAATGGGATGTAGAGCGACCCGGTCTGAATCCATGGGCGATGAATTTCCAGGTAGGGCGCCACGAAGCTACCCCAATGAGAGACCACCCACAGGGCGTCGAGAAACGCCGCGCCGACAACGCCCACGCCGACGATGGCCGCCGCGGTCCGGCTCCAGAGCCGTCCAAACAGCAGGTTCAGCAGGAACCCTGAAAAGCAGAGCGCCGGGATGGTCCACAGATGCAAGTTCAAATCCATGCGTCAGTTCCTTGGGGCATTGCCGCCCACGCGCGACTACAGCTTCAACAGGTTCATCTTGTCCACGTTGAGCGTGGTGCGATTGCGGTAGACGGCGATGATGATGGCCAGTCCCACCGCCGCCTCGGCGGCGGCGACTACCATCACGAAGAACACGAAGATGTTGCCACCGATGTCGCGCAGGAAGTGGCTGAAGGCCACAAACGACAGGTTTACCCCATTGAGCATCAGCTCGATTGAGATGAAGACGGTGATGACATCGGTTTTGATAATGAAGCCAGCCACCCCCAGGCAGAACAGGATGGCGCTCAGGATGAGGTAATAGGAAAGCGGGATCATGGTGCGTTCTCGAGGGTTGCTATCGGATGACAAGCTCTGCCGGCGTCGTTTTGGCGCTGCTTGAGGAGACGGCGGTGGGCATTGCAGCCGGGGGATCTTCTCGGCGTGCGGCGAGCAGCACCGCGCCAATCAGACCCACAAGGAAGAGGACCGACGTCACCTCGAAAGGCAACAGATACTGGTGAAAGAGGGCCATACCAAGATCTTCGGTGCTCGAAATGTACTCACCCATGCGCACCGGAGAATCGGAAAACTGGGTGGCCAGGAATCCGGCAAACTCGACCAGCAGCGCGACCAGGGCGGGGACGCCGATGATGCGCGCCACCCGACTGCGATGACTGGCTTCGTCCGGCTGGGCATTCAGCAGCATGATGACGAAGACAAAAAGAACCATGATCGCCCCGGCATAGACCAGGATCTGCACGAAGGCGATGAACTCCGCGCCCAGCAGCAGGTAGAGCACCGCCAGTGCCCCCATGACCGCCACGAGCGAGAGGGCGGCATTGATCGGTGCGCGCTGCACCAGGAGGTTGACCGCCCCGGCCACCGCCAGCGTCGCAAAGATGAAAAACAGGGCTACTTGCATAACACTCCCATGGCGCGCCTCAGGCGAGCAGGCCAACGATCAAGCTGGTCACCAGGATGTTGCCCAGCGCCAGCGGCACCAGCACCTTCCAACCGAACGCCATCAACTGGTCGTAGCGGAAGCGCGGCAAGGTGCCACGCACCCAGATGTAGAGGAACAGGAAGAAGCAGACCTTGAGGACAAACCAGACAAGGGGAAGAATCGCTCGTAGCAGCGCAGGTCCGAACACCGGTCCGTGCCAACCGCCCAAGAAAACCAGGGTGGCAACGCAACTGACGGTGATCATATTGATGTACTCCGCCAGGAAGAAGAGGGCGAACTTCATGGCGCTGTACTCGGTGTGGTACCCGGCTCCCAGTTCGCCTTCCGCTTCCGGCAGGTCGAAAGGGATGCGATTGGTCTCGGCAAATGCCGCCGTCAGGTAGATCAGGAAGGCAAGGAACTGGGGAACGATGAACCAGTAGTGTTGCTGGGCTTCGACGATATGGCGCAGGCTGAGTGAGCCGGCGAGGATGATGGGTCCGATCAAGGCCAAGCCGAGCGCGAGCTCGTAGCTGACCATCTGGGAGGCGCCGCGCAGCGAGCCAAGCAGGGAATATTTGCTGTTGGACGACCAACCGGCAAGGACGATGCCGTAGACGCCCAGCGACGTCACGCCCAGGATGAACAGCAAGCCGACGTTAATGTCGGTGATTTGCATCGGCGTGTTCTGGCCGAAGAGGCGTACTGTGCCGCCACCGATCGGAATCACGGTGATCGCCAGCATGGAGAGCGTGGCGGAGAGCGCCGGCGAGAGCAGGTAAAGGAATTTGTGGGCGCTATCGGGGGTGATGTCTTCCTTGAGGATGAACTTGATTGCGTCGGCAGCCGGTTGCAGCAGACCGAAGGGGCCGACGCGCGTGGGGCCGACGCGGGACTGCATCCGGCCCACGATCTTGCGTTCCGCCAGCTGGATGTAGGCCACCAGCGTGAGGAGCACAAACAGCACGACCCCGCACTTGACCAGCGAGATCAGAAAAAAAGTGGCGTTGGGCATGAGGCCTAAACCTTCTCCGCCCGCAGGCGCTTTTCCAGGATGGCGTTCAACGCCGTGCTGTAACGTCCCAGGCTGCCCGCGGTGAACAACGAATCGCGATTGGGCTGAATTTGCGTCAGCGCATGCTGATGGGGAACCGGTCCGTTGACCGACATGCTCAGCGCACTACTCCCCGCCAGCACCTGCACGAGAGACACGTTGTAGCCCTTCACGTTGCCGCGGATCTCGGTAAAGATCTCGTCGGCATCCGGGGCGGCCCACTTGTGCCCGAGCAAACCGGCCAGGGTGTGCAGAATCTCGAGATCGGTCTTGGCGCCTTCAAACAGGGCGCCACCCTTCTGCAATTGCACCTCGCCGCAGGTGTTGGTGAGGGTGCCCTGCTTCTCGTAGGCGGAGAGGGCCGGCAGGACGACGTCCGCTTGTTTGGCGGTCTCCGTCAAGAACAGGTCTTGAACGACGACGAAGGTAGTGCGCAGGGCGGCCGGATCAACGGGATGGTGACGGAACGGGTTGGAGCCGACCACATAAAGCGCGCCCAATTCTCCTTTGCCGGCCGTGCCCAGGATGTCCCCGGCATCCATGCCGGGAGCGGAAGGAATGGCTCCCCCCCAGAGACTCTCGAAGCGTTGCCGCGCCGCCACATCCGCGACCGGTGTATAGCCGGGCAACAGGTCAGGGTAGAGACCCATGTCGGCTGCGCCGTGCGAGTTGGCGTTGTCGGCCAGGGCGATGTAGCGGGTCGTTCCCGGCAGGCTGGACCCGAACTTGACCAGTTCGTGGATGTCGTCGCCGCGCAACTCGGCACCGAAGACGATGATGACGTCGGATTCCTTCTGCAAACGCTCGCGAAAATCACCGAGTGTTTCCTGCGTTGCTTCGGGGCGGGAGGCGGGGGTTTGTGGCCAGCGCTTGTCGTCGGGCCCGGCGGTCTGACTAAGAGTCGCCTTCACGGCGCCTCCGCCGTTCAGGAAACGGATAGCCTGCCCTTCGCTGCCTGCCGGCACGATGGCCGCGCGGAACGCCTGACGGCGCAGCTTGATCGGCTGGCTGTTGAGAAGGTAGAGGCGGGTCTTATTGAGCCGATAGCCCCAGCGCAGGTTCCACGCGAGGAGGGGGTGTTCGTTGGTCGGGTCGCTGCCGATCAGGAACACCGCTTTGGCGGTCTTGAGGTCTTCGGACGCGGCGAGCGGGACAGGGGAGTGCTTGCCGGCGAGCGCATCATAAAGGGCGGGGAAGTCGGCCGTGCGGTGATGGTCAATGTGATTGGTTTGCAGGACGCGCCGGGCAAACTTTTGGAGCTGGTAGTTCTCTTCGTTCACCGTCCGCGTCGAACCCAGGACACCGATCGGGCGACCCGCAGCCTGGGTTTCCTGGAAACGGCGTGCCACCGTCTGGAGCGCAAACGCCCAGCTCACCGGCTTCAGCACGCCGTCCACGCGCACCAGCGGCTGGCGCAGGCGGTCCTTGTGCTGGGTGAAGTCGAAGCCGTAGCGTCCTTTAATGCACAGGAAATCGCCGTTGATGCCGCTCTTGTCGCGGTTGTCGCCGCGTACGATCTCGTCGTTGCGGATCCCGAGCGTCGTCTTGCAGCCGTCGCCGCAGAAAGTACAGACGTTGGCGACATGCTTCATCTCCCAGGGACGTGTCTTATAGCGGTAGGCACCGCTGGTCAGGGCCCCGACCGGGCAGATGTCAATGCACATTCCGCATTCTTCGCACTCCAGGTGATCCTGCTTGTTGGGGATGATGACTGAACTGACCCCGCGGTTGCCGACGCCGAGCGCCCAAACGTCCATGCCCTCGCCGCAGACGCGCACGCAGCGGTAGCAGAGGATGCAGCGCGGCCGGTCGAAGTAGACCACCGGCGACCATTGTTGTTCGTCACGGTGCTGCTTGATCTCGACGAAGCGGCTTTCCGCAGCGCCGTAGCGGAAGGTCATATCCTGCAGTTCACACTCGCCTCCGGCGTCACAAACCGGACAATCCAACGGGTGATTGGTGAGAATAAACTCCAGCGCTGACTTGCGCGCCTTGCGGACGGGCTCGCTTTCAGTCTGCACCACCATGCCCTCGGCCACCAGTACGGTACAGGCGGTCTGCAGCTTGGGCATTTTCTCGATTTCGACGAGGCACATACGGCAGGCGGCCTGCAGGGAGAGATTGGGGTAATAGCAGAACGACGGCACTTCAACGTTGGCCGTCTTGCAGGCCTCGATGAGCAGTGTCCCCGCCGGAGCGGCGAGTTTGCGGTCGTTAACCGTGAACGTAACCAACTTTTCGGTGTCTGCCATAGCGCCTTAAAACCACGATTCCATTGCGTTCGCCTCGTGGGATCTGACTCCCACGTAGGCGGTGCGTGCCAACCCCGATCCGCAGAGTCGCAGGTTCGCCACCTGTCCTAAACGGTCACAAACGGCCCGGCCGCCGGCGCGCGCGGCACCAGGGTCGGGGCATAGGGGCAGGGTCTGCCATCCAAATGCGCTTCGAACTCTTCGCGAAATTTCTTGATGATGGAAAGCGTCGGCATGGCCGCCGCATCCCCCAACGCACAAAAAGTGCGGCCAAGAATATTTTCCGAGACCTCGCGGATCAGGTCAATGTCCTTTGCCCGACCGCCGCCACGGTGCACACGGCCGAGAGTGAGCAACAACCAGTTGGTCCCCTCGCGGCAGGGGACGCACCAGCCGCAGGACTCGTGCTTGTAGAACTGCATGATGCGCGTGGCGAACTTCACCATACAGGTCTCTTCGTGCAGCACCACGACCCCGCCGGAACCGAGAAACGACCCGGCTTTGGCGACCGCGTCGAAGTCGAGGGTGAGCGTCTCCGCCTCGGCGGCATTAAAGATGGGGGTCGAGGAGCCGCCGGGGACCACGGCCTTCAGTTTTTTGCCACCGAGAATGCCGCCACCGATCTCCTCGATCAGCCGCTTCAGCGGAAACCCGAGCGGTAACTCGTAGACTCCGGGATTGTTGACGTGTCCACTGAGACAAGTCAGCTTGGTTCCCCCGTTTTTTGGCAAGCCCAAGCCGAGAAACCAAGCTCCGCCGCCGAGGATGATGTGAGGGATGGTGGCGAGGGTCTCGACATTGTTGATGACGGTGGGGCCTCCGTAAAGACCGGAGGTGGCGGGGAAGGGAGGCTTGAGACGTGGAATGCCGCGTTTCCCTTCGAGCGATTCCATGAGGGCGGATTCCTCGCCGCACTCGTAGGCTCCCGCTCCGGTGTGCGCAGAGAGCTCGAAGTCGAATCCGCTGCCGCGGATATTCTTCCCGAGGTAGCCGGCGGCATACGCTTCCGCGATGGCGCGCTCCACGACATCAACCAGGTAGCGATATTCCCCCCGGATGAAGATGTAGCCCTGGTGGGCATCAATCGCCCGGCCGGCGATGAGCATGCCTTCGATCATCGCGAACGGGTCGTATTGCATGATCAACCGGTCCTTGCAGGTACCCGGTTCACTCTCGTCGGCATTGCACAGGACGTACTTCGGTTTAGCGGACTGCTTGGGCACAAAGGACCACTTCATGCCGGTGGGGAAACCGGCGCCGCCACGACCGCGCAAGGAGGAGACCTTGACTTCTTCGATGATCGCCTCGGGGGCCAGGCGGAAGGCCTTCTCCAAAGCCTTGAAGCCGTCGTGTGCGAGATAGACCGGCAGGGTGTTGGCGTCCGGAATATCGAAGCGTTTGCTGACCACCCGTACTTCGAGCGGATGCGCCTTGGCCACGGGAAAGCTCACTGGACGCCTCCGGTACGGTATTTGTCGAGCACCTGGTCCAGCTTGGCCACCGTCAAGTTCTCGTGAAAGTCGTAGTTGACCTGCACGGCAGGCGCCCATGAACAGGCCCCGATGCACTCCACCTCTTCCAACGAGAAGAGACCGTCGGGAGTGACGCCGTGGTTGTTGACGCCCAGACGTTGCTTGCAATGTTCGAAGATTTCCTCGCCGCCGCGCAGCAGGCAACTGATGTTGGTGCAGACCTGAACGTGAAAACGGCCGGCCGGCTTGGTGCGCAGCATCGAGTAGTAGCCGATCACCTCGTGCACCGCCAACTCCGATTCATCGAGCCGAGCGGCGATTTCGCGGATGGCTTCCGGGGTGAGATAGCCCAGCTCGTCCTGTGCATAGAGCAGCATCGGCACCATGGCCGAACGCGGTACGGGATAGCGCTTCAAGAGCTCATCGAAGCGGGTATTCAATTGCGGACTAAAAATCGACATAGGCGCTAGAAAGTTCGCGGTTCACGGTTAGGGATGCGGATTGTCGGCTTGGCCAGGGAGTGCCCGCCCGCACCCCGGGCAGGAGCTGAATGCCAGGGTCACCGGTCCACCTCGCCGAGCACGATATCGATGCTGCCGATGATGGCGACCACGTCGGCCAACAATCGCCCTTCCACCATGCGGGGCAGGGCCTGCAGATTACCGAACGAGGCGGAGCGGACATGGACGCGGTAAGGCTTTGAGGTGCCGTCGGAGACGATGTAGTAGCCCATCTGGCCGCGGGGCGATTCAATCGCCTGGTACGCTTCGCCGGCCGGGATCTTGAAGCCCTCGGTCACGATCTTGAAGTGGTAGATGAGAGCTTCCATCTCCGACTTCATCTTGTCGCGGTCGGGCAGCACGATGCCCTCGGCAGAAGCCTTGAACGGCCCTTCCGGCATGCCGTCCACGGCCTGTTGCACGATACGGACGCTTTGTTTCATCTCGTCAATCCGAACCATGTAACGGGCGTAGACGTCGCCCTCGGTGCGGACCGGCACGTCGAAGTCGAACTCGTTGTAGGCGGAATACGGGTTGGTCTTGCGCAGATCGAGCGGTATTCCGACGGCCCGCAGACAGGGGCCGGTGACACCCCAAGCCAGACAGTCCGCCGCCGATAAGTAGCCGACGTTCTGGGTGCGGCCCAGCCAGATGGGGTTGTGCGTAAGCAGCGTTTCGTACTCTGCGATTTTGTCCGGGAACGTCTTGAGGAAAGCTCGCACGCGATCCAGCATGCCGAGCGGCGGCTCCAGCGCCACGCCTCCAATGCGGAAGTAGGACGTCATCATGCGCTGGCCGCTGACATATTCGTAGATCTTGAGGATCTCTTCGCGTTCGCGGAAGCAGTACAGGAAAACGCTCATCGCCCCGATATCCAGGGCGTGGGTGCCCAGCCAGACGAGATGGCTGCTGATGCGGGATAGTTCGTTCAGCAGCACGCGGATCCACTGTGCCCGGCGCGGCACTTCCATGCCGATCAGCTTCTCGACTGCGAGTACATAGCAAAGATTGTTGGTGAGCGGGCAGAGATAGTCGATGCGGTCCGTCAGCGTGACCACCTGCTGGTAGTACTTGGATTCGCAGGACTTTTCAATGCCGGTATGGAGGTAGCCGATATCAGGCGTGGCATTGACGACCACCTCGCCGTCAATTTCCAATACCAGACGGAGAACGCCGTGGGTCGAGGGGTGCTGCGGCCCCATGTTGAGAAGCAGGTGCTTGCCCTTGGTCTCGACATGGACGCCGCTCACCGCGACGGGGATGCTGCTGACATCAGCCATTAGCGATATCCCTCCACGGGGTAGTCCTTGCGCAGCGGGTGCCCTTCCCAGTTGTTGGGCATGAGCATGCGCTGCAGTTCGGGATGGCCCGTAAAGCGGACGCCAAACAGGTCCCACACTTCGCGTTCGAACCAGTTTGCCGAGGGCCACACTGGAATCAGCGACGCGACTTCCTGGGCCACGCCGGCGCGGACCTTGAGCCGGAGGAATTGATGGCTGGCGGTGGCGTAGAGGTGGTAAACAACCTCGAAACGCGGGTCAAGCGGATACCAGTCCACGCACGTGATATCGGAGAGCAGGTCGTAGCCAAGGTCGTCGCGGAGCAGGCGTGCTGACGGCAGAATCGCCTCGCGGGCGATGACCAAGGTCAGCTCCTTGCGGGCGAATGCGCCTTCAAGAATGGATTCCGGGTGCGCGGCATGAAGCCGGGCTACGGCGGGGTACTGCAGAAGATCGTCAGCCAGCATGAGAGTAGGAGCCGCGTGCAGGCGGCGAGTCAAATATTATTCCGCCCGTTCCGGCGTGTTCCAGTCCAGCACGCCTTTTTTCCAGATGTAGCTGAACCCGGCCAGCACGATGGCCACGTACACCACCATTTCAAAGAAGCCGGCGAGCTTCAGTGAGCGGAAGACCACCGCCCAGGGAATCAGGAACACCGCTTCAATATCGAAAAGGATGAAGATGATGGCAACCAGGTAAAACTTGACGGCAAAGCGGCTACTGGCATCCCCCTCGGGAGCCACGCCGCACTCGTAGGGCGCCAGCTTGCGCTTGGTACGGCGGTGCCGCCCGATCAGGGTGGAGAGAGTGATGATGACCACCGACAAGCCGATCGCCAGCACGAGCTGGATCAGGATCGGCAGGTAATTGGTCATGTAGTTCTGCGGCATGGTTTTGGGCCGGAATGGGTCTGACCCGCATCGCGCCCAGTTCCCCTTCGTCATGAGGCGGGTGCAGTGCCGAACCCTGAGTTTCCCAGCTCAACCTCTGGGAAGTGAAGACCTTACGAAGTTGCTGCCGGGGTACGAGTGGCGATTCCCGGATGCTATACTGACCGCGATTCGAGCGTTGTCGGACATTCGAATATACGGGCCCGACTCGCGCAGTGTCAAGGAAGGTCCCTCCGCACCGGGTGCCAATTTTCCGGAACAGCTCGGATTCCACCGTGACCTACGGCTTCAACACCGACGTGAGAGCAGGCGACGAGCTCTTTCATGTGCAGACGGAGCCTTGCACCCGTCCCGCGCCGGCCATCGAGACCACCATTTTCCAAGGTGGGATTGTGCAGTTTCTGGAGCGGGCGCCACTGTCGTCTCCGGCACAGGCCGAGCAGCTTCGGGCACAGCATGCCGCGGTGATTGCGCAACTGCAGGCGGGCAATCTGCGTGGACGTGGGCCGGCTCTGGAGATTGAAGCGGCTCTGGAGGCGGGGGACCTGACCTTGCGTCTGCGACGGGAAAGTGCTGCCGTGCCGCAATGCCAACTATGGGTGCGGGTGCAGGAAGACGGCCGGGCGGCGCCTGAGGTGCTGTTGCCGGTTAGCCCGGATGGGCTGGCGCGGGTGCGGCTACCCGCAGGCGGTGCGGTCATTTGTGTACGCGCCAGCAGCGGTCTCTCTCGGGGAGAGAAGACGTGGCGCATTTGGCGCGGCGACTGAGCGCGGCACCGCCTGCTCTGACCGGGCCGCGACCCTCGGCTCGACGCCTGCGCTCTTGGCTTCAGGGGAGCCGACCCGGCAGGTTCCTCAAAAGGCGTCCGGAACCTGCACATAGCCGGCTGCTTGCCGCCACCGCCATGCGTGGGGCACGATACGCGCGTGGCTTTTTTCCCTCGCCCTGACCGTGGCGTCCTCCTCATACTCTTCGCGATGAACACGCTGGCTGGAGCACAGGCACCGGACATCATCTATTTTCACGGGCATCTGGCGACGATGGACCGCAGCCGGCCGGCGGCCGAAGCGATCGCGACGCGCGGGGACCGCATTGTGGCGGTGGGCAGCGACGCCGAAGTCCTCGCTTTGGCCGGCCCCAATACTGCGCGCGTGGAACTGCAGAAGCACTTTGTCATGCCGGGGTTCAACGATGCGCACGTGCATCTGGCGATGGGAGGAGCGGCGGCGCTGAGCGTGCAGATGGAAGGCTGCCGCTCGCTGGCTGAGATGCAGGCCCGCATTCGCGAAGCCGCAGCGCATACGCCCGACGGCGAGTGGCTGACCGGACGCGGCTGGGATCATACCTTGTGGCCGGAGGCCCGTTTTCCCAACCGGCATGATCTCGATGCGGTGACCGGTAACCATCCTGCTTTTTTCGCGCGCACTGATGGACATGTTGCCGTCGTGAATACACTCGCCTTGGAAATGGCACGGATCACCGCCGCCAGCACCGCTTCCGAGGGAGGCAGCATCGCCCTTGACGCCCACGGACAGCCCAGCGGGTTGTTGCTCGAGGGGGCAATGGGACTGGTGCAAAGCAGGATCCCGCCGCCCTCGCCGGCAAAACGGCGACAAGCTCTGTCGCTCGCTCTCGACGATGCCCTCCGGCATGGCATTACATCGCTTCAGGACAACTCAAGCTGGGAGGACTTTCTCGCCTTGGAGGCTCTGGAGCGGGAGGGAAAATTACCGGTGCGGGTCAGCGAATGGCTATCCTTTGCCGCTCCCCTCGCGACTCTGGAAGCCCAACGGCGCCATCATGCGGCCGACGATTCCTGGTTGCGAACTGGCATGCTCAAGGGATTTATGGACGGCAGCCTCGGTTCGCGCACAGCGGCGTTGTTGGCGCCGCATGCCGACGATCCCGGAAACACGGGACTGCCACAGTACGAGATGGCTCAATTGGATGCATTGGCCCGGGAGCGGAGTGCTGCAGGCTTCCAGTTGGGGTTCCACGCCATCGGGGATCGCGCCGTTCGCATGGCGCTCGATACTTTTGCGTCCCTTCCAGCCCCGAAAGGGGAGGGACGGAAAGGGGGCATGGATCCCTCGGAGATGGTGGGTCCGCGCCATCGCATTGAACACCTCCAGGTCATCGCCCCGGAGGACGTGCCGCGTCTGCATGCTCTGGGTGTGATTGCCTCGGTGCAGCCGAATCATCTTCTGACCGACATGCGGTGGGCCGAGGCCCGGCTGGGCTCGGGACGTGCTCGATATTCGTATCTGTGGGCGAGCCTGCTGCGGCATGGCGTCCCGCTGGCATTTGGCACCGACTATCCGGTCGAGTCCATCTCACCTTTCCCCGGTCTCTATGCTGCGATCACCCGCCAGTCGCTCGATCAGCGGCAAACCTACTACCCGGCGGAGCGCCTGTCGCGGGAACAGGCGCTCCACGCTTATACCCTGGGGTCGGCGATGGCGGAATTTTCCGAAACCCAGAAGGGCTCACTGGCACCGGGCAAGTTGGCGGACTTTGTAGTTCTTTCGCAGGACCTGCGGACGGTGGTGCCCATTGCCATTCTGCATACCACGGTCTTGATGACCATCGTGGGGGGCGTGGTGCGGTATCGCGCCGCCTCGCAATGAAGCCCCGTCGTGCGATCGCGGACCTCTTGCTGGTCGCCGTCACCGCCGTCTGGGGTTTGACGTTTGTGATGGTCAAACAGGCCTTGCAGGACGCCTCGCCGCTCGTCTTCAACGCCGTTCGCATGACGTTGGCCACCGGCTTGCTTGCCGCGATCTATGGCCACCACCTGCGCCAGATCGAGCGGCGGGTGTGGATAGCGGGGGCCATGCTGGGGCTCCTGATGGCGACCGGCTATGCCTTTCAAACGCTGGGTCTGAGTCTCACAACGCCGGCCAAGGCGGGGTTCATCACCGGGCTTTCCGTGGTCTTGGTGCCGTTGTTCACCGCCGTGGGAATGCGACGCAACCCACGCTGGAGCGCCTGGCTGGGAACTGTGGTCGCCACCCTTGGCTTGTACCTCCTGGCCTTTTCCGGAGCCGTCGAGGTTGGTGGAATTAATCGCGGCGACGTGTTGGTTTTGGCGTGTGCCGTGGCTTTCGCTGGCCATATCTACGCACTGGGTCACTTTTCGACTGCCCATGCCTTCCAGCCATTGGCGGTCCTGCAAGTAGGTTTTGCCGGCCTCTTCACCTGGTTGGCTGTACCCGTTCAGCCCTATTATTTCCATGGGTCGACCCGGTTATGGACCGCGCTCGTGGTTACCGCCGTGCTGGCGACGGCCTTGGCGTTCACGGTGCAGGCGTGGGCCCAACAGTTTGTCTCCGCGACGCATGCGGCGTTGCTGTTTACACTGGAGCCCGTGTTTGCTTGCGCCGCCAGTTACGTCTGGGAACATGAACGGCTCCATCCCCGCCAGGCGGTGGGCTCTGTCCTGATCTTGGTGGCCATCGTGGTCACCGAACTGGCGGCGCCGCAGCCAGTCGGAGGCGAGGCGTTGGCGTCAGGGGTGCCCTAGCCCGTGTGGATTACGGCATGCGTCAATCCAAGGGAGGCCTACATGCGGTGGCCGAACGAGTGAGACCGACATTGTGATCCGCGTCGACCGCTTCATGCTGACGAGCATGCAGCAGAACCATCGCCATGTGGCCAGCATTCGACCGGGGGAAGCGGGGGCTTTTAAAGTCCCACGTCCGAGTGCAAGCGAACAGATGGACGTCTGGTACGCTGGCGGTACGCTGCCGCATTGAAAAAGATAGGCGGTACCGTGGAGAGCATGCGTTCGTTGTTCCAGTTCCTTCTTATCGTGCTGGTGGGCTTGAGCTCGATTCCCAGCGTGGCGGCCAGGGTTGTCCGCCACGTGCACCATCACGGGCAGTCCCGCCATCGAGCGGCTGCACCAGAACGCAAGTCGCAACCTTCCGGTCACGCCACCGGCCGGATCGGACGTGCCCGCCGGCGCATGCCCCGCCATCGCGAGACTGCGGCGGAGCGGAAGCGGCGATTGCACGCTCTGGCGTTGAAGCGCCATCCTTACAGCATGGGACCGGTGGTTCCGGAAATCAGCCCCGAGCGGGCAACCGCTATTCAGGAAGCATTGGCGCGCGCCGGTTATGCCGTGCCGCCGTCAGGCGCTTGGGACGCGGCCACGGAGGACGCCATGCGCCGGTTCCAAACCGTCCACCACTGGCAGCACAAGTTCGTTCCCGATGCCCGCGCGCTCATTGCGTTGGGCCTGGGACCGAAATACGATCAGCCGGGCACGGCAACTGGACGCTGAGTGCGCGAGAAGCAGGAAATTGTCCGGCGCCGGCGTGAAATCTCATAGCGCCCGCGATGACACACCCCTTATGACACCCACTTATCAGAACTTCATCCGTGGCACGTGGGTGGCTCCCGCCCTCGGGCGTTATTTAGAGAATCGTAATCCCGCCAACGTGGACGACGTGCTGGGAGTTTTTCCCGATTCGGATGCCAGCGATGTGGATCGAGCCGTAGCTGCGGCTGCCGCCGCTTACCCGGATTGGAGCAGGACGCCGGCGCCCCGCCGCGCGGAGATTCTGTTTCGCGCGGGGCAGCTCCTGACGGAACGGAAAGAGACACTGGCGCGCGACATGACGCGCGAGATGGGTAAGGTGCTGCTGGAGGCGCGGGGTGACGTTCAAGAAGCGATTGACATGCTGTTCTTCATGGCGGGCGAAGGGCGCCGTATGTATGGCCAGACCACGCCTTCGGAGCTGCCGGACAAGTTCTGTTTGACGCAGCGGGTACCGCTGGGGGTGGCAGGACTCATCACGCCGTGGAATTTTCCGATGGCCATCCCGAGTTGGAAGATGGTTCCAGCGTTGGTATGCGGCAACACGGTGGTGATCAAGCCGGCTGAAGATTCGCCTCTCACTTGCTTGAATTTTGTGCAAGTGCTGGTGGATGCCGGTATTCCAGCGGGGGTGGTCAACGTTGTCATGGGTCGGGGCGAGGAGAGCGGTGCCTCGCTGGTCACCCACCCGCAAACACGTATTATTTCGTTCACCGGCTCGACCGAAGTTGGGCGGCAGGTTGGGCAGGAGGCGGCCCGCCTTTTTAAACACTGCAACCTGGAACTTGGCGGAAAGAACGCCGTGATCGTAATGGACGATGCCAACTTCGAGCTGGCCGTGGATGGCTGCCTCTGGGGTGCCTTCGGAACAAGCGGGCAGCGCTGCACTGCGGCCAGTCGGATTGTGGTGCAAAAGGGCATCTACAAAGCTTTTCTTGACCGGCTGGTTGAGCGGACGCGCGAATTGACTATCGGCGACGGCTTGGACCCGGCCGTGCAAGTGGGTCCGCTGGTGAATGCTGCGCAATTGCAACGCGTGGAGGGCTACGCCCGACTAGGCAGCCGGGAAGGGGCGCATTTGTGTTGTGGTGGAACGCGCGTGGCAGGCATGGCCAAGGGCTTTTTTTTCGCCCCCACGGTATTTGCCGATGTGCAGCCGGGAATGCGGATCGCACGCGAGGAGATTTTCGGCCCGGTGGTGACGGTGCTTCCTTGTGCCGACTTGGACGAGGCGCTCGCCATTGCCAACAACGTCGAGTACGGTCTGTCCTCCTCCATCTTCACCTCCGATGTCAACGCCGCGTTGCATGCGGTGCGCGAGCTTCATACCGGTATTGTTTATGTCAATGCGCCGACCATTGGCGCCGAGGTGCACTTGCCGTTCGGCGGAACCAAGAACACCGGTAATGGACACCGCGAGAGTGGCACTGCGACACTGGACGTCTACAGTGAGTGGAAGACGGTGTACCTCGATTTCAGTGGTCGCCTGCAGCGCGCCCAAATCGACGTGTAGGCGGCGTTGTGGACCGGCGCACATGACACCAAGGCGGAGGACCACGCCTTGCTAGTCCGGGCAAAATCCCTTATCATTTAAAAAGGGATGAGTGGGCTGTAAATGACTGAATCCAAGCCATTTCCGGGCGAATTGGGCAACCTCGAGCCACGGGATCGGGAAGTGCTGATCGCGCTGTTCGAGCAATATCTCGGCACGGGTGAACCGGTAGCCTCGGGAGCTTTGGCGCAGCAGCGCAGCGACGGGCTGAGTTCCGCCTCGATTCGGAGCATTCTGGCTCGACTCGAAGCGCGGGGGTTTTTAGAACAGCCGCACACCTCCGCCGGTCGCATACCCAGCTTGAAAGGGCTGCGCAGTTACGTGCAGCAATTAGCGCCCCCGGGCCCCTTGGCCGTTGCCGATGAGGCGCGTCTGCAGCAGAGCTTGGCGGGGGGCGAAGGACCGGAACTCCTGGCGCGCGCATGTCATTTTCTCTCGCAGATGTCATCCCAAGTCGGCTTGGTGGGGGTCGCGCCATGGTCCGACCGTGGGATGCGCCAGGTGCGCTTTATTCGCCTTGCCGACCGCCGGGTGTTGGGTGTTCTAGTGGCGGTCGACGGTCAGGTTCGCGAGCGCGTGACGCGCTTGCCGGAAGACTATCGCCAGGATGATCTCGATACCGCCGCGCGCTACTTCAACCATCACTTTTCCGGTTGGACCATGGACCGCATTCGCCGCGAATTGGTCCGGCGCGTGGACGAGGATCGGGAAGCCTACGATCAACTGTTGAAGCGCGTGCTGGTGCTGTATCACTGCGGCGTGCTCGAAATGCAGGACGCCGGACAGATTTATCTTGAAGGCACGCCTCGTCTGGTCGCGCTGTTGCATGATCATGAGCGCCTGGCGAGCATCCTCCAGACGCTGCACGAACGAGAGAAACTGCTGGCGCTGTTGACGCGCATGGCGGATGAGGGCGACCCGGTGGGAGGGGATGTCACGCTGCGTGTCCGGATTGGGCTCGATGAGGACGATTTGCCGGAGATGTCGTTGATCCTGGCCCGCTATACCGCACCGGATCATTCCGAGGGGGCGTTTGCCATTCTGGGTCCGACCCGCATGGAATACGAGCGTGCCCTGGCGGCGGTGGCGGCGGTGCGCGATGTGTTCAGCCGCATGCTCAAGGAAAATTGATATGAGAATCAGAAACACAAAGCCAAGTTCCGACGTGGAACGAGAAGGCAGCGAAGAACCACGCGGTCCCGAAGTGGTTCCCAGCGCGGAAGCCGCAGAAGCCGTAGAAGCGGGGGATGAGGAACTGCGTTCGTTGCAGGACGCATTGCAAAAAGCACGCGAGGCGCAGGCGCAGGCCGAAGATCAGTTGCTGCGCAAGGCGGCGGAGTTCGACAACTATCGCAAGCGGGTGCAGCGGGACCTGGTGGACCTGCGACCCCAGGTCGTTGCCGAGACGCTGCGAGCCTTTTTACCCGTGTTGGATGGTTTCGAGCGCGCTCTGAGTACGCCCAATGAGGCGGCGGAAGACTTTCGCAGGGGCGTGGAACTGATCCAGCGCCAGCTGAACGACGTCACGCGGAAGCTGGGCATGGAAGCGGTCGCGGCAGTGGGCAAACGGTTCGACCCGCATGTCCACGAAGCCATTGAGATGGTCGAGACGGACGCCGCCCCCGATCACGTCGTGCTCGAGGAGTTACAGAAGGGCTATCGCCTGAAAGAGCGTCTCATTCGACCGGCCATGGTGCGCGTGGCACGCAACTCGAATCCGCAGCCGGATCGCGACATCCAATCATAGCGACGCGCAACCGTAGGAACCAGGGCGAGGAAGCTGGAAGCATGAGCGTGGCGGAAAAACGTGATTACTATGAGGTTTTGGGCGTCGGCCGGGATGCTGGCGACGCTGCCATCAAGGCAGCGTACCGTAAGCTGGCGCTGCAGTACCATCCCGACCGGAACCAGACCGATCCCCAGGCCGAGGAGCGTTTCAAGGAGGCCTCGGAAGCGTACAGCATCCTCAGCGATGGGCAGAAGCGCTCCCAGTACGATCGCTTTGGCCATGCTGCTTTCCAGGCAGGCGGTGGCAACGGAGGCGGCGCGGCTGGCTTCGGCGACTTCGCCGACATTTTTGGTGACATCTTCGGATTGGGCGATCTGTTCGGCCAGGCGGGTGGCGGTCGACGCGGCCGGCGCGCGCAGCGGGGCAGCGATCTGCGGTACGACCTTGACGTGACCTTCGAGGAAGTCCTGCAGGGTGTTGACAAGACGCTGAAATTCACGCGCCTGGAAAGTTGCGACGAGTGTTCCGGCCGCGGCACGCGCGGTGGCACACCGCCTGCGACCTGCTCCAGCTGCGGAGGACAGGGGCAGGTGCGCATGCAGCAGGGCTTTTTTGCGGTGGCCCGCACCTGCTCCACGTGTAGCGGGACCGGTACGGTGGTGCGCGATGCCTGCCCGCGTTGTCGGGGACGTGGACGCATCGAGAAGACCATCCAGAAGCCGATTCATATCCCCGCCGGAGTGGAAGACGGGGTGCAGTTGCGCGTTTCCGGGGAAGGCGAGGCCGGTGCCAACGGCGGCCCCCACGGCGACCTGTATGTCGTGCTCAAGGTGGCGCCGCACCCGCACTTTGAACGCAAAGGAGCGGACATCCTGTGCGTGATCCCACTCTCGTTCCCGCAAGCGGCGCTCGGCTGCGAGATCGAAGTTCCCACGCCATGGGGCCGCGAGAAGGTCAAGATACCGGCCGGAACACAGAGCGGGGCCAGCTTGGCGCCTTTGCGCGGCAAAGGCTTACCCCGCCTGCAGGGCCGCGGTCGCGGCGATCTGCACATCCGGGTTCAAGTGGAAGTGCCGACGCGTCTGACCCGCGAACAGCGCGCCCATCTCGAAGAGCTGAAGGACCTGATGCCGCACAGCAATCAGCCGCACGAGCGTGGCTTGTTCGATAAGGTGAGCGATTTCTTCGCGTAGTCTTTGTCCATGACGCGGCGACGCTTCCATTCCGCGACCGTGGAACACAACACCGCCTGGTTGCGTGGGGCAGCGGCCGCTCATGCGGTGACCGTGCTGCGGGCCAAGGTCGGCCAGGAATATGAACTGGCCTGCCAAGGCCGGGTGTTTCTCGGACGCATCACAAGCATTTCATCAACGGACGTCTGTTTTACGCTCGGCGAGGAGCTGCCGACCTTGATAGTGGACGGTTGTTTAACGCTCGCCGCCGCGATCTTCAAATTCGACCGTTTTGAATGGCTGGTGGAAAAGGCGACCGAACTTGGCGTGACGTGCATCCAGCCGCTGGTGACGCGGCGCACGGATCGGCACCTGGCGCAAGCTGCCCCGAAGCGCGTCGAGCGCTGGCAGCGTGTGGCGCACCAGGCGTCCGAGCAAAGTCGCCGTCATTCCGTGCCTGCCATTCAACCACCGCTCATGCTGAACGACTACTTGGAGGCAATGGTTGCCGGCCCCCATTCGCTCTGGTTGGTGGAGGGCGGCGCGGGACAAGCGCTTTTGCCGGTTCTCACCGAAGTCGAATTCACTCGTGCTCTTTGCCTGGCCGTCGGCCCGGAAGGCGGGTGGGCGGCCGAGGAGTTGACGGCGGGAGAACGGGCGGGCTTTCGTCCCGTGACGCTGGGTCCGAAGATTCTACGTGCGGAGACCGCGGCCATCGCGGCGTTGGCTGTCGTGCAGGCCTGGCGTGTATCCGGGGAAGCGCGGGCATCCACGACGGGGGCAGTTTGAGGCATGTAGGACTGTGCACAGGCCTCGTTCATCGCGTTAGCATGCGGTCCCGGGTTGCCGTTCCGTGCGATTCACGCCACCATGGAAGACATCCATGACACGCGATGAACGCCTTGCGCTGCAGCACCAGTATTGGGAGAGTCAGACGCGCCCGGGTCTGACCCCAACTCACGTCGTCGAATTCGTCGAGGAGTTTGGCTTCGTTCCGCTTACCGCCGCGCCGGACCTGCGGCTTCCCGCGTTGGAACGGCTGCTCGCCGAGTCGGCATCCGAAGAGCATCTTGCCGGTTTGCACGCCGTCTTGGAACGTTGCGTAGCCTCCCACACCGTCGTGGAAGTGGATTGCTGGCCGGGGCACAAACTCTATTTGCCGGATGAGCTGCTGCCGTTCTGTTATGCCTTGACTGGGGATCGCCGCCCGCAGCGGGATGTCGCCTCCCAGGTGCAACAGGGGAAATTGTCGCGATTGGCGGGTGAAGTGTACGAGGCACTTCTGGCCTCGCCACCTTTGTCGGCGGCCGGATTGCGCGATCTGTTGGGCGCGGGGCGTGTATCCGCGCTTGCCGTGGAGCGCGCCGTCGCGGAGCTGACACCCACGCTCAAGGTCATTCGCGTCGGATTGGATGACGGCACTCCCATTTGGCAGCCCTTGGTGCGGATTGATCCCGAAACCACGCACGCCGCCGAACAGATCTCGCGCCCGGAGGCGCTGGCGGCACTGATCTCCAAGTTGCTGGGTACCGTCCTGGTGGCGACCGAGGATGAACTCGCGCACTTTTTTCACCCGCTGGCGCCCCTTTCACGTACCCGTGCCGCTTTGCGCGGGTTGCAGGCGGGGAGGGAACTGGTGCCGGAGTCGCTTGACGGAGAGGCGGCGGTGCGCCTGGCGCACCATGCGCTGACCCTCGACCCGCCAGAGCCCGACGGCCCACGCGACTGAGGGCTTCATGCGTCGTCCCGCCGCTCACGCCTGAACGATCGGAGTTATCCTGTTAGCAGTGGAAGGAAACGCCGCTGATGCGGCTTTGGAGCAAGCGCCACTTCCACGAGAAAGTCGCGACCGATCAAGGAGATCCGCAATGGCATTCGAAGTCCCCGCCCTGCCGTACGCCTACAATGCGCTTGAACCGCACATTGACGAGCAGACGATGCATCTGCACCACGACAAGCATCACGCCGCTTACGTGACGAATCTCAACGCCGCCATTGAGAAGAGCCCGGCGGCGACGGAATTGAGTATCGAGCAGTTACTGCAGCGGCTGAACGAGGTCGTTCCTGAAGCGTCGCGAAGCGCTGTGCGCAATAACGGAGGGGGGCACGCCAATCACACCATGTTCTGGGAGATCATGGCCCCAAACGGGAGCAAGATCCCGCAAGGCGGCGTCGCAACGGCGATTCAACAGGCTTTTGGCTCTTTCGACTATTTTAAGACGGCCTTCAACGATGCCGGCGTGAAGCGCTTCGGCTCCGGATGGGTTTGGTTGTTGCACAAAGGCGGCAAGCTGGAGATCGTCTCCAGCGCCAACCAGGACAGCCCGTGGATGGACGGCCAGTTCCCAATTTTGGGCAACGACGTTTGGGAGCATGCCTACTATCTCAAGTACCAGAATCGGCGCGCTGACTACCTCGCGGCCTGGTGGAACGTGGTGAATTGGGATGTGGTCGCCCAGCGTTTCGAAAAGGCGATAAAGAACGGGTAACGAGCGGCGCCCGAGGGCAGTCGAAAACACGAGCGCGAGGCCCCACTGGTCGGGTCCTCGCGCTTTTCTCTTGGCCAGCGTCTCGGCGTTCACGGCGAGGCATGGTTATGCGGTAGACTGGCGCCGTTCCGAATACCGCATATGCAGACCAGCATCGGCAACAACCTCATCCCGCGCGGAATCAATTTTCCAGACGGTTTGGCCCTGATTCGTCAAGCGGGCTTTAACGGGGTGGAGCTGTGGCTGGAGAAGGACGGATACTTCTCCCTGACCACTGACAATGTCGCCGTGCGTCAAATTCTGCGGCAGGTGCAGGAACACGGTTTGCTCATCTCCAATGTATCGACGGGATTGCACTGGGAGACTCCTCTTTCCGCACGCGATCCCGAGGTGCGGCGCCGGGCGGTCGCCATTGTGCGCCGTCAGATCGAGTTGGCGCATCTGCTGGGAACGAATGAAATCCTGGTCGTCGCCGGGCTGGTCACGTCCGAGGTGACCCCCGCGGAATGCTATCAACGCTGCCTGGACAGCCTTGCACCTCTCGGCCGGGAGGCGCACGCGGCCGGCGTGGTCATCGGTCTAGAAAATTGCAACTCCGAGCAGCGCTTTCTTATGGGCCCACTGGAGTTCGTACGGTTTCTGGACGCGCTTGGACCAGGCTTCGGCGCGCACCTCGATGTGGGTAACATTCACGACACCGGTTTTCCTGAACAGTGGGTGGAAGTGTTGGGAGCCCGTATTGCGCGTGTTCATGTGAAGGACACGTTGCGCCGTCGCGGCCGGGGCGGTGGTTCGGTCTACACCAACATTTTTCTGGGCGACAACAATTGGCCCGCCATCATGCAGGCTCTACGTAAGGTGGGTTATGACGGCTGGCTGGTTGCAGAGATGGAAGCGCCGTATCGCTACTGTCCCGACCAGCAGTTTTACGATACGGCTGCGGCCCTACGGCGTCTCATGGCGCTGGTGTAAACCGATGTGCATGACCCGCCGCAGTTTCAATCGTGTGTGTGCCGGGACGTTGGGCGGCGTGATGCTCGGGGGCGTGGTGCGACTTGGCGCTTTGGCGCAGCCACAACTGTGGGCTCTCCCTGACGATCCCGACCCGCGTGGCAATCTCGGCGGGTATCTGCAGGCCTTTGCGCCTGCGGAAGGCTGTGCAGGCCGGGACTGGATTATTCCAGCGGAACATGACCTGACACCAGTCGAATGCGGGCGTTTGCGAGCTTTTATGGACGCGGGAGCGAGAGTCGTCTATGAGCTTCCAGCACGGTGCTATCAGGGGCGACAGGAGCGCGATCGTGGACTGACGCGTCCGTTGTTGCGTGTCCTGAGGCCGATCCTTCTGCACGGAGAGGACGGAGTCTGTCCCTATCTGCACTGTTCCCTGGGCGCGCGCTCGTGGTATGTGCGGCATGACAGCGAAGGTGTCGCCCTGCAGCCGCTGGGCGCGACGCGGGTGTTGGCGGTACAGGCCGGGCAGGTGCTGGCAGCGGAGTTTGGGTGCGGCGCCGGTCGCCTATTGGTCCTGGGAACGCGAATGGGTGCCCCGATAGGGCGTGGCGACGGCGCGGCACACGCGTTTTTGCAGGCTTGGTTCACAGCTTGACTTTGGGAGGCAGGCGTATGTGGAGAGGATGGGGCGTGGTTGGAGTCTGCGTCTTGTTGAGCATTCCAGTGCTGGGCCAGGGGGGACTTGCCGCCAAGTGGGAAGAGCTGACCGGTCCCGATTTTATTGATGCGATCCAGAGGGCGCAGGGCACCTGTATGTTGCCCTTCGGTATCGTCGAAAAGCATGGGCCGCATCTGCCTTTGGGGACGGACCTGATCAATGTCCGCTACGCCGCATTGCATGCGGCAGCGGAAGAATATGCCGTGGTGTTTCCCCCCTACTACTTTGGCCAGATTTTCGAGGCGCGGCATGAACCCGGTACCCTGGCCTACAGCGTTGCGCTGCAGCTCGAATTGCTGCAGGCGACCACGGACGAGATGTCCCGCAATGGTTGCAAGAAGATCGTGATTGTCAACGGCCATGGCGGCAATGAAAGCCTGCTTCCGTATTTCGCGCAGTCGCAGATGGCGTCGCCACACGACTATGTGGTTTACATCTACGGCATTCCACATCGTCGGCCGGCGGGCCGGCCGGCCATGACATCATCGTTTGATTTCCACGCGGGTGAGGCCGAGACCTCGCATTCGCTGATCAGCCGCCCCGATTTGGTGCATCTGGATCGGGCAGGAAGCGAGTCGGGCGCCGATCAAAAGCGACAGCATCTGCCCGACAGCCTGTATACCGGGATCTGGTGGTATGCGCGGTTTCCAAACCATTACGCCGGGGATGCTCGGGCGGCCAATTCCACGTTAGGGGCATTTGACATGAAAGCGTGGGCGGATGATCTCGCTGCGGCACTCAAGGCGGTAAAAGCAGATCAGGACAGCCTGCGCTTGCAGAACGAGTTCTATGAAAAGGCGAAGCACCCGCTGCAAACCCCACAGTAAGCTCGCAAGGCTGACGGGTCAGGAGAGTTCAAAAATGGGCACTGCACCCGGTGCCGGGACCTTGGTCGAACCGCGGCCCTTGCGCCCCCCTCGCTTTACTTGGCGGCCGCCAGAATGCGGCCCCAGAGGGCATCACGACCCAAGTTCTGATGGGCGGAGTAGGGAAGTGGTTCGAGCTCGAACGCTTGCCGAAGTCTCGCCAAGGCCTGTGGCCGCTGATTGCCAGACAACTTGTCGCATTTGGTAGCGATCAGACTGACTGCGCGCGCATGGTGGCGCAGGAAGTTTAAGAGCTTGAGGTCACTGTCCTGAACCGGAACGTTGGGGTCCACCAGAAGAAGGCAGAGTCGCAGCTCTTCGCGGCGCTGCAGATAAGGTTCCACCATGCCGCGGAAGCTGTGTGCGACCGCTTGAGGGATTTTGGCGAAGCCGTAGCCCGGTACGTCAACCAGAAACAACCGGTGCGGTCCCGGTGCGCCCTTGGAGAACTCCGCGCGAAAGAAGTTGAGGAGCTGTGTGCGTCCGGGTGTTTTGCTGGTATGGGCCAAATCGTGCCCGACGAGGGCGTTGAGAAGGCTGGACTTGCCCACGTTGGAACGACCGAGAAAGGCCACCTCGGGCAGTCCCTCTGCCGGGCACTGGCCCAGCTCAGCGGCACTGGTGACGAACTCGACGTGGGTGGGGTGGGACACGAAATTCCAGTCACTTGCCGACGGCAAACCGAATATCGCGCAGCGTACTACTGATGCAGACGTTCGCCGTCACTGGGCTCAATGGTTGCGACCGGGTCGGCGGTCTCGGCACCCACCAGCGGGCTGATCGGTCGTTCCAGCGCCGTGTGCAGTACCTCGTCCATGGTCGAGACGAGGGTAATCGTCAGCAGGGCGCGGATATTGTCAGGCAGCTCGGCCAGATCTTTCTCGTTGTCCTTGGGAAGAATGAGATTAAAGATGCCATTGCGGTGTGCCGCAAGCAACTTCTCCTTGACGCCGCCGATGGGGAGTACCTTTCCGCGCAGCGTGATCTCGCCGGTCATGGCGACATCGCTGCGCACCGGAATATGCAGCAGGCTGCTCAACATGGCGGTCGCGATGGTGATGCCGGCCGAGGGACCGTCTTTGGGAATGGCGCCCTCCGGAACATGGACGTGAATGTCCAAGTTGCGGTAGAAATCGCGAGGCAGGCCGAGCAAGTGGGAGCGCGAGCGGATATAGCTCATGGCGGCCTGGGCGGATTCCTGCATCACGTCACCCAGTTTGCCGGTGAGCGTGAGCTTGCCCTTGCCGTCCATCAGAGTGACTTCGGCGGAGAGAATCTGACCGCCGACCTCTGTCCACGCCAAGCCGGTAGCCAGGCCAATCTCGTTGCTTTCCTCGCCGCGAGTGTCGCGGAATTTGAGAACGCCGAGGTACTCGTTCACGTTCTCCGGTGTCAGGGTGACCGCGACTTCCTTGCCGTCCTTGCCCTCCTTCACCACCTGGCGGGCGACTTTGCGGCAGACATTGCCGATTTCTCGCTCCAGATTCCGTACGCCCGCCTCGCGAGTGTAGCCATTGATGATGGCTCCGATGCCGGCGTCGCTGAACTGCAACTGAGCCTCGCTGATGCCGCACCCCTCGCGCTGTTTGCGCACCAGAAAACGTTTGGCGATCTCGTTTTTCTCCTGCTCCGTGTAGCCGGAGAGGCGGATCACCTCCATGCGATCCTGCAGCGGCTGTGGGATGGTGTGCAGCACGTTCGCGGTGGTTACGAACATCACCTGCGAGAGGTCGTAATCCACGTCCAGGTAGTGGTCCATGAACGAGTTGTTCTGCTCCGGGTCGAGAACCTCGAGCAAGGCCGCGGACGGATCGCCTCGGAAGTCGGCGCTCATCTTATCCACTTCGTCCAGCAGGAAGACCGGGTTGACGGTGCCGGCCTTTTTCATCATCTGCAGGATTTGGCCGGGCAGGGCGCCAATGTAGGTGCGGCGATGGCCGCGAATCTCAGCTTCATCGCGTACGCCGCCGAGAGACAGGCGTACAAATTTACGACCGGTCGCCTTGGCTATCGACATGCCCAGCGAGGTCTTGCCGACGCCCGGAGGTCCGACAAAACAGAGAATCGAGCCGCGCGGGTTTTTGACCAACTGGCGGACAGCGAGAAACTCCAGAATGCGGTCTTTGATCCGCTCCAAACCGTAGTGGTCGGCGTGCAGGATCTCCTCGGCCTTGGCGATGTCGCGGATCTCCTTGGAGCGCTTCTTCCAGGGTACGGCCAGCATCCAGTCGATGTAATTGCGTGAGACGGTGGACTCGGCCGACATGGGCGGCATGGCCTCCAGCCGCTTCAGTTCCTGCAGGGCCTTTTCCTGCACGGCCTTGGGCATGCCGGCACTCTCGATTCGCGTTTTCAGTTCATCGAGCTCGCTCTTCTCGCCGCGTCCCAGCTCTTTCTGGATGGCCTTGATCTTTTCGTTGAGGTAATACTCTTTTTGCGCCTTCTCCATCTGACGCTTCACGCGTCCTTGGATCGCCCGATCCACGTTGAGCTTCTCGATCTCGATCTCCAACATCTCGGTCAGCCGCACCAAGCGGTCCACCGGATCGAAGATTTCCAGTAGTTCCTGTTTCTCCTCGATGGTGAGCGTGAGGTTGGCGGCCATGATGTCGCTCAAGCGACCCGGCTCCTCGACCCGAATGGCGTTGAGCATGGTCTCGTAGTTGAGGGACTGACTGAGCTTGACGTACTGCTCAAAGAGGCTGGTCACCTTTTGCATCAACTGCTCGACCTGCGGGGTAACGACCTCGGCGCGGGCGCTCACCGTTTTGACGGTGGCGCGGAAGAAGCCCTCCTCGTCGGCGATCGAGGTGGTGCGGGCGCGCTCAATACCCTCCACGAGCACTTTGATGTTGCCGTCCGGGAGCCGCACGCTCTGCACAATATTGGCAATTGTGCCCACCGTGTAGATCTCGTCCGGCTTGGGCTCGTCCACCGAGGCGTCATGTTGGGTAGCGAGAAAGATGCGTTTCTCTTCGGTGAGCGCCTCTTCCAAGGCGCGGACCGAGGTCTGACGGCCCACTACGAAAGGGGTCATCATGTGCGGATAGATGACCACATCGCGGATGGGCATCATCGGCAGGCGGCGCGTCTCGGTTTTCTCTCGTGTGGGCATGAAACCAGATCCCTCTCCTGCGGAGCGGTCCGACAGGGGTTCGAATGCCTGAAGCAACCTGCGGCCCATCCGCCGACCGGGACAGTTGCCGCACCAAGGATCGGCGGCTTCATCCGCCCGTCCTCCTTACTTTCCTACACTCATGGTAGTCGAACTGCAATCCCCGTGAATACGCAGAGGGGTGGCACCGGGGATGCGCCACGCGAGGGCGGCTTGCCTGCTACCGTGAAACAGGGTAGGCGCGTTGGGGCCGCAGGCGATACACGGTGGGCGGTACGTTTGGACGAACAGAGCAGGCACCGGGATCCGCCCCATGGCACGCGTCCGACGCCTTGTTTCAGCCTGCTTTTTCCAAAGTGGCCAGCGCTACTTCCCGCTTCTCGACCATCTCCTTGGTGACCAGGAACTCGCGGATGCGTTTCTGGGCCGGGAGGTGGTACATCAGATCAAGCATCAGCTCTTCAAGGATCATGCGCAAACCGCGGGCGCCCACCTTGCGCGACAAGGCTTCGTTGGCGACCTGATCGAGCGCTGCCTCGTCGAATTTCAGCTTGACGTTCTCGAATTCGAAAAGTTTCTGGTATTGGCGCACCAAGGCGTTGCGTGGACGGGTCAGGATCTGAATTAGCGCCGCCTTGTCGAGGTCGTCCAGCACCCCGATCACCGGCAGACGGCCAACGAATTCCGGAATCAGGCCAAATTTGATGAGATCGCCGGGCTGGACGGCGGCCAGCAACTCGGTGTCACGCAGTCCCTGCGTTGCGACACCCAGACCCGGGTCTTCCTCGGAGCGGAAGCCCATGGCGCGTTTGCCGACCCGCCGTCCAATGATTTTTTCCAGACCGACAAAAGCGCCCCCGCAGATGAACAGGATGTTGGTCGTGTCGATGGGGGTGAATTCCTGGTGGGGGTGCTTGCGACCGCCTTGGGGCGGCACGTGCGCGATGGTGCCCTCGAGGATCTTGAGCAGGGCTTGTTGCACACCTTCACCGCTGACGTCGCGGGTGATGGAGGGGTTCTCGTCGCGCTTCGAGATTTTGTCGATCTCGTCGATATAGATGATGCCCTGTTGCGCGCGCGCCACATCGCCGTCAGCCGCTTGCAGCAGCTTGAGAACAATGTTCTCAACGTCCTCGCCCACGTATCCGGCCTCGGTCAGGGTCGTGGCGTCGGCAATGGCGAACGGCACGTCAAGCATTTTTGCAAGGGTTTGGGCCAGCAGCGTCTTGCCGGTGCCGGTGGGGCCAATCAGCAGAATGTTCGCCTTCTGCAGTTCCACCTCACTGCCGGTTCGGGTGCGATTCATGTGCAGCCGCTTGTAGTGGTTGTAGACCGCAACGGCCAGCTTTTTCTTGGTACGGTCCTGGCCGATGACGTACTCGTCGAGAAACGCCTTGACCTCGTGCGGCTTGGGCAACTGTTGGGCGCCCTGCGCGGCCGGCTCGGCGCGGTCGTCCTCGAGGATCGAGTTGCAGACGGCCACGCACTCGTCGCAGATGTAGGCGCGGGCGTAGTCGCTGGGGCTGGAGATGAGCTTCGCCACCGCGTCCTGACTCTTGTGGCAGAACGAGCACCGCAGAATGTCGTCCGGACCAGATTTAGGTCGCACGATTCAGGTGTTCTCCATGCAGGTCGCCGCGCCCGAGGACGCCAACGCCTGTACTGTCGTGGTTCCTGCTCGGGAACCGGTTGGGGTTCGTAGCCCTGCGCACAATTCCGTCGCTGCCCGCGCCGGGCCAACCTACGAACCGCTGCCGTTGCTGGTCGCCCTTCCTGCTCATAGGGAAGTGGTCTGACAAAATGTTCGACCTACTCTACTTGTACACCCAACCGGGCCGTTCGCCCCTACTTATGTTTATAAATGATGTCGTCTACGATGCCGTATTCCTTGGCTTGAACCGCGTCCATGATGAAGTCGCGTTCCACATCCTTCTCGATCCGTTTGACGTCCTGCTTGGTATGTCCAGCCAAGATCTGATTCAGACTCTCGCGCATGCGCAGGATCTCCCGCGCGTGAATCTCGATGTCGCTGGCTTGACCCGACAAGCCCCCTGAGATGGACGGCTGATGGATCAGGACGCGCGAGTTGGGCAGGACGAAACGCTTGCCCGGAGCTCCCGACGCCAGCAGCACCGCCGCCATGCTCGCGGCTTGGCCGATGCAGATTGTGGTGACGTCAGGGCGGATGAACTGCATGGTGTCGTAGATGGCCATGCCAGCCGTGATGGAACCGCCCGGGCTATTGATGTACAACGAAATGTCCTTCTCCGGATCTTCCGCTTCCAGAAAAAGGAGTTGGGCGGTCACCAGATTGGCAACTCCGTCATCGATCGGTGTTCCGATAAAAATGATGTTGTCCTTGAGCAACCGCGAGTAGATGTCGTAGGCGCGTTCGCCGCGACTGGTCTGTTCAACCACCATGGGGACCAGCATGGCGTGCGTCTGCGGGAGGGAATCGGAGTCGCTGAGATTAGAGTTCCGTGACATGGAGTAGGTACGGGGATGGCTGGTGCGATGGTTGAGGCAGCATAGGGGCTGCCAAGGACGAGGTCAATCGGGGATACCCCCCAGAGGGCCTGCTGGACGCCTATCCCTCCTCGGCTGCGGCGGGCGCTCCGGTGGTGAGGCGAAACAGGAAGTCCAGCGTCTTTTCGTTGCGAATCTGCTCTTTGATGCCCTCCATGGCGCCATTTTCAATCAGCTTGGGTCGCAGGGCTGCCACCGACTGCCCCACCTGTTGCGCGAGGCGATGCACCTCAAAATCCACCTCGTTCTCGCCGGCTTCGATGTTTTCCTTGGCTGCAATTCGTTCCAGCAGCAGGGAAGAACGCAAGGCGCGTTCGGCCGCCTCGCGCTGGCCGTCGCGCATTTTGCCCCAGTCCAGTTTGAGGCGATTGGGGTCCACGCCTTGAGAGGCAAGTGAACGCAGGCCGCGCTCTAAGCGTCGATCCACCTCACGGTTGACCAGCGATTCGGGGAGTGGGATGGGATGCGCAGCAAGCAGATCAGCAACGATTTGCTCCTTGGCGGCATGCTCGGCGGCGTGTTGTCGCTCGTGCAGCAATTGCTCGTGAATGTGTTCGCGCAAGGCTTCCACACTCTCAACGTCGCCCGCCTTCTTGGCAAATGCAGCATCCAGTTCCGGCAACAGTTTGCGATTGACTGCCTTCACCACCAGAATGTAGTGAGCGCTCTTGCCAGCCAGGCGTTCGTTTCCGTAATCGACGGGGTAGTTGATATCCAGCTCCCGCGTGTCGCCCACCCGCGCCCCCAACAGGGCTTGGGTGAATTCCGGCAATGTTTCGCTGCCCCCCACGTCCACCTTCGAGTTTTCTGTTCGGTCGTGGCTCTCTTCGCCAACGACTTGGCGGTCAAAGCTTATTTCAGCCGTGACACCCTCGGTGATGGGAGGGGAGGCTTCATCGTCTACCAAGGGCTCGTAGGTTGCTTCTTGCTGTCGTAGTTGTTCAATGGCCTGCGAGACCTCTTCTGCGGAGACCTGAATCTCCGTGGGTGTCACCTTAATGGAACGATAGTCCCCCAAGTCGAACTGCGGCAGTACCTCAAAGACGGCTTTAAAGCGGATCGGCTGACCGGCGGTGAAATCCAGATTCCGAATGGCGGGTTCGGCCACTGGTTCCAAATTTTCCCGTTGCACCGTCGCTCGCAAGTGAGCAGGCACTACAGCCTGAAGCACTTCCTCTCTGATGCTGTCGGCGTACTTCTTTTGCACCATGCTGAGTGGCGCTTTGCCGGGACGAAACCCAGGGATGCGAGCGTGGCGCTGGTATTCCTTGGAAATCCGCGCCGATTCGCGCTCGACTTCACCCAGCGGGATCTCGATCTCGACTTCGCGTGTACAAGCTTCGGTGGTCACCAAAAAAGTAGCCTTTCCTGCCCGGCGGCGGGGCAACGCGACGATCGGCTCGTCCATTGCACCTACGGAGAACGAATCTGATTATTGGATCAAGTCTCAAGTTTGTGCAACAGGCGGGCGGATGGGAATGTGTTCGGCGCGATGGCAACTTGAGCAACCCGACCCGTCCATGCGCTATCGTAAGACGAAGGGACCTCCGCTTCACCCCCACTCCTTTCGATGCACTCCCAGCGACTTTTGGACTACTTTCGTAACGCTCGTTTGGGTGGAGAGCTCCCGCTTGCCGACGCACGAGTCGCTGTAGAAAACGCGGTCTGTGGAGATCAGGTGGTCATAGCCGCTCGGGTCGCGGGAGACCGCCTGGTCGAAGTTCGCTTTTTAGCGCGAGGATGTGTTGCCTCCATGGGCTGCGCCGCGGCGTTAGCCGAAGCGCTGCAAGGCTGTACCTTGGCGGAAGCGCGTGCACTATCCCGGGCCACGCTGATCGGGCTGGTGGATGGACTACCAGAAGCCTCCGGCCACGCGGCGACCCTATCCCTCATGGCGAGAGACGCGTTGCTGGCCGCCTTGCCGGCAGGTGGTTCGTAGATCCGCACTTCCCCCTTTAACTTGACACTGTCTACGTTGCGGGACTTCGGTTTTTTGAGGGATCTTGCTGGCATACCCTGAGCGACACTAGCGCGGCCTAGGCTGGAGGTTGATGGGCTGAGCGCGATCGCGGATCAGTGGGGCGCACGACCCCGCGTTTTGAGGTGAATGCGGTAGAGGCCGGTTTTGGCGGTGACATAAAGCCAGCTTGTGTCGGTTCGGCCTGTCCGCAATGGTCCGCCCCGCGCGCCCCACGCAAGATTGGCGGGAATCTCGGGCAGACGAATGGTGCCCAGATGCCGACCTCGGGGGGAAATGACCCAAATGCCCCCGGGCCCACTGCTGAAAAGGTTGCCGCGGCGGTCGACCTTAAACCCGTCCGGCACCCCTGCGGAGTAGTTCGGAGCGGGACCGGGGTCCAGGAAAACTGTTCCTGCTCCCAAGGTTCCGTCAGGCCGGACTGGGTACCGCATCCACTTCTGATGCGCCGGGTCGGAATTATCTACGTACAGAAACCGCTCGTCTGGCGAAAACGCCAAGCCATTGGGCATCTGCAGATCTGAGATCAGCAAATGCACGCGTCCGTGTCTGACGCGATAGACGCCGTTCACTTTCAATTCCTTGGCCGGATCGCTGTCGCCGTGCGGCAACCCATAGGGTGGGTCAGTGAAGTAGATTGCGCCGTCCGATTTCACCACCACGTCGTTGGGGCTGTTGAAGCGCCTCCCTTCAAAGCGTTCGGCGAGCACGGTCAGGTGTCCATTCTTGTCGAGTCGTGTCACCCGTCGGTTGCCTTGTTCGCAAATGATCAGATCTCCATGGTTTAAAGTGAGACCGTTGGAGCCGACGCGGTGATCGGGAGCGACGTTGAAACGAGTATCGCCAGATTCGATGCGGAACACGCTAGCGCCCGTTGGAGTCCAGCGTCGGATGACGTTGCGTGGGATGTCACTGAACAGCAACCCGCCCTGTGGCAAATAGACAGGGCCTTCGACAAAACCGAAGCCGCCAGCCAGCTTCTCGACCACGGTTCCGGGCGCAACCAATGCATCCAGCGCAGGGTTGAGGCGTTCAATAGTCGTTGGGACGGCGGTGGGGCCTGCTATAACCGGCCTTCCTGACGAGGGGGCCGCGGTGGATCCGACGAGAGAAGCGCAAGCGATCAGGAGCGCGGCTCCTGGCCAACGAACCGATGCGTCCATGGCCTGGAATTGTAACGCAGGGCCGGAAGGCACTCTTTCGGATCTGCGCTTCGGCGCGTTCTAGCTCTCAGCAACCGGCGTGCGGAAACTCAAGAAGGACGGTCCCATAAGGGAGAGGAGCGGATCACCCATGGCCCGAGTCGAAACGGAGTCTTGTTCGCCGATCTCCCGGGTATACAATCCAGCCGAGGAGCCACCCGATGACTGAATGGAAAATGAAAGGTGAGTACATCAAGAACTGCAACTGTGCTCCGGGCTGCCCATGTGACTTCTGGGCGCCTCCCACCCATCACAAGTGTGAGGGCATGCTCGCCATGCGGATCACCGAAGGGCATTTTGGCAAAGTGCCCTTGGCCGGGTTGTCGTTTGCCGGGACGTATCACTGGCCCGGCCCATTGCATGAAGGGAATGGCACGATGCAACCCTTCATCGCGCAGGCAGCCACCTCGGAACAGCGCAACGCGATCCTGACGATTCTGAGTGGCAAGGCGGGCAATGCTTGGTTCGAGGTGGTGGCGAGCGTCATCTCAACCGTACTCGAACCCAAGTTTGTGGAGATTGAGTTCAGCTTCGATCTCACCAAGCGATCCGCGCGGGTGGCAATTCCGGGCGAAGTTGAAACGGTGACGGAACCGATCAAGAATCTCGCCACGGGCGATGAACACCACATCCGGGTGGATATGCCCAAGGGCATGGAGTACTTCCGGCCGGAAATCGCCACTGCGCATGTCCTGCGCTCCACTGGTCAGATTGGCTTTGATTGTGCCGGCGGCCACAGTTCGATGGCCTTGGTGATCCACACCCAAGCCGGACTACAGGCTTAAAGCGTTGGTCGGTGCGCCAAGAATGTCGGCACCTAGTTTCAGGTGTCTCGCCCTCGGCTTCTGCGGCGTTGTGGCGGTGTTCCATGAAACACGCGACCCATCCTGCTGTCGACGCGCCGTCTCCGCCGGTGTTACGCGGTAAGAGCGAACACGGACTTTACGCCGTCGTCGCGATGGTCTTCATCGCCGCGGCCTTCCTCACACTGCGCATGGCACGTACCATGGCGGACGGGATGCCGATGCCGGGCGGCTGGACCATGTCCATGACCTGGATGGGCATGGGCGGAGCTTGGTGGACACAAGCCGCTGCATTTTCCTGGATGTGGCTGTCCATGATGGTTGCGATGATGCTGCCGTCAGCGCTGCCCATGCTGCGGCTGTTTCTTCGACTCTGCCGCTGGCGCGGCGAACCCCATCCCGCCCTTTTAAGTGGTTTGGTTGCCGGTGGCTACTTTCTGGTTTGGTCGGGCTTCGGTTTGGTAGCGTGGATGGTTGGCACCGCCGTGGCGCATGCCGCCATGCTTTCGGAGCGCGTCAGCCACGCGGTACCCCTGATGGGGGCAGTGGCCTTGATGGTGGCCGGCGCGTACCAACTCACGCCGGTCAAGATGGCCTGCCTCGAACATTGTCGTGACCCATTGACCTTCGTGGCGCAGCATGCGCGCACCGATTTGCGTGGCGCGGTCGCTTTCGGGTTGCACCATGGCGGTTTCTGCCTCGCTTGCTGCTGGGCGCTGATGCTGATTCAGTTGGCTTTGGGGATCATGAGCCTCCCGGTCATGATCGGAGTGGCGGCGATCATCGCCTTGGAAAAACTGTTGCCGCACGGTCGATGGATCGCACGCGCCACTGGGCTGCTGGCTATCGGCATCGGCGCCGTGCAGTTGACGCAACGGATCGTATGACGCAGCTCACCGCTGACCGATCGAGGAACCCGCCTGCTCGGCTCCCGTGGAAAACCAGACGGCCGAGAATTCATACGCTGCGCGGGTGTTCCGCGCGATTCGGCGTACCCGATACCCGCACTTGTGGCCCGGACGGATGACCGGCGCGCTCGCGTTAGTGCCACCTACGCGACAGGGGAAACTTTGTACGACGGCGAATTGAAACATCGAACGAGCGAGGCCCCACAGCTTGAACTTGCGCGGTATGACGCACCCAGTTCACCGCTCCAACTGGTTCACCTGCGTTCGCCGGACGCGCTGCGGCAGTGGGCGCCCGCAGTCGGCGAGATGCTCGTTCGACTGGGCCAGTCCGAGGATGTGACGCTGAGTCCGGCGTATTACCTCCTGACCCTTCCACCTTCGCGCGGCGTTGATGTTCTGGTTTTTTCCAATGACACGACGCTGCAAGCCGTGCTCTATGGCCAACGACGCCAAGTGGGAATCTGGCGAACCGGTTTTGTGACCGGCGGAGATGCGGTGGGTTGCGGATGCCTGGTGGGAGAACCGGCTGCGCTGGCTCGCGTGCTGCGCCTGGCGGCTGCTTACTACCTAGCCGCCGGGGTTCACGCTGTACGATGGAAACTGGCGCTGTCGGCCGGCACGGTAGGACTGCCGGATTCCGTCGCGCCGAAGGGCATCCGCCAGAGGTGGCTGGAAAGTGCTGCACCTGGCGATCGATTACTCCTTCCGCCCAGCTATGCTGCCTTTCTATACCGCCTAAGCAAACTGACTCGCCGGAATTTGCGCTACTACCGTCGCCAAGCGGAAGCGGCTGGATATCGCTTCGAGGCCGGAATCGCCTTTCCTGAATATGCGCATTGCATCCGCCAACTTCGCTCGCGTCTGCGTTATCCAGTGCCGGAGTGGCGATTGGACCAGCAGGTGGCGCTATTGCACCATTTCGGCGACGGCTTGTGTGCCGGCATGCGCAATCGGCAGGGCGATTTGCAGGCGCTTTTGTGCGGGTTTGGCGCGGACCAGCGCTTTCATCTGGTGGCGCGAGCGACGAGTGTGAACGAGGCTCGGAGCAGTCTCGGACTTGTCTTGTGCGGCTATTTGATCGAGCACCTGATTGCCCAGGGCTATTCCGAACTCCGGTTTTTGCACGGTGCGCTGTTTCCTTTGCGCCGGCAGTGTCTGGCACAGACATTGCTGGCGCTCCATCTCGACCGGCCCAACCTGCTGTGGACGCCGTTGAAATGGGTCTGCGGCCGCGCCGTCCACGCGGCGCCACGGATCTGTGGTCATTGGGCGGGAGACTTGGAACGTATCGCGGGAAGCTATAGCTGCCCTCCGGCGAGCGACGCCATGGGATAAAAGTGGGCGCGACAAGCAGGCCATCCTTGGCGCTCTCGGACCGCTGCTCGCCAGCAGTACCCGCGTTCCCTTTTCCTTGTTGCATTGTCGCCTCCGTCTTTCGCCCAAAATCCTGCTCTGAACAACAGGCCCACGGGGTCCCGCATCCGAGGGGCACGAGTGTGAGTTCCTGAATGGCACCGCCAACAGGGGCGTTCCACTTTGGGCCGTGGCCCAATTCTGGCGAGAGGGGCCCGCCGCGGGCCGGTTGAACACTCATGCGATGCACCCCGCATTTCACCCACTTCTTGGCGCTAACCATGATGACCGCTTGGAGCCCCGCTCAAGTCAATGTCCTGACCTATCACAACGACAACGCGCATACGGGCGCGAACTTGCAAGAGAGGATGTTGACGCCGGCCAACGTGGCGCCGGGCAGCTTTGGCAAACTGTTTACCCTGCCGGTAGATGGGCAGGTATATGCCCAGCCGCTATATCTCTCCGACTTGGCGATTCCGGGGCGGGGCATCCACAACGTCGTTTTTGTCGCCACCGCCCACGACAGCGTCTATGCCTTTGACGCCGACAGCAACAGCGGGGTGAATGCCACACCGTTGTGGCACGACAGTTTTCTCAATGCTGCGGCCAAGGTGACCAGCGTCCCCGCGGCTGATACGCAGGCGCACGACATTACGCCGGAGATCGGGATCATTGGGACGCCGGTCATCGATCCGGTCCGAGGCCTCCTGTACGTGATTGCCAAGACCAAGGAGGCTGGGATCTATGTACAGCGGCTCCACGCCCTCAAGGTGGAGACGGGCTCTGAAGAACTAGGTGGGCCAGTTGTCGTCACCGCCGCGGTGAGCGGTAGCGGGCTTGGGAGCGCCAACGGAATCGTGAGCTTCAACCCCCTGAGGCAGAACCAGCGCGGGGCTCTGATGCTGAACGGCGGCATGGTGTATGCCACCTGGGCTTCGCATGGCGATATGGGCGTCTACCACGGCTGGGTCATGGCATTTGACGCACAGAGTTTGCGGTTGGTGCATATCTTTTGTACGACCCCGGAAGGGGCCTTGGGTGGGGTTTGGGAATCCGGCGGCTCACCCGCGGCAGACAGCGCTGGAAATGTTTTCCTCAACACGGGGAACGGGACGTTCGATGCCGCCCAGGGAGGGGCCGATGTGGGTGACAGCACGCTGCGATTAACCAGCGGTCTGTCGCTGGCCGACTGGTTCACACCGTCGGACCAGGCGTACCTCAACTTGAACGACCTCGACTTGGGTTCCGGAGGTATGGTGTTGCTGCCCGATCAATCCGGCGGCCAACCCCACCTGCTGGTAACCATCGGAAAAAACTCGCAACTTTACGTGCTGGACCGCGATGCGCTGGGTGGGTATCGCACCGACTGTAACGACTGTCAGGTCGTGCAAAAGTTCGGGGTGGGGAATGCCGGGCTGTTCGGGACGCCCGCTTACGGGAATGGGCGCGTCTACGTCGGTGCCGTGCATGACCATCTCAAAGCGTTTGTTCTGAGCCAAGGGGTGCTGGCAAACCAGCCTGATTCCCAAGCCGCAAGTGTGTTTGCGTTTCCCGGGGCGACGCCGTCGCTCTCCGCCAATGGTGCGGCGGACGGCATTGTGTGGGCGGTGGAGCGTACGTTGACCGGACCAACCATGACGACGGTTGGGCCGGCGGTTTTACACGCCTTTGATGCAATAAATCTGGGCAATGACCTCTACAGCAGCAACGTGGTTACCGGCGATCAGTTGGGACAGGCGGTGAAATTCGCCGTGCCCACCATTGCCAACGGCAAGGTGTATGTCGGCGCCAATCAGCAGGTCGGAGTCTATGGGCTTACAACGTTCCCGTTCACGCTCACGCCGGGGGCGCAGTCGGTGGCGGCGAACGTACCTGCCAGCCTGACCGTGAGTGCGGGAACGGCCGGAGGTGGACCGCAATCCATCAGCCTGAGCTGCACGGCAGGCATCGCGGGTTGTACCCTCACTCCAGCCTTGATATCTCCAGGCGGTAGTGCGCGGCTCACGCTCATCGGGTTGCCGGCAGGCACCACGACAGTAACGGTCAGCGCGGTTGAGGGTACGCTCACGCAGACCGCGACGGCTAGTGTCACAACGCAGGACTTTGCCCTGAGTGCGAGCCCGACGGCAGTGGACATGGTTCCCGGCACACCGGCCAACGTCAGCGTCGGTACCAGCTCATCCGGCGGCTTGGCCGCGGGTCCAGTGACGCTGCAGGTGATTGGATTGCCGGTAGGGATGTCGGCCCAAGTGATCCCGGCGAGCGCACCGTTGGGTACGGCCTTCCAGTTGACTCTATTGGCGCCGGTCGCGCTACCGCTGTCCACGTACCAATTGCGCGTTCAGGCGAGTGTTCCTGGACTGCAGCATGGGCTGACGCTGCCGGTTAACCTCGCCGTACAACGATCGCTGAGCGTTGATTCCGGCGGCCTGGGTTCAGGCAGTTTTGCGGCCGACGGCAGCGTCGCCGGAGGACAGATCTCGAACTGTCCCACCTGTGTCGTGGATACCTCCGGGGTCAGCTTCCCTGCGCCCGCAGCCGTCTATCAGACGCAGCGTGAGGGCAACTTCACCTACACGTTTGCCGGCCTGCCGGTGGGCGCGCGCTATCTTCTTCGACTACATTTTGCGGAACTGAAGTGGACCGCCGCGGGCGAGCGCGTATTCAACGTGCTGGTCAACGGCCAGCCGTTTCTCAGCAATGTCGACATCATTGCCGCCGCAGGTGGTCCGTTAAAGGCGCTAGTCGAGGAGACGACTGCGACGGCCGACGCCAGCGGCAGAATCCAAGTGCAATATGTCCCGGTTCTGGACAATGCCCAGAGCAGCGGTTTGGAACTTCTTCCCATAGCGGCGTGGACGGCGGTGGATGCAGGCGGGGTGGGCGCGGGGCGCTTTTCAGCGGATACGGGATTCAGCGGCGGCACGACCGGGCAATGCAACGCTTGCAGCGTGAGCACCAGCGGCGTGCTCGACCCCGCCCCACCCAAGGTTTACCAGAGCGAGCGTTACGGCGACTTCAGTTATACCTTCAACAGCCTTGAACCCGGAAGGCCATACACGGTGCGCTTGCATTTCGCGGAATTCGCTTGGACCCAGCCGGGGCAGCGCGTTTTCGGCGTGGATATCAACAATCAACGCGTGCTGACCAATTTCGACATCATTGCCGCCGCAGGCGGCCCATTGAAAGCGATCGTACGGGAGTTCACGGTGCCGGCGGACTCCAATGGCAGCATTCAAATCGTTTTTGGAACCGTGGTCAACAACGCCAAATGCAGCGGCATTGAGGTGCGTTCCGGGCCCTATGCGGTGGCAGCCGGCAGTGCAGGCAGCGGCCCCTTCCTCGCGGACCGCGGCGCGACAGGGGGTCACACCAGCAGTTGCCAGACCTGCGTCATCAACGTGGGCGCTGTTACGCAGCCGGCACCGTCGGTGGTGTATCAGAGTCATCGTTTCGGCACCTTCAGCTACCAACTTGGAGGCCTTACCCCCGATTCACCCTACACGCTCCGGCTACATTTCGCGGAGTTCTATTACATGCAGCCTGGAGCGCGGCTGTTTGACGTGGCGGTGAATGGGGTGCCTGTCTTGAACCGCTTTGACACCCTGGCTGCGGCCGGGGGCCCGAACCGGGCCGTGGTGCGGCAGTTCCCGGTCACGACGGATGGAGGCGGAGCACTGCATGTGCAATTTACATCGCTTCACAATGGGGCGCAGATCAGCGGCATGGAAGTAACGCCGCCGGCGGTGACCATGGCGCTCGATGCCGGCGGTCAGGGTACGGCCGGATTCGCCGCCGACAACTCAGCCATTGGGGGAACCCCAGCAACCTGTAGTGGCTGTTCCGTCTCGCTCCTAGGGGCGCTGCAACCCGCGCCGCCCGTTATCTACCAATCCGAGCGTTACGGCGATAGTTTTGCCTACGTGCTGTCTGGTTTCACGCCGCCGCAGACCTATAAGATTCGACTGCATTTCGCTGAGTTCTATTACACGCTGGCCGGACAGCGTGTTTTCAACGTCTCCATCAATGGCGTACCGGTGCTCACTCGCTTCGACATTCTCGCCGCCGTCGCGCGCAACACGGCGTTGGTTAAGGAGTTCACGGTGGCAGCCGACGCGTCAGGGACATTCCGGCTACTCTTTACGTCTCTGACGGGGGGCGCGAAACTCAGTGGTTTGGAGATTGTTCCCACCGGGCAGTAACGGTGCGGGCGGGGCAAGCGAAGTGGACGGGGACAAGTCGAAAAGGTACAACGTGCCGTTCCCCACGGTGCAGTGCGGGAAGCGGAAGAGCCACGCACAACGGTCGCGCGGGTGAGCGAGTTCCTCGTTTAACCGTGATGCGGAAATCGCCACCCAGCCTACGGGGCGAGGATGCGGCCAGGCGCACCGCCAAGGAATGGCCGTGGCGATGTAATGAGTCGGCACGCTGCCGTACGCGTACAGCCACAGACGTTGGCCGGGACGGCTTTGGACGACTCGGCGCAACTGCAGCAGCGACTGCCCCCAATCAAGGTTCGAGTCCCCAGTCAGCCGATAGAATGGGGCTGATCCAGCCAGCACGTTACGGTACGAGATGTAATCGGGGAACTCCTGGAAGGCAGTGATGATGCTGCCCAGGGCGCACAAAACCAGTGCGCATCGCACCCATCGCGGTCCGTTTCGGCCGGCCACGCGCTCCAATGCGGGCACCAGGGCCCCGGCCGTGAGCACGGCCAGCGTCATCGGAACTGAAAAGTGTCGGATCCCGATGTCGAGATGGGACGCCAGTGCGGCGGTCGTGAAGAAACCTGCCAGCAATACCAGCCCGAGGCCGTGAAGCCGATAGCGGGCCGGCGGAAGCAGAGATGAGCGCAGCGCTGCGGGGCCCGCCCACACTGCGGCTAGCAGCACTAGGAGCACGAGCAGCAAGGGTGGAGATTTCAGGACAAATACAATGGGGAAGTACCAATGTGTTCCATGTGGGAAGGCATGGCCGAGCAACACTGTCGGACGGTCGGCATGTGCGACGACCGACAACAGGCCGCGCGGGTAGAGCAGCACGGGTATTGTCCAGTGAGCCAAGCGGGGGTGACGGTTCAGTAAGGCAACGACTGGGGTGGTGAGGCGGGCTACCCCGGCATGATGAATGGCATTAACGGCAAGTGTCTGGGGAGGGGTGAACCAGCCAAAGTAAATCTGAAAGGCAGCCCATCCACCAAGTGTTAGAAGCAATAGCTGAGTGCACTTCATCAAAGAAGGGCTAGATCGGAGATTCGCCGATGTGTGTCTTCGCTGGATGAACCAAAGAATCAGAAGAACGGGTCCGAGTAAGACTGCGGAGTACTTGCTGGCCAAGGCGGCGACGATCAGCATGGCTGCGGTGGCGGCTGACGCCGGACGCGGCGATTCCAACCACTCACAAAAACGCCAAAGCGCCAGGAGCGCGAAGAGTGGCAGCACAATGTCGGTGATGACGAGCGGGCCGTATCCTAAAAAGAAGGGTTGCCCCATGTAGAGAACAACAGAAAGCAGAGCGGCGGCCGGCCCCCACAGCCTTTCCGCCCAGAAAAATACAACCACCCCCAGAGCCAAGGTCGCGGCCGTCATCATGCCACGAGCGGCGAGGAGGGCGCGATCCGCCCGGGGATCAGTGCGAAAGAAGTCGTCTCCCCAAGCCAGCGCGGCGGCGCCAGGGTCGGCAAAGGGACGACGCCAATGACTGGAGGAATAGTCGGGCTGCACTCCAACCAACGCGACCGGCATGGCGGCCAGCAGTTTGCCGAGAAGCGGATGTTCAAGATTCAGCCGTGCGTCGCGGGTCTGCCAGTAGCTGATACCGCTGGAAAGGTGGATCACTTCATCGAACGTCACCGACTCGCGATGGCTGGACATCACGAGCAGGATGCCCATTAACCCCAGTGCCGCGATTGCGAAGCTCCATGCAGCGTTTGGGGAAACCGCACAGCAATGCGGCTCTCCGAGATGGGCTGCCTGTCCGCCGGGAATGGGCAGGCGGTGGGGACAAGAGGCGTTACTGAGCATCATGCAGATTCCGGGATGGGACGGAGTGCCTCAACGGTCAGCGAAGCCTTTCAGTAGGGGTTGGGCGCAACCAATGCTTGAATCGTGCGCGCCAGAATAGCTATGTCGCGCCAAAAGCTCCAGCCCCGTACATACTCGAGGTCGAAGCCCGGGCGGCAATCATAGGAGATCTCGTTGCGGCCGCTGATTTGCCAGAGCCCAGTCACACCCGGTCGCACGCTGGAGATCACTGGAAAAACATCTCCATAGCGCGGTACTTCGGCGGCAATGATCGGGCGCGGGCCAACCAGACTCATATCGCCGCGCAGAACATTCCAGAGTTGTGGCAGTTCATCCAGGCTAAAGCGCCGCAACCAGCGTCCCAGAGGCGTTACCCGCGGATCGTTCTTGAGTTTGAAATCGCGGAGAAATTCCGCGTGACGCACGGCATCATGGCGCAAGAGATCTTCCAGCCGGGCTTCGGCGTCGCAAAACATGGTGCGAAACTTCCACAGGCGAAAGCTGCGTTCGTCGCGTCCGAGGCGAGGGTGCGCAAAAAAAACTGGTCCCGGTGAAGTGAGTGTCACCATGACACTCAGAACGCCAAGCAAGGGGAGAAGAAGCAACAACAAGCAGGCCGCGAGTGCCACATCCATGCAACGTTTCAAGACCCGATTGAGCGGGCGTCTGAGCGGATGGACGATGAGATATGCCTGGAGACCATGCAGGTTGATGGCACTTGCTCCCATGGCTGCAAGACCGGGAATGGCGGGTATCAGGGCGATTTCGTCGAAATGGGCTTCCAGGGCGCTGAGCTGCCAACCCGGGTCGTCTCCGGTGCGACAGATGGCCACGGCGGCGGAAGCCTCCAGACCAGTTTTGGAAAGGCGCATCCCCGGCAAGTCGATCTCGGTGGCGGGGTGTGTGACGATGCCGGCGCGCTGCAGCGCACGTGCCGTCAGTGTGGCACGCGGACCAGTGCCGAAGAGCTGCGCATGGCGCAAGGCAAGTCCAAAGCGTTGCACCAACGCGGGCCGTAACAGGGTGAAGGTCAACATGGCGATCGCATATGCCGCCAGGAGCACCGAACGCAGGATCAGTGTTGTAGCGTGGAGTAGAACACTGAGAATCAAGGTGGCCGCCAGTCCGGCTGAAAGGGCTTTCAGGATCCGATCGGTACGATCCAGCGCACTCATCCCGGCGGTATAGGCGCCTTCATAAAACAGGGCAGCCAGCCAGATCAGGACCGTGCCGAAGTAGAACAGCGTTTGGGGGCGTTCCAGCAGAAGTGGATCCCAGCCGGGGCCGCCCCAGCGGCCTTCCGCGGCGCGGATCAGAAGGGCGGCCACCACCGCGCCCAAGAGCAGGAGTGCATCAATGACGATGCAAGAGAGCGTGCGCACCAGCCCGCGCAGCGCGGAAGGGGGTGGGGGCGCCAACGGAGCAAGAATGTTGAGGGTGGGGACGGCCATAAGATCCTAAAAGAAATGGCAGCACCGTTCAGCGCCAAGCAGTGCACGTCCGCGAGGACGCCGAAACGGCGGTCTCGGAACGCTTCTCGCGCCGCGTCAGCAGACGCTCGACCAGGGCGACAACGCGCCGCCGGAAATGCGAGCTATGGAATTGTCGGGCGTGCTCCCGCAAGGCCGCGGCGCGGAAAACCATTTCGTACGCCTCGAAGTGTTCGATGGCCTGCACCAGCGACGCGGTGGTGTCGTCCTCGAAGAAGATGCCGGTGGCACCGGGGAAAGGCGGGTGAGGCGGGGAGGCGCCCAGAACCGTTTCCAAGGCGCCACCGCGGGCGAAAGCGATCACTGGTCGGCCGTGAGCCATGGCCTCGACCGGAACCATGCCGAAATCCTCCTCGCCAGGAAAAAGAAGAGCGCGACAGCGGGCGTACTGTCCGCTGACCTGCGCGTCGCTCAGGTTTCCGAGAAAGCGTATGGTTGGTCCGGCCAGGCGTCGCAGGGCGGCGTATTCCTCTCCAGTACCGACAACGTGCAGCGGCCGGCGCAACTGGTTGCATGCGGCGATGGCCCGGGCGACGCGCTTGTAGGCGGTCAGTTGTCCGACAGTCAGATAGTAGTCAGCATGGTCGTCGCCGCTGTCAGGAGGTGCGAGTGCGGCGTCCACCGGCGGATGAATGACAGTGGCGTGGCGCTGGTAGTACTTGCGGATGCGGCCGGCGGTGTAATGCGAGTTGGCGATGAAGTGATCCACTCGGTCCGCCGTGGATCGGTCCCACAGACGCATCCAGTGCGCCGCCAGCATGAAAGCGGGGCGCGCCGGTGACCAAGCGGCGAACGCATCGCGGTAGGGGTGGTACATGTCCCACAAATAGCGCATCGGGGTGTGGCAATAGCAGAGATGCAGTGTCTGCGGAGCGGTGAGCACGCCCTTGGCCGGACCTGATTCGGAGGTGAGGACCAAGTCATAGCCGCGCAAGTCGAACTGCTCAAGCGCCAGGGGATACAGGGGCAGGAAGTGGCGGTGCCAACGCCGGGCTCCGGGGATGTGGTCGACGAATGAGGTCACCAGGCGATGCGAGCGCAGGCGTTCGCTCATCATCTCGGGATCGGCCACCACGCAGAACAGATCAGCTTGTGAAAAAATGTCACCGAGGGTCTCCAGGACACGCTCGCCGCCACGATGAGTGACCAGCCAGTAGTGCACCATGGCAACGCGTAGCTTAGACAGATCCAAGGGGGAGGGCATAACGACTCCGTGACATCCGGTGACGTTGCAATTCGTAGACATGACGGTAGAGCGCGAGGTGGGCATGGGCACAGGCCTCCCAAGTGAACAGGCACGCGCGCTGTCTGCCTTGCGCCGCGAGATGCGATCGCAAGTCAGGCTCCCGCAACAGGCGTGCCAGGGCCAGCGTCAACTCGGACACGCTGTCGGGATCGAAATAGACGGCTGCCGAGCCGGCTATTTCCGGCAATGATGCGGCCTTCGCGCACACCACTGGCAGGCCCGCAGCCATCGCTTCCAATACGGGGAGGCCAAATCCTTCATAATGCGATGGGTGAACGAGCAGCGTGGCCCCGGCATACAGACGCGCCAGGACGGATGGCTCGACGTAAGAATCGACAACGATGGCCTCGCGGGCTGGACTGCGCTCGATCAGCGCAGCGATCTCATGCCAGCCATATCCAGGCTGCCCGACGAGTCGGAGCTCTAAGGTTGGGGCGGTCGAGGCACGCAGGTATTCGAAGGCACGCAACAAGACGGCGAGATTCTTGCGCGTTTCCATGGTTCCGACGCACAGCAGATAGGGAGGCTGTTGTGCCATCGAAGGGACGGTGCTGAAGTCGGTACCGCAATGGATGACCTGCACGCACTCTGGTGCGATGGTAAAACGGCGTAAGATTTCGGCCCGCGTGAAAGAGGAGACGGCGACGAGAGCGGCGCTGCGGCGGAGACTCCAGCGGGTCAGGCAGCGTTTGTAACTGCGGCGGAGCGGCGAGTACCACTGCCCGGGTTGCCAGTACGAAAGGTCATGAATGGTGCTCACGACCGGACAAGGCACCAGCAAGGGGCGGCTGAAGTCAGGGCAATGAAGAACATCCAGGCGCGCTGCCATTGCTTGGCGCACTAAGCTGGTGTGCTCCCAGAGAATGCGCGCAGGTCCGCGCAGAGCGGGACTGAGCACATGGCGGACTTTGGAGCCCTTAAACTCTCGTTCCAATCGCCGGGAGGAACCCAGCAGTACCCAATCCACTTCCGGGGCGCAACCCAAGAGTGCGGATACGAGAGAGGCGGTGTAGTGGCCTACCCCGGTGCGGCGACTGTGTAGCACGGCGAGATTGATGCCCACGCGCATCAGAGGACCTCCGCGCAAGGGGCCGACGCGTGAACCATCGTGCGCTGGCCAATCTGGCTTACCGGCCCCCTGAGTTGGAAGACGGTCGCCAGCAAGATGAGAGCTTCCGTTAGGACGGCGGTAATCGCCATCCCCGCCGCCCCGAATTGAGGCGCCGCCCACCATGCGGCGGCGAGATTGAACCCGCCGGCGAGCAGCAGGATGCGCGTCAGCGCGGCGTCTCGACCCTGCGGCACCATGAATTGCACCGCAAGCGCCATATTGATGGCGATCAGAGGCGACAGGAGTGCCAGCCAGCGTAAGACAGCCACAGCCGGTTCAAAGCCTGGTCCGAATGCAAGCCGAATGATGAGGGACGCCCCCCAGTGCAGGACGGTCCCAGCCACCAGACCCAAGCCCCCCATCGCCCACAATGCCTTGCGTCCCAATCGCGTCGCAGCGGGGGGATCCGCAGCGGCCAGGTAGCTGCTGCGCGGGAACAGCGCCTGGCTGATGGGCTGGAGCAAGCTGACGACGGCCTTGGCCAGTCGCTCCGGGCCGGCGTAAAAGGCCACCAGCCGTAGCGGGGCAAAGCAACTCAGGACAAAAACGTTGCAGACAGCGTAGAGGTTAATGGCCGTTCGGAATACGAAAAGGCTGCGGCCCTCGCGGAGCGCACTCACAATCGCGCGCGACCGCGGCCATCGCCATGTAACGGTGCCGCGCAGTCCGTGTGCTTCCAGTGCCATGACCAACATGGAGCTCATGGCCTGCAACGACGGCACCAACCAGATGTCGGCGGGATGGCGGACCCACTGCAGACATAGAGCGGTGGAGAGGATGCGGCCGCCCATCTCCAAGAGCGCGGCGCGGCGCACCAGCTCAAGCCCTTGGTAAAACCAAAACAGACTGAGACTTTGCGCCGTGGCCGCCGCCCAACTCGCCCAGAGAAGACCCGTTCCGAGATGGGAGGAGACGACGTATGTGCCAAACAGGGGAAGGAGAAGAGCGGTGCCCGACGCAAGAACAATCTTGGAAGCCATGACTCCAGCAAAAAGATTTGTCAGTGCGAGTGGGTCATGGCGCAGACGAGCCGCCTCCCTGGTGGCGGAGAATTGAAAGCCGAATTCGATGACTCCAGCGAGGTAGACGATCAGCGTTTGCGCCAGAGCGAGTCGGCCCCATGTATCGGGACCGAGACGGCGGGCCAACACGGGCACAAGAAACAGGGGCAGCATGTACCCGACGCCTTGGACAAGATAGAGCGCAGTCACATCGTCGCGGAGCGAGTGGGAGCGTTTCATGGGCGCACCATCGCTTCCCGCTCGACCGGGTGGTGGTGCCGGTCAGACGTGGTGACCCAGTGCCAGATCCGACGGAGCGCGGCCGGCTGCCGCGAGGCGATGTAACGCCAGCCGACGAGGGGACGCAAAACGGCGTGCGGGAGCAAGGCCAAGGCCCCGAAGAGGATGCGACGCAGCGGACGTTCCAGTCTTCCCACGTCCGGGTCCTGCCCGACGCTGACAAGTGCGTCGTGCAGGAGTCGACGGCGGGTATCGGAAGCACAGGGATGCAGATGCGGCACTAGGCGCAGAGAGACGAGGCGGTGTTCGAGGTGTAGCAGGTCGCGCCGACAGCGGGCCTCCGCGGCATCGGGTGAGAAGTCGCCGAGGTGCCGCGCCAGGAGACCTTGCAGACACAGCTCGTTCCCCGTTTTTACGGCAAAGGTCGCGGCCCGCAGTGCACCACTGCCCGAGAGTCCTGCGGAATGAACGCGGTAGGTTCCCAGTACTGCGTCCAAGGCGGCGACCGCGCCAAATAAGGGCGCGAGAGTGATAACGTAGCCGTCAGCGACCAAGGCGCGATCGGCAAGCGCGATCGGCATGACCTGTTCGAGATACGAGCGCGCATAGGCATTGCCGCTGCCGGGAGGGGAGCAGTAGCGACCCACGCGCCGCAGGATGGGCAGCAGGTCGCCTGCAGGGAGGGAACGCGACTGGGGAGGAACCGTCAGTCCCAACGAGCGCCCGTTCTCATCCACCCGGACGAGGCGGTAATGGCATTTGCTGATCCCGGGTTGCCACGCCGTGACGATCTGCATCAGGGCGTGCGGTAGCAAAGTATCATCGGCGTCAAGGAAGATGACGATCGCTCCCTGACTCAGCTGGAAGCCACGGTTGTAAGCGGCAGGTTGTCCTAAGTGGGGCTGGTAGAGAACTTGGACACGTCGCGAGTAAGAATCGAGAACCAGGCGCGAGTCGTCGGTTGACCCGTCATCAACGACGATGACCTCACAACGGGTGTAGTCCTGGGAGCAGGCACTATCAAGGCATTCCGCCAGGTAGCGTCGGTAATTGTGGTTGGTCACGATGATGCTGACCAGCGGGGTGGCGGGATGGGGTTGGTGGCTCATGTCCATTGCGGTTGCCCCACAGGGGTCGGGGGATGCAGAGGGGCGGTCCTGCAGGACGGAAGAGCGACAAGCACGGCAGCCATCAGCCAGAGAGCGTAATGATCGATGTCAGCGGAGCTGACCAGCATGACGCTGACCCCCACCGCGACGCTGCTGCGCAGGCCGGCGAGAAGGGCCGGATCCGCCGTACCGGGAGCGGGGAGACGCAACAACTGCAGCAGTAGAACGAGAAACAGCGCCGTTCCGGTGATGCCGTGCTCGCATAGAATGCGGGCGCCGAGAGAAAAGATGCGGGGGATCTGATACCCGGCGCCTGGCGCATGGTGCTGGTAGGCGGCAAAGGAGTAATTGCCTTCACCGACGCCGATCCACGGATGATCGCGGAGGATGTCGCCGGCGATGATCAAGCTCCGACCACGCTCGTCCAGCGAGGCATCGGGATCTGAGGGGGCGGAGACAATCCGGGTTTCCACGGCGCTCAGCAAGGAATGCGTGGTTGAACCGAGGTCGGCGGCCAGGCTGAGCCCCATTACGGTGATTCCAGTGAGGAGCAGCGCCGCGAAGAGTGCCCCCAGCCGGAGCTCACGCAGGTTTCCCAAAATCCAGACCGCGGTGAGAAGCAATCCCAAGTAAGCCGAAAGCGAGGTGGTCAGGCACAGAGTCAGGGTGCAGGTGAACAGCGCGGTCATACCCCAGACTCGCGGGAGCAGACCTTTTCCGCCATGCGTGAGCAGCAATAGCGGCACGGCAGTCAGCAGGTAGAGCGCGAAGTCAGCGGGTTCGGGCGCCGTGCCGGAGATACGCCGTAGACCGCCAAAAACCTGCTCGTAGTTTTGATAACGATAGAGGTTGTTGTTGAACCACGTCGGGTACGGCCAGCCGAAAGCAAAACCGAGGCCTTGGTAGAGTCCCCAGAACGAGACGGCGGTGGCGGCCGACAGATGGGCGCGCAATACGGGCCGGATCAATTTCGGTTGACGGTGCAAGAACTGGGCGATCAGCAGAAACCCGCCAAGAGTCCAGGCCAAGTAACACCACTGGGTGGCCCCGAAGACCCAGGGGCGTTTGTCGCCGCCGAGTGGCAACTGGTCGAGCGGGAGCGCTGCCGTGAGCAAGATCGAGAACAGAGACAGCAGCACATATGCCCTTGTCGCCCAGAGAGGGGAATCTTTGAGGACGGCCTCTCCGTTGAGCCGGCGCCATAGCCAGATCAGGCCCAAGCCGGCAGCGCAGAAATAACAGGGGGCGACGCCAAAATGCCAAGCTGGAATGGCGAACACCATGCTCCCTGAAAACGGCACGCTCAGGGCATAAGCGACCAGTAGGACACACAAGAGCTGCGACCTGGGGCCCGACGCAATGTGGGCAGGAAGTGTGTCCGGAAGGAGGCGCGGAGAGAGGATGGAGGGCATGGAGGTCAGGGAACAGCCGAGGTCGCGAGATTGGGTGCTGCGTGAGGGGTGGGCAGGCAGCGTTGGATTTCAAGACGTGCGGTGGAGAGCAATCCGGCGGTGGGAGCCCCACTATCACGCAAGAACGAGAGCAGGGTGCGCGCTCCGGCGCAGGAGGCGGGTGCAATGTCCCGCTCGAGGGTTTGGAGTGAGGCGCCTTGCAGGGTGGCGAAGCGATAGGCTTCCCCGGCCCGCTCCGGATCGTACTGGACGACGCGCCGCAGGGCAGCTCGCTCCGGAGCCGTGTGTCCGGTCAGGGCAAAGACCGCGGCAATGCGCAGATTCAACTCCGTGGTGCGATAGCCCAACAAGGCGGCTCGCGTGGCCGCACAGGCGGCACGGCGCGGCGCCACACTGAAAGTCTGACCGGCAAATTCCGACCACGCATCCGCATCGAAGGGTGCAGCTTGAAGACGCGCGGCTGGGGAGGCCAAGACGCGCCGGCCAACGTCCTCGCGACCCACCAGCCAGAGTGTAGACAGCGCAAGGAGCACCAGCCCACCGACGCCGGCATGCAGTCTCCACTGCGAGCGGGGAGCGGGGAATTCAGCCGCAGGGGGCCGTTGCAGGCCGGCTCCGATGCCGGCGATAACCGAGAGGGCAAGCGCATTCGCCGGGATGTGGAGATTAAAGTCGGTTAATGAGTGGAGCAGAATGCCCAAGAGCGCTCCGCCGCAAGCGAGCTGCAGCATGGCGCGGAGATCGTGGCCAGGGTGGCTGCCGGTTCGAATCAGTCGCCAGGTGTGGCGGCCCAAGAATCCGAATAACAATGCGGCAAAAGGTAGCCCGGCTTCACATGCGATTTCAACGACATCGTTGTGGGCATGGTTGAACACCCCCCATGCCGCAACCTGCAGGGGTCGAAACGCGACCGCAAAGCTTCCCAGTCCAGTCCCCAGCCAGGGGTGAGCTTCGATCAATTGCAGCGCCGCCCACCAGTTCGCCCAGCGGTCTTGCACTTCGCCGTCGCTGAGCGTCCATAGCGCCCGCCAATGGAGCGCATCGGCGCGACCGTGGCTGACCAGGAATGTTGCTCCTGCCAGCACGAACGCGGCAGTGAGCAGGGGAAACCAGCCCCGGGCGGAACGACGGCCGGCGTACAGCAGGACACATGTCACCACGGCGGCGCTGAGCAGGCCGGAACGCGAGTGTGTCGCGACCAGCACGGCCCAGAGGAAGCCCAGCCAGGCCAGCGCTGCCAGTCGCAGCGGCCAGACATGCTGGACAAAAAGGACGTACACCAAGAGGAACGGAAGAGCGAGCTCCAGGAAGCCGGCCAGATGATTGTGATTCACAAACGTGCCGGTCAAATCGCCACGATAAGCAATCTTGGGAACTCCGAGAATGTCCGGCTCAGGTTGCTTCCATTCAAAGTAACCGTAGAGGCCCTCAGCGGCGGACAATCCAAGCAAGGCAGTGAGCCACGCCATGGCGGATCGCAGCTCGATCCACGTGGCGCTGCGCGCCAGAAGGTACGCGCTCAGGCAGGCTGCCAGCCAGAGACACTCAGCCACGGTCGCCGCTGGTGAGTAGGAAAGGGGATGCCAGCCGAGGGGGGCGACCCCGCAGCGGGACAACCAACGAAGGCCCAACATCGGCTCGGATGTTTGCGGCAGCCAGGTCGGAGGCAAGGGGACCAAGGTCGCACAGGCCAGACCGAGGAGCGCCATCCTGCAGATCGAGCCGCGCGGCGTGACGCCGATGCCCGCCTCGTTGCCGGAGCCATACAGCAGCATCCATCCAATGATGAGCAGCGTGGCGAGTCGGGAGACGAGGGGCGATGTGCCCCCCCAGAGCAGGGTCAAGACCACGAGAGCGGCGCCCAGCACCACAAAGGTGCGCCGCGCTGAGGCCGCTCCCTGCGGGAGCACCCTGGGCTCGTGCAACGTCCTCGAGAGGCGCGGTTTAGGAGAAGGGTTCATGACGGCGATCCCCGGGTGGTGGTGGGGTTGGGGGAACCTGCTGGTAATACTGCGACGTGTGTCCGTAAGCCGCGGCGTAAGTGGGGGAATTGAAATTGACCCCGTTGAGGACAACCCCCAACAGAACGCCGTTCACCTGCGTGATCAGCCGCCGCGCGCGCACCACGCTTTCGCGTCCCACGGCGCCTTCGCGCACGACAAGCAGGACGGCGTCGGCCAGTGGACTGAGAACGCGGGCATCGGCAAATTGCAAAATCGGAGGTGAATCCAGCAGCACGAAGTCGAAGCGGGCCCGCAGGTGTTCGATGAGGTCGATGGTGCGGGCCGCCATGAGCAGATCGGCGGAATTGACGCGCGCCTGGCCATAGGGAACCAGTTGCAAATGTGTAGATACGGTGGGGTGGAGTATCTCCTCCAACTCCGCCGTGTGCTCAAGATAGTCGGCGAGCCCGGGGCCGACCCCGGTACCAAGCAGGGCGTGACAACGGGGCCGACGCAGGTCGCTGTCAACCACAACCACCCGGCGGCCCAACGCCGCGAGGGCGACTGCGAGATGCACCGTGGTGGTGGTTTTGCCCTCGCCGGGAAGGGAACTGGAGACCAGTAGCACGCGAGCCGGCCCCCCCGGCTGCAGCAGCAAGGCCGTGCGCAGCGCGCGATAGGCTTCGGTGGTTGGCCCATTGTCGGCGGTGTCGCGCACTACCGGCGCCGCGCGGCCTGCCGGCGCGGGCGCCGAGGAGGCAGGAATCAGACCCAAGACCGGCAGGCCAAGATGTCGCGTGATTTCTTCCGGGCTGCGGAAACTATTGTCGAGATGCTCCTGCAGCAGCGCGCCCGCCCCACCAATCAGGATGGCCGCCAGCAGGCCGAGAACGGCGTCGAGCCAGAGGATGGGGCGTGCCGGCCGGTCGGGCACCGTGGCCGGATCGACAATGCGAATATTGGAAGCGCGCAGGCCGGCATTGACCTCCGCCTCACGCAAGCGTTCCAGCAAACCGTCGTATAAGCTGCGATTGCTTTCGGCTTCGCGCTTAAGAATGCCGTACTGGATGGCACGCTGCCCCAGGGTATTGACGGCGGTGGTCTGGGCCGCAACCGCATCCCGCAGCAACGTCTCGCGTTCCCGGGCGGCCTGGAAACGATGGGTGGTCTCGGCCAGCAGGCGTTGATGCTCGCGACGCAGCGCCTCCCGCATTCCCGCAAGCTGGCGCGCCAGTCGCTGTGCCCGCGGATGGTCGGGCTTGTAGATGGTGGTGACATCGAAATACTGGCGTTCCAATTCCGCCAACTGCAGTGTCAATGCCTGCAGCGTTCGCGTATCGCCGGAATCGGGCAGAACGGCGTCGGCGCGGCGGGCAAGGCTGGAGAGCGCCTGGGCGTGAATCCGCTCCTCCTGGCTGCGGGTGTAATCCTCCTGGAGCTGTTGCAGACGGGCGGTGGCGAGGTTTTCACGTTCCTGATCACCGACAAACAGGATGCCGTTCGCGCGGCTGTAGGCCTGCAGGCGGTCCTCGCTGCGCTGCAGGTTGGTCTTGAGGCTGGCCAACTGGCCGGCGATCCACTGCGAGGCGGCGGCCGTCGCCTGTAACTTCACCTGAACATTGCGTGCAATATAGGCCGTCACCAAGGCGTTGACCACGCGGATGGCGGTCTCGCGCCGACGGCTGAGAAACGAGACACGCACCAGATTGCTCTTAAAGAGCGGGGCGATGTGCAACTTGTCCTGAAAGCGGAGCAGCGCCACCGCGTCTGTGGGGAGCGGACCTTGGTCACGCGAGGGCCAAGGCGCTGTCTGCATGACTGCGCGCGCAAGACTGACGCTGCCGAGGATCTTGTACTGCGTCTCCAGGTACTCGTCGTGATTCGGATCGACGTCGAGCAGCAAGCCCTTGAAATTGAGCAGATTTTGGTTTTCGGGCTCGATGTCAATCAGCGCGCTGGCTTCAAAGAGGCGCGGTTGGCTGAGCGCGAAGAGAAACGTTGCCAGCAAAACCGTGGCGGCCAAAGCCAGAACGGTGACCAGGCGGCGGCGGAGAATGTTCCACATGCTGCGCAGGTCATGCGAGGCCACACCCGGCGTCTCCCATTCTCCCGGCGGCAGCGTCGCTGGGCGTACGGCGGGGAAGGCGAAGGCCTCGGTTAGAAGCGATGACGGTAGGGTGTGCTCAGCCATTCCAGACCCCTCAGTGGTGATAAATCGCGATGCCGACCGTGGCGGCCACGACCGCATCCAAGCCGCGCAGCACTCCGGCTTTGGTCCCCGACTGCGGCACCACAAGAACGTCCTCGGCCGCCAACGCCGGATCGAGGGCGCGCCCACGAAGGATGCGCGCCAAGTCGAGGCGGGTCTCATTGCGACGTCCAGCCGCATTGTGGGCAACCAATCGCGCGGCATGCACCGCCGCCGCAGGTTTGAGCCCCTGTGCCAGGGCGAGCAACCCGAGAACGGTAAGCGGATGGTTGTGGTTCAAGGGGAAGCCGCCGGGTCTGACCACCTCTCCCAACACATAGACCAGCCCTGCCCGTGGAACGCTGATGGTTTCTCCGCCGCGCAGGATCGGGCTGTTTTCGGGGGCGCGCTGCAGCTCACGCCACTCAATCCGTTGGGCGCGGTGGTCGCGTCGCGTGAGCAGCAAATCGTCACCTGCCTGGTCGCTCAAACTGCCCGCGCGGGTCAAGACCTCCGTCAACGGTTCGGGACGCAGCAGTTGAAACACGCCGGGATGTTCGACCGCTCCCATCACGGTGACCGCCAATGCATGTGGCTCGGCCACGTCGAGGTGCACCTGGGCATGTTGAAGGTAGTGTTCGTCATAGCGAAGGGCGAGCCAGAGCTGCAGTTGGCCAATGGATCGGCCTGCCACGGTCACGGTTCCGAGCAGCGGCAGGTCAATTTGTCCGGCACTGGAAACGCGCACCACGGTGTCCAGGTCGGCCGCGTCGTAAACCGTCATTTGCAGAACGTCTTCCGCGCTGACGATGTAATCGAGCGGAGCCGCCACCGAGGCCGGCGACGCGGCGGCCGGAGAGGTGTACGGAGGGCGCCTTTCCTGCGCGACAAGGCTTGCCGTCGCGGTGACAAGGAACAGCGGCAAATACAGTCGACGCCAGAAGATCTGCATGGGACTCTCGATTTGAGAACGTGAGCCAGCTATGGCCATGGCTGCCGTGGTCGCGCCGCCGCCAACCTTGGCTGGGGGCGACGCGACGGGGGGCGGCGGCACGGCTTGCGGTCGGTCCGCACGGCAGGACGAGCAGGGTTGGAACGGAAGATCAGCGGCGCAGCTCGCCGGTTTAAGAGGGCGAACTGGGAGTCGTGATCTGATGGTAGACGAAGCCGGCGGCAACCGCCGCAGCCGTGACGATGCCAACCGTCACGACGGTTGCCATGCCCGCCACTGCTCCTGCGACGGCAGTACCGGCGGCTGCGGCACCTGCCGCCGCGCCGGCGGCACCAGCGCCTGCAGCTTGCCCGGCTGCGCTTCCAGTCTGGGCTGCCGCTGTGCCGGTTTGAGCGGCCGCGGTGCCCGCCTCCTGCTGGAAGCGGACGGCTTCGCCGGCGCCGATGAACTGTGTCCGGTCGCCGCCATGCACGGCAACGTAACCGCTCAGGACATGCAGGTAGCCCGGGCCAGCAGAAAGTTGAACCACTTCGAAACGGGTGGTGCGCGACAGAGGCTGGAGCAGGTGGGTGCCGTCACGGATACTCCAGATGCCGTCAACTTGCACCCAGCCAGCACTCAAGTCGAGCGCGTCTGCGTTGACGCGGACCTGGGTGCGGTGTCCAAAGGTCGCGCGCCTCGTGTCTGTACGCAGGGTGAAGGTGCCACCGTCGGCCGTCGTGAGTGCATCGCCCGGCTGCACGGGGGAACCGGACGTAAGCGGAGAGCCATTGCGCATGGCCGCTCGCGCTGCAGCCACGACAGGGGTTTCTTCCCCCTGTAGGGCGAACGTGCAGAGAAAGGAAACGACCACAAGTGAAAGAAGGGAGAGTGACCAGCGACGATAGAAAGACATGGTGGAAGGCCTTTGATGAGCTCGATGCTATCTACGATCAAGTTACCGATCACGAACTGTTCCTGAGTCGGCGGGAGATTCGGCTATGGGGAGAGAGCGCGACCAGGCAGGCCCCTTGGAGCAGGTCCGCCAGAACCCGACCCTTGATGGTGGCGACCACTTGCGCACCCCCCTCGTGATGAAGAGTCACCTCCAGCCGAACCGGATCGTTGGCATGCGCCGGGTACTTCGTCTGAAAACTGGCTTGATGTTCGTTGAGAAATCGCACTTCTGTTTGTTCCGTGCGAGGGCGCCCGCTGGCGTCGATACGCCTCACTCGCCCCGAGTAGAGACGGTGCGCGACGGGACCGAGCGTATCGACAGTGCTCGGCGCAGGCGGGTTGTCGCGGGAAGGCATGGCGCAGTGGCATTGGTCCGTGGTGCCGCGGGTCCAGATGCAGGCGCGAGTGTAGACAGGCAGCCGAACTGGCCGAAACCGTCCTGGAGCGGAAGCGGGCACAAGAAAAGGGAGGGAACCAGAGGAGGAAGGCCGCGGCACGGGCGTAAGCCGCCACCAGCCCGCGCCAGCGAAGGATTACGCCCCCTGGAGGAGGGGTCCGCGCCGCGGGAGAGCGCCACGCGATTCATCGCAGCGCGCGGTGTCGCGGCTGGGTTGGCTGATTCGCCGCGAGCCAAACTACGGCGTGACTACGGCTGCCTTATGTGTCCCGCCGTTGCGGCAGGCGGTCTTGGCCCGCTCCAAATGGCAGATCGAGATGACGAGCAGCCGGCAGCGGAATGCCAGCCGGAAACAAGAAGCGCCGCCGGCCGATGCGTCCTATTCTGCGCCGTTTGCAGTCTCGTCCTCGGCCTTGAACAAGTACTTGATATTGGCCTTATAGATCAGGAGGTTGGGACCGTCGGTGCGGTGAATCTTCAAGCAGCTCCGGTCGTACCACTCGATGATGCCGTTGATGCGCTCCCCATCCTGCAAGACCAGAACCATGGGCGTCTTGGTCTGCATCTGCTTGATGTAGTAAAAGTTTTCCGCATTGGTCTGATCCGGCGGAATGGGCTTCTTGGCGGTGCGGGGCGGCGCCGCGGGGGCTGCGTGGCCGGCGTGAGCGGCATGCGGAACGTGGGGGGCGTGTGGTGGGCGGGCTGCCATTGCCTGCGCCGGGGCGGCGGGAGTGCCCGCGGCCAGCGCGCCGCCTTTGGCGAGCTGCTCACGCACTTCCGAGAGCGACGGCCGGATCAGCTTGCGGTTTGCAATGATGTCCGGCTCTTCGGGACGCCGGGCGGCGGATTCGGAGGAGCTTGCCATAACCACCTTGCTGAGCCGGGACCTACTGACGCTTCCGGCGGTTCGTGTCTGTCCCTACGGGCGGGGCTGACCTCGCGTTACCTGCTGTCTCGCCCGGCAACGAAAAACTCACCTGGCTCACTGCGCTCCGACGGTCGTGCGGTCAAGGCGCAAGGCCCAAGCATCCAGTGCCAGCGAGCGGTTGGCATTGCGTCGGACCGCGGAGGCGATGCGGTCCAGTTCCGCAACGGCCAAACTCAGTTGACTGAGAGTGAATCCGGCAGCGAGCCCGCATAGCTCGCTTCTGGCGTCCAGGTTGCGAACGGATTCGGGGCGACCGAAATTCAGATACTCGATGTCTTGCAGCACACTATAGAGAATTTCCAGCAGCGATTCAAACTTTTCTTTGCCGGCGCGCCAGCGCTCTGTCAGGGCAAAGAGCAGATCATGGCGTCCTTTCTCCCGGCTTGCCTGCACCAGCCCGAAGGCGTCGTCGCGCACCTGCCGGTAGGCGGCCAGATCGAGGTTGAGGGCCCGCCCCGGGCGTCCCTGTGCCAGGCGGACCAGCAGGCCCCGGTCCGCGGCGCTGAGCCCGGGCCGGCGCTGCTCCAGCAGCGCCCTCAGGGCGCTTTCCGGCGCCGGCGACAGGGCAAACACCAGCGATCGCGAGAGCACCGTCGGCAGCAGCTCCAGCGGGTTGGTCACCAGCAACAGGAGACAGACAGAGTCGGGGGGTTCTTCCAGCGTCTTGAGCAGCGCCGTCTGTACCAGCCACCGTGCCTCGTCGAAATTGTCCAGTATCAGCGCCCAGTGACGCTCGGCATTGGGTCGCAGGTGACTGTCATGGGTCACCTGCCGTGCCTGGTGAATGGTCAGAAAGTCCCCGTCCGGGGGATACCAGCGGATTTGTGGATGCAGAGCCACGGCCAGCGGGGCGCGTTCGCGGGCCTGAGTGCGGACTTCCTCCTCGCGGAACGCCAAGGCCTGCTCCAGCAGTTCCGTCCGCCCTTCCAGCGGTTGCAGGGCAGTGCAGCTGGCGCAGGCCCCGCAGAAATCGCCGGGAGCGGGCGGCGCGAGGCAGTTGAGCGCCAGACCGATCATCGTCGCCAGCGTGGTGCGGCCAATGCCGTTCGGCCCGCAGAGCACCAGCGTGCGGCTCATCTGCCGCGCGGCGATCAACCCGCGGAGCCGCGCCACCACCTCGGAGCTGCCGACAAAGTCCGCAAAAGGCACATCTCAGTGTAGGCCAGCCGCAACCCCCATGGGGGTTTGCTCGAGGCACCAGCCGAGTCGGCTCCTGGGGAGTCGAGATCGCGGGCGTCCTGGCGAAACATAGTCTGCGAAATTCCTGCGGACGGTCCGGCGCCGCCATTTGAAGTCGCGTGCCGGCCAGAACCTGGGAACGGAGGGCAGCGACCCACGGGAGCGCCGGGGGCGACGCCCCCGCGTGGCCGCCGCGCCAGCGTCCGCATCCTCGCGGCCGCCTAAGTCTCTTCCAGATGCGCGCTGACGGCGGCCCACACCGCCGCTTCCACCGCGTCGCCGTCGCCGCCGGCGGCGATGAGACGGCAGCGTCCCGGTTCCCGTGCCGCGATGGCCAGGTAAGCCAGCCGGACGGACTCGAAGAACGCTGCGTCCTCCTGCTCAAAACGCCCCTCGCGGGACTTGCTGCGGGTCAGGCGCTGGCGCGCCCGGGCGAGGCTGGTGGTGGCGTCGATGTCGAAAATCAAGGTTAGGTCCGGCTGATGCCCACGACAGATCAGGGTGTCCATGGCGCGAATGGTCTGGCGTCCCAAGCCGCGCGCCACCCCTTGATAGGCTTCGGAAGCATCGGTAAAGCGGTCGCAGAGCACTACCGCGCCGCGGCGCAGAGCGGGAAGAATCAATTCGTCCAGATTCTGCGCCCGCGAGGCGAAGAGCAGAGCCAGCTCCGTATAGGGCGTCGGGCGATGCGCGCCAGTCTCCAGCACGAGGCTCCGGATTCGGTCGCCGAGCGGCGTGCCCCCCGGTTCGCGGGTGGTCACCACATCCCGGCCCGTCGCGCGCAGGCGGCGCGCCAGGCGCTCCAACTGCGTGGATTTCCCCGATCCATCCACGCCTTCAAAAGTGATGAAGCGACCCTTCACAGGGGCACAGGCTACCATGGCCTTGGAGCGCCGCCACAGCCGCGGACAGTCCACGTCCATGTCACCCGAGTCGTTGCATCCCGTCGAACAGCAGGTGCGCGCCAACCTCGAGGCGATCCAGACGCGCATGCGCGATGCCTGCGCGCGGGCCGGACGCCCACTGGCGAGCGTGCAGCTCATGGCGGTGACCAAAACAGTGTCCGTTCCCGCCATCCGTGCTGCCGTTCTCGCCGGCGTCCGCTTGCTGGGCGAGAATCGCGTGCAGGAGTGGGAAGAGAAGCGGCCGCAGCTTGCCGACCTCCTGCATCGTGTCGGCGCCTCCTGTCGACTCATCGGTCACCTGCAGAGCAATAAAGCCAACCGTGCCGTGCAACTCTTTGACGGGGTCACGGACGGGGTCGACAGCGTCGATGGGTTGCGGCTGGCGGAACGCCTCAACGCCGCCGCCGCGCAGCGCGGCTATCCGCTGCCGGTTCTGCTCGAGATCAACATCGGGCGAGAGCCGCAGAAAGCGGGCGGGCTGCCGGAGGATGCGTTGCGGCTGGCCGAGGCGGTGATGGCGCTGCCGGCGCTGCGCCTCGAGGGCCTGCTGACCATCCCCCCGCAGACTGCCGACCCGGAACAGAGCCGCCCTTATTTTGCCGCTCTGCGCACGCTCAGCGAGGAACTGTGCCGCCGCTTGACCCGGCCGTCCTGGACTCTTTCCATGGGCATGTCGCACGACTACCCCGTCGCCATCGAGGAGGGTGCCACGGTGGTGCGCGTCGGATCCGCCCTCTTCGGCGCACGCCACATCACCCCGTGATCGAACCCGACGGGCGCTGTGAGCTGACTGGTGCTCCTCCCTGTCCCCCAACGGCCCGCAATGCGGGCCGCGGAACAGATGCAGCGAGTTGCACCGCAGGAGAGCGCCGTCGCCGGCAGGACGGAGCCCTAGGTTTTTACACCTTTGTTCGCCACCAGTCACGAGTCTCAGTCGCTGCCACACACTTGAGGTGTTTGCATTTAGAAAACCGCGGACATACAATCCGCTCACGCGCACTGCGGGTCACAGGGAGGTCGAACCATGACTATGTCAGAGTCGGCCGTTGCACCGGTTTGTCGCCCGTATTTGGCTGGCCGGTCACGACGACATTCCGGGCGTCTCCTGTTATGGGTGGCGACCGCCGCAGCCAGCTTACTCCTGAGCGCGTGCGGCGGCGGGGGCGGGGGCTCCAGTGCGCCGCCGACCGTGCCGTCCGTGCCCGGCGTCAGCCTGAGTCCCACGACACTGACCTTCAGCTCGCAGAGTACGGGCACCTCGAGTGCGGCGCAGACGGTCACCTTGCTGAACAGCGGAACGGCCGACTTAAGTCTTTCGACCATCGCCATCAGCGGGGATTTTTCACAGGCCACAACTTGTTCGACCAGCACCGCGCTCAAGGCGGGTACCAGTTGCACCTTCTCCATAACTTTTACTCCGACGGCCATTGGCGCCCGGACCGGTGCCCTGACGTTGACCGACAACGCCAGCGGTAGCCCACATACGCTCCCGCTGTCGGGTACGGGAGCGGCGCCCCCAGTCACGCTTTCTGTTTCGCCCTCCACTGCCACGATCTTGCTGGGGAACACGCAGCAGTTTGCCGCGTCCGTACAGGGGTCAAGCAATACGGCGGTGAGCTGGAGCGTCAACGGGGTCGCGGGGGGCAACAGCAGCTTGGGAACGGTGGACGCCAGTGGACTCTATACCGCTCCCGCGCGCCTGCCATCGGGAACGGTATCCGTGGCCGCCACCAGCCAGGCCAACAGCGCCGCGAGCGCGGCGGCGGCGGTCACTGTGACGAGCGATGTCGTGCTGTCGTTGAGCCGCGTGCCAAGCGGATCCGGCGCTGTCCCGGCGGGAAGCTCGCTCCAGCTCAACACCGTCCTGAGCAGCGCCGGGCATCCGGACCCGGCGGTGACTTGGACGGTCAATGGGATTCCGCAGGGCAATGCCAGCGTGGGCACAATCGTTGCGGCGGGAGCCGGCAACGGCGTGTATACCGCTCCCAGCCCTGCGGTAGTGTCGTCGATCGTGATCGTTGCCTCCAGCCTCGCCGATCCCGCGAAATCGGCGACCTTGAATTTCCCGCTGGTGGCCTCCAACGGCGGCATCACGCTCTCCGGAACGGCGTTGAGTTTCCCCAACACGGCGCTGGGGACGTTTAGCCCCGCCCAGAACGTTCTGGTCACCAACAGCGCCAACGGACCGGTCACCTTCAGCAGCCTGAGCATGAGCGGAACGACGGCCACTGATTTCCGGATGGCCAACAACTGCCCGGGACCTGGCGGAATTCTCACCGCCGGCGCCTCCTGCAATATCAACGTCAGTTTCCAGCCCACGACAGCGGGCAATGAAAAAGCGCTGCTCAGCATCAATCACAACCTGGCGGGCAGCCCGCAACAGGTCACGATCCAAGGCGCGGGCGTCACGCAGGCGGTCAGCATCGCCCCACTCGCCACCACGGTGCAGGTCGGCAATACGGTGCAGTTGCTTCAGACCGTCACCGGCCTCAGCGATAGCGCCGCCAACTGGGCGGTCAACGGCATCTCCGGAGGAAGCTCCAGCGTGGGCTTCGTGAACAGCGGCGTCTACAACGCCCCGTCTACCGTTCCGAGTCCGAACACGGTCACGGTCACGGTCAGCAGTGCGGTCAACCCGGCCCTCTCGGCGTCAGCGACGGTCACCCTTGTTCCCGTTTCAGTCGCCGTTCTGGTCAGGCCGGTGTCGGCGACGGTCCCAGCGAGCAAGACGGAACAATTTTTCGCGCAGGTGACCGGTGCCACCAACACGGCGGTGACCTGGGACGTGAATGGCACCGCGGGCGGCAACGCCACGGTGGGCACCATTGATGCCAACGGCCTGTACACCGCGCCGGCGACGCCTCCGGCCAACGCGGTCACGGTGCATGCGACCGCAATTGCCGATAGCACCGCGGCCGGTTCGGCGACCATCACGGTAGCTGCCGGGGCGGCCCTTGCGATCGCTTCCATGGATTCCACCGCTTTGGCGCCATTCCAACTGCTGACCCTGAGGGGAAGCGGCTTCGATCCGGAAGCGGCCGTCACGGTGACCTTCAACGACAGTGGCGCCTACTCCGTGAATGTGGTCCCGGTGGTGGTCAAGGCCGGTTACCTCGTGGTGGGCGTGCCGCCCTACGTGGATAACACCGGCGCCCTCAGCGCGGGCAGCGTCACGCTGACGGTGAACCAGACCGGCGCCGCGGGGGTGCTGACGTCCAACGCGATGAAAGGCTTCCAGATCCAGAACCTGCCGGTGCTGACCGCCAAACCAGGCAGCGTGACCACGGCGTTCCTGCAGGGAATGAGCGGCGCCATGAACACCTTGCGGTCGAGCATCAACAACGGCTATGGCGATTTTCATCTGGGCGGCAGTGAAATTGCCGGTGCACTGGCGGTTCAGCAGCAGGCCATCAATGCCCTGCTCGCGCAAGTCTCCTCCGTAATGCAAACACCGGGCTATAGCTTCACCCTCGTGAACTCACCCACCAGCCCCATCAAAGTATCAGCGAGCGATCTGGCGAAACTCGATCGCATCATGGCGGGCGCCGTGACGGCATGGGCGGCCGGATCCTACAACCCCGGCGCGGTGGATCCGCCCGACTGCGCCGCCGAACAGGCGATGAATCTGAACGACAAAATCAATGCTCTTCTGGGCGACGGGAGCGGTACGCCCATATTGAGCGGTCAGGTCTCACAGACTCTTTCGGATACTTCCACCTGTGCCGCCGTGCAGTCCACAACGGCGACTTTGAACACCATCGGGGCGGGCGGCGCCGTAGGAGTGGGGCTGCTCGGGCTGGCGGGCCCCGATGAAGCGGCGTTGGCTGCCGCGGCCGGGCTGATGGTGTTTAACGCCGCTTCCACCGCAGCCCTGACGTCGTACGGGGGTTACATCGCGCAGGGCACCGCCGCCGGGCAACAGGCCCTGCAAGGGGCGGCGCAACAGTTCAATGAGGTTATCAAGGCGCCGCTCGAACAATTGCTCGGAGGTTGGCTCAAACAAAGCGCCCCGACGGCTGGACACCTATACGACCTGTACGGACTCGTGACGGCGTCATCGGAGTTCTACCACGGGCTCATTGAGGCGCCTCCCAACCAGGGCGGTCCAGTCCCGGCATCCACTAAGAACCTCAACATCGCCAATGCCGGGAGCGGGCAGGGCACGGTCGTTTCACTGCCCGGCGGCATCGTGTGCGGCAATAATGCCTTTGCCTGTAGCGCTCCCTTCCCAGCGGGCAGCACGGTGTTCCTCAGCGCCCAGCCAGGTACAGGATCAGTCATGAGCGGCTTCACGCCGGCCTGCGGCTCGGGTACCGGCTGCCAGCTCACCATGAACGCGGATCAGAGCATCACCGCGAACTTTGCCCCCGCCCCCGCGCCCAGCAACGCCACGACGTTCACCGGCAGTCTGTCGGGCTCGGTCCGTGATGACGGCCACGGCGGCTGCAACGGCGGATCGGGAGGCACCGCTACGATGTCGGGTACGGTCACCATGGTCGTGGCCCCACAGGCGGGCGGCGGGTTCACCTTTACCGGCACCGCCAACGTGTTGCAGAGCTCTGGCATCTGTGACGACTACTCCGGGACATTCTCTTTTTCCGGCAGTTCGGAGAACGCCACCATCGCAGGCAGCTCCGTCGGGTTCTCGTTCGGGGTGGGCTTTGCCAGCGGCACGTTTACCACCAACAAGAACTTCACCGCGAACTGGTCGTTCTCCACGAATGTGGGACCAGACGAGGCCAGTGGCACGATGAGCCTCACTGCGCCTTAGCGGGAAGTTCCGGGCGGTTTGCCGGACGTTGGCGCGTCCGCGACGCGGGAGGGGCTCCCCACCCCAGCACCCCACAAGCGGGCGCAGGGACCCCCGGGTATTGCCCCCAGTGCTCCCTTTGCTCGCGCTCTCCCCCCACGTACCCCGGGTTCTGATCGACGTGCGACCCGTGGCCCATCTTCGTCGGGCGCACTGGACCGCCCGTCATGGCATCATGTGTGCGCGGCATCGCCGCACGGGAGGACCTGCTGTGGTTTCTAATGCTACCCACGCGCCGTGGCTCGACACGCTGGATGCGGCGATTGCTGAGCACCACCTGCTCAAGCATCCCTTTTATCAGGCTTGGTCGGCCGGCACGCTGCCACGCCCCGTCTTGCGCCACTACGCCCTTGAGTACTACCACCATGTGCTGGCCTTCCCGACTTACCTGAGCGCACTACACTCGCGCTTGCCGCGATGGGAGGACCGCCAGGTGGTGCTCGACAACCTGATTGAGGAAGACCACGGCCCGCGCAATCACCCCGCCCTGTGGCGTCAGTTTGCCGACGCGGTCGGTGTGTCACGCGATGAACTGCGCGACAGCACTCCCAGCCCTGCCACGGCGGCGAGCGTTGCGGTTTTTCATGAGTTGGGGCGCGAAGCGCCGGTCACCGCGGGTCTGGCGTCGCTCTATGCTTACGAGAGCATCACCCCGGATGTCTCCACCGAGAAGCTGCGCGGCCTGCGGCAACATTACGGGATCGGGCCCGGGACGGGGACCGAGTTCTTCGCCCTGCATGCCACGTTGGACGTGGTCCATGCGGCGCAGATCCGCAGCCTGCTGGCGGCACGCGTCCACAGCCAGGAGGAAGCCGAGCACGCCGTCAATGGCGCGCAACAAGGGTTAGCGGCGCTCTGGGCGATCCTCGATCAGTTTGAAACAGCGGCGACCCCGGCCTAGCCGGCCGCGCCAGCCCCGTCTGCTACGATCACGCCTGCAACTATGAACGCTTACGTTGTTGTGCTTGTCGTGATCGTCGCTGGGCTCTTAACGGTAAGCCTGACGCGACTGCGCACGGTGAAGACCGGCGCCGACTTCCTCGTGGCCGGACGCCAGCTCTCGGCTCCCGTCCTGATCTTCACCCTGCTCTCCAGTTGGATCGGGGCGGGCAGTCTCTTTGCCGGCGCCGAGAACGCTTATAGCAACGGCTTTGCTGCGCTCTGGCAGCCTGCCGGCGGCTGGGTGGCGCTGCTGATCATCTATTTCGTCGCTCCCCGCGCGCGCAAGTTCGCCCAGTTCACCGTGCCTGATCTGCTCGAAACGCGCTACGGGGTGGCCACCCGTATCCTGGGCATCATCGCCATTCTGCTGGCCTACACCGCCATTACCTCCTACCAATTCAAGGGCGGGGGTGACATTCTGGCGCTCACCACCGGCGTGACGCCGGGGCAGGGGACCCTGATCATCGCCGTTTTCGTGATCGTCTTCACCGCGATTGCCGGGATGAGTTCGGTGGCCTACGTGGATCTCGCCATCGGCCTGTTGGTCACGGTCACGCTGGTCGGCGCCGTACCGGTGTTGCTGGCGCACTCCGGTGGCTGGGCGCACATTCATGCCTTGCTGCCGGCGGACCGCTTCCAGGTTCTGGGACATCTCACCATCTGGAAAGCGCTCGCGTATTTTCTGCCGGTGTTTCTCCTGATGCTCGGCAACCAGAGCATGTACCAGAAGTTTTTTTCGGCCAAGTCGGCTTCCGATGCCCGCAAGGCGGTGGTCGGATGGGTGATCGGCACGGTGATCCTCGAGACGGTGATCATCATGATCGCCGTCATCGGGAGCGCGCTCTTCCACGGCGCCCCCGGCCTGAAGCCGCGCGAGATCATTCCCTATACCGCACGGCACGGTCTGCCGGCCCTGCTGGGCGCGATCCTCATGGGCGCAGTCTTTGCCAAGGTGATCTCGACCGGCAACAACTACCTGTTCTCCCCGGCCACCAACCTGGTGCACGACGTGTACTCGCGCTTCATCCGGCCGAATGCGTCCAACCGCAGGGTGTTGCTGGTCTCCCGCTCCATGGTCGTGCTGCTGGGCGTCTTTGCGTTCGCCCAATCATTCCAGGAATCCATTCTCGCCGTCGCCCTCTATGCCTATACCGTCTACAGCGCGGCGATCACGCCGGTGGTGATGGCGGCATTTTTTTGGAAGCGGGCGACGCGACAGGCGGCCGTCGCCTCGGTCGCCCTGGGGACGGTGGTGACCGTGCTCTGGAACGTGCTGCCACAAGTGATCCGCAGCCACGGGCCGCTGCTCGACACCATGGCCTCGGTGGATGCCATCTACCCGGCGCTCTTCGCGTCGGTGGTGGCCTTGCTGGCGGTCAGCTTCCTGACCGCGCCGCCGCGCCCGGAACAGTGGCAGCCGTTCTGTGATTAAGAGAGATTCCTCGGCGGTGATCTGCTGGTTGTTGGATTTGGGTTGTTGGTCGTTGGAGAACCGCACGTCCGACGATGCTCCTGTGGTTCACAAATCCAACATCCAACAACCAAAAGCGGCCGCGTGTTACGCGAGTGGGGCGCCCAGATGTTTTTCCACCGCCCGGCGCAACGTTTGTAGCGTACGGTGCAGCGTGGCCAGGCGCGGATACAGCGCGGAGCTACGCAGCCACTGTTCGTGGGCAAACGCCGGCGAGCCGCTGTAAGTCTGCCCACCGGGCAGGTCGCCATGCGTCCCGCTCTGTGCCGTGACAATGGCCCCGCGGCCGATCGTGCAGTGTCCGGCCACCCCAACCTGTCCGGCCAACGTCACCTCCGACTCCAGCGTCGTGCTGCCGGCGAGGCCCACTTGCGCGCAGAGCAGGACGTTTTCTCCCAACTGGCAGTTGTGGGCCACATGCGCCAGGTTGTCCACCTTGGTCCCTGCGGCGATCAGAGTGGTGTGCAGGCTGGCGCGGTCGATGCAACTGTTGGACTGCACCTCGACGTCGTCGCCCAGCATCACGCGTCCCACCTGCGGGATTTTTTCGTAGCTGCCATCGCGCCGTTTGGCAAAGCCATAGCCGTCGCCGCCCAGCACCACGCCCGGTTGCAGAATGACGCGATGCCCGAGTCGCGTTCCCTCGCGCAGTACGGCGTGGGCATGCACGAGGAGATCGTCTCCTGCTGTGACATCGGGATACAACACGGCATGGGCATGAATCATCGCTCGCGCTCCCACCCGACAGCCGGCGCCGATCACGGCCAGCGGGCCCACGAAGGCGTCCGGGCCGAGATGCGCACTGGCGTCAATGATCGCAGACGGATGAATCCCGGGCACCGGACGCCAGGGCGGGGCAAGCAGAGCGATGGCCCGTGCATAAAGGACATGCGGCTCCGCCGTGCGTAAGGTCGCTTGCGGTACGGCAGGGAAGTCCAGCGGGACGAGCAGGGCACTGGCGCGGGTCGCATGCGCCGCCGACGTATAACGCAGGTCGGTTACGAAGGAGATGTCGCCCGCCTCCGCCGTTTCCAAACCGGCGATCCCGCGGATCTCCAACGTCCCGTCCCCGGTCAGCGGGCACTCCAGCTTCGCGGCAAGATCGGCAAGCAGCATAGGCCAAGGATACTGGACGGCGGCGGCTCGCGTCGCTGGGTCGCCCCGGCGCAGCCAACGAGCCAGCGTCAGGTGAACAGATCAATCTGCTGCTCTTCGAGTGGGCCGCGACGCGCATGCCGTCCCTTCTGCCCGCCGATGACGCCCAGCACCCGCACCTGCGCCAGCGCGCTACGGGGAACAAACACTCGTTGCACACCCGCGCTGACGTCGGGGGGGATGAGGCTGAAGCCGATGGGCGTCAGGTCCAACAACTCGTTTGGCAACACGCCCTCAAGAATCTCCTGGTCGTGAAAGCGGGCCCGTATCCAGAGACCGTCAAGTCGCGGGCGGGTGCTGAAAGTTCGCCGCTCCAACTGCGAGGTGTCAATGTCGTGCGAACGCACGAAGTACACCCCTTTCACCTGCTCCAACGGCAACCGTAGCAGCAGTCCCTGCGGGCTGAGCAGCTCGATATGGTCCTCCTGCAGGAACGTTTCCGGATTGACGACGCCTGCCAGCGTCTCGCGATCCAGTTTTCGCACCAGGACTTTTTTATGCGTGGAGGGCATGGACAAAGGAGAGGGTACACCACCGGTAGTGTAGGGAGGTTCGCCCGAGGCGGTCACTTTCGAAACAGGAGCACGAGAATCCGCTGTCCAGATCAGCCCGGCCCAGCGGATGTCCGCAGCTCACCGCTGCCTCCAAAGCACGGGCAGGCCCTGCGCTGAGCCGCCGGATTGGCGCCGTCATCGCGCCTTCCGGAAAACTGCCTGTGCACACGGGGCTCCTACCACAGTTTCCTTGAAACACAATCCAAGAGTGAACGAAACAGGTGTACATCGCCTCCAACAGGGTGGTATGATGGACCGTCTCACGGATCCATAAGTCACGTTAAGTCCACTGTTTTGTTTGGTTTAGAGCGAAGTGGGCTAATTTGGGGAAGAATAACGCCGTGGCCGATTCCTGTATTGTGGCCCTCGTCCGTAGTCCTGAAGTGGAAGCTTTTCTGCACTACGACCGCGTCGAAAAGGGGCTGGCGTCACAGACGCTCAGCGCCTATGCCGCGGATCTGTCGCACTTTGAAGTCTGGTTAAAGGAACATGGGCTGGGTTTGCTGACGTGCAGCCGCAACGACCTTCAGGAATACCTCCTGAGTCTCTACGGTAGCGGCGGGAACGGGTTGGGCGCTCGCAGCGTGGCGCGGCATCTGGTCACATTGCGCGGTCTGTTCCGCTATTTGCGGCTGGACCGGGTGCGGGGTGACGATCCCAGCGAAGGGTTGGAGAGTCCGCGGGCGTTGAAGCCCCTGCCTCGCTACTTATCGGCCGAGGAAGTGGAGCGGGTGCTGGCGGCGCCCATGGCGGAGCCGGCGCACAGTCCGGGAGCACGCGCCCTGCAATTACGCGATGGGGCGGTATTGGAGCTGCTGTACGCCAGCGGGCTGCGCATCAGTGAATTGGCAGGGCTGCGCGTCACCGACTTGGATCTGGAACATGGCGTGGTTCGCTGTCGCGGCAAAGGCGACAAGGAGCGGATGGTTCCTGTCGGCAGGTCGGCGGTGAGCGCCGTGCGCGGCTATTTGCAGCGCGGGCGGCCGCATCTGTCGGCAGCGCACGCCACGACGCCCATTCTTTTCCCCGCGCCGGACGGCGGGGCCTTGTCACGACAGGCGCTGTGGAAGCGCATCGTGCATTACGGCCGCGTGGCCGCGGTGCGCTGCCGATTGACGCCGCACCTGTTGCGGCACAGTTTTGCGACCCACCTGCTGGAGCGCGGCGCGGACTTGCGCAGCGTGCAGACGATGCTGGGTCATGCGGATATCACGACGACTCAGATCTACACGCAGGTGGTAACGGAACACATGCGTCAGGTCTATCGCAGTCATCACCCACGGGCGTAACGATGGAGGCGCCCGGGGCGGGCGCAACGGCAACTGAGGGCGGAACAACGGCATGGCAGACTACATTTTTCTTCTGGAAACGCGGCTGTCGCGGGATCAACAGAGGGTCATTGACTACCTGCAGGGTATCTGTCGCCAGGCGGGCGCCAACCTCTACCTGATTGGCGGCCCCATGCGCGACATGCTGGCCGGTACGCCCATTCGCACGCTGGACTTCAGCATTGAAGGCAACCCGTTTAAGCTGCAGAAGGCTTTCGCCAAGGATGGCGTGGAGCTGCTGTTTGCGGATGAGAACGAAGAGAGCCTCCGCTTGCGGCTGCACGGGGTGCGCTTCCGTGTCACCGCCGCCCACGCGGAGACCGCCGCGGAATCGGGACGTGCCGCTGCGATTCGCCCCGGTACCATCATCGAGGACCTGCGCCGCCGCGGCTTCACGCTGGACGCCATCGGACTGTCGCTGAATCCCGGGTCGCGCGGCCTGCTGCTCGACCCCACCAACGGCCTCTCCGACATCGAAGCCCGCCAGATTCGCGCTATCCACAACTACGTGTTCCTCGAAGATCCGGTGCGGTTGTTGCGAGCCATCCGCTTGCAATCACGACTGGGCTTCACCATCGAAGAGCGGACGCAGGCGCGTATGGCGTCGGCCAAGGAAAACAACTACCTCGAGCGGCCTCAACGAGCCTCCCTGGGCCGCGAACTGGAAGCGCTGGCCTATGAGCCGGAGCCGGCCAGTGTGCTGCGCGCCTGGGACCAGGAAGGCCTGCTGTCGGCGGCCTACGGCGCCGCCGTGCGTCTCGACCGGATGGCGCTTGACGATATGGGACGTATCGCGGAGAGCTTGGAGCAGCTCGAGGCCGCAGGCATCTCCGCCGATCCCGCCCCGGTGGTGCTGGAGTGCATGCTGGGCCGCGTGCCGGCGAAGGAACTGGCCGCCCTGAACCGTCTCCCGCTCAGTAAGCCTTTGCTGCATTCGTGGCAGCGCTTGGCGGCGGAAAGCGGCAAGCTGGACAAACAGCTTGCCGGCAAGGAAACCGCCACCCTGGCGCAGACCCACGCTGTGTTGCACCACGTCCCCGGCGAGGCGATCCTGCACGTGTTGCTGCGCTCCAAGGATCAGCGCGCGGTGAAGAAGCTACGCGAGTTCGTTGCCAAGATCCCCTTGCTCAAACAAGGCCTCCCGCTACGCGAGCTGCAGCAACTGGGGGGACGGCCGGGTTCGACCGAGTACAGCAACGTGATTCAGAGTCTGTACCAGCAGTTGATAGAGGGCACGCTGAAGACGCCGGAGGATCTCCTGCGCGTGCTGCCCCAGGAGGCGGAGAAATACGGCGCGCTCCCGCCGCCGCCCAAACCGACGGTACGCCCACCAGCCAAGGTCGCGAAGCCCGCTGCCGCACCCGAAGTGGCGGCTCCAGCGCAGCGCGGCAAGACCGATCCCCCGGCCAAATCGGTCACGCCGGCCAAAGCGGCTAAGCCAGCGGCTGCCCTTAAGGCCGGCCCCAAGACGGCAGCGCCTTCCCGGCCTGCACCCGCCCACGCCCCGTCCCCGAAAAAGGGGCCCGCTACCAAGGCGGTCATCACGGCGAAACGCCCGAGCACGCCCGCCAAGATTCGCCCGGCGGCGCGTCCCGCGCCCAGCCCGCGCCCAGCCGCCGCCAAGAAACGTGTCGCGGCGCCCGTATCCCGCGCCGGCAAGTCACAGGGCGTGGGCAGCAAGAAGGCGAAACCCACCGGCAAGAAAAAGTAATGGGCGCCCGAGGCGTCACAGGCGGCTCCTTGCGAGTCGCAACTGCCGCGCGCCCGGCGGCGCGCCCACCCCGCGTGGAGAACCATGGCTGCTGAACCTTTCGTTCACCTGCACGTTCACTCCGATTACTCGCTCCTCGACGGCGCCTGCAAGATCGATCGCCTGGTCAAGCGCGCCAAAGAACGCCACATGCCCGCCGTGGCGCTCACCGACCACGGCGTGTTGTTTGGCGCGGTCAACTTCTATCAGGCGGCGAAGAAGGAGGGCATCAAGCCGATCATCGGCTGCGAGCTCTACATCTGCCGCAATGCCGACCACCGCGCTGCGCCCGAGGGCGACACCTACAACCATCTGATCGTGCTCTGCGAGAACGAGACGGGCTATCGCAACCTGGTCAAGATCGTCTCCGAAGCCAGCCTGCACGGCTTCTATCACAAGCCGCGCATCAGCAAGGAGTTCCTGGCGCGCCACAGCGCCGGCCTGATCGGACTCTCCGCCTGCCTTAAGGGCGAGGTGCAGGAACTTCTCATGCAGGAGAAGCCGGCCGAGGCGGAACGCGTGGCCGGCGAGTTCCGCGACTTGTTTGGCCGCGACAACTTCTTTCTGGAGATACAGGATCAGGGTCTGGAACAGGAACGCCGCATTAAAGACCCGCTGATCGCTCTCTCGCGACGCACCGGCCTGCCCCTCGTGGCCACCAACGACTGCCATTACCTCGACCACGAGGATGCCTCGGCGCACGACGTGCTGCTTTGTATCCAGATGGGGAAGCGCGTGCAGGACGAAAAGCGCATGCGCTTCGGCAGCGACCAGTTCTTTCTGAAGACCGGAGAGGAAATGCTGCGCGTGTTCAGTGGCATCGAGGAGGCGGTGCGGCGCACCGTGGGCATTGCCGCGCGCTGCGAGCTGGAAATCGCCAAGGTCAGCAATCCGTTCCCCGACTTTCAGGTGCCGGCAGCGCACAGCCTGGATTCCTACTTCCAGCACGTGACGCGCGAAGGGATGCAGGTGAGGGAAGAGCGCCTCGTGCAGCGCCGGCTTGCCGGCAAGACGCCCTACAGCGCCGCGGCGTATCAGGAACGCCTGGAGCGCGAGATCGCCGTGATCTCCTCCATGCAGTACGCCGGCTATTTCCTCATCGTCTGGGATTTTATCTGCTTTGCCCGCCGACAAGGCATCCCCGTGGGCCCGGGGCGCGGTTCGGCCGCGGGCAGCCTGGTTGGTTATGCACTGGGGATCACCGACATCGACCCACTGGAGCACGAACTGCTGTTCGAACGCTTCCTCAACCCGGAACGCGTCTCGCTGCCGGATATCGACATCGACTTCTGCATGAACCGGCGCGGCGAGGTCATCGAGTACGTGACCGCCAAGTACGGTCGCGAGAACGTCTCCCAGATCATCACCTTCGGCACGCTGGCGGCGCGCGCCGCCATCAAAGATGTGGGCCGGGCCATGGATCTGCCTTACGGGGATGTGGACCGCGTCGCCAAGCTGGTTCCGGAAGGTCCCAACGTCACCCTGGAAGGCGCGCTCGCGGACAACAGTCGTCTCGCGCAGGCCCGTGACAGCGATCCCCGCATCCGCGAACTGCTGGATACGGCGCGTCGTGTGGAGGGGCTCAGTCGCCATCCCGGCATGCACGCCGCGGGGGTGGTCATCGCCCCGCGGCCGCTGACCGAGATCCTGCCTCTGTTCCGGACCAGCCGCGATGAAATCGTCACCGCCTACGACATGAACGGGCTGGACAAGATTGGCCTCTTGAAGATGGACTTCCTGGGGCTGACCACGCTCACCATCCTGCACGATGCCGTCGGCCTGATCGAGCGCCACCGCGGGATGAAACTTGATCTCGCCAACCTGCCGGAGGACGATCCCGCCACCTTCGATCTGTTCTGCCGCGGCCTCACCAGCGGCATCTTCCAATTTGAATCGGCCGGCATGCGCGACATCCTGCGCCGATACAAGCCCGACAAGCTCAGCGACCTCACCGCGCTCAATGCCCTCTACCGTCCCGGTCCGATTCAAGGCGGCATGATCGATGATTTCATCGACCGCAAACACCGCCGCCGCAAGATCGAGTACGAGCTTCCCGAGTTGGAGCCGATCCTCGCCGAGACGCTGGGGGTGTTCGTCTACCAGGAACAGGTGATGCAGGCGGCTAATCGGCTGGCCGGCTACAGCCTCGGCGAGGCCGACCTGCTGCGCCGCGCGATGGGCAAAAAAAAGGTGGAGGAGATGGCCCAGCAGCGCGAGAAGTTCCAGCGCGGCTCCGTGGCCAATGGCCTGCCGGCGGCGGCCAGTGCCCGAATCTTCGACTTGATGGAACAGTTTGCCGGCTACGGCTTCAACAAAAGCCACTCCGCCGCCTACGCTTGGGTCGCCTACCAGACCGCCTACCTCAAGGCCCACTACCCGGTGGAGTTCATGGCCGCGCAGCTCACGTCGCAAAGCGGCAACACCGACAACGTCGTCAAGTACATCAACGAATGCCGCGAGATGCACATCCACGTCGCACCCCCCGACGTGAACGTCAGCGAGGCCGCCTTCACCCCACAAGGGGACACCATCCGCTTCGGCTTGCAGGCCATCAAGAACGTCGGCACGCCCACCATCGAGGCGCTGCTCAAGGCGCGCCAGGCCGGGGCCCCGTTTAGCTCGGTGTTCGACCTCTGCACCCGCATCGGCAGTAAGCTGCTCAACAAACGCGTGCTCGAAAGCTTCATCAAGAGCGGCGCGTGCGACTCGCTCCTCGGGGGCCGCGGCGCCGAGGGGCGGTCCAGCGGCATGGCCATCATCGACCGCGCCCTGGATGCCGCGCTACGCCGCGAGAAGGAACAGGAGATCGGACAACATGGTCTGTTCCTCGACTTTGGCGCCTCCGGCGACAGCGCCCCCGCCGAGCCGCCCCTACCCCAGACTCCGCCATGGGATGAAGCCACGCGGCTGGCCGGCGAAAAAGAAGTTCTCGGGCTGTATGTCACCGGGCATCCGCTCGACCGTCATGCCGACCTGCTCACCGACTTGGGTGTGTTTGCGATCGAACAGTTTCAAGGCCGGCTGCCGCCCGGCGTGGAGGAGTTTCTCCTCGCTGGAATGCTGGGCGGCATCCAGGTGAAGCGCAATAAAAAGGGACAGAACTGGGCGGTGGCGCAGATCGAGGACCGCAGCGGGCGCATGGAACTCCTCTGCTTTGCCGAGGCCTATCAGCGCCTCGAAGTGCAACTGCGTCTTACCGTTCCGGTCGTCGTGCGTGGCCGCCTGATGGCCGACAGCGATACCACCCCGCGCCTGCAGGTGATGGAGGTGCGCGAGTTGGCGCAGGAAAAACCGGTTCTGCCACGGGCACTCACCTTGGCGGTGGACGCCGACAGGCTGTCTGTGGAGGTGGTCGGACAACTTGCGGCGTTGCTCCGTCAGGCGCCAGGTTCCGCTAAACTACATCTGCACGTGCGTTCCGAGTCGGAATCGTTTGAACAGATCCTCGAGATCGAGGCCCCGGTGCAGGCCGACGCCCGCTTCCGGCGCGCGGTGGAAGCGCTGTGCGGCGCCGGTTGCGTCCGCATCGTGCAGTAGACTGGCAGGACCTTGGCTGTTGCGCAGAAGGGTGAAACTTTGGACTCGAGCAAGCCGCCATCTCAGGCCGCCAAGGCCGTCACGCCCTCCGAGGCGGCCGCTCCCGCCCCACCGCGACAGCTGTCACCGGAACTGGCCGCCGCCGCCGCCGAGGCTTGGGATCGCGTCACCCTCGCTCGTCACCCGCAGCGCCCCTACACCTTGGATCTCATCACCGAACTCTTCACGGACTTCACCGAGCTGCACGGCGATCGCCGCTTCGGCGACGACGAGGCTATGATTGCCGGCTTGGCGCGATTTCAGGGCAGGGAAGTGTTGGTAGTCGGCCAGCAGCGCGGGCGCAACATCAAGGAGAAGATCCGTCGCAACTTCGGCAGCCCGAAGCCGGAGGGCTACCGCAAAGCGCTCCGTCTCATGCGTCTGGCTGACAAGTTTCGCCGTCCCATTTTCACCTTCATCGACACCCAGGGCGCCTACCCCGGACTCGATGCGGAGGAACGCGGTCAGGCCGAGGCCATTGCTTACAATTTGCGGGAAATGGTCCGCTTGGGCGTGCCCATCATTTGCACCATCACCGGCGAGGGGGGCAGTGGCGGCGCCTTGGCCATTGCCATGGGCAACCGCGTGCTGATGATGGAAAACGCCATCTACTCCGTGATTACTCCAGAGGGCTGCGCTTCGATTATGTGGCGCGACGCCGAACAGCGCGATCTCGCCGCTGCCGCGCTCAAATTGACGGCCCCCGAATTGCTGCGCCTTGGCCTGATTGATGGGATTGTTCCCGAGCCGGCGGGTGGCGCGCATGAGGACCCAACGCAAGCCGCTCGCGCGCTGGGCGCCGCCCTGGCACGGAGCTTGGACGAATTGAGCCCACTCTCTCCCGCTGAACTGCGCCAGCACCGCTATGACCGCTTTCGTGCATTGGGGAATTGCTTTACGGAGTAGGGTGTCGGTTGTCGGCGGCAGTACTGACGGCGACCCACCGATTCATTGTTGCAGCCTCCCAGAAGACTCGGCTGGTGCGGTTCACGGGAAAACTTTTCGCAGGAACAGGTAAAAAGTCCGCAATCACGTCCAAGCAAGTGCGATGTAACTGCTTTAGTTTCAGCAACTCTGAGTTTGGCACGCCGACTGCTTTAAACAAGAACAGACGAAGTGGCGCAACCGAAAAGGGCCCCGGCTTTAAGCCGGGGCCCTTTTCAATTGTGGCGGGTTTTTCCCACCGCGAAGGTGGCGGGAGGGGTGAGAGTTTCGCCTTCCCAGCGGGCGACCACGACGGCCGCCAGGCAGTTTCCCAGAACGTTGACCCCCGTCCGCCCCATGTCGAGGATTTGATCAATACCCAGAAGCAGGGCGGCCGCTTCAAGGGGCAGCCCGAGGTTCGTCGCTGTTGCTAATAGCACCACGATGGCGGCACGCGCCACCCCTGCGACACCCTTACTGGTCACCATCAGCGTCAGGACGATCACCAGCTGGTGGCTCAGCGACAGATGCATGCCCCCCACCTGCGCGGTGAATAGCGCCGCCATAGAGAGATAGAGCGTCGTACCGTCGAGATTGAAGCTGTAGCCCGTGGGCAGCACGAAGCCCACCACGCGTCGCGAGACACCCATCGCCTCCATGTTCTCCAGGGCCTTGGGCAGTGCGGCTTCAGAACTGGCGGTGGAGAAGGCGATCAGGACCGGCTCGCGGACGGCATGGTAAAAGCGGCGCAGCGGCAAGCGCACGGCCAGCGCCACTCCTCCCAACACTGCCACCACGAACACGATCAAGGTGCAGTAGAACGTGACGATCAGACGCACTAGCGGCAACAGGACGGCGATGCCGTGCGTCGCCAAACTGTAGCCGACTGCGCCAAAAACCCCCACTGGCGCCACCCACATCACAAACGCTGTGATGCGGAACATGATCTGCGCCAGCGATTCGCAGAACTCGAGCAACGGCCGCCCCCTCGCGCCGGCCTTGGCGGTCGCCATGCCGAACAGAACACTGAAGACCACGATCTGCAGAACTTCGCCTTGCGACAACGCCTCGAAGAAGCTCTGCGGTACCGCGTGCAGCAACAGGTTCTCCAACAAGCCCTGGGCGGGTCCGTGCGGCAGGGAGGCCACCGATGATGCCAAGTGCAGGCCACGGCCTGGCTGCACCAAATTAACGGCAGCGAGCCCCAGCAGAAGCGCCACCGTAGTCACCAGTTCGAAATAGACGAAGGCCTTGAGGCCGATGCGTCCGACCTGCTGTAACGTCCCCTGCCCGGCAATACCCACCACCAGCGTGGCGAAAATCAGCGGGCCCACCACCATGCGGATGAGCCGCAGGAATACAGTGGCGAGCGGCTGCAGATGCTGGGCAAAGCCGGGAAAGGCCAACCCCACCCAGACGCCGGCCAGCAGGCCCAAGGCGATCCAGCCGGCAAGAGAGATGCGTCGCATCGCCGGCCAGCGTAGCACGGCGGCGAAGAACGAAGGTCGAAGGTGGGACCCGTGCGGCCCGGCCCTCTTCGCTTCTCGCACTTCAGTGCGTGATGCTGGTGAACAGGTCGGTGGTCAGGAGTTGTGAGACGACGTTCTCATCGGAACTGACTTGCAGGAAGGCATGGTCTCCCGCCGCGTCCACTTGGATGGCGCTCAGCAGGTTCTTGAGCACCGGGTTCTTTTCCTGGTACTGGCGGTACAAAACCGCGGCCCGCAGACCGGTACTGAGCGCTGCGGCGCTCAGGGAATCGTCGGCAAGCATCTCCAAGTTAAGCTGAACGCCGCCGTCCACATTAACCGTATAGCGCGAGCCGCGCAGGTGTTTGGCCACCGTATCGGCGCTCAGTTTGCCGGTATCGCCCGCAAGTGACTGCACCATGTTGCGCGTGCCGGGGGCGTCGAGCACGCTCCAGATGGCGGTGGACTCGGTGCCGGCGATGAGGTCCAGCATGTTGCTATTCGTGTCGAGGCGCGGCACGACACCCTGCTGCACATCAATCAGCCGTTCCACTGCGGCCCGGTCTCCGAACACCAACGAGTTGGGATCGGGGCGAAAGAAATAGAGATCCTGCGTGTGGTACATCACGGTACCGTGAAATTCGGGCGGCGTCGGATGCTTGGCCGTTTTTTTGAAAAACGGGTTCAGGTTAAAGTGCTGCAAGTTTCCTTCGGCGACGCCCGCCAGTTCCACCCCGTGCGGGATGTCAAAGGTGGCGAAGGTGATGCGATCGACGTCCTGCGCGGCGTTCACCCCACCTGCACTGAAGATCGAGGTCATGCGTTTCATCTCCGGAGGCAGTACCTGGGTAGCCAGACGCATGGCGGTCGGGTCCTGGGAGAGGTGGTGGTAGTCGAGAGAAATGACCTGGCGCGCGGTGGCCGGGAGTACGGCCTGTGCCGTGCTGCCCAACTGTGCCGCCCTTAATTGCGGTGCCAATCCCAGCAAACCGAGCCCCAGAAAAGCGGAGAGTGAAGAGCGAAGCGTGAGCGCCATGGTGATCCTTTGCGGCCTCCGAAGGAGCGCCAGCGTGATGCCGGCTCCCAGTACTCCCATCCTAGCAGAGCCGCACTGGCACACGGGTGGGCGAGGTCTGAGTCAAGCTTATTCGGGATGGCCCGCGACTTGGCGATCGTGCCCCGACACTGCGGCCAGGCGCTCCTCGATGATGCGTTCCGGATGCTGGGCGAGGAAAGCCCTGAGATCTGGAGGCGCGTCCACGACGGCAGCGCGGGGAATCAGCCCGATCAGTTCCCCCTCTCGCACCGTTGTTCCCAGGCGCACCGCTTCCGCCTGAACGGCCTGTTGTACCACCCGGATCGGTGTTTGAGCGAAATCCGTCAGGTTTGTGGACACTTGTGCACAGTCGAGATGCGGAACCCAGAGGCCCAGCGCCTTGACCCCCGGAAACCCGCCGGAGGAAGTGCGGATCCGCCGCGCAATGGCGCGCGCCAGCGCAGGATCGCGGGTCGTGAGATTGAAGTTGTAGGCAATCAGAAAGCCTCGTGCGCCCACGATCACCGCACCCGCCGTGGGGTGCAGCGCGGCGTCCCCGATGTCGGGGCGGAGTTCGGGATCATTCGGCAGACGCGCCCGGATGCCTTCGAATTCGCCGCGGCGAACGTCTTCCAACTTGCGACGCTCCGGCCGCAGGGCAGCCGCCTCGTAGAAGTACACCGGAATGCGATGGCGCTCCCAGATGTTGGCGCCAACGGCATGGGCCAGCGCCACACATTCCGGCAGCGTGACGCCCGACAGGGGAACGAAAGGCAGTACGTCGGTGGCGCCCAGCCGCGGATGCACCCCTTGATGGCGTGTGAGGTCAATGCGCCGCGCCGCTTCGCCCGCCAGATCCACGGCCGCCGCCGCTACCTCCGCAGGTCCGCCAGCCAAAGTGAGAACGCTGCGATGATGATCGGCATCCGACTCAGCTCCCAGCACGTAAACGCCCGCCGCCACGGCGGTCCGCGCCAAACCTTCCAGCAATGCCGGGTTACGGCCTTCGCTGAAATTGGGAATCAGCTCAATCCATCGCGAAGGTGGAGGGTGAAGGTTCACAGGAACGCAGCCCGAGCAAAGACCCGGATGACATCAAATTCAAACCGCGCGGCAGTGGCGTGCCGTCGCAGGTCGATTGTCCTCGGCCTTTGTAGACCCTGCAAGTCGTACCCCAACCGAGGGGGATGTGAGTTCCCCAGCCCTCGGGCTGGAAGCACCCTTTTTGCAGGTTTATCAAGTTTGCAGGGGTGATTGACGTGCCAGCGTCTGCACTAGTTCCTTGCTAGTTAACATCCACTGCAACCGCTCGGACCGGACGCGCTACACTGAAATTACCCCCCGGCAGTTTAAACTTATGCGAACTCTGCGCTCGCTCTTTGGCAGTGGGGTATTCCTAGCCTGCGGTCTGATGCTGGCCGCCCAATCGTCCACCCCCGACACCGCCGCGCAACTGCCGCCGCAGCGCTTCAGCCTGGTCGCCGGCATGAGCGCCAGTCCGACCAGTGGGGAACAGCCTTACGAGTTTGACTGGACGGCGGGCTATGCCATCAACCCGCACCTCAGCCTCAGTGCGGGCCTGCCGCTCTTTCTGGTGCGAGCGTCAGCCGGATCAACCAGCACCAACGGCGTCAGTTCGACCAACAGCAGTCTCAGTCGCGGCCTGGGCGATGCGTTTCTTGGGTTGAGTTTGCAGTTCGGGGACGATGCGCTCAAGAGCACCACGGCCCTGACCGGCAGCGCACCCACAGGCGACACCAACGCCGGCCTGAGCACGGGACGGCCCGGGTTCGACATTAACGAGAAACTCGAGCACAGCCTGGGGATCCTGACCCCGTTCATCAGCGCGGGCTTCAGCAACAACACCGTGGATTCGCACCACCGCGTACGTGCCTACAGCACACTTGGCAAGATGGCGCAGTTTGAAGGGGGCGCCGAACTTGGCCTGGGTGACAAGACCACCCTCGGCGCGTCGTACTACGACTACGAACCGTTCGGGCAGCAGAAGGTCTACAGCCGTCTAATCAAGAAGCACGGCACGGGAAGCGCCTCCGGCGAAGCGGAGCCGCTGTTCGGGCTCTCGTATGCCGCGGGCGGCAACGGCGTCAGCGCCAAATCCAAATCGAAACACGCCCGCGTGTTCCGTAGGTCGAGCGTTACGGTCGGCGGACCGTCCATCGCGCGCGATAACGGCATCAACTCGTTCCTCGATTACACGCCCACGAAGTACCTTGACCTCGGGATCGGCTACAGCCGCAGCATCTACCAGTCCGCGAACACGGTCACGTTCAGCGTCAGTTGGAACGTTTGGGCGCTGATGCACCCCAGCGTGGTGCGGTAAGCGGCGCTTGTCGCAAGGACAGGCCGCGCTCACGCCGCGTCGCCGGCCGCTGCGCGCAGGTAGGCGAGAGGTATGAGTGCCTGTCCTACACGGCGGGAGGCTGGCGCGCCAGTTGTTCTGTGCCCGGTTTGCAGTGGTGACGGCCCCCCGCACCCCTCACTTCTTCTGCCCGGGTGGAATGTAAGGCACCGCCGGCGTACCCCTGGGCTTCGCGGGCGAATACGTCTGCGGCAGAGGGACCGACGCAGGGAACGTGATGTGGGGCTCGACCAGGCGCGACGGCACATTGGCAGGCACCGGGATGAGCAGCGGCGGAGTCGGGGCCTGATTGAAATCGAAGCAATCCAGCAAGTCGTTGGCGCGATGATCGCGCGACGTCAGGTGCGACAGCCCCCAGCGGACTTCGATGAATTTCAGCACCGAGGTGAAATCGTAGGTGTAGTGTGAGACGTAATTGGCTTTCGCGCGCGGCGAGATGACCAGCATGGGAACGCGCGGGCCGTACCCGTAGGCATCGACTTCCGGAGGCGGCACGTGGTCGTAGAAGCCTCCGTAGTCGTCCCAGGTCAGAAAGATGACACTGTCTTTCCAGTAGGGGCTCTGCATCAGGGCGTTTACGGCGCGCGTCACGTACCACATGCCTTGCGCCACCGGCTCCGGGGGGTGTTCGCTGTCCTGGAAGTTGGGAATGATCCAGGAAACCTGCGGCAAGGTGCCGTGGTCGAGGTCGGCGAAGTACTCCTGAAGGGGGACCAGGTGGCTCATGTTCGCCGCACTTTCGCGAACCGACTTGAAGCCCGGGAGTGGGTTCCAGAGCGTATAGACCTTGGGATCGGGATACGCCAGCCGCGACAGCGTATTGGCCTGGCCAGGTGGGATGGGCTGTGTCTCGACGTAATACTTCCAGGAGACCTTCCCGTCGCCGAGCAGGTCCACGATGGAAGCGAAGCTGAAGCCGTCCGCATCATCCCGAACGTCTTCCAGTTGCTGGATCGTCCCGACGTTGTTGATCGTTCCCCCGGACTGCGCCGCCACGGTATAGGCGTGGTTGGGTGAGCTGCCAGTCATGATCGAGGAGAAGAAGCGGTCACACAGGGTGTAGTGCCGCGCGTACTGCCAGTAGTTGGGAATATCGCGCTCGTTCAGGTAACCCATCGTGTAGGGTGTTCCCTCCGCCCAGACAAAACCGTCCATGGTGCCGTGGTCGTAGGCAGCGTGCGCGGTTTGCCAGTCGTGCTCGAGGTCCAGCAAGGGCTGACCAGGCGGCATGTGAAACGGCGACACGCATTCCTTCGCGCCCGGCAGCTTGGGAAGACAGGTGGAAGGGGGAATGCCGTCCGCCCCGGGGTAGGTACCGAAGTAGTTGTCGAAGGAACGATTCTCCTGGATGATCCAGATCACGTGCTTGATCGTGTCGATGCCGCGCGCCGCGGCGGGAGCAGGCGCCGGATCGTTCCGGACCACCCGCGCGCGACCCGTCACACCTTGCGCCGGGGATGTCGCGACGCTCACGACGATGAGCACGGCCGGTAAGAGAGTGATGGCCAATGCCTTGTGGACGGCCCATGCTGCTGTCTTCATAGTCCTCACAAACACGCTGATCGAAGGTTGAACGTCGCGGGGCGCGCCTACCGTCGGCTTGAGGTTCGTCGCAACCGCCAGGAGCAGTCAGGACAACGTTGCGGCGAGCGGGCACATGCAGTCGAGCTCCTCCCAAGCGCGAAGACTCTGTTTCGCGAAGGGGACGTTAGCACGGGAACGACGAGGGCACAATTCCGTCGCCCAACCGGTTTCTCGTTGCGCCCCGCAGGCGCGCTGGCTGGAAGCCGGGAGCCAGCCGCGCCAGAGGCGCCGCCCCCGGCTCGCAGGAAGAGCGCGGCCGCGCCGATAGATCGACGCCGGAACCCCCCGGGGCCGGCAAACCGGGGAACACCCCGTCCCGATGAACCGTAAGTCCCAGGTAGTTCCCATCCCGGAATGCCTGGAGAAGCGCAGGAGCAGAGACAGCCAAGCGGAGGCGGTTTCGGCTGGTCTCGTAGCGCTGCCGCTCCCCCGCACGCTCACTTGCAAAGTGCAAGTGAGCGTGCTAGCGTGGCGACTTTGCACAGGAATTCGCCATCGAAACGCCGGTCCGGATGCCCGGTGAGCATTTCGCTTGAGGAGTTTGGCGACCGCTGGTCGTTGCTCATCGTGCGTGATCTCATGGTGCGTGGGTTGCGGACGTTCAAGGAGTTCCAGCAGTCCGGTGAGGGGATCGCGACGAACATCCTCGCCACCCGTCTCAAGACGCTCCTGACTTCGGGCATTATAGTGGCCGAGAGGGAGAAGACGGACGGGCGCCGCGTGAACTATCGGTTGACCGAGAAGGGAATTGATCTGGCGCCGGTGCTGCTCGAATTGCTCCTCTGGGGGGCGCGGCACGAGGTGACCGGGGCGCCCTGTGGCGTCATCGTTGCCATGGCCAAGAACCGGCGGCAAGTGCTGGCCGAGGTACGGCGGCGGTGGCGGGACCGCGACCCGACGCCGCTGCTCCCCCGCTTCGGGGACGGCCCGGCCGGCGGCCCGACGCCCCTCGGTCGACGCCAAGCCCGGCACTCCCACGCGAAGAAACAACCCATGTCCGATCCTCATGCCTTGGAGAGCAAATGACGGAAGCACACACTGCTGCGGTTTCATCCCCGGCCGAGAAGTCTTCGGCCGGGATGCGCTGGACCGGACGCGTGATCAGCGCGCTGCTGGTCGTATTAATGGTCTTCGACGGCATCACCAAGATGCTGCGGCTGGCGCCGGTGGTGGCGGGAACCATTCAGGCGGGGTATCCGGCGAGGATGGTGGTCCCGATCGGGATCGCGGCGCTGGTCTCTGCGGTGTTGTATGCCATTCCGCGCACTGCGGTGCTGGGCGCCATCCTGCTGACCGGCTATCTCGGCGGCGCGACAGCGACCCAGGTGCGCCTCGAGGACCCCACATTCGTCGCTCCGGTGGTGGTGGGTGTGCTGGTCTGGCTGGGGCTGTATCTGCGGGACGGGCGGCTGCGCGCGCTGCTGTCGCTGCGGTGATCATGCGGCGGCAGGGACTGCGAGAGACAAAGTTAAACGGAACAGAACCGGGAAGGAGCTAAGGATGAGTAGAGTACGGGTCTTGGTGGGCACGCGCAAAGGCGCGTTCATTTTGACTTCCGACGGCAAGCGGACGCAGTGGGAAGTCAGCGGGCCGCATTTTGCGGGCTGGGAGATCTACCACGTCAAGGGGTCGCCGGCCGACCCCAACCGGCTGTACGCCTCACAGTCGAGCGGCTGGTTCGGGCAGCAGATCCAGCGCTCGAACGATGGCGGCGCGACCTGGGCGCCGGTCGGGAATAAGTTTGTCTACGACGGCGTTCCCGGCACACACCAGTGGTACGACGGCACGCCCCACGCTTGGGAGTTCAAGCGCGTCTGGCATCTCGAACCCTCGCTCGCCGATCCGGACACTGTGCTGGCGGGCATTGAGGACGCGGCCCTGTTCCGCTCGCAGGACGGCGGCGCGAACTGGCAGGAGCTCTCCGGCCTGCGCGGCCACGGCTCCGGGTCCCGCTGGTCGCCGGGCGCCGGGGGAATGTGCCTGCACACCATCCTGCTCGACCCAAGTAACGCCCAGCGCATTTACATCGCCATCTCGGCGGCGGGCGCCTTCCGCAGCGACGACGGGGGCATGACGTGGCTGCCCATCAACCAGGGACTGCGCTCGCCGCACATTCCCGACCCGACCGCCGAGGTGGGACACTGCGTTCATCGCCTGGCCATGCACGCCTCGCGCCCCGGAGTGCTGTTCATGCAGAAACACTGGGACGTGATGCGCAGCGACAACGCCGGAGACTCATGGCAGGAGATCAGCGGCAACCTGCCGACCGACTTCGGGTTCGTCATTGACGTGCACGCGCACGAGCCGGAGACGGTTTACGTGGTCCCCATCAAGAGCGACGGGGAACACTTTCCACCCGAGGGGAAGCTGCGCGTCTACCGCAGCCGCAGCGGCGGCCACGAATGGGAACCGCTCACCAAGGGCCTGCCGCAGAGCAACTGCTACGTGAACGTGCTGCGCGACGCCATGGCCGTGGACGCGCTCGACCAGTGCGGCATCTACTTCGGCACCACGGGCGGGCAGGTCTACGCCTCGGCCGATAGCGGTGACAGCTGGGCCGCCATTGTTCGCGACCTTCCCCCCGTGCTCTCGGTGGAGACACAGACGCTGGGAAACGGTTGACGGTCGACGGTTGACGGCTGCGCAGCCGCTGAACCGAGGCAGACAATTGCGCAGCCGTCGCCCGCCCGCCGTTCCAATTCGTGGGGGCACTGCGGCGGCCCCGGAGGTAGTGGATGAGGACGGTGGACGGCCTACGGATAGTTTTGCGACGGATGGCTTTGCGAGTTGATGCTCGTTTGCGGCGGGAGGGGGGCGCATGATCCGCGTCATGCTTCCTGCGCATTTGCGAACGCTGGCGCGCGTGGACGGCGACGTCGAGCTGGAGTTGGACGGCACGGTCACGACGGGCGCCATTCTCGATGCGCTGGAGACGCGCTATCCGATGCTGCGCGGGACGATGCGCGACCAGGTCACCGGGAAGCGGCGGGACTTCGTGCGGTTTTACGCCTGCGAGCAGGATCTTTCGCACGATCCGCCGGACACCCCGCTCCCCGCCGCGGTGGCAGCCGGGAGCGAGCCCTTCATCGTGCTCGGCGCCATCGCCGGCGGCTAGGCACAGGCGGCCCGGAGGAAACAGGAAGTGCCGTCCGCCACGCCCTCCGTTGCGCGGGCGGTTTGGGGGACAGGCAAGAGTGCCGGTCCTACATGGCGGGTCAGGCACAGTCCCGGCAGTACTCTCCGTCTATTGCCAACCCGCACCTCACGTGCTTAACTGCCGGAGTTCTCTAGCTGCGCCTGGCTAAGCTTCATGCCACTTTCCCGCCGCGGATTTCTCGCCCGATCGGGTCTCGCTACCGGCGCGTCCCTGCTGCTTCGCCATGCCGGCCTCTTCGCGCAAACGGGAGCGCCGGCGGGCCAGCCCGACGCGTATGCGAAGCCCAAGCCGATGATCGACGGCCCATTCCAGCCCACCTGGGAGTCGTTGCGCGACAACTACCACCTGCCTGGCTGGTTCCACGAGGCGAAGTTCGGCATTTTTATCCATTGGGGCCTCTACTCCATCCCCGCGCGGATCAACGAGTGGTATATCCGCCACATGTACACCACCGACGTGCAGTGGCATACCGCGCATTTTGGGCCCCCCGACAAGGTCGGCTACAAGGACTTTATTCCCCTGTTCAAGGCGAAGCAGTACGATCCCACCGCATGGGCGCGGCTCTGCAAGCAGGCTGGCGCCAAGTACGTTGTACCGGTGGCGGAGCACCACGACGGTTTCGCCATGTGGGACAGCGACGTTACTCCCTGGTGCGCCGGCAAGATGGGGCCGAAGCGCGATCTGATTGGGGAACTGGCCGCGGCCGTCAGAAAACAAGACCTCATCTTCGGCCTCTCCAGCCACCGCATGGAACACCACGACTTCGCGTACCCGGCGCCCGGTGTGTCCAATGATGAGTTCGACCCGAAGTACGCCGGCTTCTACGGCCCACCTATCCCCGGCAACATGAACGACGGCAATGCGTCCCCGGCGTTCCAGGGAGATTGGTTGGCCCGCGTTCAGGAACTGGTGGATAAATACCAGCCGCGGCTGATCTACTTCGACAACGGCGTCAATCCGCGCGAATACGACGACGTGAAGCTGCGCGCCGCCGCCTATTACTACAATCGCGCCGCGGAGTGGGGCCAGCCCTCCACGCTCGCTACCAAAGACGTGGCCTACCTCTTCGGTTCTGTCAGGGATTTTGAAAAGCGGGTGCGCGCTCCCCGCTGGGTTTACCCGGGCGGCTGGCAGTGCGACGACGCGCTGGGCAGCACCTGGGGCTATACGGAAGGAATGAGGTACCGCTCCCCGGAAAACATCGTCACCGAACTGATCGAGCTTGCCAGCATGGGCGGCAACCTGCTCCTCAACATCTCCCCCAGGGGCGACGGAAGTATCCCGGACGAGCAGCAGCAGATTCTGCGGGCCATTGGCGACTGGCTCAGCGTGAATGGCGAAGGCATCTATGGCAGCCATCCCTGGACCCACTACGGCGAGGGGCCAAGCGTTCCCGACGAAGCTCCCGGGGATTGGGGAGGCGGTTCCACCGCAAACCCCGGGCCTCGGGTGACACGCCGTCATCCGGCGCCGATGACCGCGGCGGAGTTTCGCTTTACCACAAAGAACCAGAGCCTCTACGTCTTTGGGCTCAAGTGGCCCGGTCAGGACAGCCTGGTCCGCCAGGCTGTCATTCGTTCGCTCGCCGCCCCAGCCACCAAGGTGGAGAAAGTGACGCTGCTTGGTTCCTCGTCGACGCCACTGCACTTCGAGCAGACGGAGAACGCGTTGCTCGTAGCCCTGCCTGCCCCTCCACCCGCTCCGGCCCCTTACACGCTTCGCGTCGAGGGACACCAGCTTCTCTGACTCAAGCCATGCGGCAGCCACGGTACTGCCGGATGCCGCTGCCCACGCAGTTGTAAACGTCACGCGTAACCGGTAGCCGATGGCGATGCTCATAATTGCATCGAGCGAGAAGCGCGAGATGCGTCCCTGGATGGCATCGCCAGTTGCGGTGAAATTGAATCGGAGATTGTCCGCGTGCTCGCCGCAACGTTTTCCTGGGAACCGAAAGGTGTCCGCTCGGCTTTGGACCGGGTGCTTGCGCGGTTCTGCTCCTCGGCTCCTATTGGGGCACACGAATTATCACTCCAGCCGAATACGTGGGAAGCGCGGCGACGCGTCAGCATTATTTGGCCGGACCTGTGAGCGATTGAGAAATGGTAGGCGCGTGGGGACTCGAACCCCAGACCTCTACCGCGCCAATGCTCCCCAGGTTCCTACCGTATTGAAGCGACAAGCATCAATGTGCAGCCTACAGCGTCATTTGGCCGCCAGTTGCTGGTGCATTTCCTGCAGGACGTGCACGGCGGGTTTGCTGTTGCGCAGGGCGCCGATCGCTTCCACTGCGGCCTGGGCGGCGGCCATGGTGGTAATCGTGGGGATGCGATGCATCACGGCGGCGCGGCGAATCGCCTTCTCGTCAAAGAACGGCTCCATGCCCATGGGGGTATTGATGATGAGCTGGATCTCGCCGCCCTTGATGAAGTCCACCACGTTCGGTCGGCCTTCCTTGACCTTGAAGACAGAGGTGACGGGCAGGCCGGCCTTTTTAAGATAGCCGGCAGTGCCGCGCGTCGCCAGCAGCGAGAAGCCGTAGCGATGCAGTTGCCGGGCCACCTCCAGCGCCTTCGGTTTGTCGCGGTCCGGCACGCTGATGAAGGCCATACCTTGCAGCGGTAGGCGCTGGCCGGCGGCAAGCTGCGCCTTGGCGAACGCTTCGCCCAACGTATAGGCGACGCCCATGACCTCGCCGGTGGAATGCATCTCCGGGCCGAGCACCGGATCCACGCCCGGGAACTTACCCCACGGAAAGACCGGGCTCTTAACGCAGAAGCGATCGCCGGTGGGTAGCACCGTGTTGGCAAGGACTTCGGAAGGGAAGAGGTCGCGCAAGCGCGGTGTGGGACGTATCCCCCGCATTTGCAGGTCGGCAGCCGCCGCGGCGCTGAGCGTCCCGGTCATTAACAGTGCCGCGATTTTGGCCAACGGTACCCCGACCGCCTTGCTGACGAACGGTACGGTGCGTGAGGCACGCGGGTTGACTTCAAGCACGTAAACCTGGCGCGCCACTTCGCCGCTGGTGCCGCGGCTCCCAAGCACCGGCCCGATGGCGAACTGCACGTTCATCAGCCCGACCACCTTGAGGGCGCGGCAGAGCTGTACGGTGTACTCGCGGATAGTCGCCAGATGCTCGGCAGCGATGCTGTACGGGGGCAGCACGCAGGAGCTGTCGCCGGAGTGAATGCCGGCCTCCTCGATGTGCTCCATGATGCCGCCGATCAGGACATCGGTTCCGTCCGAGAGGGCGTCCACGTCAACCTCGGTCGCGTCCTCAAGGAAGCGGTCAATCAGTACCGGGCGATCTTGCGAGTACTCCGTCGCCTCGGCCATGTAGCGTTCCAACGCGGAGCGATCGAAGACGATGGCCATGGCGCGTCCGCCCAGCACGTAAGACGGTCGCACCAGCACCGGGTAGCCGATGCGCTCGGCGGCCGCCACCGCCTCTTCCACCGTGGTGGCCGTGCCGTTCTCCGGTTGCGGAATACCGAGTTGCTGGAGCAGGGCGCCGAAGCGTTTACGATCCTCGGCGAGGTCAATGGATTCGGGCGACGTGCCGATGACCGGGATGCCCGCGCGCTGCAGTGGCAGCGCGAGATTGAGCGGCGTTTGACCGCCGAACTGCACGATGACGCCGTCCACCTTTTCGTGTTCCAAGACGCGTGAAACGTCTTCGAAGGTGAGGGGCTCGAAGTAGAGCCGGTCACTGGTGTCGTAGTCGGTGGAGACCGTCTCCGGGTTGCAGTTCACCATGATCGTCTCGTAGCCCTGTTCCTGCAGGGCAAACGACGCATGGCAGCAGCAGTAGTCGAACTCGATCCCCTGGCCGATGCGGTTCGGACCGCTGCCCAGGATGGCGATCTTGGGACGCTGCGAAGGGGCCGCCTCGTCCTCCTGTTCGTAGGTCGAGTACAGGTATGGCGTAAAGGACTCGAACTCGGCGGCGCAGGTGTCCACCCGCTTGAAGACGGGAACGATGCCCTCCGCCGTGCGACGGGCCCGTAGACTCTCCTCGCTGCAGCCCAGCAGTGTCGCCAGACGCGCATCGCTGAGGCCGGCGCGCTTCGCCTGGCGCAGTTGATCGGCGGGCAGGGTGGCGACCCCGCCATGCTTCTCCGCGATGCCGGCCTCGATTCCGGCGATGTCCTGCATCTGGCGCAGGAACCAGGGGTCGATCGACGTCAACTCGTGCAGCTCCTCAATGCCCATGCCCTGCGCCAGGGCATGGCGCAGATAGGTCAGCCGGTTGGGGTGCGGCGTGACCAGGCGTTGCGTCAATAGACGCTGATCAATGTCGAGGTCGCCGCGCTTCCGGCCGGTCTCGAGCGAACGCACACCCTTCAACAGCGCTTCCTTGAAGGTGCGTCCAATGGCCATGACCTCGCCCACCGACTTCATCTGCGGTCCCAGCGTCGGCTCCGCGCCGGGGAATTTCTCGAACTGCCATTTGGGAATCTTGACCACCACGTAGTCGAGCGTCGGTTCGAAGCAGGCGGGCGTCTTGCGCGTAATGTCGTTGGCGATTTCGTCAAGGTGGTAGCCGACGGCCAGCCGCGCGGCAATTTTGGCGATTGGGAAGCCGGTCGCCTTGGAGGCGAGAGCCGAGCTGCGGGACACGCGCGGGTTCATCTCGATCACCACCAGGCGCCCGGTGGTGGGATGCACCGCGAATTGAATGTTCGAGCCGCCAGTATCCACGCCGATCTCGCGAATCACGGCGATGGCGGCGTCGCGCATGCGCTGATATTCCTTGTCGGTCAAGGTCTGCACCGGGGCGACGGTGATCGAGTCGCCGGTATGCACCCCCATGGGATCGAAGTTCTCGATCGAGCACACCACGATCACGTTGTCGGCGCTGTCGCGGATCAACTCCAACTCGAATTCCTTCCAGCCGAGCGCGCTCTCCTCCACCAGACACTCGTGTACGGGGGAGAGATCGAGGCCGCGCGCCAGAATCTCGGTAAACTCCTCGCGGTTGTAGGCGATGCCGCCCCCGCTGCCGCCCAGCGTGAAGGAGGGGCGGCTGATGACCGGGAACCCGATCTCAGTGGCGAACTCCAGCCCGTCGCGCAGGTTGGTGATGAGGCGCGAGCGCGGCGTCTCCAACCCCAGGCCGCGCATGGCGTCCTTGAACAGCAGGCGGTCCTCCGCCTTCTTGATGGCCTTCACGCTGGCGCCGATCAGCTCGACCCCGAACTCGTCGAGGTCGCCCGCATCGGCCAGCTCGATGGCCAGATTCAAGGCGGTCTGGCCGCCGACCGTGGGAAGCAACGCCACGCCTGGGCCCTGCTCGCGCGCCATCACTGCCCGCAGGTACTCCCGCGTCAGCGGTTCGATATAGGTGCGATGCGCCAGCTCCGGGTCGGTCATGATCGTTGCCGGGTTGGAGTTGACCAGAACGACTTCGTAGCCCTCGGCTTTCAGCACCTTGCAAGCCTGGGTGCCGGAATAGTCGAACTCACACGCCTGGCCGATGACGATCGGCCCGGAGCCAATGATGATGATCTTGCGGAGGTCGTTGCGACGTGGCATGAACGGTTGTCGATTATTGGTTGTCGGTTATCGGTTCTCGGTCTTCCGTGGAACGCAGGCGCGCGGTCATTTGTTTTTCCATTCACCGATCAGTTGGAAGAACTGGTCGAAGAGGTAGTGCGAATCGTGTGGACCCGGGGACGCCTCGGGATGGTATTGCACGCTGAACATGGGCAGCGTACGGTGCCGCAAGCCTTCCAACGTGTCGTCATTGAGGTCGAAGTGAGTGCGTTCGACGTCCGCGGGCAGCGAGTCGGGGTCCACGGCGAAATTGTGGTTCTGGGCGGTGATCTCCACCCGCCCGCTATCCATCTGCTTCACCGGGTGATTGCCGCCGTGATGGCCGAATTTCAACTTGTAAGTCTTGCCACCCAGCGCCAACCCCATCAACTGGTGTCCGAGGCAGATGCCGAAGATGGGAACGCGCCCCGCAAGGTCGCGAATGCTGGTGACGGCGTAGCTGCACGGTTCCGGATCGCCCGGCCCGTTGGAGAGGAAGACGCCGTCCGGCTTGAGCGCCAGCACGTCCTTGGCGGTCGTGGTGGCGGGCACCACGGTTACTCGCGCCCCGCGGCTGGTCAGGTGACGCAGGATGTTCTGCTTGATGCCGAAGTCGAAGGCCACCACATGGCGGCTGTCCTCGGAGGCGACGACGGCGCGGTCCAAGGCGTGCAGGCCGCCATCCCAGGCGTAGGCGGCGGGCGTGGTGACGACCTTGGCCAGGTCGCGGCCGCTCATGCTCGGCGCCTGGCGGGCCATGGAGACCAGCGCCTCGCGATCGCCGGCGTTTTTCATGGCCGCGACGCGCACGATCACGCCCCGCATGACGCCGTGCTGGCGCAGATGGCGCACCAGAGCACGCGTGTCCAACTCGGCAATGCCAGCGATCTTGTGCCGCTCGAGGTAGTTCTGGCAGGTCTCCTCATTGCGCCAGTTGCTGGCCAGGGAAGAGAACTCGCGCACGATGAGGCCCTCGATGTAAGGGCGCGAGGCCTCGTCATCGCTGGAGTTGGTGCCGTAGTTGCCGATCTGCGGGCTGGTGAAGCAGACAATCTGGCCGGCGTAAGAGGGGTCGGTAAAGATCTCCTGGTAGCCGGTCATCGAGGTGTTGAACACCACCTCGCCCACGCCGGTTATCGCGGCGCCAAAGCCCAGACCCGGGAACAGCGTGCCATCTTCAAGCGCTAGTACCGCCTCCACTCCACTCCTTTGCGCCAACGGGGATTCACCAGACGGGGATCGCACCCGGGACAAGACGGAGACGATCGGGACATTGTAACAACCGTAGCGGGCCCGGGGGAAGCGTAAAGGGAGAAGTTCGTGAAACACCGGCCGTTTCGGCTCCTGTGGAAGCGGGAGCGTGGGCGCCGTGCCGAATGATAGAGAGGAAGGAATGTATTGCGTCTAATGGTACGGGAGGGGAGGACCCACGGGCGCCCCCGCCGGTGCCGATGCGTCAGCGCCCTCCCCTCCTCCTGCTATCCTTTCCGCATGGCGCGTTTGCACCTCTGGCACTGGCTGCGAGACTTCGCCATCTCCCTGGCTCTGGCATTCATTTGTGTGCTGTTCCTTTACCAACCGGTGCGAGTGGAAGGTTTCAGCATGCTGCCCGAACTGACCAACAACGAACGCATTTTTATTAATCGAGTGGTCTATCGCGTGGAGAGCATCCGGCGTGGGGACGTGGTGGTCTTCTGGTTCCCGCTTGATCCAACCAAGAGCTTCATTAAACGGGTGATTGGAATACCCGGTGATCGGGTCAAAATCGTCAACGGCACGGTGTACGTCAACGGAGAGGAGCTCGACGAACCTTACGTTCGGCCCAGCTATCGGGACGACGTCAGCTATCTCGAGACGGTTGTAGCCCCACAGCATTATTTTGTCTTGGGCGACCACCGCAACTCCTCAAGCGACAGCCGCATGTGGGGCTGTGTCGATGGCCGCGCCATCTACGGCAAGGCCGTCTTCGCCTATTGGCCGATGCAACGGGTTGGCCTGGTGCGGTAACCGGCAGTGGAAGGTGAAAAGTGGAAATTGGCGGGGCTGGTATCCCGCATGGAGCCGGTTCCGCTCGAGGTGCTCGGGCGGCCCCCTCGCATGGCTGAAGCACAGGCTATCGCGCTGATCATCCCCGCCTATAACGAAGCCGCTGTGATCGGAGCATGCTTGGCGGCTCTTCCGCCCGAAGTCTACCAACAGGTGATCGTCGTCGACAATGGGTCAACCGATGACACCGCGGCACTCGCGCGGCAGGCCGGGGCGGAGGTGCTTTCCGAGCCAAGGCGAGGCTACGGGCAAGCTTGTCTCAGCGGGATGGCTGCGCTGCGCCCTGCCATCGACGTGGTGGTGTTCATGGACGCCGACCTTAGTGACGACCCGGCCGAGGTCCGTCTACTATTGGCAGCGCTGGCGTCCGGCGCCGATCTGGCCATTGGCACACGCGCCCTGCGCGCGCTTCCGGGTGCGCTCAGCCCGCACCAGCGTTTCGGAAACTGGCTGGCAGCGCGCCTCATCCACTGGCGCTGGGGGGTGGAGTGCACGGACCTCGGCCCTTTCCGGGCGATCCGACGGAGCGCCCTTACGCAGCTTGGCATGCGGGATCGCAACTACGGTTGGACGGTTGAAATGCAGGCGCGCGCCGCGCAGCTCGGATTACGCATGGTGGAGTGCAATGTCATCTACCGCCCCCGCCGTGCCGGACGAAGCAAGGTAACAGGCACGGTGAAGGGAAGCATTTTGGCGGGGATAAAGATTTTGGCCACGTGGGCACGGGTGGCAATAGGAGGCTAGCGATGGCGTCCGCCGGCAGATTCCCCGTCCTCACGCGATGCGTTGCAGGGCGCGGTGTACGTTTTCGACGGCTCCATGCACCTTCTCCAGCCGATCCTGCAGCGTTTCGCTGACGTTCTGCAGACGGTTTAGCCAACCATCCAGTTGGGCGATAACTTTCTTCTGCACCTTCCGGCCGCGGTCGGTCATGAGGAAGACAGTGACGCCGACAGCGGCGGCAGGCACGATCCAGCGTTTCATTGGCTTCTCCCCGGGGCCGAAACAACCGCCCCCACATCTGAGGTTTACACCACGATAGACGTCAATGGAAAGTCTAAAGTTGGCTCAGTCCTGGCCGGCACTGGTCCACATTTTTCCGCCTGTCCTACACTGAGACTATGTCTCGAGTCCGCGCCCTGTTGTCCGTCCTAGCGTCTCTGACAATGCTGGCGGCCCAAGCGCCGGTTCTTCCTCGACTAGTACACACGGTGGACAACCATTACAACCACCTTCACAGCCTGCAGGCGGACTTCGTTGAAATCGTGCGCAGCGGGCGCGACGTCCGAACCGAGAGCGGGGAAGTGTACTTGCAGAAGCCCGGCCGAATGCGTTGGGACTATCAGACGCCGCGCTCGAAAACCTTTCGCGTTTCCGGGAAAACAGTTTGGCTTTACGTCGCCGGAGAACCTCAAGCGCAGCGCTCCACGGTGAAAGGCCTCAGCGGCCTGCAGACTCCGCTGCGACTGCTGTTGGGACATACGCATTTATCCAAAGAAATCAATGGGTTACGCGTATCCATGGATCCTCCACTCGAAGTTGACGACACGGTCCTCGACGGCACGCCGCGGGCGATGGCCGACACTTACCGAACGATCGCGGTCGAGGTCACACCGGCGGGGGCGATCACGCGGTTGCAACTCTGGCAGGTTGATGGAACACAGATTGATCTGCGCCTCACACACGTGCGGGAGAACATTCAATTCGACGCCAACTGGTTCAGTTTTGAACCGCCGCCGGGGGTCGAGATCGTCGCCGGAGAAACGGTCGAAACAAGCGAGTAGCCAGCGAGCGCTATCCTGCCCAACCCTGCACGAGTGCCGCAAGTCTGGCGAGTTGCCCGCATTCCACTTCCTCGCATTGAGTCGTTCACCACTGCTGCCCGGTTTCGTACTACGCTCGATAGGCGCAGAGTTCCTTTCGGGGCGGTAGCTGCTGCTGCTGCCTTTCGGACCACTCCATTCCGACTCCGTGTCCTGACCCAGGCCATTTCCACTCGCTTCGCTAACTCTCAGAGGTACAAAGGTTTACGACGACGCAAGCGCTCTGGTCGTGCGGTCGCCTGATGCTAGAATCAGGGTAGGTCGAACTGCCGGTGATTCAGCAGTTGCGGTTGCAGGACAGCATGCCCCAATTCGTCGTCAAAGCCGTCGATGAGCGCGGTCATCTGCTGCAACAGTTCGAGCAGGGAAGCACCGAGGCCGAGGTGCGGGAGCGCCTGCAGCAGCAGGGATACCACATCTTTTCCATCCGGGCTCCCGGCCTGACGCAGCGCTCCCGCGTGTCGCGCATCGGTGCCAACGAGTTCCTGATCTTCAACCAGCAGTTCGTGACGCTGGTGCGCGCCGGTCTGCCGATCCTGCGTGCGTTGGAACTGCTTGAAACGCGGGCTGGAAGCCCGCGCATTCGCGCCCTGGTGGGGGCGGTGCGCGGACGCGTCACGGCGGGCGAGCTGCTCTCGCAGGCCTTCAAGGCCCAGGAGGGCATCCCGGAAATCTACACCACGACGGTCATGGCCGGGGAACGCAGCGGCAACCTCGACGAGGTGCTGACGCGTTACATCCAATACCAGCGTCTGGCACTTTCGGTGCGCCGGAAGCTGCTCAGCTCGCTGGTCTACCCCGCAGTTCTGTGCGTGCTTGTGGTCGTGGTGTTGACGTTTCTGGTGACCTACGTGGTGCCTCAGTTCGGGACGCTTTACAAGTCGTTGAACGCAACTCTGCCGCCACTGACCGTGTTCATGCTGTCGTTGGGGGAAACGATTCGGAGCTATGCCTTGGTTGGGGTGCCGCTGCTGATCCTGATTGGGTTCGCGGCGACGCATCTGATGCGGACCTCGGACTTCGGCGGTCGCTTCGACGGCTTGTTGTTGCGCGTTCCCGTCGCCGGCGAGATATGGTGGAAGTATCAGGTCGCGCTCCTCGCCCGGACACTGGCAACGTTATTGGTTGGCGGCATCCCGGTGGTGACGGCACTGGAGACGGCCGGGTCGGCGTTGCAGAGCAAGCTGTTGCGCCGCGGGTTGCGCGAGGCGGCGCGCGAGGTGCGCGAGGGCCGCGGGCTGGCGCAGAGCCTGGGGAACCATCGCGTGGCTCCCGAGTTGGCGGTCGAGATGATCGAGGTGGGCGAGAGCACCGGAGCGTTGCCGCAAATGCTGAACAGTGTCGCCGACTTCTACGATGAGGACATTTCGACGGCCATGGCGACCATGATGTCGCTGGTGGAGCCGGCGATCCTGATCGTGGTGGGCACGATTGTCGCCTTCGTGCTGATTGCGCTCTACCTGCCGATTTTCTCGCTGGGGGAGCGCATCCAAGCCGCCCATTAGCGCGGCGACGCCCGGGAAGCAGAGACAGCCATGGCTCAAGACACAGCCGCCAACACGAAACTGGAGTCCGCACCGGCGGCCGCGGCGGCGCGCGCCAGCGCGGCCGAGGCGGAAGTGGTCCAGGCGAAGCGGCTGGCGGAGCGCTACCGCTGTCCCTACGTGGATCTGCACGGCTTCCGCATTGATCACGACCTGTTCCGCACTGTGCCGGTCGAGCTGATGTTCCGCTGCCACTTCATCCCGCTTGCCGGGGACGAGCGCACCATCACCATCGCGTTGGCCGACCCGCGGCAGCTGATGATGGTGGATGAGATCGGGCTGCTGCTCAACCGCCGCGTCGTGATGCAGGTCGCCACCGCCACGCAGATCACCGAGATTCTCAAGAAGACCGAGCAGTCGCAGCGCGTGCTTGACCAGGCGACCGAGGGCTTCACGCTGGACGTCATCAGCGAGGACGACTCGGCGGACGAAAACATCTCGATCGAGCGCCTCACCGCCGACAGCGACATCAGCCCCATCATCAAGCTGGTCGACACCACGCTGTTCAGCGCCCTCGAGCGGCGGGCCAGCGACATTCACATCGAGACCGGCGACGCCGAGGTCAACGTCAAGTACCGCATCGACGGCGTACTGCAGTCCGCCATGGCGCCCATCGCCAAGGAGTTCCACTCGCCGATCATTTCGCGCATCAAGGTGATGAGCGAGCTCGATATCTCCGAGCGCCGGGTGCCGCAGGACGGCCGCTTCCGGGTGCGCTACAAGGGACGCTCGATCGACTTCCGCGTCTCCATCATGCCCAGCATTCACGGCGAGGATGCCGTGTTGCGCGTGCTCGACAAGGAGGCGATGAGCGAGCAGTTCCACCAGCTCAGCCTCGACGTGGTGGGCTTCGACGCGCAGAACCTGGCCCGTTTCCGCCGTTATATCCGCGAGCCCTACGGCATGGTGCTGGTCACCGGGCCGACCGGCAGCGGCAAGACGACGACGCTCTACGCCGCCCTCAACGAGATCCGCAGCGATGAGGACAAGATCATCACCATCGAGGACCCGGTGGAGTACCAGTTGCGCGGCATCACGCAGATCCCGGTGAATGAAAAGAAGGGTCTGACGTTCGCCCGCGGCCTGCGCTCCATCCTGCGCCACGATCCCGACAAGATCATGGTCGGCGAAATCCGCGACCAGGAGACGGCCCAGATCGCCATCAACTCGGCGTTGACCGGCCACCTGGTATTCACCACGGTGCACGCCAACAATGTTGTGGACGTCATCGGGCGCTTCCTCAACATGGGGGTGGAGGCCTACAATTTCGTTTCCAGCCTGAATTGCATCCTGGCGCAGCGACTGGTGCGCATCATTTGTCCCAGCTGCCGCCACGTGGTGCGGTATCCGGCGGAAATGCTGGACGCCTCGGGACTGAACGGCGAGTGGCTGACGACGGATTTCTACGAGGGGGCGGGCTGCCTGGAGTGCGCCGGCACCGGATTCCGGGGCCGCACCGCGATTCATGAGCTGCTTGAGATGACCGACACGGTGCGCGAGATGATTCTGGCCAAGCGGCCAAGCTCGGAGATTCGCAAGATCGCCAAGGAAGAAGGCATGCGGTTCCTGCGTGAGGCGGCGCTGGCCAAGGTGCGGACGGGTGTAACGACGCTGAAGGAAATCAACAAGGTCACCTTCATCGAGCTGACACGATGAGCACTGCCCCTCTTCCCAACCGCTCGGGACGCCAGGTTCTGGCGCAGGCCCTGCGGCCGGTGCCCCGCCACTGGCGCGCCGGCTGGGAGCGCGCCTTGCAACGCGCCGATTGGTTGAATTCGCCCGCCCCCGACGTGGCCATCGAGATCAGCGCCACGGCGGTGCTGGCCCTGGGTGGCGGACGGCAGCGCGCCCGGGCCGCGAGTCGGCGAGAGTTGCCGACCGGGGTCCTCGAACCCTCGGCCGTCGCCCCCAACGCCCGCGATCCCGAGCGTCTGGTGGCGGCCCTGCAGCAGGTGCTGACCGGGGTGGGCGGGGTGGGACGCGAGGTGGTGTTGCTGGTCCCCGACGCCACCGCCCGCGTCAGCTTGCTGGACTTCGAACAACTTCCCGCGGATCCGGATGAGCTGCGGCAACTGGTTCGTTTCCGTATGCGCAAAATCCTGCCCTTTGACGTCGAACACGCCGCCTTGGACTGCCAGGTGGTGACCGGCACGGAGGTCAGCCAGGTACTGGTCACGGTCGCAGATCGCGCCCGCCTCGACGAATACGAGAACGCGTTGGAAGCCGCGGGAGCGCGCGCCGCGGTGGTGCTGCCTGCCGGGCTGGGCGCGCTCGAGGGAACGCTGCCGGGTCATCTCCTGTTGAAGGGGGATGCCCGCACCTTGACGGCCGCCTTCGCCCCGGAAGGTCGGCTGGTCTTTTACCGTGTCGTGGAAGGCGCTCACGGAGCCCTGTGCTATGCCGACCTTCATCCCTCGCTGGTGTTGTTCCGCGACTGGTGGGAGACGATGCGCGGCACGTCTGCGACGGCGCGCGTGACCGTCTCCGGCCTGGAGCCGGAACTGATGTTCGAAGCCGGCGCGGAGAATCCGTGGGCCGAGGTGGCGTGGGCGGCGCCGGACGCGACCGCCACCGGCACTCCCGCGGAGACGTCGCGCTTCCTCGCCGTGGCGGGCGCCTTGGGGGCGCGCGCATGAAGGTCACCCTCAACCTCGCCCGCCGCCCGCCAGAGAACCTGCGTCGCACTTGGCTGGTGTGGGGAACGACGCTGGCCGTGGCCTTTGCCGCCCTCCTCGTCCTGAGCCTCACCTGCCTGACGCGCTACCAGACGCGCCGCGTCCAGATGCGCCGCATCCACGAGTACCAGGTGCGCATGGCGCCGCTGCAGCGCGAGATCGAAGCGGGGGAAGCGGAGGTGGCAACCTCGGAATCCAAGCGGGCGCTGCGCCAGGCCATCTACCTGAACCGCCTGATCGACGCCAAGGCGGTGTCGTGGACGACGCTCTTTGAGCAGCTCGAGGCCATCATGCCGCCGCAGGTGCAACTGGTCTCGCTGCGCCCGCTCGAGGTGCACGGCCACACCGCCGTCGACATGCTGGTCGCCGCGCCCACCGAGTTGGACGCGCTCACCTTCGCACGCGCCATCGAATCGAGCAACGCCTTTTCCGATCCGCGCATTCGCTTCGAGAGCCGCTCCCAGGCAGAGCGGACGCGGGCCGCCGAAGTGCGGCTGGAAGTGACGGCCGACTACGCCGCTGCACCGGGTCCGGCGCCCGCTGCCCACTCGCTCAGTGCGCCCGCCGAAGCTGAAGTGGATACGAACACGCAGCCCGATGCGGCAGGCGACGCCACGCCTCCCGCGCGGCCGAGGCGCCAGCCTCCCAGCCGGAGGGGGCCATGAACCTTCCTTCCATGAACCTCGGCTTGGGCGACCAGGGACGCAAGCTGCGCTGGGCGGCGCTCGGTTGCCTGGCGGTGGACCTGGTGCTGATCGTGCTGCTGATGTCGCCATGGGGCCGCACCAAGGCTGATGCCGCTGCCGACCTGCAGCAGGTGGAACAGCAGTACCTGACGCTGCGCGATCGCGCCCTGCAGCTTCGCCAGTTCGAATCCCGCTTGCGCAGCGCCAAAGCCGCCGGCGACCAGCTCGTGGCGCAGCAGATGCCGGAAGAGCGCCGCGTTTATTCCCGTGTGCTGGCCGAATTGGTGGACCGCGCCCGTCGCCATCAGGTGCAGTTGTCGGGCATCGGTTTCGTGCCCGCCGAGAAGGTTTTCGGCGGTCTGCGCGCCATCAGCATTACAGCCCGCATGCAGGGACGTTACCAGGACAGCGTCGAGTTCCTGAACGACATCGAACGGGCGCCGACGTTCTATGCGATTCAGCAGATCAGCCTGTCGTCGAGCGGCGAGACGACCGCGGCGCAGGGCTTGCACCTTGACCTGCACCTGATCACATATGCGCGTAGCCAGGAGCCCGACTCGAAAGTCTTCGCTGGCGATGAGGGGAGCACGCCATGACGCAACCTCCCAGCAGGACGCAGTCGGGCGCGCCCGTTGGCATTCCGACGGGCTTCGAGCAGCGCGGCAAAGTCACGGCCCTGTTGTTGCTCACGGTGCTGGCGTTGCTCTTTGTCTGGCGCGCCTTCCGCTCCGATAACCGCCCGGCGGCGGTCGCACAGAAGGCAACGCAGGCCGACGCGATGTCATTGCCGGATCCGAGTCTTCACCTCGCTGCGCTCGACGCGGTACGACAACAGGAGTACGCCGGGTCGGGACGCGATTTGTTCCGCTCCGAGGGTGCTCTGGACGTCGCCGGAGCCGCCGGAGACCCGCGCCGTCCAGCCAAACCGGTAATCAAGCCTGCGTCTCCCGCGATGGCGGTCAATACCGGGCCACCTCCCCCGCCACCCATTCCGCTCAAGTTCTACGGCTACGTGGCGCAAGGCAACACCCAACGCAAGGTTTTCCTGCAGATGGCCGATAATGTGTATGTCGTGCAGGAGGGCCAGATTATCGAGCATCGTTTCGTGGTGCAGAAGATCGGACCCGTTTCCGTACAGATCGAAGACCTGCAGACCAAGCAAACGCAGATCATCCCCCTGGTTCAAAGTTGAAGGCGCGCATGCTTCGCCCCACCGCTTACCGTCGCCGTTCGTTGCGCCCGTGCCAGCCAAGACTGCAGGCGGCCCGCGGATACGCGCTGCTGGCCATTTTTCTCGCCTTGTCGATCTTGACCATCTCGTTGGCGGTCGCCGTTCCGGCCATCAAGACCTCGATTCAGCGGGAGCGGGAGAACGAGTCCATCTATCGTGCGCGACAGTACGTCACCGCCATCCGGCGTTACTACCACAAATTCGGGGCCTACCCGCCCGACTTGGCCCACCTGAAGGAAACCAATAACATGCGGTTTCTGCGGCGGGAATGGAAAGATCCGCTGACGCCGGACGGGAAGTGGCGCTTCCTTCATTACGGAGACATGCTGCAACAGGACAACAAGAACCCACTCAACGGTCCACAGAACGGGATTGGCGGGTCAGGCCTGGGAGGGCCAGGGATCGGCGGCAATCCGGGATCATCCTTTGGAGGGCCGGGAAGTGGTTCTGGTATCGGCGGACCGGGAATTGGCAACCCGGGTCTGGGTGGACCCGCAGGTTTGGGGCAGGGACCCGGCAGCGGTGGGATCGGGGCTTTTGGCGGCCCCTCCAACGGGATCGGGGGTGGCCCTGGCAGCAGTCCCTCTCACGACGGCTTTCTGGGTGGGGGGCCGACCGACGGCCGCAGTTTGGGAGGCGGCCCCATCATAGGCGTTGCCAGCATGGACACGCGCCCCGGTATCCACGAATTTCGTCATAAGCAAAAGCCAAGCGAGTGGCTTTTCATCTACGACCCCAGCAAGGACACCACGTTGCGCGGCGCAGGTGGGGGCGGCATGCCACCCGGAGGCATGCCACAAGGTGGTATTGGACTACCGGGCGGGCCGCCCCCGCCGCCGCCGGTCGTTCCGCCGTCGCATTAAGCCTGGAGCTGGGTGGGCTGGTGATGGAGAGCCTACACGTGCAGTAGGCCGACATCGGGACGTCCTTTCAGGGTGTCGGCATGGGAAGCGAAAGCATCGCTGCTGCGCCCCAGACCCGCGTTGCCCGCCGCCATGCACACTGCTTCCCACGAGATCAATGTCGCAAGTCGCCGTGCCTGGCGTCCCGGGACGTTCTTCCAGGCCACATTACTTTTTCTGGGCGCCGTCTGCTGCTTTCTGAGCTCCTGGCTGAACCAGTACACCTACGACGACGTTCCCCTCATCCCCGGCAACCCTGATGTTCATTCGCTTTCTCATTGGCCGCGGCTCTTCCTGCAATCCTACTGGCACAACATCGATACTGGCGGACTCTACCGGCCGGTGACGATGCTGAGTTTCGCACTGGGTTGGCACTTCCGGCCCAACGACCCCACCGCGTACCATGCCGCCAATATCGCGCTCCACGGCATCACCGCCGTACTGGTGATGTTTCTAGCACGATGCTGGCTATCGGAAGGCGCCAGTTTTGTAGCCGGGGCCTGGTTTGCCTTCACGCCGCTGCATGTCGAGGTGGTCGCCGGGTTGGTCGGCCGCAGCGAAATTCTCAGCACCCTCTTCATGGTGGGCGCGTTTCTCTGCGCGTTGCGTGCAGCGTCGGACGAGACGCGCGCAGTGGCCGGCTGGGGATGGGGACTGGCAGCTGCGCTCAGTACGTTTCTGGCGCTGGGTTCGAAGGAAACCGCTATTGCCACCATTCCTCTTGTTCCCCTGCTGCTGCTCTGCAGAACGGGCAACCGTGATGGAGGTTCACAGCTGTCAAGGTGGCGGGAAGTGTTCCGTCAGCCGGTCGTCTGGATGACGACACTTGCCGGGGTGGTCTACCTCGCCGTGCGCTGGCACGTAGCAGGTCTGTTGACCGGAACGATCCGCTTTGAAGTGAACCCACTCGCGTTTGCCGGAGCTGCGACGCGCGTGCGTACCGCGATCTGGATCAGCGGCCTCAACCTCTGGGCTCTGGTGTGGCCCTTCCATCTCTCTCCCGATTACTCCTACAACCAGCTGCCGGTCATACAGCACTGGAGCGATCCGCGCTTTGTGGTAACCGTGCTGCTCCTGATCGCTGTGTTTGCGGCACTCCTGACCGGCATCCAGCGGCGAGGCGCGGTACTGTTCGGCACGGCCGCGATACTGCTGGTCTACCTGCCGGTCTCCAATCTGTTGTTTCCCATTGGCACCATTCGCGCCATACGGCTGCTGTATGCGCCCTCGCTGGGGGCGGCGCTGCTGCTGGGCTGTGGCTGGGAGTGGCTGAGTGTGCGATTGCAACACCGCAGGACGCGGTCGTTGCTGCTGTTGGCAGTCTTCGCCCTCGGCGCGATCTATGCCCGCGCCGACTGGAGCGAATCCGCGTACTGGGAGGACAACGGCACGCTATTTGCCATGGGCGTCCAGCGTGCGCCGCGCTCATCCCACATGCACGCCGCCCGTTCCGCCGCCTTATTTGAGGTTGGCCGGATGGATGAAGGGATTGCCGAGTTACAAACGGCCGTCGCGCTCGACCCTCGCTACCCGAACGTCTGGGGGCGCTTGGCGGACGTCCTCGAACACCGTGGTCGCACCGCCGAGGCGCGGCATGCGTACCACCAAGCGTTGCAATTGGAGCCCACACCCGATCTCTGTCACCGCCTTTTGCAGATGGACCTCGCCGCGGCACGCAACGCCGATGTCCTCGACGATCAGCGGTTCTGCAAGCAGCCTCTCGACGCGGAGTCCCTGGCCGCAGTCCAGCAAGCCCGCGCCGAGCAGAAGCGCTGACCTCCGCCGAAAAGTTGTTGCGAGGCACTCTCCGTCGCCGCTTTAGCGGGACGGTTGGCTGGGAGTGGCTGCTGTCGGAGTGGGCACCGCGGAGCGGGCATTGATGCGCAGCGTCATCGTGCCAATCTTGCCGGATAAGTTATCGCGAATGACGAGGCGTCCAATCGCCAGCTGATCGGCCTGCAGAATGAACCGCCCACGATAACGCAGCCCTTGCCGTCGGAATGCTTCCACAGCCCGAGCGTCCGGAGTCCCGGTGATCCGGGTTGGAGGCAAGGCGATCGAGTGTTGCATGTGTACGGCAGCAACGTCAGTGTCAAACGTCAGATCATAATGCCAGCTGCCCTGGTCATCGCGGTGAAGGGCGTTGGCAAATGGCAGTCTGGCCTCGAAGGGAAGAACCTGGTACCGGTCGCCCACGGCATCATGATCCCAGTTCGCCGGGGTGGGTTCCTGCGCACTGATCGTTCCAGTCTGGAGAATGATGGGAAGCTGGTCGGCTTCGACCGGCGACCCCATGGCCAGGGCCAAGGCTTGTTGCGACGACCGATTGGCCGGCGTAGCCACGTCGGGAGGGATGTAAGTTTGGCGAAAGACAGCATGAAGCCCCCGCTTTCTGGCGGTGACGTGGATGGCATGCGCTTGGCTCACTGTTGCATCCTTGGCAGGGAGAAAGCTGAGCAGGTAGTACTCAGACCACCGCCTTGTTAAGGCCATCATCCGTGGTCCGACGTCATTGCTGTTGTAAAGGGCCTCGCCACCAGTTTTCCGTGCCGCCTCGTCCATGACGTTCTCGTTCGCGTCTTCGCCACTTCCCGGCAGATTGAGGACATTGGGGGCATAAGGTCCCTCACGCCGCGCCAAGGCGTTGATCCTGTCGATTGCGGCCTGCGCAGGATCCGGTGCACTCCTGTCAGAATCCAGCGCGCGCATGGAAACCGGGAACAGCGATATTCCTGCGTTGTCCATTTGCGCCATCAAACTGTCGAACTGCTTGGCTGAAACTGCTTGAATTGCTCTGCCTTCCCCTTGGGACCCTGGGTCCCAGGCCAGAACTCTGGGGTCACCGGTAATCCACAACACGGTTTTATGTCCTTGGGCGGGTCCGAAGGCGTGCAGCAGTTGGTAGAGGCCATTCAACGTTATCCTGCCACGGGCATAGCGTTGCACGTCATCCATCTTTTGCATCATTCCGAGCATGGCGACGAGCGGAGCGTAGTCGGCCAAACCCATCCCTGGGGGCACCCCGCCAATGCCTCCGCCGCCTTGTTCCGGCGCCAGGCCGAGCGAAGCCACTCCCGTGCCAGTGCCGTCGTTGCTCCAGAATTGCGAGGCGTCGGATTGCACTGAAGTGAACTTCTCAATAGCAGCCAGCAGCAAGCGGCGGTCCTCGGTGAAGGGCTGCAGCAGTTGCAGGTGCTGGCTCATCTGGTACACAGCCATGGGTTGGCCGCTGTACTGCTCGACAAAGGTCGTCAGAATGCGTGACAACTGTTGCAAGTCCGTCTGACCTTTTTCGGAACCGATATTTAGAAGATCGACAAGGAGTATGACGCTGTTAACTGGCCGGGCACCGTTGGGCGAGAAGTTGGTGAACGTATTCGGCGGTAGTGTCTGTGTTGAGGCGCCGAGCTGTTCCCCATCACGGTTCAGCTGACGCAGCGTGTCAACGTTCGCGATGGAGACGTTCTTACCGTCAACCGTCAACAGGAAGTCGTCTTTGGTCAGATGCGAGACGAACTGGCCTTGGTGGTCGAACACAGCCACGGGGACCTGCACCAACTCCGACTTGGCGTGAAATACCGGATGTGTCTGTGCCAGTGCAGTTCCCAAGGCGAGGGCGGAAAACGCCACCAGCCGGAAGAGTCGTCGCAAGCGCTTCACGATGAGCTCCCAGGAGTCGTCGAGCAAAGTGCCCCCCTATTCGGGTGGGTTGGATATAACGGGCAGAGTGTAACACCGTGAACGGCCCGCAACGCGTGTTCGCGCCACAGTGCGAACGTTGCAATCGATAAATCACGTTGTTAGTCGGCCAGGCACGCACTCTTGCCGATCCTCAAACAGCCCGCAAAGCCAGTCGTGACGAACGCGGCTCTATGCCACGCCACCGACGCGCATCGCTCAGCGCCGTGCGAGTTTCGCCACTGGTGCGGCCACCAGTGGCTTGAAGTCGCTGAAGGTCGTCTGCTTGCTTTGCACGATTGTTTTGACCAGCAGGACGGTGGCGTTGATTTCCAAGTTGGTTGCCGCCGGCAGCCACTCGCCTGGCTGGTGTCGGTGTAACTCCAGGTCGACGCTGGCGCTATGGATTACCGCACCCAGCCCAAGGTAGTAGCGCACCGGGGCGATGGTGTGGACGCGGACGCGCACGACGTGCCGGTCCGCCACGTCAACCCAGATCTCACCCCGCGAGGTGAGCAGCATCTGTTCCTCGGCGCTCCCGGACCGCAGTCCCGGCACAGGCGTGGCAGGGAAGACCCAGGTCGGCCTGCCCTGCCAAGTGTCGAGGCGGGCCGGGCCGTACTGGAAATCGTCAGCCAGCTTTTCGAAGCTGTAGCGCTTGTTATTGACCTCGACGTAGTTGGCTGGGGCGGGTGGTTTTGCGGCAGCGTCGCGGGCCCGTTGCAGCGCCCTTCGATGTTCCGCCACGCGCTCGTCGGGACGCAGAGGGCGGTTGTCGAGCGCCACCGTTTCGCTGACCGGGCGCCCATTGATGAAGTAGACATAGAGCGTGCGGCCGTCGCGCACGCCATTGCGGAGCGAGACGATGTGCTCGAGGTAGGAGTAGCGCAGCACCGCCTCCTGGTCCTTTTGAAAGTTGTGGACCAGCACGTCGCGGATCGCCGCGGCGGACGGGATCGGCGGAGCATCAGCCCGGGTCGGGGTCAGGCCGAGCAGGAGGCCGGCGAACAGCACCAAATGCGGGTGGGTCAACCGCCGCATAACGCATTCCATATCACCGAAGGCGCTCGCGCTTGATGGCGAATGCCGACACAGGACTGCGGGCGTCAGCGGTACAGCAGCACCGCCTCCTGGCTGGAATCCACCGGTCGGTAGTAAAGCCCGTTGCTGTCGAGAAAGATCTCGATGAAAGCCGGCCGCTGGATTGTTCCCTGAATGAGGAGTTCGGAAAGCGGGTCTTCGATGTACTTCTGCAGCGCGCGTCGTAGCGGGCGGGCGCCGTAGGAGCGGTCATCGCACGTCTTTTCCAGAATCCAGCGTTTCGCTTCGGTAGTGGCGGTGACGCTGACGTTCTTCTGGGTGAGATGCTGGTTGAGCTGCTGGATCAGCAGTTCTACCACTTGCAGCAGGTCGTCATCGGTAAGGGCGTTGAACAGGATGATCTCGTCCAGCCGGTTCAGAAACTCCGGGTTGAAGAGTTTTTTGACCTCGGCGCGCACCTGGTCTTCGACCTTCTCCATCACCAAACTTTCGTTGGGCGATTGGAAGCCGAGGTGGCTGCGCTTCTCGAGATGACGGGCTCCGATATTGGAGGTCATCACGATGATGGTGTTTTTGAAGTCCACCGTATTGCCGAGTCCGTCGGTCAACTGTCCGTCCTCAAACACCTGGAGCAGGATATTGAACAGGTCGGGGTGCGCCTTTTCGATCTCATCAAGCAGGATGACGCTGTAGGGAGCGCGCTTTACCCGCTCGGTGAGCTGGCCGCCCTCCTCGTAGCCGACGTAACCGGGAGGCGACCCGATCAGCTTGGATACCGAATGCTTTTCCATGAATTCCGACATGTCGAAGCGGATCATGGACTTTTCGCTCCCGAAGAGAAAGCCGGCCAGAGAGCGTGCCACCTCGGTCTTGCCAACTCCGGTCGGGCCGAGGAAGAGGAATGACCCCACCGGGCGGTTGGGGCTCTTCAGCCCGGCACGGCTGCGCCGGATGGCGCGGGCCAGGGCGGAAATGGCCTTGTCCTGCGAGACGATGCGTTTGTGCAACTCATCCTCGATGCGCAGGAGCTTCTGCATCTCCTCTTCCTTGACCGCCGCCACCGGGACGCCGGTCCAGCGCGACACCACATCTTCGATGTCCTCGCGCGTGACGAGGCCGGTCGCGGTCTCGTCGAGGTGGTACTTCTCGCGCAGGCCACGCAGGTTGTCGCGCTCCTTGCGCTCTTCATCGGAGTAGAAGCGCGCCTTTTCGAACTCGTGATTGGCGATGGCGCTTTCCATGCGGTGAATGATGAACTTCAGCCGCTTCTGTACCTCGACCATGTCCTCGGGAAGGGTGGTCTGACGCAGTTTGACGCGTGCGCCAGCCTCGTCCAGGAGGTCAATCGCCTTGTCTGGCAGGAAGCGGTCGGGGATGTAACGATTGGAGTGCGAGACGGCGAAGCGCACCGCCTCGTCGGTGTAACTGACGGCGTGAAACTTCTCGTAGCGGTCCTTGATGCCCTCCAGCACGAGGATGGCCTCGTCTTCGTCGGGCGGTGGCACCTTGACGGACTGGAAGCGGCGCTCCAGGGAGCGGTCCTTCTCGATGCTCTTGCGGTACTCGCCGGGCGTGGTTGCGCCGATGCACTGAATCTCGCCCCGCGAGAGGGCCGGCTTGAGAATGTTGGCGGCGTCCAGCGACCCTTCCGCACTGCCTGCGCCCACCAGGGTGTGCAACTCGTCAATGAAGATGATGACGTTCTGGTTCTCCATCAACTCCTTCATGATGGTCTTGAGCCGTTCCTCGAACTGCCCGCGGTATTTGGTGCCGGCGACGATGAGGGAGAGGTCCAAGCCGAGGATGCGCTTCTCGGCGAGAAAGGAAGGGACATTGCTGTCGGCGATGCGCTGCGCCAGTCCTTCGACGATGGCTGTCTTGCCGACTCCGGGCTCGCCGATCAGCACCGGGTTGTTCTTGGTGCGCCGGCAGAGGATCTGGATCATGCGCTCCAGTTCGCGTGAGCGTCCAACCAGCGGATCGAGCTGGTTTTCAATGGCGGCCTGGGTTAAGTCGCGGCTGAACTCAGCCAGCAGGGAGGTCTCTTTGGGCCGCGAGGGGGTCTTCTCCTGCGCACTGCGCGCCAGTTCCTCGCGCACCTGGGCGAGACGCAGGCCGCGTGCCTGCAGGATCTCTGCCGCGAAGCAGCGCTCCTCGCGCAGCAGACCGAGGAGCAGATGCTCGGTACCGATGTGCTTGTGGCTGAGCCGCTCCGCTTCTTCGGCGGCATAGTTCAGCACGCGCTTGCACTCGTGGCTGAGCGGCAGGTCCACCGACGTCGAGACCTTCTCGCGCACCGTGGTCCGCCCCTCGATCTCCTTGCGGATGGACTCCACCGAGGCGTGGGAGCGCAGAAAGCGATTGGTCAGCGCCTTGTCTTCGCGCATCAGTCCAAGCAGCAGGTGCTCGGTCTCGATGTACGGGCTGCCGCACTGGCTGGCTTCGTAGCGGGCGAAAAAGATCACCCGGCGCGCCTTTTCGGTGTATCGCTCGAACATGGCCCCTCGGTTCTGGCGTGAGCCGCCCCTATAACAGACGAGCCGGAGCGGCTACTGGTTCCACTGTCGGCTCCGACACGGGTAGCAAGCGACCCGTCGTGAGCCGGAGGGTCCGGTCGCAACGTGCCGCAAAGTTTGGGTTATGGGTGACGATGATCGAGGTCAGCGCGTGCTGACGATGCAACTGTAGCAGCAGCTCGAAGACCGCTGCGCCGGTTGGTTCATCCAAGTTGCCGGTCGGCTCGTCGGCCATGAGAAAGGTCGGACGCGTCACCAGTGCCCTGGCCATCGCCACGCGTTGCTGCTCCCCCCCGGAAAGCTCCCCCGAACGGTGATCGAGACGTGCTTTCAGTCCCAGCTCGCTCAGCCACTCCCGCGCCCTCGCCGCCGCTACGCGCTCGCTCTGGCCGCTCATCAGGAGCGGCATCATGACATTTTCCAGCGCCGTGAACTCGGGCAGCAGATGATGCAGCTGCCATACAAAACCGACTTCACGATTTCTGAACTCGGCCAATTCCACATCATTCAGTCGGCCGAGCGATCTTGAACCGAAGTATACGTCACCGTTTGAAGGCCTGTCCAGCGCGCTTAAAACGTGCAAGAGCGTTGATTTTCCCGATCCCGACGCGCCCACCACCGCAACCATCTCGCCGCGCCATACCGCGAGCGACAGATTCGAAAACACCACGACAGGAACAGTGCCAGAGTGATAGATCTTGCCGATTTTCTCCGCGCGCAGGAGTGGCCCCTCTTCCTTAGATGCGGCGAGCGGAGCCAGGATTCCGGCGACGTCCGACATGACTTCATAGTACGCCGGGACGATCTGGCCGGCCCCACACCGCCGCTCAGGCTGGCGAGATGCCAACGGCGCCGGTTCCGGCCCGGTTCCGGCGCGGTTGCGTTTTGGGGGTGCGCTACGCTAGAGCAGCGGGATGGCGGGCCCATGGGCGCTGCCAGCTCGATCTTTGGTCATGAGCTTTGAAGCTTTTGTCGCCTTGCGCTACCTTCGCCCACGGCGAGGCCGCGGCGCTATCTCGGTCGTCACCGCCATCGCCATTGGCGGGTTTGCCGCCGGTGTGGGCGCCTTGGTGCTGGCGCTTGCCATCACCAACGGCTTTCGCGACACGCTACAACAGGAATTGGTCGGCGCCACCGCGCACCTGAACCTGTTGCGTAGTTCTCCTGAGCCGTTTGCCGGATACCGCGACCTGATGGAGCGCCTGCGCAAGCTACCGCAAGTTCGTGCCGCTGCCCCCGTTGTCTACGACGAAGCTTTCCTCAGTCATCAGGACCGGGCGGCGGAAGCCACCCTGAAAGGGGTGGTGCCACAGGAAGAACTGCAAGTGGGTGACCTGTTGCGGCATTTGGTCGCCGGGACTTGGCTGCCGCTTCAAACGCAGCCGTTGGAACCGAATCTCGTGCTGGGCAAGGATCTTGCCGACCAGTTGGGCGTGGGAGTAGGCGACCATATCGAGGTTTACATCCCACGTGCCGTCATCACCCCTCTAGGCTACGCCGGCCGGACGTACCCATTTCGTGTCGCGGGTATCTTCGCCACCGGATTTGGGGACTTCGACGGGCGTTGGGCCTACACCAGCTTCCAGACCGCCCAGGCGCTCACGCCGGGCAACGGTGATTCCGATACCGCCAGCGTCATCGAGATGCGCTTGGTCGACCTTTACCAGGCAGAGGCGGTGGCCACGCAGGTCGAAAAGCTCGCCGGTCCCGGCTTCACCACCACCACGTGGATGGGGCAGAACCGCGCCGTTTTTCAGGCGCTTAAGCTGGAGCGCCTCGGGACGATCCTGGTCATCGGGCTGATTGTGCTGGTCGCCGCCCTCAACGTTCTCATCATGCTCAGCATGTTGGTTCTGGAGAAGAAGCGTGAAATTGCTGTTCTGCTGAGCTTAGGGGCCAGACGGCGACAAATTCAGCGCATTTTCATCTACCAAGGGCTCTGGATTGCCGGCTTCGGAACGCTTTTCGGAATGGGGTTCGCCTACGTCCTGGCCTGGGCGGCGAATCGTTACCGCTGGATTCCTCTCTCCAACGATGTTTATCCGGTGAGCTACGTTCCGTTTCACGCCCATGCCGCTGACGGATTCTGGGTGGCGGGCGTCGCCCTCGGCCTGAGCCTGCTGGCCACCCTGTACCCGGCTCACGGCGCTACCCGTCTGGCCCCGGCGGAGGCATTGCGCTACGAATGAGCGGGGAAGTGTAATTTGGATGTGGGTGGTTGGATTGTGGCCCGCTTGAAGGTCAGATCTTGTTCAGGACACGCCCTTGTTGGACTTTCGTTCTGGTCGCAACCAAAATCCAACAACCAAAACCCGAAATCATTTCCGCAGTCTGGCCAGAAATTCGTCCGCTGGCAGCGTATTCAGCACATCGCCAGCTTCCAACCATGCTCGTCGCGCCACTTGCACTCCATAGCGCATCAGGTCGAGGTGGCGGGTATGGTGCGCATCGGTATTGATGACAATCGGGATGCCGCGTTGACGGCAGAGGCGAGCGTGGACATCGTTCAGGTCCAGCCGCTCCGGGGCGGCGTTGATCTCGAGGGCAACGCCGCGGGCTTTACAGGCCGCAAAGATCGCCCCGGCGTCAAAGTCGAAGGGTTCGCGGCGTAACAGCAGACGTCCGGTGGGATGCCCGAGGATGCGCAGGTTGGGGTTGGCAATGGCACGCAGCAGGCGATCCGTCATGGCTGCCGGGCTCTGGTCGAAGCGCGAGTGGACGCTGCCGATGACCACATCCATCTGCGCCAACACCTCGTCGTCAAGATCGAGCCGCCCGTCCGCCAGAATGTCCACCTCAATTCCAGTGAAGATCCGAAAGCCGGAGCGCTCGCGGAACTGCGCGTCGGCGGAGCGGATGCGCTCGAGGTGAACGAGCGCTCGCTCTTCGTTCAAGCCGTTGGCCATGGCCAACGCCTGGGAGTGGTCGGTGATTGCGATGTAGCCATAGCCGCGCGCCTCGGCGGCCTCCGCCATCTCGACGATCGTCGAACGCCCGTCGGTCGCCACGGTGTGCATGTGGACGTCGCCCCGGATCGCCGCCTCCTCCAACAAGCGCGGCAGGCTCCCCGCGTCGGCGGCCTCGAACTCGCCGCTGCCTTCGCGCAGTTCGGGAGCAATCCAAGGCAGTCCCAAGGCCGTATAGATATCCGCTTCCTCGGCGCCGGCTACGCGGTGCATGTCGGCCTCACGGAACAATCCGTACTCGTTCAACGTGAGGCCCTGGCGCTGAGCCCGCTGGCGCAGTGTGACGTTGTGTTGTTTTGAGCCGGTAAAGTATTGCAGGGCGGCCCCCCAGCTTTCGGCGGGGAGAAGCCGCAGGTCCACCTGCGGGCCACGGTGCAGTTGCGCGGAAACCTTGTTGTCGCCCTGAGCGAGCACGGTACCCAGGCCCGGATAGGCCAGGAAATGGGCGCTGACGCGCTGGCGCGAGTCCGCACCCAGCGGACCCGCAATCAGGATGTCCACATCTCCAACCGTCTCGCGGCCGCGCCGCACGGAACCAGCCGCCGCGATCCGCACGACTTCTGGAAGCGCTCGCAAGTGGGCGATGAGGCCAGCGGCGATCTGCTGCGCCTGGTCCACGCGGAAGCGTCCGCTGAACGAACGGAAGGCGGCAATGCCGCGTAGAATCTTTTCTTCCGCCTTCGCGCCCAGCCGGGGCAGATCGCGCAGCTTTCCGGCCTGGCCGAGGGCCTCGACCTCGTCCAGGGAAGCGACGTGAAAAGCATCCCAGATCAGCGCAATCGTCTTGGGACCGAGGCCCTGTACCTGCAGCAGATCCAGCATGCCGGGACGATACTGTTCGAGGAGTTGTTCACGCAGCCCCAGCCGTCCGGTGGCGAGCACCTCCTGAATATTGGCCAACATCCCCTTGCCAATGCCGGGAATGGCAAGAATGGTTTTCGGCTCGCTGGCCAACGTTGCCACCTGATCCGGGCAGGTGTCCAGCGAGTCGGCGGCACGGCGGTAACTGCGGACGCGAAACGGGTCGTCCGCCGCGATCTCCATCAGATCAGCGGTTTCGCGCAGCAATTGGGCGATAGCGCGGTTGTCCATACCCGATCAACCCACACGCATTCTCGGCGATCAACCGTTTCCCCGAGCTTGTAGGATAAGCGTTGCGGTCACAAAACACGAACCGCGAACGACGAACGATGAACCATTGCGGTATCATGCTGCATTCTCCAAAGAGGCAGGCACGGCGTGACGGACCCATTGACAGAGGAAGTGATTGCGATTATCGCCAAGGAACAACGCCTTGCGCCCGACGTCATCTCCCCTGAGGCCACGTTCCAAGACCTTAAAATCGATTCCCTCGACGGGGTCAACATCGTCTTTGCCTTGGAAGAGAAGTACAACATCACCATCCCTGACCAGGTGGCGCGCGAGATGCGCAGTATCCGCCAGGTTGTGGATGCCTTGCGGGCGCAACTGGACGCCGCCGGCGCCTGATGTCAAGCAGTTGGAGCGCGCATTTTGCGACCCATGCTGCAGGCGGTAGATCGCCCTGCGCTCGAACGCCGCGCGCGTGCCCAACAGGAGCTCCCGCATCGCCAACGTGCCAGCGACGTCACGGAGTTTCATGAATCGAGTCGTCATTACCGGGATGGGCGTGTTGAGCGCCTGCGGAAACTCAGTTGACGTGTTCTGGGATCACCTGAGTGCCGGGCGGAGCGGTCTCGCGCCGCTGACCCGGTTGGCGCCGGAGCGCGTGGCCAACAATGTCGCCGGCGAGGTTCGTGACTTTCATTCGTCCCAACATTTTGGCAAACAGGGGGAACTGCTCGACCGGTTTGCGCAATTGGCGCTGGTCGCCACCCGCCAGGCGTTGGCGGACGCCGGGCTGCCAGCGCGTTTCGGCGAAGCCGCCGAGGGTCCGCCCGCCACGCGCGTCGGGGTTTATACAGGTTCCGCGCTTGGGGGAGCCGAGTCGCAGGATACGGCCTACCAGCAGCTTTACGCCAAGGGGGCCAGCCGCGTCCATCCGTTCAGTATCCCGCGCTGCATGATGAACGCACCCAGCGCCCATATCAGCATGGAGACTGGGGCGCAGGGACCGTGCCTGGCGGTTTCAACTGCTTGTGCGTCAGCGACGCATGCGCTGGGCGAGGCCATGCGCTGGTTGCGCGCCGGGATGGTGGACGTCGTGCTGGCTGGCGGGTGCGACGCGCCTTTGAGCTACGGAGTGATCAAAGCGTGGGAGGCGATGCGGGTGCTGGCTCCGGCGGGGGATCGCCCGCAAGCCGCCTGCCGTCCGTTCAGCATGGATCGCTCGGGCATGGTGCTGGCCGAGGGCGCTGCGATGTTCGTGCTGGAGACCGAGGCGCATGCCCGCGGTCGCGGAGCACGCGTTCGCGCTGAACTCGCCGGCTATGGCGCCAGCGCCGACGCCGGCCATATCACGCAGCCGACCGTACGCGGGCCACTACGCGCCATGCAGTTGGCGATGCAAGAAGCCGGCTTCAGCGCCGCCTCTCTGGATTACATCAACGCTCACGGCACGGGAACGCGCCTGAACGACTCCACCGAGATTGCCGCGATCCGTGAATTGCTCGGACCCCACGCGACGCAGGTCTCGATCAGCTCGACCAAATCCATGCTCGGGCACGCCATGGGGGCCAGTGGCGGATTGGAACTCGCGGCCTGCGTTCTTGCCCTTGAGCACCAGCTTGTGCCCCCCACTGCTAATTTTCAGGCGCCGGACCCGGAGTGCGATCTCGACGTCACGCCCAATGTAGCGCGTGCCCGTCGCGTGGAGGCAGTTCTTTCCAACTCTTTCGCCTTTGGCGGACTGAATGCTGTTCTGGCATTGCGACGCAGCTAGTCGGGCTGGCTAGAACTGCGCAGTGAGAGTACTTTTTACTCGCACAATCTCCGTTATCTCCTTTGTTGTAAACGCGTTGCAGTTTGGCATTCCACATGCTCGGTACGGGGCGGGAGTCAATCCCACTTGGAGGACGCAATGCTACGCATTTCCCGCTTGTCCGCAGTCATCGTCACGGGCGCCATGGCCAGCCTGCTGTTCGTCGGCTGCAAGGGGGCGTCCACCGAAGCTTCGACGCCGCCCCCCACCACGACCACGTTCCCGGCGGCCAATTCGTACCAGCCGGCGCCCGCGCCACAGCCGGTTTACGCCCGGCAGCCGGTCTACACCACGCGGCGAGCCGCGCCGGTGTACAGCTCGAGCAACGTGCAACCGGTGTATGTGAAGCGGTATCACCACCGCTCGGTCCGTAATCAGGCGCTCATCATCGGTGGTTCGGCCGGAACCGGCGCCGTGATCGGAGCCTTGGCCGGTGGCAAGAAGGGTGCAGCAATCGGTGCGTTGAGCGGCGGCGCAGCCGGCGTGATCTATAACCAGATCACCAAGCACTAACTGGCGTTCAGTACCGCGAAAGTGCCGGAGCCCGATCGGGCTCCGGCACTTTTTGTTTTGCAGGACCCACGTTGGACGCCTATCCCGGCGGCCAAGCCAGGGCGCGTCCTCCTAGCAGGTGCAGGTGCAGGTGGAAGACGCTTTGTCCAGCATCGGGCCCGACGTTTACCACGGTGCGGTAACCGCCCTTCAGGCCCAATTCATCGGCGAGTTTCGCGGCTACCAATTGCAGATGGCCAAGGAGTGCGACGTCGCTCTCTCCGGCCTCTGTCAGCCCGGCAAGATGCCGCTTGGGGATGAGCAGAACGTGCGTCGGCGCCCCGGGGTGAATGTCGTGAAAGGCCAGGACGCGGTCATCCTCATAGGCCTTGCGAGCCGGGATGGTGCCGGCGACGATACTGCAGAAAAGACAAGTGCTGCTCATGGAATCAACGGGTGTCGGTTTTCAGCAATTGGTCAGCCGCATTGAGCCTTCAGATCGGGGTCACTGGTCGCCAACTCAACAACGTTCAGCCGCTCACTTCGGCGTGACGGGACAACTGCGCCTCCACGGCTGCGTATAGTGCCGGGTTGGCGCAGAGTTCGTAGTAAATCACCGTGCCTTCGCCTTCCGCCTTGCCGACGGCGTTGAGGCGGAGGGCGTGGGCACTGCGCAACAGCAGCGGCGTGAACTTTCCGGCAGTGATCGGAACTTGGGCGTACTGCAGGACAACTGGTGCCGGCGTAGTTTGCCAAGGCAGGGTGGCGGTGATTTCGATCGGCTGCCAAGCGAGCTCCCCCTGCAGGCGTGTACCCGCCGATGGGCTGAGCCGGATGCCGTCCACGTTGTAGGGGAGGAAATCTTCCTCGTCCTTTCCGGACTCAAAGAGAAACACACGGAAACCCGAGACCTGATCAGCAAGGGCGCGTTTGGCACGGCGCGCACAGGAGGCGAGCCGGTCGCTGAGGTTGAGGGCCGGCGAGATCATGATGCGGCGTTCACCGTCCGCCAAGAACAGCGGCGCGGCGGCGCTGTAGGCGATACCAATGCCCAACTCCAGCAGCGGGAGACCCTGCGCTTCGGAACGCCGGTTTTGGAGTTCCACGAGTTCCAGCAGCTGTCGCGCCAGCGCGCACGCCCGGCTGACGATCGGCGATGGCTGATGATCGTGTTCGTACAGCGCGACGATGACGGCATCGCCTTCGAGGAAGACCTTTTCGGCGCCGTAGAGGGCGAGGAACTGATTGAGCGGTTCGAAGAGATTGCGACTGAAATGCGAGGCGGGGTTAAGGCCGCGCTCCACCATGCGGGTGGTGAGCAGCGTGGACTCGCGCACATCGGCCTTGAGGATGACATGGCCGGTGATGCGTTGCGTCGCCTGCGTCTGTTCGCGGGGCAGCAGAAATTCGTAAAGGGTGTGATTGAGAGCGGAGAGTTCACGTACGCCCGGTTCCCCGATCAGGTGCACTTTGCGCGCCAGGTGCAGAAGCGTGCGACGTGCGGTGACGTCGTTCAGATAGCGCGCCAAGTCGGAGTAGAGTCGCAACGCCAGTCGGAGTCGGCTCTCGCGACCCATCTGGTGCAGGCGCTGCCGTGCTTGTTGCAACGGGGCGGGGCTGATGTGCGTGGTGGCCAGCACCTGTAGCACGCGCGCCATCTCGCGCCGGTGCAGCATCGCGTTTTTGACTTGTTGATGGTTGAGCGGCGGGACGAACAGGCGCGTCAGTCCGGGCACCTCGTAGGCGGCCGCAGCCCGCCAAATGAGATCGCCTTTCTCCAGTCGGCGCAGCCAGCGCCGTGCCCGAAGCCGCTGCTCCGGGTTGGGCGGGGCGGCGCCGGGCAGCACGGAACCGAACAGCATCTCGGTGGTTTCCGGCACGGCCAGATAGCGTCCGGCCTCCGACACCGCGCTCTCGCCTGCGGTGGCAGGTGCCAGCGCACCCTGCTTGGCGAGGAAGTCCAATGCCGCCCGGCAGTAGTTTTCCAGCCGGTCAGGGTCGCGTTCATAACGTCCGAAAAGAACGTAGTTTTCCGCCAGGACGGTGTTGTCGTCGGGCTCTGCGAAGGCGAGACGCGAGTCGAAGATGCGAAACAGCAGGGCGGCGTCGGGTCCCAAGACGGCGCGCCGCGCGCGCTGCAGGCCCTCCATCTCGATCTCGTGGAACAGCCCGTAGAAATCGTCGCCGGCACGCTTCAACAGGCCGCTCCGATTGGCTTGCAGTGTGTCGAGGCGCGTGCGCGCCGTCAGGACGTGGGCGCGGTCGGGAGTTTTGGCCGCCTCCAACCGCTGCACCTGGTCGCGCAACGCGGCGGCGAGTTCGTTCCACAGGCGCTGAAACTCGGTCCAAATGTCCTGGTACAGCGCCACGTGGGCCAGTAGAGCCAGTTCGTAGTTCTGCGCCCCATGTGCCTGTTGCAGGCTGGATTCGAGGTACTCGTGGATGGTGGCCTTGAGGACGCGGCGCTCGGGGGCGGAAGTCGACTTGCGGCGGGCCCGCAAGTCTTCCGTGGCCGTGATCTTGGCCAGGAGTGCCGCCTGGTGCGCGTGCAGCAGTCCGCGCAGCTCGGGACTGAGCCAAACGTCCGAACGCACGTTGTCCACGCCGGGTTGCAGCCGGCTGAAGTCGAACTCGCCGCCGCCCTGGCGCAGTTCCAAGGGCGGAAGCGATCCGAAGCTGATCCCGAAGAAGGTGAACATGAACCCTGCAGGCCGCCTGCCGGGATTATAAGGGATGGGAATGCGGAAAGATGGAAGTCGATTCGAGATGAAGTGTCACGACCGGATCCCCCCGGCCTTCAGCCCTTTTTAAAAGGTGTCTGCAGGTACTTGCGGGCCAGTGCCTGAGCGCCGTCAGTGTCGTCTCGCGTTTGAACGGCAAGCTGGTACTCATTGACGGCGCGGTCCCGTTGACCAGTGGTATCGAAGATCTTGCCCAACTGGAGGTGCGACCAAACCTCGATCCAACGCGGGTCGAGGTCGCCGTTGAGCGCCTCTCGGTACTCGTTGGCAGCCGACTGCCAGTTCTCCTGCTGGAAATAGGCTTCTGCCAGCCGGTAATGGGCAAGTGAGCTGATCGGGTTGACCTGCAGCGCCTTCTGGTATTCCTTCAAGGCGCCGGTGAAGTCTCCAGCCGCAACCAGGTTGTCGCCGCGGCTGATCGCCACGCGTAGCTGAAACTCCGGGGTCAGCTTCAAGATCCAGTTGTCGGGATCAATCGCGATCTTGCGTGGCCGCCCGGTGGTCACCACCGTATAGGAGCTGTCGGTGCCCGAGACGTCGATGCGTTTATCCTCGGTGGCGCCGTCGGTTTCGATGCGCAATGGTACCGGCATCCGAAACAGATCAAGGTCCTGGTGAATCTTGCCGGTGACGCGGAAGCCGCCAGCCGCGAGGCGATAAACGACGTATTCATCCTTGAAGTCGGGTGTGGCGTTGCCGCGGTACCACTCCGAGAAGAAGGGGCGCAGGTCGGAATGCGTTTCCTGCTCCAGCGCCTGCTCAAACTGGTCGGTGGTGACCGACTGTCCTGCGTGCGCCGCGAGGAAGTCCCGTGTGGCATGCAGCAATGGAGCTTCGCCCAGCTCCCAGCGCAGCATGTGGAAGAGCATCGCTCCCTTGTCAAAGGTCAGGCTCTGGAACTGCGGCGAGAACGGGTAGAGCGAGGCGGTGTTGGCAAGGGCCGTGTCGGGGTAGCTGAGCGCGCCCACGGCGAGTTGTCGTACCAGATCCGCGCCCGCCGTCTTGCCAGCGGTCTGCTCGACGTAGAGCAGTTCGGCAAAGCGCGCCGCGCCGTACTGCATCCAAGCGTCGTTCAGGGTGGCGGGACTGACCTTGTCACCGAACCACTCCTGTGCGATCTCGTCGGTCAGCAGGCGATAGTTCAATCCCGTACCGATGCTATGGTGCGACAGAAAAACCATATTCGGCGAGGCGAAGGAGGGCAGGCTGTCGTCCGGCAACTCGATAAAGTGCAGGGTATTGGCCGGGGCCGGCCCGAAACGGTCGCTGAGAAACTGGTAGACCTTGCCCGCTGCATCGCCATACTGCCGCACGAGGTCGGCCGGAACGTCCTGGGCAAAGTAGAAATTGGCGGTCAACGCCCCGGCGTGCAGCGTCGTGGCGTGCAATGGCGTGACCAGCACGCTGCCGGGAAAACTGGGAGTGACTTGTTTGTAGGTATAAACGACCGTATTGCCCGAGCCTGCGATGGCACTGGGGACCCCGCTGGCCACCAAGCCGAACGGAGGCGGGAGTGCAGCCGTGACGGTGGCGCTGAAGCGGTCCGTGTCGTAACCGGCCAGCGGAAACCATTTTCCGGGGTAAAGCAGGAAGGCGCCCTCGGGTCCGACGTAGGCCGTGCGCAGGCCCTCGATCGGGCTCAGTTGCGCCGAGGCCAGTTGCCCCGAGTAATGCAGCGTGATCGTGACCGGGGAATGCACCACTAGCGGAGCAGGGAAGTCGACCTCGATACGGTCTCCCTGCCGCTCGGCATTGAGGGAAATGCCGCCCGGGCCGGTGACACGCTCCACCTTCAGGTTCTGATTGAGTTCGAAATCCGCCGTCGTCCCGGGCTCAAGTGGTGTGAAGGTTACCGTGGCGTCCACCGCGAGCTGATGTTGTGGCAGGTTGAATTTCAGGTCGAGGATGTAGGCGCTGATCGCCAGCGGGTGCGGCACAGCGGCGGCAACCGGATGTGCCAGCCCCGCGATCAGTGCCAGCAGCAGGCAGCACATCCCGACGCGACCGCGACCCGGCCGGATCGCCGCCCGAAGTCCTAAGCGCACGCCCGCCGAACCATCAACCATGAAGGCCGCACCGCGCCAGGTGCGGGGGAAGAAGAGAGAAGGGAGACGGAGCTCTTGCATGCGGCGGCCTTATGAGAGTGGGGACTGCGGACGCGCGGTCATTTGCAGGGTGCGGGCCACGGCCGCCGCGGCCCGCCCGATGGCGCCCGGCGCTCCGAGTCGTTCGCGGACGGCGTCCAAGTGCGTCAACTGCTGTGTACGCACCGGACCATCCACGAGCAACTGACGTGCCCAGTCTATAACGGCGGGAGCCGTCAACCGGTCCTGGATGAGTTCCGGCACTCCCCGCTGTCCGACGATCAGATTCACCATGGCGTAGTAGGGCGTCTTCACCAGCCTGCGCCCGAGGGCGTAGGTCCATGGAGAAAGACGGTAAATCACCACCATCGGGGTACGAAGAAGCGCGGTTTCTACGGTCGCCGTTCCGCTAGCCACGATCGCCAGCCGCGCATGCGCGACGGCATCATAGGTCCCATCTCGTATGAGCTGCACCAGCCCGGGCTCAGCGGCCAAGCGCTGCGCGACCTCATCTCCGTCCAGTGTCGGCGCCAGCGGCAGGACGAATTGCACAGGCTGACAGGCCTGGAGGCCGCGCGCCGCCTCCAGCAAGATGGGCAGATGAAAATCCAACTCCCTCCTCCGGCTGCCGGGCAGAAGCGCGATCAGCGGAATAGAAGGGTCGAGGCCGTGTCGCGCGAAAAACGCCGCGCGCGGTTCGCGCGGCCGCACAAGGTCCACCAGCGGATGGCCGACGTAGTCCACCGCGACGCCATGCCGAGCGTAGAACGCCTCTTCAAAGGGGAAGATGCACAGCATCCGCCGGACGTGGCGCCGGATCTGTCGCACGCGGCCAGAGCGCCATGCCCACAGTTGCGGGCTGATGAAATAGACCACCGGGATGCCAGCAGCATGGGCGTCGCGCGCCAGGCGGAGATTGAAATCCGGGAAGTCGACCAGCACCAAGCCGCGCGGCCGGCGGGAGCGCAAGGCCGTCCGCAAGCGGCGGTAAAGGCGGTAGATGCGCGGCAGGTGGCGGACCACCTCGAAGAGGCCCACCACGGCCAACTCCGAGGCGTCCACCAGCAACTCGCAACCGGCGGCTTGAAGCGCATCGCCGCCGCAGCCAAAGACGCGGAGCTCAGGAAATTGGCGGCGCAGCTCCGAGATCAAAAGAGCGGCGTTCAGGTCGCCGGATGCCTCCCCGGCCACAATCATCAGTTCATCCGGCACCGGTCGAGGCTAGCACGCGGGGCGCCGTCAAGTCGCTTTCGAGGCGTCTCAGGGGAGCAGCGGGAAAGGGCGCGGGTAACCACCCCCGCGTTGCGGCGGATTTGGAGGCGGCGCCACGCGAGGGGTGCCAGGAGTGCCGCCGGGATTGTCCAGCTTGGCCCACTCGAGCGTCAGCGGGCGCTGCAGGGCAAGCGACAATGCCGTACCGGCCCCGGGATGTAAAGGTCGGAACCGCGGCTCAGGATCGACCACAACGCGCCCGCAATACCCCCTGCGGCGGCACCTTCCATCGCGCCGCGGCCGCCGTGTACCCCAAGGCCGATCAGGCCGCCGTACCCGGCGGTTTCGGCGGCACGCTTGACATCATTGCCTTTCTCGCCATTGCGCTCAATAGTGCCTTCTTGGCCCTTCACTTGCGCATCATTAAGATCGGGGGCGCTATCCAGGGCGCCCGCGAGGTTCACGGTGTAGCCGTTCGGCAGGATGAGCCGCGAGAAATGAATCTTGAGCTGGCCCCGGCCCTTAATACGTCCTGGGCGCTTGGCCGCGGTCACCTCGCCTTGGACGTAGCTTCCGACAGGAACAATCACGCGGTCCTCCGCGGTAATCGGGAAGCTGGTGATCAGGTAAATGGCATCGCCAGGGTGGATGTTTTTCCCGTTAATGGCGTGATTCAAGGTCATGGGAATCTCGGTCCCTACCGGGAGCGTCACGCTGGCGGCCGGGGCGGGGCTGGGTGCCTGCATCAGGCCGGATGCTGCCGGGCCCGGGTTGGCGGCATTCTGGGCGGGCGTCGCACGGGGAAGGCTCTGCGCTCCAGCCAACAAGGCAAGAGGAACGGCGGTGAACGCGGCAAGGCGTAGCATGACGGCTGCGACGTACCGCCACAGAAGAAAGTTTCAGCTCTTGTAGCCAGGGTCACCCAAGGCGGCGTGCTTCATGACGCACCCACGGATCCGTACAGAGCCTTACCCCTCCTTGCTATCCTTGCCGTCGTGGATCTCAGCCTTGTCATCCCAACTTGGAATGGCCGCCATCTTCTGGAGCGCTATTTGCCAGCGGTGCTTGGGGAACTCGAGCGCTGGCAGCGGACGCAAGGCGCCGTGGGTGAACTCGTGGTCTCGGACGACGGCTCAACCGATGACACCGGCACTTGGCTCCAGTCGCACTACCCTCAGGTGCGCCTCGTGCACAGTCCGCAGAATGGCGGGTTTTCGGCCGCCGTAAACCGTGGCGTCGCCGTGGCCGACGGAGCTGTAATTGTCTTACTTAACAATGACTTGTACCTATTTTCGCATGCATTAGATCCGATCTTGCCGTGGTTCGTGGATCCTGACTGTTTCGGTTGTACGTTTCGCGCGCTGGACAGGGTGGGAGCGTTCTCCACTGGTGGGAAGCAGGCGGAATGGGCGCGGGGTTTTTGGCACGTTTGGAAAAACTATGAGGCAGGAGGCACCGTCGATGTCGCGGTGTCGGAAAACCCGAGCGCAACGACATCACGCTTGCGCCTGCCATCGGCCAAGCTGGTTGGCGGTTTTTGCGCCTTTCGACGAGCCATGTTTCAGGAACTGGGAGGCTTTGATCTTCTCTTCTCGCCGTACTACTGGGAGGATACCGACCTCTCGTTCCGGGCGCGCAAACGTGGCTGGACGATCGGCTATGAACCATGCGCCCAGGTCCGCCATGAAGTGAGCGCCACGGTGGTATTGCATGCCGGACGATTCCGCCGCCAGCGTGTCATCGAGCGCAATCGCCTGCTATTTCACTGGTTGAACCTTGATGGTGGCAATCTCGCCCGCAATCTGGCGTGGACCCATCTGCTGCTGTTGCAGATGCTCCTCAAGGGGAATTTCGCCTACCATGCCGGCTACCTGTCGGCGATGAGCTGCTGGCCGGCCATCCTGCGACGGCGCCATGCTGATAGGCGGCATTGGAGACTGCCCGACGTTGCGCTCGCTTTGGGGGTACCGCCAGGGGGCAAATCAACGGCGTGACCAACGGCCCGGCGCGAGGCGTTCTAATGCGATTGGAACGAGGCGATCGCGGTGGCGGGATCCAGTTCCACCCGGCCGCCAGCCGTGAGATGGTAGGCGCGTCCTTCGGGATCGCGGGGCGGGGAAGCCAGACCGAGCGCCGTCCAATCCGCAGGAGCGCGGCCGGTGCGGCGCGCGTAGTCGCCGATCAGCGCCTGCCAGTGTTCAATGTCGGCTTCCGCCTGCAGTGCTTCCAGGTGGTCGCGTGCATTGGCGCGGATCAGCGGATCCGGGGAAGTCTCGTAGAGTTCACTCCATAGCGCCCGCGCCAGTTGCCGCTCGTCGCGACCCTGGAGGAAAGCGGCTGCCAAAACTTTGAGAGCGGGATGCGCATTCGGCCGCAACGAGCCGCGATAAAAGGCCTCCGCTGCCTTCTGGCGATCGTGGAGGTTCAAGGCGTAAACGAAACCCAGGTTGTAGTAGAGGCGCCAGTTGTCGGGCTGACGCGCGATGGCGCGCTGCAGCAGCGCGATCGCGCCGTGCGGCTCGCCGGCACCCAAGGGCACCTTGTCGGCCAGAAAGTAGGATCCATATTGCGCCACCTGGGTCAGGTCGGGGTCGAGGTCCAGCGTCAGATTCAGTAGCGGCAGCAACAGCGGGAAGCTGCGTTGTCGGGTCTGGTGGCGCTCGCCAAAGTATTGGATGGCGCGGGTCCAGTACACGTCGGCCAACAAACCGTTGTAATGCAGCGCCAGCCGACTCAGTGTGCCGGCAGAGGGGAGCAGCAACCGACCATTCTCCAGTATCGTCGGGGGGCGCCGAGCCTCCACCGCCGGCTGCATGGCGGCGGCCAGCAGCAGCAGGGCGAGGACTCCCAGCCAGACGGAATGCGTGGTTGGGCGAGTGGCGCGCATCTTACTTCAAGTCTCGCCCCTCGAGGATCGCGCATGCCGCCAGCAGCAACGCACCGGCATAAACCACCACGTAACCGGTGTTCAGAAACACCAGGGAAAGCCGTATCGGCTGGAAATGCGATGCCGCCGTGACCACGTTGAGGTCCGAAAAATTCGGCAGCAAGTAGGAACAGCCGAGGGCCAGCAACTTGGCCGGAACGTGTTGCGTGGTGCGTCCCATGGCGCGCAGGTCGTCGGCGAAATTGCCCACCAGGAACAACGCCAAACTGAACACCGCCGCCAGCACGGGGGAGGAGAAGCAGGAGAACAACAATGCCAGGGCCGTGACCAGGGCCAATTGGAGAAAGATAAAAAGCAGCGCAGCGGCGAGATTACCTTCTCCGGGGTGCGTGCCATGGAGCACGTAACTCAGGGCGAGCACGAAGGCCAGCGCCATGAGACCACAGTTCACCAGCAGCGTGAGCAGCAGGCCGGCGTACTTGCCCAGCACGAATTGCCAGCGCCGCACCGGGTGGGCGAGCAGCGTATACAAGGTGCGGCGCTCGATCTCCTTGGCAACCAGTTGGTTGCCAAGGAAGACCGCGATGATGATGCCGAACAAAGTCAGGGCGGTCAGGCTGAAGTTGATGAGCGCCTCGGCGTCGATCGCGAACGACATCTGGGTGAAGAGAATGGCGGCGCCGATCATGGCCGCGGCGAAGAACACCAGGCTGAAGAGGATGCGGTCCCGGATCGCTTCGCGAAATGTGTTGCGGGCCACGGCGCCGATGGGGTTCAAGCCGCACCTCCCGACGCGTCCTTGGGGGGAGCATCCTGGAAATACACCTCCTCCAAGCTGCGGCGCAAGGGCGTCAAGCTGATCAGGCGCCCCCCATGGGCGCGCAGCGCGTCGAGCCAATTCCACAGCTCGCAGCTGGCCACAACACTCCGCCGCTGCCCGTTTTGAGAAAGCAGCTGTGCAGCGGAGGCCCAGGCTTCGGGTAAGGGTCGATTGGAGGCTGGCATCCAGACCACCTCGACTTCCGGGCGGGGCTCGGCGAGCAATTCTTCCAGGCGCCCCATGCCGCGCAGACAACCCTGCTGCAGGATGGCGACACGGTCGCAAATCTGTTCCGCATCGCTGAGGATGTGGGTCGAAAAGAAGATGGTGGTGCCCTGCGCTTTGAGCTCGAGCATGAGATCACGCACTTCGCGTCGGCCGATCGGATCGAGGCCGCTCATGGGTTCGTCCAGAAAGACCACGGCTGGCCGGTGGACAATCGCCTGCGCCAACCCCACGCGCTGCAGCATCCCCTTCGAACATTTGCGCAACGACAAGTCGGCGAAGGACTCCATCCCGAGGCGGCGCAAGGCCACCCGCACATCCGCCTCGCGCGTGGCTGGGGCCACGCCCGCCAGTTCGGCGTAGTAGGCCAGCAATTCGCGGCAAGTCAGGTAGTCGTAGAAATAGGGGGCTTCAGGCAGGTAGCCGATCTGCCGTGCCAGCCGCGGATCACCGATCGGTTTGCCCAGAATACGCGCCGTGCCCGCCGTGGGATAGACCAGGCGCAGCAGCAGCTTCAGAGTGGTGGTCTTACCGGCCCCGTTATGCCCCAAAAAACCAAAGATCTCGCCCGCTTCAACCTGAAGACTGAGCTGATCGAGTGCGCGGCGGGGTCGCTGGCGCCAGAATCCGACCGGATAATCCTTAGTCAATTGCGTACATTCGATCGCTATCAACCCGCTTTGCTCCTGCTCCGCCAGTTGTGACTTGCCAGTGCTTCATCCGATCAGCGGATCGCTGGCGCTGGCGGTCGCGCCATCATGGTAATGAATCTCCCCGGTCTGATCAGTAAAAAAGCTGCGGCTTACGCTGCTCCCGAGCGGAGTGGCGGTCAGATTGTAGGTGGTTACCGGCGTCCCCGAGCCCGGAGTATACGTAAAAAAATAACTCTGTTTTGCCCGGTCGGGCACGGTGGCATTCGCCAACAGCGAATCAGTCAACAAGGCGGCCGTTGAATTGGGCACCGAGCCGCTTCCTGCCAGAACCGGCAGATTGGCCGGATATCCTATCGCAGGGTACTGGGTGGTATACGCAGTCAGGGCATTGTCCAGAGAGCGTAGGTTGGCGACCGCCGCGGTGGAATTTGCGAGCTGCTTGACGGTCAGAAGACGGGGTATCGCGATCGCCGAAATGATCAGGATGATCGTAATGACGATCAGCAGTTCCAGCAGCGAGAAGCCTTGGCGTCGTGAGATCATCGTGTCCCCTGGGCTCAGCCTCTGGCGTGGGCCAAAAAAACGGGGCAGGACTCTGATCGTCCTGCCCCGTTTTTCGTAGACGGCTGACAATTAGCCGATGAGCGGATCAGACGCGCTCGCAGCGGCCGTGTCGTTGTAGTGAATCTCCCCCGACTGGTCGGAGAAGAAATTGCGCGTGCCGGCGTTGGTGGTGGGCGTCGACAACAGGGTATAGGTCGTGGACGGCGTACCGGTGCCAGCCGTGTAGGTAAAGTAGTAGCCCTGCTTCGGGGTCGCGGCTGAGGTGGCGCCGGTCAACAGCGTGTCCACCAACAGCGCGGAAGTCGAGCTCGGCGCATTGCCGGTGCCCGACAGAGCGCCCAAGGCCGCCGGGTATCCCACGGCAGGGTACTGCGTGGAATAGGCGGTCAGCGCATTGTTGATCGAGCGTGTGTTGGCCACGGCAGCCGTCGAGTTGGCCAACTGCTTCACGGTCAGCAGTTTGGGGATCGCGATGGCGGCGATGATCAGAATGATGGTGACGACGATCAGCAACTCGATCAGCGAAAAGCCCTTAGAACGACGATCTTTCATGAAATCTCCTCTGCGGTAGTGGGCTCGCCTGCGATCGCCGCTGGTGAGTCCGATTTGTTCAATCCCCCGGTGTTTCGCCGGGCGCCTCCATGTGGAACCACTACCCCTACTGCAATCGTGCGGCCGAACTCCGGCACCTCGCGATTAAAGTGACTTGTGCCAGCATTTTCATCAACTTATCCAGGGTGAATCGTCTGTTTCCGATGTTCCATCCGGGCGCAGCAAGTCAAGCTTGACAGTACGCGGCATCACGCACTGACAAATTGCGTCATTCGCGGCGTGCCTGTGATGGGGTAACCCCTGAGCCACCTCTGCTGGACTTCAGGTCCTGGCGTTGGTGCCGGCTCGCGGTACACTTCCCGCGAGGTGCGCGTCTGCTCTGGCGCTCCCTCCAAATGCGATTCTCCCGACTTGCTCCTGATTTAGGAGGAACCATGTCGAACTTGCAGCGCCTTGCGGCTATCACCGTTATTTTGTGTCCGCTCGTCTGGGCAGCCGGTCACCCCGCTCCGGTGATCTCCGTCCCCGTGGGGACCCCGATTCGTCTCCAACTGGAAACGGAGATCACGAGCCAACGTAGTCATGCTGGCGATGTGTTTTCAGGCCGCGTCATGCAGACCGTGTTGGTCGACAACCAGACTGCAATTCCAGCCGGCGCACGCATTGCGGGTCATGTAGCGCATGTGCGCGATCTGCACGCCTTTCAAGGCCGTTCCGAACTTCTGCTGCGTCCCGACGATCTGGTGCTCCCTGACGGGCGACAATACACGTTGAGCGCCGATGTGCTGCAGACCGATCCCTCCACGGGAACCACGGTCGACGCGGAAGGGATGGTGCAAGCGTCGCGCCGTCCGGGACGGCGCGACGCCGTACGAACCGGCGCCGCCGGCGTCGGCGGTGCGTTGCTGGGCGCCGCCATGCTGGGTGGCAAGGCGATAGCGGTGGGTGGGGTGGCCGGGCTTGTGGCAGGCGGTGGCTGGTGGTTGCTGCGCCCGCACCATGCCGACCTGACGGTGGGCTCGGAAATGGTTGTGCGCCTGGAACGTCCGCTCGAACTTGCGGCGACCGGCATGCCCTCTGCCGCGCTTCCGCTCCCCGCGCCCGCCGCCAGCCCGATAGTATCCGCCCCCGACGCGTCCTCTCATTAGAGAGCGGTGCGTCCAGTCGACTAAGCTGGTGGCGCATGAGTGTTCCGTTGCACAGCTCTGACCGCCGCGTGTCAATCCAGATCCTGGGGAAGACATTCGAGTTGCCGGCTGGGAATTTTCTTCTGCGCGGCCTGCAAACTCTCGCCGAGGACACTATCCCTTACGGACGCTTCTGCTGGAATGAGGACTGCCAGCACTGCCGCGTCCTTTGTTATATGCCGGGCGCCGCTCAGCCTCGAGTCGCATTAAGTTGCAAACTTGTGGCCGTGGAGGGGCTACGCATCATCGGCTTGGCGGAAGAACTGGTACGTCAACTGCAACCGTTGAACCTGACGCTCACCGAGGAGGCGCATGAATTCTCGCGGCGTCACGTCTGAGCCCGCACCGTTGTACGACGCCGCACGATCATTGCATTCTCCGCGCCATGCGCCGGTTCTCGGACTCATTGCGCTCTGCGTTGTGGGGTTCTGGCGTGTGTTGCGCAACGGCTATACATTTGACGACGTCAGCATCGTACTGGCCAATCCCAGCGTGCACGGGTTGCGCAACTGGCCCCGGCTCTTCACCCAGGATTACTGGGCACCTGCTCATCACTGGGGACTCTATCGCCCCCTGACCACTTTGAGTTTCGCCGCGGAGTGGGCATTGCGACCCGGTAATCCCGCCCTGCCTCATCTGGTCAACCTGGGTTTGCATATCGCCGTGGTCGTGTTGCTCTATGCCTGGATCAGGATTTTCGTTCCAACTTGGGCGGCGTGGATCGGAGCGGCTTGGTTTGCGCTCACGCCCTTGCATGTCGAGGTTGTCGCCGGCGTGGTCGGACGATCCGATCTGCTGGCCACCTTGGGAGTGCTCGCCGCACTCGTGCTTGGCCATGGTGCCACGCTACGGCCGCGAGCATGGGCGTGGAGTTTGGCCGCCGCTGCCAGCGCGGGACTGGCGCTGTTGGCCAAGGAATCGGCCATTACAGTCGTCGCCCTGTTGATGCTGCAGTCGCTGGTCATGCTGGATCGGGGGCGCGATGCGAAGCGCGTGGCGCGCCAACCCACACTGTGGATGGTTCTGGGAATCAGCCTGGCCTACATCGCGCTGAGGATCCGCGTGGTGGGTCTTCTCCTCCCGCCCATCCCATTCCTCGACAACCCATTGGCATACGCCTCTTCGGCGGAACGGATTCGCACCGCCGGAATGATCCTTCTCCGGTCCCTGGGAGCCTGTCTGTGGCCCTTCCAACTGGCGCCGGACTACTCCTTTGCGGCGATCCCGGTTCTACGCCAGACGCTGGCTCCCGTCGCGCTTGCAACCGCAGCCGGCATGGTAGTTCTGATGGCCTTGCTGTTCGTATTGCGACGACAGCGCCTTCTGTTGCTGGGGGCGGCCTTCTTCCTGGTCACTGATCTGCCTACGTCCAACCTGTTGTTTCCCGTCGGCACTATTCGCGCCAATCGGCTGTTATATCTGCCGTCGGTCGGTCTGGCGCTTCTGGTCGGCTGGCTGGCGTGGCGCATTCGGACACGCTGGAATGGCTGGGCTGTGAGTCGCCTCTCGCTTGCGGCAGTGCTCCTGATCCTGGGGGTGTATGCGATGGCGGATCAGCACGAGGTTGTATTGTGGCGTGACAACCAGGCGCTGTTTGGCATGGCGGTGGCGCGTTCGCCACATTCGGCCAAAGCGCATTTCGCCTATGGGTTGACGCTCGAGACGGGTGCGCCGCAGGCGGCCGCGAAGCAGTATCGGGAAGCCATCCGCATTTTCCCGGATTATGCCGCCGCCTATTTGCAGATGGGACTCCTGCTGAGCCATACCGGTGATGCCGCCGGCGCGGTGCCGTACATCGAGCGAGCCTTCGCCCTGGTGCCGGGGCCACGTACATTCGAGGCCCTGGCGGCGGCGGATCTGAACGCCCATCGCGAAGGGGATGTTGTGCGCTCCGCGCGCTTGCTGCCACCGGGCTTGCCGGGTCCCGCGGCGACGTTGCTGGCGGAAGCGTTGCTGCGACGCGGGGAGCCGCAAGCCGCGTTGGATGCCCTCACCTCCGCTCTGCAAACGACGCCGGAGCTGCCCCAGCCGCACTTGGAGGCTGCCCGCGCCTTGCAGGCTCTCGGCCAGCCCGTGCGCGCTTCCCAGGAACTGGAACGTGCGCGGGCGCTGGCGCGGAAGCAAATGGCGGCGGCTGCCAGCGCGCCAGCGTTGGAGTGAGGTCAACCGCAGCAGGTCCTTTCAGGACACATGGGCGGCCTGGAAGACCCGCGTCGCGCTAATCTAGGTTTGTCGCGGAGGCCTCACATGGTTGAAGAACAGGCGCCCTTGCCCGAAGCAGCGGTCGGACGACGCACGGCTTTCGGAGCGCCTGGAATCGAGCCGCGCTGGACGCGTGGCGCCAAGGACGCCATCGGCACCGCCTACTCCGCCTCCAGTTGCGTGTGGTTCACGCTGGCCCAGGGCGTGGTGACGGAGGTCTATTTCCCCACTCTGGACCGGCCACAGATTCGTGACCTGCAGTTCCTGGTCAGCGATAACCAGACCTTCTTCCACGACGAACGTCGCAATACGACTTCTCAAATCACGGCGCTCAGTGATCATTCCCTGGGCTACCGTGTCCACAACACCAACGCGAGCTACCGCATCGAGAAAGAGATCATTTGCGACCCCCACCAGGACTGCTTGCTGGTGCACACGCGCTTCGTGACCCAGCCGGATTCGAAACCCTTGCGGCTCTACGCCCTCTGCGCCCCGCACTTGGAGGTCGGCGGGGAGGGGAATAGCGCCGAAGTGGTGCAGGTCGCAGGGCAGCGCATGTTTCTGACTCACAAGGGGGCGAGATGGATGGCGCTGGGAGCGTCAGTGCCGTTTTTGAAAATGTCCTGCGGCTACGTGGGACGCAGCGACGGGTGGACCGATCTGGAGGACAACTTCCAGATGGATTGGGAGTTCGACAGCGCCCCGAACGGCAACCTGGCTCTGACCGGTGAACTTGATCTTGTCGCCGCCTGCCACGGCATACCCTCGCAGGCGGCGGAGTTTACCCTGGGCATGGCGTTTGGCGACACCCGCCACGCCGCCATCAACACGCTGCTGCAGGCGCTGGGCCCGCACTTCAAAGACTCCGCCTGTCGCTATCTCGAGCAATGGGAGCGCGCCTGCAAGCACCATCTGCCTCTGACGGACGTGGCGCTGGACGGCGGTGGGCTGTTTCACCGCAGCGTCAGCCTCCTGCTCGCCCATGAGGACAAGAGCTATCCCGGCGCGATGATCGCCTCGCTCAGCATTCCCTGGGGCGAGGTGAAGGGCGACGAGGAGCTGGGTGGCTATCACCTGGTCTGGACACGTGATTTGGTCAACAGCGCCTGCGGGCTGCTGGCGGTGGGCAACGGCAATACGGCGCTGCGTGCGCTGATCTACCTTGCCGCCTCGCAGCGCGCCGATGGCGGGTTCGCCCAAAATTTTTGGGTTAATGGCGAACCCTACTGGAAGGGCATCCAACTGGACGAAGTCGCCTTTCCCATCATGCTGGCATGGCGGCTGAGTCATCTGCGCGCCCTGCGCGAGTTCGATCCCTATCCCATGGTGCGGCGCGCCGCCGCGTATCTGGTGACCGAGGGGCCGGTGACGCCGCAGGAACGATGGGAGGAATCCAGGGGCTACTCGCCTTCGACGCTGGCCGCCCACATCTCCGGGCTGGTGTGTGCCGCCGCCATGGCGCTCCAGCGCGGCGAAGAAGCCCTCTCCGCCTATTTGTTCGAATATGCCGATTTCCTCGAGCAGCATATCGAGGCATGGACAGTGACCACGCAGGGCAGTCTTTTACCTGATGTACCGCGCCACTATATCCGTATCCATCCCGTACCGGCCGATGCGGTCATTCCCGACGAGGATCCCAACACCAGCAGCCTGCGGATCGCCAACCGCGGTCCCGGGCAGATCAGTTTGTTTCCAGCCCGGGACGTGGTGGACGCCGGCTTTTTGGAGTTGGTGCGCTATGGTCTTCGCCGGCCCGGCGACGCCTTGATCGAAGACTCGTTACGCGTGGTGGACGCTGTGCTGCTCTTCACCACTCCCCAGGGCGCGTGCTGGCGTCGCTATAATCACGACGGTTACGGCCAGCGTGCCGACGGCGGGGCTTTTGAGGGTTGGGGACAGGGACATTGCTGGCCGCTGTTGACCGGTGAACGCGGACACTACGAATTCGCTGCCGGGCGCGATGTCACACCCTACTTGCGCGCGCTGGAAGGGTTTGCGCACGGCGTCGGCCTGCTGCCAGAGCAGGTCTGGGACCGCCCCGACCTCCCGGAACACTACCTGCGTTGTGGCGGGCCCACCGGGGCCGCCATGCCGCTGATGTGGGCGCACGCCGAGTATCTGAAACTATTGCGCTCAGTGCATGACGGTGCTGTGTTTGACCGCATTCCCGTCGTAGCGGATCGCTACCTTGTAGCCGACCCGCGCCGCCGCCGCTGGGAGGTTTGGAAGTTCCATCGCCAGGTGACTGCGGTCGCGCCGGGAACAACCCTGCGCATCCAAGCCGGCGCCGCTTTTGCATTGGTCTGGAGCGATGACGAGTGGAGCCGTGTCCATGAGACCGCCTCGACGGATCCGGGCATTGGGGCTTACTACGTTGACCTGACAGCGTTTCCTGGGCAGACGGCACCCTTTCGCTTCACCTTTCGCTGGCATGACGGCGAGCGCTGGGAGGGACGCAACTTTGCGGTCCAAGTGCGCCCGAAACAGCTACAATAAGCAAGCGATGAAGGCGACGAAACCGAAACAAACTGGTGCTTCGCGAAAAGCGTTGGCTGCTCCCGCATCTTCCAGCGGCGGTGGGCTGCAGGTGCCAACCGAAGAGGAGATTCGCGCCCGTGCCTACGTCATCTACCTGGCGCGCGGTGGCGGGCACGGTCGCCATCGTGAGGACTGGGAACAGGCGGAACGGGAATTGCGCGGACAGCATCGCGGACACTAAACGGCCAAGGACGGGTGACCGTCTTCACCGTTCACCGCTACGGCCTTGCCGCGTCCACGCGGCGTAGAATGGCCTCGGTAAACTCAACGGTACCTCCGCTGCCGCCAACATCGCGGGTGAGGTGCTCGCCGGTTTCGTAGACTTCCAGCAGTGCGGTTTTGAGTCGCTGTGCGGCGTCGTGCTGTCCGATGTGATGCAGCAGCATCTCGGCGGCTTGCAATACCGCCGTCGGGTTGGCCAACCCCTGGCCCGCGATGTCCGGCGCTGTGCCGTGAACGGCCTCGAAGATGGCCTGTTTCTCGCCCAGGTTGGCGCCCGCCACGAGGCCCAGTCCGCCCACCAATCCGGCACAGAGGTCGCTCACGATATCGCCATACAAATTCTCCAGCAGCAGCACATCGTACTGGTGGGGATTCATCACGAGCTGCATGCAGGCGTTGTCAACGATGGCCTCTTTGTATACCAGTTCGGGATACTCGCGGCTGACCTCGCGCGCGCAGCGCAGAAAGAGGCCATCGGAGAGCTTCATGATGTTCGCCTTGTGAATGGCGTGGATGGTTTTACGGGCGTGCAGGCGCGAGTAAGCAAAGGCGAAGTTGGAGATGCGCAGGCAGGCCTTCTCGGTGGCGATCTTGATGCTCTCGACCACGCCGGGCACCACCTCGTGCTCGATACCGCGATACAGCCCCTCGGTGTTCTCGCGGAAGATGATCAAGTCCACGTTGTCAAAGCGCGTCTTGACACGCGGCAGATTGCGTACCGGGCGGAAGTTCGCGAACAGCTGGAAGTGCTTGCGCAACGCCACGTTGACGCTGGTGAAACCCTCTCCAATCGGGGTGCCGATGGGCCCCTTGAGCGCCACGCCAGTTTCCAGGATGTCGGCCAGAACCGCCGGCGGCAGGGGCTCGCCGCACTCGTCGATCGCCGGCTGACCAACTTTGAATTCGCGCCAGCGGATCTCGGCGCCCACCGCGTCGAGCACGCGTTGCGTGGCGCGAATGACCTCGGGTCCGATGCCGTCGCCAGGGAGAAGGGTTACGTCTTGCATGATTTCAGGCTAACTGCCATACCGGCCGCCGGGGCGCCCCGGCGTTTCTATTGAACAGTGTGAACGGTTTCTTGAGCCAAGTCGGCCAAGACGGTGCCTGACGCGGCTTCCACCGCGGCATGCAGGCTGTTGCCGTGGGCGTCCATGGTGACCACGGCTGGAAAATCCTTCACGTCAATTTCCCACATCGCTTCCGGTATACCGAACTCCAGCCAATGAACGCCACACACCTTTTTAATGGTGCGCGCGTAGAACTGGGCCGCCCCGCCGACCGCATTCAGGTAGACGGCGCCGCTGGCCTGCAAGCCCGCCAGCGTGCGGGCCCCCATGCCGCCCTTGCCGATCACCGCGCGCACTCCGTAGCGGCGCAGGATCTCGGCTTGATAGGGTTCCTCGCGAATGCTGGTGGTCGGTCCCGCGGCGGTGATGCGCCATGCGCCTCCGGCATCTTTCAGCGCCACCGGGCCACAGTGGTAGAGGGCGCTGCCCGCCAGCGCGATCGGCGGTTCGTGGTGTAGGAGATGGGCGTGCACCGCATCGCGCCCCGTGATGATGCGGCCGGAAAGCAGAACCATGTCGCCCACGCGGAGGTTGCGGACCTGCGCTTCACTGAGCGGCGTGGTGAGCCGCACCGTCCGCTGCGTCACGGACGGCGTCCCTAAAGCGGCCGACTCTGGCTCCGGCTGCGCAGCGCCCGCCGCCGTTTCCTTGTACAACCAGCGCGTGATCTTCCCCATGGTTGCGTCTAAGTGGACGCCCAGACGCCGGAAGGCCCAGCAGTCGTACGCGACGGAGACAAAGAAACTGGCCGGCAGACGGTTCAACGCCGTCACCTTGCAGCCGATCAGCGAGACGCCGCCTCCGAAGCCCATCGTGCCAATGCCCAGCGTGTTGGCGCGCGCCAAAATGTAGCGCTCCAACTCGGCAAGCCGCGGGTCGGGGCTGGTATCGGGGAGGGAGCGCAACAGTTGTTCCTTCGCTGCCTCGTAGCCGGAGGTGCGGTCGCCGCCGATGGCCACTCCCACCGCGCCCGGAGCACAGCCCTGTCCCTGCGCCTGCCAGACGGCGTGCAGGATGCACTTCCGTACGCCCTCCAGATCGCGCCCGGCGCGGCCCAGATGCTCCAGCTCGCAGGGTAGGGAATATTGGATATTCTTGTTTTCGCAGCCGCCCCCTTTGAGCAGAAGTCTGATCCCAATCACGGCATCGTTCTCCCACTGCTCGAAGTGGATGACGGGAGTTCCGGGACCCAGGTTATCGCCACTGTTTTCGCCGGTGAGCGAGTCCACGCTGTTGGGACGCAGCTTGCCACGGCGTGTCGCTTCGGCCACCGCCTCCCGGATCAGACGTCGCAGGACCAGCTGGTTGGCGCCCACGGGTGTCTGCACGAAAAACGTCGGCATCCCGGTATCCTGGCAGATGGGTCCGACATCCTGAGCTGCTTGTTCGATGTTGGTGCCGATGATGGCGAGGGCGGTGGCGCTCTGCGTAGCGGGATGTTCGAGCCGGGTCGCAAGCTGCATGGCGGCGCGGACGTCGGGCGGCAGGTTGGTCGAGGTCTCGGTGATGAGCTCGATCAGGCTGGTCCGGACTGACGTTTCGAAGTCAGATGATGTCGACTCGGCCACGCTTCAGTATAGAGTGCCAGGCGCCGACGCCGCCTCAGGCGGTGCGTCGCCGCGCCACCGCCGCTTTCCTTTTAGCGGAGTGGGCGCTGACGCGGGCGGGCGGCTTCCGGGCACCTTTACCCACTAGTTCGAGGCTTTGTTTCAGGCTCGCCATCAAGTCGACCATGGGCACAAGGTTGAGACGCGCGGCCGGTTTGGCGGTCGGCTGTCCTGCCAGTTTGGCTTCAATCAGTTGTTCCAAGTTGTGGCGGTAGGTGTCGTGGAACTCCGCCGGATTAAACGGTCGAGCCAAGCCTTCGACCAGCTTGCGCGCCAGCTGCAGCTCGACCTCTTTCGGGGGCGCCTCGGCAGAGGACTCGCCAAAGCCCTCGGCCACCCGCAACTCGTCGCGGCAGTAGAGGGTATGCAACAGCAAGCCGCGGTGTTTTCCCTCCACCCCCGCCAGATGCGACGGCCGGATGGCGGCGTGGTACTCCCGGTTATGCATGGACAGCCGGGCGATGGCGACGAAGCCGGTCTCTTCCAGGACCTGTTCCAGCAATGCGTAAGGACGGCGGCCCGCCGTCTCCGGCACCAAGTAGTGCGATGCCTCGAACCACAATGGGTCGAGCTCCTCGGCGCGGCAGAACTCGACGACCTCCATCTGCTTGTCGGTGCTGGGGGCGGCCTGTTTGATCTCCGCCTCGGGAATGACCACGTATGCTCCCTTCGCGTACTCATATCCCTTGACCGTCTCGTCGCGGCCCACCACTTGATGGTCGGCCGGACAGATCATCTGTTGCTTCAGCCGCACCTGGTCCTTGGCATGTAACTGATGAAAGCTGATGCGTTCTCCGCGGGCGCCGGAGTAGAGGCGAACCGGCAAGGTGACCAGTCCGAACGTGAGATAACCGCTCCACACTCCCGCCATCCACTCCTAGATGAGGGCAGCGCTACTCGGGGTTGGCGGCGCCGTGGTGTCGAATCGCGGCGACAGACAGTCGGTCGTGGTCCACGGCTTGACTTCCCCGACGGCTAAGACAGGTCACCCGGGAGTGCAAAACGCATCCAACCCAACGCATGGCTCTGCAGCAGTACCGCGAGAAACGGAGTTTCAGCGCGACGCCGGAACCGCGAGGCGGCCCCCGCCTTGCTCAGGCTGCGGCAAAGCGCCAGTTTTGCGTGCAGCAGCATCAGGCCAGTCATCTCCACTACGATTTCCGCCTCGAAGTGGACGGCGTGCTGAAGTCCTGGGCTGTTCCAAAAGGTCCCAGCCTCGACCCGGCCGCGCATCGTCTCGCCATGCAGGTGGAGGATCACCCGCTCGAGTACTTGACGTTCGAGGGATCGATTCCCACGGGAAACTATGGCGCGGGCGAAGTCATCGTTTGGGACGTCGGCGACTACGAAGTTCTCGGCGGCGAGACGGCTCAGAGCCAGTTGGAGCGGGGTGGGCTGAAGTTCCGCCTCCAGGGCCAAAAATTACAGGGCGAGTTCGCCCTGGCGCGCATGCGCCCGGCGCGCGGCGCATCATCGGTTTCCGCTCGCCCAGGCACAAGGCGCGATGACGGGCGACAGTGGCTCTTGATCAAGAAACGCGATGCTGCCGCGCAGCCTGGGTACCTCCCCGAACAGCAGCCCGAGTCGGTGTTAAGTGGGCGCAGACTGCAACAGATCCCGGGGCCGCGCAACCCAAAGCCGCATCCGGATCGCCGCTCCGGTGGCGTTGCGAAGGGGAAGGGAAAGAGCGTCTCGCGACGAAAGCCGGCCACTGGCATGGCAATCGGTGACAAGCGGCGGCGGCGCGCGTCTCCACCATCCACCGCGGGCGAGCGACAAAACGACGACAACCTTGACGTGGCCACGCTTCCTGGCGCCGCGCCCGGTCGTCCCGAACTCCCGCCCCATCCGATGCTGGCCACCCTCAGCACCCGACCATTCTCCTCGCCCGACTGGCTGTTCGAGATCAAGTGGGATGGCGTTCGCGCCTTGGCCTGGATGGCGCAGGACAAGGTGCAACTCTGGTCGCGGACGCAGCGCGACATGGCTTCGGCTTATCCAGAGCTGCAGGCCTTGAGTCGACAGTTGCGCGGCGGCGAAGCGCTGGTGGATGGCGAGATTGTCATGTTGGATCAGTCCGGGCACGCCAGCTTTTCCGCCCTGCAGCAACGCATGCACTTGACGGGTGCTGAGGCGGAAGCGGCCGCAGCGCAGCGACCCGTGTCCTATTTCATTTTCGACATCTTGCATCTCGACGGCGTACAGCTCCTCCATACGCCACTTGAAACGCGGAAGAAACTGTTGCGGCAGCGCCTGGTGGACGCTCCACCGGTGCGCTTTGCCGATCACGTCGAAGAGGATGGTGAGGGGTTGCTGCAACTCGCGCGCAACAACGGCTTAGAGGGCATTGTCGCCAAACACCGGCATTCATCTTACGAGCCGCGCCGCTCACGCTGGTGGTTGAAGTGGAAGCTGACGCGCGTACAGGAAGCGGCCGTCGTAGGCTATACCGCGCCGCGGGGGTCGCGAGAGCACTTCGGATCGCTCCTTCTCGCCCTGCGCGAGGGGCGGCGGTGGCGCTACATTGGCCATGTGGGGACAGGCTTCGACCGCGCTGCACTGGCCGCACTCTATGCGCGCTTGCAGGGGCTGCCGGCCAGCGGACCGCCCACTGGGGCTCCGCGCAACTCCGGCTTGCACAAGGGCGCCCTGCAGTGGGTTCAGCCGCAACTCGTGGCGCAAGTCAAGTATTCCGAGTGGACGCCGGACGGTAAGTTGCGCGCGCCGGTCTTCCTCGGACTGCGCGACGATAAGGCTCCGGAGGAATGCTTCCGCGAAACCGAGGTCACATCGTGAAGTCCAGGAGCTCTGAATCCCAATTGTCGGAAAAGCAGGTCATCCGACGACCAGACTGGCACGGTTCTGAGTCGCAACAGCGCGACGCCCGCAAGCGCCTCACCCCCGGAGCGCGGCTACTTGGGAGGCTTCCGATACCGCCCGCAGTCGAACGGGCGACGCTGACGGTGGACGACGTGGCCGTCTCGCTCACGCACCTGGACAAGGTTTTGTTTCCAGCGGAGGGACTGCGTAAACGCGATCTCCTCGAGTACGCTTACGACGTCGCCGAATTTCTGCTACCCCACATGCGCGAACGGCCGCTCTCGCTGAAACGCTATCCGCACGGCATCGGCGGCATGTCCTTCTTTCAGAAGGAGGCGGGCGCCAGCATGCCGGCCTGGGTGCGGACCACGGCCATGGCCAGCAAAGGCGAGCGGGCTTCGATCAACTACGTGCTTTGCGACGACTGCCCGACTCTGCTCTACCTGGTTAATCTGGGCTGCATTGACCATCACTGCTGGATGAGTCGGGCCGCAACCCCGGACGAACCGGACTTCGTGCTGCTCGATCTCGATCCCGGTCCGCGCGCGTCCTTCGCCGCCGTCATCCAAGTGGCGATTGCTCTCCGCCAGATTCTCGAGAGCTGGCAGATCGAGGCGTGGCCCAAAACCTCCGGCGCTACCGGCATGCATATCCTGGTACCGCTGGGGCCCGGTCATACCTATGCGCAGAGCGCGCGCTTTGCTGAAATCATGCTGCGCGCCGCCGCGGCCACTCTTCCCGAACTCACCACGCTGGTTTGGGCGGTCCACGAGCGGCCTGCGGATCGTGTCTACCTCGATTATCGCCAGAACGCGCGCGGTAAGACGATCCCGCCCGCCTACTCGCCCCGCCCGCTGCCAGGTGCCCCCGTCTCCACGCCGCTGCGTTGGGGCGAGGTACGCACCGGCTTGAATCCCGCCGCGTTCACTCTCGAGAAGGTACGTCGCCGGCTGGAGCGTTTCGGCGACCTCGCGGCGGGCGTGTTGCCCCGGGGAGAAGGGCTGCAGTTACAGAGTCTCCTGGAACGGATGACGCCCGCCCCCCCACCATCCCCCCGCAAGTCTCGCAGGGGGCGTTCCACCAGGTGAGGAGCGGGCGCGGTCGGCGCGCACCAGCAGCCCGCGCGCCGCTCTCCTTGCTAGAATCAAGCTCGACGCATGCGGATCCGCCTCTACAACACGCTCTCCCGCCAAATTGAAGATTTCGAGCCCCTGATCGCCGGGCAGGTGCGGATGTACACCTGCGGTCCGACGGTGTATGACTTCGGACACATCGGCAACTTTCGCACTTTTGTCGCTGTCGACCTCTTGCGCCGCTTCTTGGCCACGCAGAAGTTGGCCGTGACGGCGGTGATGAACATCACCGATGTGGACGACAAAACCATCCGCCGCTCGCAGGAAGCGGGGGAGGACCTCGCCGTTTACACCGCGCGGTATGAGAAGGCGTTTATTGAGGACTGTGATTTGCTCAGTATCGCTCCGCCTACCCACTTGGTACGGGCCACGGCGTTCATTCCGCAGATGGTGGCGTGGATTGTGCGCCTGGTCGAGAACGGCAACGCGTACGTTAACGAGGGTTCCGTGTATTTCCGGGTGGCGAGCTTTCCCGCTTACGGGAGACTGTCAGGCAAGGATTTGGCCGGGCTGCAAGACGGGGCCCGGGTCGAGGTGGACGAGTACGGCAAGGAACAGGCGCGGGATTTTGTCCTATGGAAGGCGCAGCGTCCGGGTGAACCGGCATGGCCCAGTCCATGGGGACCGGGGCGTCCGGGCTGGCACATCGAATGCTCCGTGATGGCGACCGAGATGCTGGGCGAGAGTTTTGACCTGCACGCCGCCGGCACGGACCTGATCTTTCCGCACCATGAGAACGAGATCGCCCAGGCCGAGTCGCTGACCCACCGGCCTTTCGTGAAGTACTGGGTGCATGCCGAGTTTCTGCAGGTCAATGGCGAGAAGATGTCGAAATCGCTCGGCAACTTCTATACCCTGCGCGATCTGCTGCAGCAAGGCCATCGCCCCAGTGCCATTCGCTATTTGCTCGCCCAGGTACCCTACGGTCATCAGCTCAATTTCACCTTGGACGGCCTGATCCAGGCGGGCGAGACGCTGGAGCGCCTGCGGGCCTTTCGCGCCCGGCTCGCCCGCGAAGCCACCTCGCCGGAATCGCACCCGGCATTGCAGGCGAGGGTGCGGGCCGCGGAGACAGAAATGCTCGCCGCTCTGGCGGATAACCTGAACACGGCCGAAGCGTTAGGAGCCCTCTTCAAGCTGGTGCGGGAGGCGAATGCCGCGCTCGACGCGGGGCAGATCGGGCAGCCCGACCGCGCTGCCTTCGACGCCGTCTTGCAGACCTTCGACAGCGTCTTCTGCGTCCTTGACGACACGGATCGTGCGAAAATGGATGCAGTCGGGCTGGCCGCTGCCGGGCTCAGCGATGCCGAGATTGAAACGCTGCTGGCCGAGCGGGCCGCCGCCCGGCAGCGCAAGGACTTCACGGCCTCCGACGACTTTCGGCGGCAGTTGGACGAAGGTGGCGTGCTGGTCGAAGACGTGAGGGGTGGCGGTGTTCGCTGGCGGCGACGCTGAGCACAGGAAGCATTCGAGCGATCCAAGATGAACTGGCCGCTTCCATCGCGAAAGTGCTCACCGCATTTGGCGGCGCCCGCGGCGGCTCGCCCCGGTCTATTCGCCACCGACTAAATCTTGCCGGCATCCGCTCCCGCTCCTCGTTGTGCGGCTTCCCCCAGTTCCGGCTGCGGTTCCACATCGGGCCGTCGCCGCCCTGCTTCCTTCGGAGGTATTTATGTCCGTTCTGCTCTCGTCCGCGTCTGCTTCCGTAGCTCCCAAGCTGATCACTGAGTTGCCCGGGCCCAATGCCCGCCGCGTGCTCGCCGGCGATGCGCGCTGGGTTTCGCCTTCCTACACCCGCAGCTACCCACTGGTGGCGCGCCGAGGCTGTGGGATGCGTGTCGAGGATGTGGACGGCAACGAGTTTCTCGACTTCTCGGCCGGCATCGCCGTCTGCTCCACCGGGCATTGTCACCCTGAAGTGGTGGCCGCCATCCAGAAACAGGCGGGCGAGTTGTTGCACATGTCGGGAACGGATTTCTACTACGAGCACATGGTGACCTTGGCGGAGCAGCTGGAGCCGCTGGCGCCCTTTGATGGCCCGATCAAGGTGTTCTACGGCAATTCCGGAGCGGAAGCTGTCGAGGCTGCCATTAAGCTGGCCCGCTACCACACCCGCCGGCCCTTTGTGATTGGCTTTTACAACAGTTTCCATGGCCGCACCATGGGCGCCCTGTCGCTAACCAGCAGCAAGATCACGCAGCGCGCCCGCCTGGGAGCCCTCCTGCCGGGCTTCTTTCATATTCCGTATCCCGATCTTTATCGACCCTTGCATGGGTCGGTCGACACGGCCGCCGCGTGCCTCGAGGATCTCGATCGCCTGTTCCATACCACCACCAACCCCACGGAAGTAGCGGCCATCGTGCTGGAAGCGGTCCAGGGCGAGGGCGGCTACGTCGTGCCCCCGAGCACCTTCGTGCAGGAGATCCGCCGTATCTGCACCCGGCACGGCATCCTGCTGGTGGTGGACGAGGTGCAGGCTGGCTGCGGCAGAACCGGCAAGATGTGGGCTATCGAGCACCACGATGTCGAACCGGACATTGTCTGTTCCGCCAAGGGCATCGCCAGCGGACTGCCGTTAGGCGTGATGTTCTCGCGCGCCGAGATCATGGATTGGACTCCCGGGGCGCATGCTTCTACGTTCGGCGGCAATCCCGTGGCCTTGGCTGCTGCCGAAGTCACGGTGCGTCTACTGCAGGGAGGGCTCATCCGCAATGCGGCGGAGATAGGAGCGTATCTCATGCAGCGCCTTCAGACTTGGCCGTCCAAGTTTCCCAATGTCGGCCAGGTACGTGGTCTCGGGCTCATGATTGGCATCGAGCTGGTGGAAGACCAGCAGAGCCGCAAGCGCGCACCAGAATTGCGCGATCGCCTCGTGGACGCCGCATTTTATAAGGGCCTGCTGGTGCTTGGCTGCGGCCCCAATACGCTGCGTCTCATGCCACCGTTGATCTGTACCAAGCAGGAAGCCGATGTCGCCCTCGAGATTCTGGAAGCCTGCCTGCGCGACCACGGCCAAACGCGGACGCAGTAAGTTCCAGAGAGTACTCGCGATTGCGCACACTGCTAGTGTAGTGCGGCTTAAATAGTAACCATTATATGGCGCGGAACGTCTCTACAATGGAGGCTCTTTCGCCATGCGCATCGCCCGCCCGGTTCAACTTGACGCCGCCGAGGAGGCCCTGCTGCGCACGCGCGCTCGAGCGCGCTCGCTGCCGGCGCGGGTGGTCGAGCGCGCCCGCATCGTGCTGCTGGCGTCCACCGGCAAGCAGGACAAGGAGATCGCCGCGGTGCTGGGCATCAGCGTGCAAAAGAGCGCGCGCTGGCGGGATCGCTTTCTGCGCCTGGGGGTGGCCGGCTTGGAAAAGGATGCGCCTCGCCCCGGACGGAAGCCCAGCCTGCCCGCCGGGATGAGCGCGTTGGTGGTACGGAAGACGACGCAGGAGCGGCCCGCTCAGGCCACGCACTGGTCGACGCGGACGATGGCCGCGGCGGTCGGGATCAGCGAAAAAAGCGTGCGGCGCATCTGGCGGGCGCACGGTCTCAAACCGCATCGAATAGAGAGTTTCAAGCTCAGTCATGATCCGCAGTTCGCGGCCAAGCTGGAAGCCATCGTCGGCCTGTACCTGAACCCTCCCGAGCATGCGATCGTGCTCTGCTGTGATGAGAAGAGCCAGATCCAAGCCTTGGACCGTACCCAGCCGGGACTGCCCCTCAAGCGCGGACGGGCGGCAACCATGACCCATGATTACAAGCGCAATGGCACCGCCGCGCTGTTTGCCGCCCTGAATGCGGCGGACGGACAGGTGATCGGGCTTTGCCAGGAGCGTCACCGGCATCAGGAGTGGTTGCAGTTCCTGCGCTTCATTGACCTGGCCACGCCCGTGGACAAGGACCTGCACCTGATCGTGGACAACTACGCTACCCACAAGCACCCCAAGGTCCAGCGCTGGCTGCAGCGCCACCCGCGCTTTCATGTCCACTTCACCCCCACCAGTTCATCCTGGCTGAACATGGTGGAGCGCTTCTTCCGCGACCTCACCCAGAACCGCCTGCGGCGCGGCGTCTTCCGCGACGTCTCCGATCTCATCCTGACCATCTATGAACATCTGGACCGCCACAACCAAGCACCCAAGCCGTTCATCTGGACCGCCCCCGCCAATGACATCCTCGCCAAGGTCAGTCGCGCTCGCGCCACCCTGCACAATAATGCTTAAAGTGTTAGCCGCACTACACTAGCCGGGGGGGACAGACACTCTTTTTCTCTGTCCCCCACGAAACCCCGCGCCGTGGGGCCGGAGCAGGTGCGGGTCCCTCGTATCGAAGTGGGTGGGTTTCGCCATCGTCCCCCCCCGTAAAGGGCGAATGTTTTGCACGTCAGAGTGCTGTAGCGTTGCACCATGCAACGCCGCTACGTCGTCCGCGGCATCTTACGTCGACTGGACGCGCTGGCAATCCGTCTCGGGCGAAGACCGCAAACTCTTCCCAGTCATGCCTTGGGTCGCGTGGGGGAGGAGTTAGCCTACTGGTTCCTGCGGAATCACGGGTATACAATCTTGGCGCGGAACTATCGGCGTCCTCCCCAGCCGGGGGAGATCGACTTGATAGCGTGGGACGCGAGGACCTTGGTCTTCATTGAAGTCAAGAGTCGCGCGGCTCGTGGAGAGTACCCGGCCGAGCAGTCCGTCAACCGCGACAAACGGCGTCATTTGATCCGCCTCGCTCGTGGCTTTGCGCGACGGCGTGGCATCGGGGGGTACCGTTTCGACGTGGTGGCGGTTTACGGTCCTGAACGGTTGCAGCCGGAAATTGTGCTGCACCGCGACGACTTTCGCGACGAGCCATGAGCGTCGCGCACAACAACAGGGGAAAGCGTGCCAGAACTGCGTAAAGATCCCGTGACCGGCCGCTGGGTCATCATTTCCAGCGAACGCGGCAAGCGGCCCAACGATTTCTCGCGCGAGATGGAGAAGCCGAAGAAGGGCGGCTTTTGCCCTTTCTGCTACGGAAACGAGAGCAAGACCCCGCCGGAGATCCTGGCCTATCGCGAGAATGGGTTTGCCCCCAACACCCCCGGCTGGAAGGTACGTGTCGTGCCCAACAAGTTCCCGGCCTTGGGGATCGAAGGCAATCTCAACCGCCAGGGCGAGGGCATGTTCGACAAAATGAATGGCATCGGCGCTCACGAGGTTTTCATCGAGACGCCCGATCACAACCGCGCGTTGGCCGACCTCTCCGAGAAAGAGATCGAGGATGTGCTCTGGGCCTTCCGCGATCGGATGCTGGATCTCAAGAAGGACAAGCGCTTTCGCTACATCCTCATCTTCAAGAACCACGGGGACGCCGCCGGCGCCTCGCTCGAGCACACCCACACGCAGCTTATCGCCCTGCCGATTATCCCCAAGCGTATTCATGAGGAACTGGCGGGCGCAAAGCAGTACTTCGAATACAAGGAGCGCTGCGTCTATTGCGACGTGTTGCGGCAGGAACTTGAGGCGGGCACGCGCATCATCTCCGAGAACGACGATTTCGTGACCTTGGCGCCCTACGCCCCGCGCTTTCCGTTCGAGACGTGGCTGCTGCCCAAACAGCATCAATCGCTCTTTGAGGACTCCACCCGCTCGAGTCTCGAGAACTTGGCACGCGCCCTGAAGCAGCTACTGGTGCGCATGGATGCCGTACTGGAACGCCCCGCGTATAACCTGGTGTTGCAGAGCGCACCACTGCAGGAGCCGGCGAACGAGTACTACCACTGGCACATCGAGTTCATGCCACGGCTGACCAAGGTCGCGGGTTTCGAGTGGGGAACAGGGTTCTACATCAACCCCACGTCACCGGAAGAAGCGGCCAAATACCTGCGCGAGGCACACATTGAAAGCGGGGTGCTGGGCTGAGCAGCCGGCGACGTCAGCTCAGGTGCACAACGGTGCCGTTGTCCATGCTGGAATAAGCTGCGTCGAGGACCTTCTGGTTGATCCAGCCTTCTTCGGCGGGCACCGGAAACGGCGTTCCGTCCTCGAGCAGTGCGGCGAAAGCGTCCACCTGCGCGGCATAGGCCCCGGAATTGTGAACCTCTTCGGTCGCGACCAGCTTGCCGCTTTGCCAGAGTTCAATGCGCACCGGGAAATCCACCGTCAGCGCGTTATCAGCACGCAAGACGCCGGACTCTCCCACGATTTCGAGCGGTGTCCGGTAATCGGCGCGCAGTGAGACCTGCAGTACGCCGAGTGTCCCGCGCGAGAACCCCAGACTCACTACCGCGGCCGCCTCGACGCTGCCGGAGTCGGCGTCCGATTGTCCCAGGGTGGAGACGCGCACAATTTCATCATCAAGAATAAACCGCAGGGCGTCGAGGCAGTGCACGCCGACATCCGAGATGGGGCCCCCGCCGGAGATGGAGCGATCCAGCAGCCACGCCCGCGGATGATTGCGTCCCTGGTAGGAGAACTCCGCCCGCGCAAACACTGGCCGTCCGATCTCTCCTGCCGCCACACGTTCCCGCAGTCGTTGCGCGCCTACCTCAAAGCGGAACACCTGCGCGATTCCAAGGGATAGCCGCGCTGCATGTGCGGCGCGCACCATCTGCTCCGCCTCATTGGCATCCATCGCCATCGGCTTTTCGCAGAGCACCGGTTTCCCGCACGAGAGCGCCAGCAGCACATCAGCGTAGTGTTCGTTGTTCGGGGTGGTCACAAGCACTGCGTCCACGTCCGGACAACGGCAAAGGGCTTCCTTCGAATCAAAGGCGTGCGGAATTGCGTAGCGTTGCGCCGTGGCGAGCGCCTTCTCCATGCTGCGCCGCGAGAGCGCGCTCACCGTCGCGCGCCGCGCGCCCCGAAAGCCCGGCATCAACCGCCGGTCGCCGTGATGGCCGAAGCCAAGGATGCCAAAGCGAGTCACCAAAAAACTATACAGGAGCGTCGTCGTTTGTCGGACGTCGACAAGGCACGTTCTTTGAGATCCGCAACCGATGACGCTCGCGACTGCGCGAATCAGCGGGGTACAACGTCGAATGCCATGGCACCGAAGCTGACTACCGAGTCTGGGTCAATATTCCATTGCTGGTAGCCCAGCAAGCGGCCACGCGCCTCAGGAAACACCCTCAGAAACGTCAACAGCGGGCTGTAGCCGCACCATTTGAGCCCGTCATGCGATTGCTTAATGGTGGCGGCAGCGGTGGCCAGGGGTTCAGGGAGATGGGCGGCGTCGTAGACGCGCTCGCGGAAGCCGTCGGCGTCGCCTGCAACTACATGGCGTAGTCGCTGCTGATCCTCCTCCCGTACCGCTTGTAGCCAGCCGGTCTCGGCGACCGCCCGCTCAGCGTCCCCGTATCGGGTTCCCGCGTGGGCGAAGTCAACGCCTAAAATCCAGACCAGGCGACGCTCATGCCGGTCGGCAATTTGCCGCAGCGTGGCGTGGAAGCGTTCGACTTCGGGATCGACGGCATCCCCGGGAGCGTCGTGCAGCGCGCCGCAGAGGATTGGCAGAATGCGGGGCGCGGCTGGCGAGACGAACTGGGCGAAGAGGCACTGGAACTCGATCGAGTGCTCGACGGCGTGACAGTAATCTTCGCGAATGAGTGCATCCGGTGCCCCTTGCTGAAGCCGCTGCAATGCCTCGGCATCGCACTCCAGGCGTCCGAGCGGCGTCGTGAAGGGCTTTGCGGTGACGCCGAAAAGATTGGGGCGTCCGTAATGCGAGGTTCCCAGGATGACCAAGGTGTCGTCGTTGGTCAGCTCGGGCAACGCGGCGTAGGCGGCCGCATAGCTGGCGAGTCCGCCGTGCGGGCTGACATGCGGCGCCGCGATGCCGAGGGTGGCGCGCTTTCCTGGCGAGCTGGAAGCGTCACCATTCTGAAAGGCTGAGTGTAAAAACCGTCGCAGCGCATCGGGCTCATCCGGGTATGCCTCACCCGCAAAAGCAGCCTCGCGCGTCGGGCCTGCGCGAAATGTCGCTTCTCGGGCGGCGCGCATGGCCAGGAACTCCGGCGTCTCAAGAAATCCGTGCCTTTGCAGTACCGCGACCAGTTGTTGAATCACTTCCTTCAGGAGTGTGTAGCCCGCAAGCCGGCGTACGATCTGCTGACATTCCGCGAGTTCGTGAGTGCCATCCAAACAGCTCAGCGCTGGGACCAGGGTTGGCGGGACCACCAGCACCGACTTCGAAAATCCAAGCGGATCGCGCAGCAACAGTCCCGGCTGGTCCGCCGCCGGCGACGGCATGAAGTCCAAGCCCGTGCGCAGGGCGGGAAGAGGCATGCCTTTCATTCTAGAAGGAGAGGGGTTGCCGGGTCTGGGTTCCCCATTGAACGTACCTCTTCCTCCCGACCGTACGGTAGCAACGAGTCAGCATTCATGCGGGTTTTCGCGTGCTATAACCAAAACAGGAAGCGGGGTGCGGGTTGGATTTTGATCTGAACGACGAGCAACGGGACCTGCAGCGCACAGTGCGCGATTTTGCCGAGCGCGAGATCCTGCCGCATGTCATGGCGTGGGACGAAGCGCAGACATGGCCGGCGGATGCGATTGCGGAGTTGGGCAAGCTGGGTCTGCTGGGCGTCCTGTTTCCCTCCGAACTGGGCGGCGCCGGCCTCGGCTACCAGGAGTACGCCATCGCCATCGAGGAACTGGCGCGGGTGGATGCCAGCATTGCGCTGATTGTCGCGGCCCATAACTCGCTCTGCTCGAATCACATTTATCAGGCCGGCAATGACGCTCAAAAGCGCAAGTACCTTTCCAAACTAACCACCGGAGAGTGGATAGGGGCTTGGAGTCTGACGGAGCCGGGCGCAGGCTCCGACGCCGGTGGCACGCGCACAATGGCGGTGCGCGACGGCGCGGCATGGGTCTTGAATGGCGCCAAGACCTTTACCACCAACGGCAGCCATGCCGACGTCTGCGTGGTCATGGCCTTGACCGATCGCGCCGGAGGTAAACATGGTATCTCCGCCTTTGTGGTCGAGAAGGGGATGCCTGGCTTCCACCCCGGCAAGAAGGAGAACAAGCTGGGCATGCGCGCCAGCGACACCTCTGAGATTGTCCTTGAAGATTGTCGCGTTCCCGCGGAGAACCTGCTGGGTCGCGAGGGCGAAGGTTTTGTAGATTCGCTCAGGATCCTCGACGGCGGTCGCATCAGCATCGCGGCTTTGGCCGTGGGTCTGGCCCAGGGCGCCTACGAGGCGGCGCGCCGCTACGCCCTGCAGCGCAAGCAGTTTGGCAAAGCGATCGCCGAGTTCCAGGCCATCCAGTGGAAGCTTGCCGACATGGCCACCTCAATCGAGGCGTCACGCCTCCTGGTGCGCCGTGCCGCGGTGCTCAAGGATCAGGGCAGAAGAGTGACGCGCGAGTCGGCGATGGCAAAACTCTTCGCCTCCGAAACCGCTGTCCAAGTCGCCAACGAGGGCGTGCAGATCCACGGTGGTTACGGCTTCATCAAGGATTACCCGGCGGAGAAGTTCTATCGCGACGTCAAACTCTGCACCATTGGCGAAGGGACCAGCGAGATCCAGCGCCTGGTCATCGCCCGCGAGCTTTTGAAAGAGCTGTGAATCCGGACAGATGAAGGCCGTCCGCTATCGCACGCGCCGTTGCCCAACGGTCGGCGGCCGTGTGTCCATCGATATCCCATCCCGTGCGAGACTAGCGCGATGAGTAGCGAGGGGACGGCGGAATGGGCGGCCCGCGTACGCGCGGGTGACCGGCGCGCGCTGGCGCATGCACTCACCGCGGTCGAGAACCGCAGCCCCAGCGGTCTGGAACTGCTCGACCATTTATTCCCCCACACCGGTCACGCGCAGATTGTGGGGATCACCGGGGCGCCTGGAGCGGGGAAGAGCACCCTGATTGATCAACTCGCCTCCCAGTTCCGCTCCGCGCAACAGACGGTAGCGGTGCTCGCCGTTGATCCCAGCAGTCCCTTCACCGGGGGCGCCTTGTTGGGCGATCGCATTCGCATGCAGGAACATCACCACGACCCGGGCGTGTACGTGCGCAGCATTGCGACACGCGGAAGCCTGGGCGGCTTGGCGCTGGCAGCGCACGATCTGGTGCTTGTGTTTGACGCGGCGGGCTTCCAGAACGTCCTGGTTGAGACCGTGGGCGTCGGACAAGCGGAGATTGATGTAGTGCGCCTGGCAGAGATCGTCCTGCTGGTGCTGGTGCCCGGCATGGGCGACGAGGTTCAAGCCCTGAAAGCCGGCGTGATGGAGATTGCCGACGTGTTCGTGCTGAATAAGTCCGACCGCGGCGCCGAATCCTTGGAAGCCGACCTGCGGGCGCATTTGGCCCTGCGGCCTGAGATGGGGGGGTGGCAGCCCCCCATCGTACGTACCACGGCAACCACCGGCGAAGGTGTGGGCGACCTGCGGAAGGTGATGCAACAGGTCCATCATCACCTCCAACAAAGCGGGGACTTGGCGTCACGACGCCGCGTGGGATGGCGGCAGCGGCTGCTCCTCCTGCTGCAGGAAGAACTGCTACGGCGTGCTGCGCGGCAGGGTCTCACGCCCGCTGAGTTGGAGCGATGGGCCGCCGCGCTGGCGGCCCGCCAGGCACAGCCCCAAGCCGCAGTGCGCGCCCTGCTGGGGAACTGACGCGGGATTGACCGCCGCAGCAAGACCCTTCCGGACTTGCGCGCCCCGCCACACGCCAGTACCACACGCCCACGCCCGCAATGCCGTGGCGCGAGCGTCCGCTATACTGCTGCGGTGCCTGCCACTGTCTTGGATCACATCGGCATCGCTGTCTCCGACCTTGAGAGCGCCTTGGCGCTCTACCGCGCGTTGGGCTTGGAGCCGAGCGGAACCGAGGAGATCCCCCACGAGGGCGTCCGGGTGGCCATGTTGCCGTTCCCGGGAGGCCGTGTGGAGTTGCTGGAAGCGTTGACGCCGGAGTCGCCCGTGGGGCGTTTTCTGGCTCGACGCGGTCCCGGCTTGCATCATCTCGCATTGCAGGTGGCGGATCTCGAAGCGGCGGCGGTACAGGCGCGGGCCGCAGGCGCACGGTTGGTGAACGACACCATCCAGCGCGGTGCCGGGGGGCATCGTTACGTTTTTCTGCACCCCACCTCTACCGGCGGTGTCCTGCTGGAATTGGTTGAGGCATAGCGATCCAAGGGGAAGGCGATAAAGTCGGGAAAGGAGGCGTGTGAGCGAACGCATCGGTATTGGCATCATTGGCGGCAGCGGGTTGTACGCCATGCCCGGGTTGAGTGAGGTCAAGGAAGTTCGTGTCGAGACGCCATTCGGCCCGCCCTCCGATCCCTATGTGATCGGAACGCTTGAGGGCCGGAGCGTCGCATTTCTTGCGCGCCACGGCAAGGGACACCGCCTGACCCCCTCCGAGCTGAACTACCGCGCCAACATTTTTGGCATGAAACTGCTGGGCGTCGAGCAGATCATCTCGCTCTCCGCTGTGGGCTCGCTCAAAGAAGAACATCGCCCGCTCGATTTCGTTCTCCCTGATCAGTTTGTTGATCGCACCAAGGGCCGAGCCGCCACGTTCTTTGGTGACGGCCTGGTCGCGCACGTATCCTTTGCCGATCCGATCTGCAGTCGCCTGCAGGCGCACGTGCGGGCCGGCTGCGTCACCGCCGGCGTGAACGTGCACCCTGGCGGCAGCTACCTGTGCATGGAGGGGCCGGCGTTCTCGACCCGAGCCGAGTCGCAGCTCTACCGCTCCTGGGGCATGGACGTCATCGGCATGACCAACCTGCAGGAGGCCAAACTCGCCCGTGAGGCCGAGATTTGCTATGTCACGGTGGCAATGGTCACCGATTACGACTGCTGGCATCCCCATCATGATGCCGTGACGGTCGAGGACATCGTCCGCGTGCTGCACCAGAACGCCGCCAACGCCGCGGCCGTGGTGCGTTCGACTGTCCAACTGCTCGACGGGTGCCGCGACTGCAAGTGCGGCTCGGCCCTGGCGCACGCATTAATTACCGACCGGGCGGCGGTTCCGGCGGCGACGCTGCTGCGACTCGCACCGCTGGTCGGCAAGTATTTTCCCGCTTCCTAAGGAGAGCTGATGAGTCTGGTCGCAGTTGGTTCAGTTGCATTTGACAGCATTCGCACGCCACATGGGTCCGCCGAGCGCGTTCTAGGGGGTGCGGCGACCTACTTCGCTCTCGCCGCCAGCCAGTTCAGCCCGGTGCGCGTCGTGGGCGTGGTCGGCGATGACTTTAGACCGGAGCATGCGCGCGTTTTTACGGATCGGGGCATCGATATCACCGGGATCGAGCGGGCGCCTGGCAAGTCCTTTTTTTGGGCGGGAGAGTACGAGAAGAACCCCAACGTGCGCCACACACTGACCACCGAGTTGAACGTTTTTGCCAGCTTCTCGCCCAAGCTGCCGCCGAGCTACGTGGACTCGAAGTTTTTGTTTCTGGGCAATATTGATCCCGAGTTGCAATGTCGTGTTGCGGACCAGATGCCGCGGACGCAGTTCGTGGGCGGCGACACCATGAATTACTGGATCGCGCAACGTCCGGAACAGCTACGAGAGTTCTTGAAGCATCTCGATCTGCTGATGATCAACGATGCGGAGGCCATGCAGTTGACCGACGAAGTCAATCTGACGCGCGCCGCGCGCGCCGTTCTGGCGATGGGGCCTCGCGCGCTGGTCATCAAACGCGGGGAGCACGGCGCCAGCCTGTACACTCCCTCGGGCGCCTTCGGGGCGCCGGGCTACCCCTTGGAAGAGGTTTGCGACCCTACCGGCGCCGGCGACAGTTTTGCTGGCGGCTTGATGGGATACCTCGCCTGTTGTGCCGCGATTGACGATGCCTCCCTGCGGCGCGCTGTTATCTACGGTTCAGTACTTGGCAGCTTCGCCTGCGAGCGCTTCGGAGTCGAGCGCCTGGTCGGCCTGCAACGCGCCGAGGTGGACAAGCGCTACCGGGAATTTGTCGACTTGACCCGCTTCGAGGCTTGAGCGCCGCTTCGGCACTGGATGCCAAACTCTCCCTACATGACGGATGCTGCCAGCGCGCGTTCCACGGCGGCCCAGAAGCGCCTGCGAGTCGCCGACGTGCTGGTGAGCGGTGTCGCGGCGCTGGCCGCGCTGGGAACCTTTGTTTGGGCTTGGCGGCACCATGCCCTGCTGCTCTATGGGGACGCCACCGCACACACGATGATTGCCCGGCGCATGGTGGATTCCGCCACGCCGGGGCTCTCGCAGTGGGGAAGCGTCTGGCTGCCGTTTCCGCATCTGTTGACTGCGTTGCTGGTCTGGATCCCGGCCTTATGGCGGACGGGAGCGGCGGGGGCGCTGGTGTCCATGGCCGCGTATGTGTTGGCCACCCGGTTTCTGTTCGTGCTGGTGGAGCGCAGCTTCGGGCTGGGAGCGGCGATGTGGGCAGGCATGGGGTTCGCCCTGAACCCAAACCTGCTGTACCTCTCCGCTGTTCCAATGACGGAATCGGTATTCCTCGCAGTGTGCTTGGGGTGCCTGAACGAGGTGGCACAGGCGGTTGTCGCTCCCACGTCGGCCCGTCAACATCAGCATGCCTGGCGCGCCGGCGGCTGGGCGCTGGCGGCCAGCATGACGCGTTACGACGGTTGGTTCCTGATGCCCTTCTGGGCCGCCTGGCTGCTCTGGGGCGGCGGCAACGTCCGTGCGGGTTGGGCGAGGGCGTGGCGCTTTGCAGCGCTTTCCGGCATCGGTCCGCTCTTCTGGGGTGCCTATAATCTATTTTATTTTGGCGATATTCTCGCCTTTCTACGCGGCCCGTACTCGGCCCGCCAGATTTACTTGAACGCGCTGCGCGCCGGCGGACAGCCCTACCCGGGCGATCATCAGTTGTGGGTGGCCACCGTCTATTTCCTGAAGACGGTACGCCTCGATTGTGGGGGACCGCTGCTCTTGCTGGGATGTCTGGGCGTGGTGGCGCTGCTTTGCTCCCGAACACGCTGGCGAACCAGCCTTTGGCTGCTCTGGCTGCCGTTGCCCTGGTACTTATGGGCCATGTGGTCCGGCAATGTGCCGATCTTCATCCCGCAATACTGGCCACATGGCTACTACAACGTGCGCTATGGTGTGCAGCTTCTTCCCGCCTTGGCCGCCTTCAGCGGCCTGGCAGTGATGGCCGCTGCACGCCTCGTGGCGCGCTGGACGCCCGACTGGCAATCATCCGCAACCGGCGTCGTTCTGGGACTGATGCTCCTGACAGGCCTGTCCTACGGGGAAATGTTGCGTGACATGGGCCCGCTCACCTACGCCGAAGCCGTCTACAACGCGCCGGCGCGGCTGGCGATGGAATCGCACTTGGCGCACGCGCTCGCCCCGTATCGCCGCGGGGAGCGCATTCTGATGTTTCTCGGAACCTATCCCGGCGCCTTGGCCGTCGATGAGATTCCCTTGCGTGAAGTGATTCAGGAGTCTAACTTTCACCTCTGGGACGCGGCCTTGGCGCGACCCGACCTTTATGTGCAATGGGTGGTGGTGGAGCAGGGTACTCTGATTGATCAACGGGTAAATCACGCCGTACTGGACCGGAAGTTTCAGCCCGTCGCCAGCTTCACCGCGCCTGCACAGCACGTCGTGGTGGTGTATCGCCGCCGCTAGGTCACCTCCGAGGGAGCTCTTGCCGATGCAGTCCGAAATTGCCATAACGTTGCAGCACTTGCCGGCCAACATGTCGCGCCTGCTGCTTGCGGCGGGGCTGGGCAGCTTGATTGGAATCGAGCGCGAGTTTCGGCACCGCCCGGGTGGATTGCGCACCTCCTGTTTCATTTGTTTGGGCTCGGCTTTTTTCATGCTCATCTCCGAGGTACTGGCGCGCGAGCATGGCGGAGATCCGCAGCGCATCGCGGCGCAGATCATTCCCGGCATCGGCTTCCTGGGGGCGGGAGCCATTCTGCGGGACCGCGGTTCAGTCATGGGTATGACCTCGGCGGCGACGGTGTTTGTCGTTGCCAGCATCGGCATGGCTGCCGGCTCCGGACTCTACCTCTATGCCATCATCGCCACCTTGATCGTGCTCCTCGTCCTGCAGGGCTTTGGCTGGTTGGAGCGGCGCTTGCGCTTGAAGTCTGATCCGGCCACCTATCTCGCCGTGGGGAAAGATGCCGCCGCCATGCTGACCGCCTTGAACCATGCGGTCGAAAGCCGCCGTCAAACTCTCAGCTATGTGCGCTGTCAGAACAGCGCCGAGAGTGTTCTGCTGGAGTTCGGCGTCAGCTTGCAACCCGGACAACAGGGGACCTTTCTCTCCGGTCTGCGTGAGGTTCCTGAATTTAAACTGGTGACCTATACCCGCGGTGGCAACGGATCATGAGTAGTGCCCTTCGCGTGAACGTGCCTTTTACCAAAGCGGAAGCCAACGGCAACGACTTTCTGGTCGTCACGGCCGAGCGGGTGCCGCCGGCGGAGCGCGTGCGGTTTGCCCGTGCCATCTGCGATCGCCATCGTGGCGTAGGAGCGGACGGCGTCGAGTTCATCACTCTCATCCCAGGTGGCGCACGCCTCGAGTTGCTCAACGCCGACGGCAGTATTGCGGAGATCTCCGGTAACGGAACGCGCTGTGTCGCCGCGGTCCTGGCGGAATCGGGCAGCGGGGGCGAATTGCGGCTTGACACCGCGGCGGGAGAGAAGCGGGCGCGCGTGCTGGAGCAAGGTCCGGAGTTTTGGCGGATCGAACTCGCCATGGGCGTTCCGCGCTTCGCGATGGAAGAGGTACCGGTTGTCTTGCCGTTTCGGGGCAAGCCCGGTCGTCCGGGCACGCTTACCGTGCACATGCGCGAGCGGGAATGGACCTTACATGTGCTCTCCATGGGAAATCCGCAGTGTTGCCTGCTGGTGGACGCTTTCCCGGAGGACTGGAAACAATTGGGCGCCGCGTGGGAGTGCGACCCCATATTTCCGCAGCGCACCAACGTGGAGTTCGTCAAGGTTACCGGACCGCAGAGCTTGGAAATCCGCATTTTCGAACGCGGGGTGGGTCCCACCGAATCCAGCGGCACGGGAAGCTGCGCTTCAGCGGTGACCGCCATCTGCTCCGGTCGGGTGACATCACCGGTGACGGTGGTCTCGTCCGGCGGCATCCAGGAAGTGGCCTGGGCGGGAACGAGTGGTGACGAGGTCTGGTTGCGCGGTCCGGCGCGGATTGTCGCTCGCGGCGAGTACGAATGGAGCCAGGCTTGATCCGTTTTGCGCTTCTGGTCATCCTCACCTGGTTGTATATCTTCCTGGCTGGCATTCCCGGCGTTGTCTATCGCCTTGTGACCGGAAAGCTGGATTGGCTTTACCTGGAAACCCGCTGGGGCATCCGTATGCTATTGCGACTCGGCGGCATCCGCGTCGTCGAGTTCGGACGCGACAACGTGGTTGCCAGCAAGATTGGAATCTTCATGGCCAATCACCAGAGCAACCTCGATCCTCCAGTCTTGATTGCCTGCCTGCCAGGGCAGATCTCCGTTTTGGCAAAGAAGGAGCTATTTCGCATTCCGCTGTTGGGAATGCTGTTTCGCATCGGAGGGTTGATTCCGGTCGACCGCTCCAACCGCGAGGCGGCCCGCGCCAGCGTGGATCTGGCGGTGACGGCGTTGCGGAGCGGCCGGCCCTTCCTGGTGTTCCCGGAAGGCACCCGCTCGGCGGATGGCCGGCTCCTACCCTTCAAAAAGGGTACCTTCGTGTTGGCGCAGCGAGCAGAGGCGCCCATCTATCCGGTGACCATTCGGGGCACACGGGAAATACTGCCCAAGGGCAAGCTGGAGCTCCATCCCGGACAGATCGAGTTGCACTATCATCCCCCGGTCTTTCCCGCCAACTTCGCCGATCGCGACGCCCTGATCGCTGCCGTCCGCGCCAGCATCGCCAGTGTGCTGCCAGAGGAGGCAGTTGACGGTTGATCGTTCGGGTCTACGAGGGCAGTCCACACGATCAAGCAGCGTCCGATTTAGAATGCCGCATGGACCTCGCCGCCATCCAGCAAGCCTTGCGCGCTCACAACCTTGACGGTTGGTTGTTCTACGACCACCACTACCGCGATCCAATCGGCTACCGCATTCTCGGCCTGCCGACCTCCATGCTGGTCACCCGGCGCTGGTACTACTTCATCCCGGCGCAGGGTACACCTCGCAAGCTGGTCCATCGCATCGAGGCGGGTCACCTCGCCAGTCTTCCGGGCGAGACGCAGGTCTACTCGTCGTGGGAAGAGCAACACGCCCGCTTGCGGGAGCTGGTGAGCGGTGCGCAACGGGTGGCGATGCAGTACTCGCCCAACAATATGATTCCCTACATCTCGCTAGTGGACGCCGGCACCGTCGAGCTTCTGCGCAGCTTCGGAGTCAACGTCATCACCTCGGCGGATCTCGTGGCCCGTTTCGAGGCGACCTGGAGCACGGAGGCTCTGGCCAGCCACCGTGAGGCCGGTAAAGTCATCGACGCCGCGATCAGGGCCGCATTCAAGGAAGTGCGTCGGCGTCTCGACGCCAGCGACGTAGCCCTCAACGAGTACGCCATTCAGCAGTTTCTCGTCACGACCATGCGGCAGGGCGGCCTGGTGGTTGAGGAGCCGCCGATCGTGGCGGTAAACGGCAATGCGGGCAACCCGCATTATGAACCGCACGCGCAAGGGTCGGCGCTGATCCGCGAGAATGACCTGCTACTGCTCGACGTCTGGGGGAAATGCGATCGGGCGGGGGCAACCTACTACGACGTCACGTGGATGGGCTACTGCGGCGAGAAGCCGCCGAAGCCGATCCACGATGCTTTCGAGCTCGTGCGCAGCGCACGCGATGCCGCCATCTCATTTGTTGAACACGCCGTCAAGGCCGGACAGCGGCTTCGTGGCCTCGAAGTGGACCGTGTCACGCGCGGTGTTATCGAAGCGGCAGGGCGGGGCGCGGAGTTCGTGCATCGTACCGGCCACTCAATCGGCGAGAGCGTTCACGCCAATGGCGCGAACATGGATGACCTCGAGACGCATGATGTACGCGAGATCCTGCCCAATACCTGTTTCTCGATTGAGCCCGGAATCTATACCCAGGACTATGGCATCCGCCTCGAAGTGGACATGTATATTCATGACGACCATGCCGAAGTCACGACCGCGATTCAACACGAGATGGTGCGGATTTGAAGGCGCCGGCGCGTCGGTCCTGCGGGATGACCGGCCCATCGGTTCAAGGGTGCTGGACGGCGAGTAGTGCGGCAGCCAACGCTCGGGTCATGGCAATATAGAACCGATGCCGAACGAATCCGTCTCTGAAACCCGTGCCTACGTCCTGGCCGGCTTGGGTTGGCTGGTGCCAGGATTGGGCTACTTCCTGCTGCGCCGCTGGTTGCGAGGCGCCTTGGTGCTGTTGACAGTGGGGGGAATGTTCTGGCTCGGACTGAAGCTGCAAGGGCAACTGTATGGCATTGCAGTAAGCGACGTCCTGGACGTGTTGGGCTTCGTAGGCGACGTCTGTAACGGCGCCCTGTATTTCGTCACGCGGTCGCTGGGCGGCGGGGTGGGGAACCAGTCGGTGGTGTACGGCGATTACGGCACCAAGTTTCTGATCGCCTCCGGTCTGTTGAACCTGCTGGCCGCCGCCGATGTTCGCGACATCGCGCTCGGCCACAAGGCATAAAGAAATGGCGGAACGAGGAATGAACCCATGCTGACTCTGTCCCATTTCACTGCCGTGTTGATCTTCGCGCTGCTGTCGTCGGTGGTGTTCGCGCTGACCCTGCGCGAGACGCCCAAGGAACAAGTGCGCTACGGACTCTACTGCTTTGCCTGCTTCCTGGGTGGTCCACTTCTCGCTGGCTGGGTGCTCTTTCTGCTCAAACCGCGTTGAGGATGGGCATGGTAAATTGGTCAGGCGGCAGAAGTTCGGACGTTTCTGCAGCGTCTACCCCCGCAGGCCGACGTAGCTCAGTTGGTAGAGCGACTGATTCGTAATCAGTAGGTCGCCGGTTCAAATCCGGCCGTCGGCTCCAGCATGGACATTGCTTTTCCCCATCGCTTGTCATTTGCACGTTGGGCGCCGCTTGGACACCGCCCTCGGCCGGTTGCCCGTGACCGGGTGTACCTTCACTGACCCTGAATTGGCGCATCGCGGCGCAGGGGAAGCGGAGCTGCGCGGCATACGGTACCGCCTGTGTCCGCTTCCTTTTTGCAAAACCTTACCGGGCAGTCGGGCAGGGCTCGGACCCGCTACGTGTGTTGGGTTGCATGGTCACCCGGCGCAGCACGAAAGCTGCCGTACGTCGCGCGAAAACGTCTGTGCACAGAGCTTCAATCCTTCCACCATGGTGAGGTAAGGGAAGAGCAGTGCCGCCAACTCCGGGACGGTCAGGTTTGCGGCAATTGCCAGCGCGGCGGTTTGGATGACCTCACCACCTTCTGCCGCAAGGATCTGGGCCCCAAGGATGCGAAGACTCTGGGCTTCGACGACCAGCTTGATGAAACCCCGGGTCTCGAAGTTGACCAGGGCGCGGGGCACGTGTTCGAGCGCCAGGGTTCGGCTTTCCGTGGCGATTCCCTCGCGCCGCGCCTGCGCTTCACTGCGACCGACGGTGGCGACCTGGGGATCGGTGAAGATGACGGCCGGCATGGCGCGCAGATCGAGGCGCACATCACCACCCAGCATATTGTCCGCGGCGCGGGTGCCTGCGGCGGCGGCAACATAGACAAACTGCGGCAGCGAAGTGCAGTCGCCCGCGGCGTAAATATGGGGCACGTTGGTGCGTAGATGATCGTCGACCTGAATGGCCCCCTGCGCGTTCATCTTGACGCCTGCCTGGGCGAGATCAAGGTCCTCGGTATTGGGTGACCTGCCTGTGGCCACCAGCAGGCGTTCACCGCGCAACTCGCCGTCGGGCAGGGTGACGATGAACTCCTCGTTGCGGAAGGCGACCTGCCGCGCCTGTGTGTTCGTCAGGACCTGGACACCTTCGTCGGCAAAGATTCGCGTGAGTTGTTCGCCGAGCGCCGGGTCTTCGCGACTCAGCAAGGTGGTGCGCGCCAGCATCGTGACCCGCGATCCGAGGCGGGCAAAGGCTTGCGCCAACTCGACGGCAACCACCGACGATCCGATCACGATGAGGCTGGCGGGCACGGTGCCGCTCGCCAGCGCGTCGGTCGAGGTCCAGAAGGGCGTGGCCGCCAGCCCTGTAACGGGTGGCACCTGGGGCCGAGCGCCGCTGGCGATCAGGACCCGGTCAAACGCGCGGGCTTGGCGCGTGCCATCGCGCTCGGTGATGGTCAGCGTCGTGGCGTCGAGGAAGCGCGCCTCTCCCTGCAGCAGACGAATGAAGGGGCTTTCTTTCACGATGCGTTCGTACTTCGACGCGCGCAGTTCCTCCACCCGGCGTTGCTGCTGGCGTAACAGAGCGGCGCGGTCCACCTGCAGGCCCGCGATGGACGGGATGCCCTCGTCAAAGGGGCTAGAACGTCGCAGGTGGGCCGTCTGTGCCGCACGGATGATGATCTTGGACGGGACGCAACCGACGTTGACACACGTGCCGCCGGTGGTGCCGCGCTCGATCATGGTGACCTGAACGCCGGCATCCGCCAGCCGAATGGCACAGGCAAAGGCCGCTCCGCCGCTGCCGATGATGGCAACCCGCTGGGGACGCTCCACCGCGGTCGGGGCCGGAGAGGGGGACTCAGGGCGGGCCTCGTACCCTGCGGTTCGCAGGAGGTCAACGGCGCGCTGCGCGGCGACCGGCTGTTCAGTCTCGACTTCGGCCGTGCCCTTGCGAAAGTCGGCAGCCGTTCGCCGGACGCCGGGAAGTACGGAGAGAGCGGCGGTGACTTTGCCCTCGCACGACGGGCAGTGCATGCCGGTGACGTCCAATCGCAGTGTTGTCACTTTTTGGCACCCTTGTTCGGGCTTGGTTCAACGGTCGCCGGATAGCCCGCGTCCAAAGTGGCCTTGGTCAGGGCCTGGGGGTTGGTTTTAGAATCGTCGAATGTCACGACGACCTGCTTCTGGGCGTAATGCACGTCCACTTTGGCCACGCCCGGGACGCGGGTGAGCGCTTTGCGGACCGTGATCGGGCAGATTGCACAGGTCATGCCGGCGACATTCAAGGTCACGGTAGTGACCGCTGCGGCGGCGGTTGCGGCGAAAAGAATCGTCGCCAGGAAGGCGAATAATGCCTTTTTCATAAACACTCCTTTGGAATTCAGTAGAAAAACCTCGCTACGTAGGGAAAGACGAAAGCCAAGAACGTCAACACCGCGACTGCGACGAACAGGACGCGATAGAGCCGGCGCGTGGAGGGCACACTGCACGCCGTGCCGGGAGCACAGACGCGCGCCGGGCGAAAGATCGTCCGTCCCGCTAAAACCAGCGCAATGGCAGCGGCGGCAAGGAAGAGAGGCCGATAGGGCTCCAAGCGTCCGAGACTGCCGATCCACGCACCGCTGAACCCCAGAGCCAGAAGCAGAAGGGGGCCCAGGCAACACGTCGAGGCCAGCACCGCCGCCAGGCCAGCCGCCCAGAGGGTTCCGTGGTGAGCCCCGTCGGACGGAGCAGTGCGCTCCATCGCTGCATTTTCTTTACCCATGCTTGTAACCTTAAGTCCGGAGTCAGGTACGGACGCAAGGGGGACGCGCATGACCGGTCAGACCTATACCATCGGGCAGTTGGCGCGGGAGGGAGAGGTCAATGTGGAAACCGTGCGCTATTACCACCGCATCGGCCTGCTGCCCACGCCCGCCCGGCCTTATGGCGGCGTTCGCCGCTACTCGGAAGACCTGTTAGGCCGACTGCGCTTCATCCGGCGGGCCCAGCACCTCGGCTTTGCTCTGGACGAGGTGGCAACATTGCTGGGATTTGCCGACGGAACGCACTGCGCGGAAACGCGGGCTCTCGCCGTCCAGAAACGCGCGTTGGTACACCGCAAGCTGTCGGATCTGGCGGCGATGGAAAAAGTGCTTGATCGGTTGATTCGCGCGTGCGGCCGGGCACAGGGAGGCTGCGGGTGTCCGATGATTGAGGCGCTGGGTACAAACAACACCGCCGCGTCATGATCCGCGGGCGGGAACGCCAGTACGCGGCGTCCGTCAGGCTGCCATTACTGAGGCAGAGCTGCCAGGTCGTCCGGGGTATCCACGTTCGTCAGGACAGCAGGATCGTCCACCTCGACCAGCCCGGTGGCGAGCTTCGCGGCGACGTCGCTGATCTTCTGGCGCGAGGCGGCGGCGGCCAGCGCCGCGAGGGCAGCGGCGGAATAGAAAACCGGGTGGCCGTTGTGGTCCTGATAGCGCGGTTTGATGACGTCCACGCGCGGCAATTCGGCGCGTCGCTGCAATAAGGCGCGCAAGGTCTTTGCCTGAAACGCGGGGTGGTCCACCGGAACAACGAAGGCGCCTTCCCACTCGCTCCATTCGGTTTCTTCCAGCCCGACCTGCAGCGAACTGAGACGGCCGCGGGAGATGTCGTGGTTGCGGCGCCAGTCTACCTTGAGCTCCGACTCGGCGGCCAGGATGGTGGCGGCGTGGTGGCCGACGACAACCCGAACCGTACCGCAGAGAGCGGCCAGCTTGGTGACACAGTGGTGTAAGAACGTTTGTCCCTGCCAGCGCAGGAGTGCCTTGTCGCGTCCCATGCGCGATGACTCGCCGGCAGCCAGGACGATCCCCATCAGTCGAGCGCGCGCGATTTGAGTTGCCATGATGATTGAAAAGCTGTGTTCTCGGTTTCGGCGAGTGATGATCGGCGACACCCCCGAGATGCGAGGAATTCAGCGCAGTCGGCCCGCATCCATCTGCGCGTCCGCGTCTGGTGCGGCTTCCTTGGGTGTCGCGGCGGAGGCATTGACGCTGAGATGGCCGCCTTGCAAGGCGCCGCGCCGTACCGCGATCAATTCGGCGACCACAGCGATGGCAATCTCTTCCGGGGTGATGGCCCCAATATCGAGCCCGATCGGGGCATATACACGCTGCAGTTGCGCGGCGGTGACCCCTTGCTTCTCCAAGGCGCGGAAGGTGGTGAGCACCTTGCGTTTGGAGCCGATCATGCCCACGTACTTCGCGGGTGTGGTCACAGCCCAGCCCAGCACGTCCATGTCCCCTTTGTGTCCGCGCGTCACGATAACCAGGTAGCTCGTGGCGGTGATCGTCAGCTTGCCGCAGATCGTTTCAAACTCCTCCGCATGCACCACATTGGCCAGCGGGAAGCGCTCACGGTTGGCAAAGCGTTCGCGGTCGTCGACCACGACCACGTCAAAGCCCGCCTGCCGGGCGACGCCGGCGATGCCCAGCGACACATGACCGGCGCCGAACAGAAATACGGTCGGGGGCGCCAGAATAGGTTCGATAAAAACTTCAAGCGTGCCGCCACAGATGAGCCCGGAGTCCTGCCCGGGGTCATTGTTGAGATGAAAAACCATGCGCCGGGCCTTTTCGCCGGAGAGCACGTCGCGTGCCGCCTCACAGACTTCGGCCTCGACACAGCCCCCGCCGATGGTGCCCAGCATCGAGCCGTCTTCGCGGATCAGGAGTTTGGCCGTTTCATAGGCAGGGATCGACCCGCGCACCTGGACGATGGTCGCCAGCGCGCCACGCGCTCCCGCCCGTCGCAGCCGCACGATCTCCTCGTAAATATCATCCGCCATGCGAAGAGCATTATCCCACTGATCGCGCACGGATCGCGCTGCGGGCGAAAGAGCTCGGTGGGAAGGCAGCCCCATCCGAGCGCGCGTGCTCCTACGGGAGCGTGCTTGGATCACGGCCGACTCGTCCTCGATTCGGACAGGGAAGGCCGCGCCTGTGGCGGCGGACTGCGGGAGCGACTATGCTACAGTTCCGGAAAAGTCGAGGGTGTTGCCGGTAGTCATCAGATCTATGGAACGCGGCTCAGGCGTCGATATTCGTTGGCGTACGATCAGCTATCGAACCGTGACGGTGCTAGTTGTGCTGGCGCTCGGCGGCCTAGGATTCGTGATTTATCTGCTCGCTCCCAATCTGGTACCGAACACGATCAACACCGTTCAGAGTTGGTTCGAAGGACATCCTCTGGGGGGGGACAGCACCGCCCCACTGGGAGCACGTCAGGCGCGTTTTCTGAATATCGAAGGTGCGGTCCTGGTAAAAAAAGACGGCGCCTCGTTATTTACGCCCGCCACGCTCGACACCCTGCTGGACCACGGTGACACGGTCCAGACCCAGGATAAGGGCTGGGCCCGTTTGGCCTTCGGCGACAATACCACCTACCTGCTCAAGCCCTCCTCGTTGATCGTGATTGAGCAGAACACGGTGGCGGCCAATGGCTCGAGCATTGCCGTGAACGTGAACGCCGGCGTGGTGGATTTGTCGACCGGGCATACCGAAGGCAAGAAGAACGTTTCGCGCATTCACTTTGCCGACGCCGATGCCAGCCTGAATGACGATACACGCGCACAGTTGGATACGAGCTCCCAGACGCCGTCCTTGACGCTGCTGGCCGGCAGCGCCCATGTGCAGCGCGGAAATGAGAGCGTTCAAGTACACGCCTTCGAACGCCTGAATGTGACCGCCGGACACCCATTGGGCGTCGAAGCGGTGGCCCGTAGCCCGCATCTATTGACTCCGGGCAACCTCAGCCCGGTGTTGGTCTCGGAACCGTCCCGTGCCGTGGTGACGTTCACTTGGGCACCCTCGGGAATCAGCCAGCCGGGCACCATTTATCACCTGCGTGTTTCGAGGTCTCCTTTTTTCAGCTCGACGATGGCCGAGATTCACACCGCCGAACATTCAGCGGTGGTGGGCGGGCTGGCGACAGGAAGCTACTACTGGACGGTGACTGCACTGGACGCCAAAGGACACGAGTCGCCTGCGCTCGGAACCTACAAGTTCATCCTGCAAAAGGCCGCCCCCCGCTCCGAACTGACCGTGACCATCGATCATGTTGTCCAGATCGGCCGATCGCTGGAAGTTGTCGGGCACTCCGCCCCAGGGGCCAAGGTCTTGGTCAACGACGAGGTGGTGGGACTTATGAACTCTGATGGGTCCTTTAAGCATGTCACCGCCGCCTACCCCCACGAAGGGGAATACACCCTCAGCGTTACGGCCGAAGACAGCATCGGACGGGTCGCAACCAAGACAAAGTCCGTCACAATTCAGTGAGCCCCAATTCGCAGCTTTTTTGGTCAACCGGGCGACAAGAACCCGCGAGAGCCCGTTGCAATCAGGGCGGGGGCGTTCCAAGGGGGGCCGGGACGCAGACCTCCTAAGTTAAGCTGCTGGTTGACGCCATTGGTCGAAGTCGTGAATAGTGGAGTCTGCCCCCCCGGCGTGATCGAAGCCTCCCCCCCGTCGGGTGTGCCATTCACGCTAACCAGCTATGAGCTTTCGCAGCCTTTTCAGTCTTTTTTCCAGCGACCTCGCCATTGATCTGGGGACCGCCAACACGCTGGTCTACGCCAAGGGCAAGGGGATCGTGGTCAATGAGCCCTCCATAGTTGCCATCAACAAGCTGACCGGCGAAGTGGAAGCCGTGGGTCGCGAGGCAAAGGAGATGCTCGGCCGAACGCCCGGCAATATCGTCGCCATTAAACCGATGAAAGACGGCGTCATCGCTGACTTCAAAGTCACCGAAAAGATGCTGAACTACTTCATTCAGAAGGCGCATAACCGCAAGATGCTGGTGCATCCGCGTATTGTCATCGGAGTCCCTTCCGAGATCACGCAGGTCGAGAAGCGTGCCGTCATGGACTCCGCCTACCGCGCCAAAGCCAGCGAGGTGCATCTGGTCGAACAGGCCATGGTGGCGGCCATCGGCGCTGGCTTGCCGATCACCGAACCAAGCGGCAACATGGTGGTGGATATCGGCGGCGGCACGACCGATATCGCGGTCATCTCGCTCTCCGGCATTGTTTACTCCCGCTCAGTGCGCGTCGCGGGCAACGAGATGGATGACGCCGTCACCAACTTTTTGAAGCGCAAGTACAACCTGCTGATCGGTGAACGCACCGCCGAACAGATCAAAATTGAGATTGGCTCCGCCTACCCGCTGGATAAACCGCTCCCCATGGAGATCAAGGGCCGAAACTTGATCGAAGGCGTCCCTAAAACGATCACAATTCACGACGACGAGATCCGCGAAGCGTTGAGTGAGTGCGTCGCCACCATTGTGAACGCCATTCGCGTCGCACTGGAACGGACCCCTCCGGAGTTGAGCGCGGACATCAGCGATCGCGGCATTGTTCTTACGGGCGGAGGAGCATTATTGAAGAACCTCGACCGAAGGATTCGGGAAGAGACCGGGCTGCCAGTCTCGATTGCCGACGATCCGCTGGCGAGCGTCGTATTGGGAACTGGCAAGATGCTCAGCGACTTCAAGCTGCTTCGTAAGATTTCGATCGAATAGTGTGGCTGGTGGCGGGGATTGAGCGCGGGCCTCGCCCGCTGAAACCCGTGCGCTGGCTTCCTCGTACCCCGGGCGCTCATGTGGTTTCGTTACCGCACTTTGACATTGTTTGCCAGCTTGATCTTTGGCCAGGTGTTATTGCTGGCCTATCAGATTCGGCGCCCGGATGCGGGAGGAGTGCGCTTGCTGCGCCTTTGGGGAGTCACCGCGGTAGTGCCGCTTGAGGACCTCTCGCACAGTCTGGTGAGCGATATCCGTTCCAGTTGGAAGGACTATTTCGCCCTCCGTCACGTCAAGGAGGACAATCGCAACCTGCTGCAGCAGGTTCAGAACCTGCGTTTGGCCAATATGCAGCTTCAGGAAGCGGCTGGCGAGGCAGGTCGGTTCAGGCAACTGTTGAACTTCCAGCCGAGTGTTGGATTCGGAACGCGAGCTGCCGAAGTGATAGGCGGTGGTGCGTCCGCAGACGCGCAAGTGATTTACATCAATCGCGGCGCGCGGCAGGGCATCGCGCGCAACATGCCAGTGATCACGCCGAACGGCGTGGTGGGCAAAATCAGCCAGGTGTTGACATCCACGGCACAGGTTTTGTTGATCACCGATCCCGAGTCGGGAGTCGGGGCGCTGCTCGCGGACGATCGCATCCACGGTAGCTTGCGCGGGGTTGGACCAGGACCGTTGCAGTTGAATTTCGTCTTGAATGACGAACCGGTGAAGGTCGGCGAAGCGGTTCTGACCTCAGGAGAAGACCAGATCTACCCGAAAGGCCTTCCCTTGGGTACGGTGACGGCGGTGCGGCCCGGACCCATGTTTCAGCAGATCCAAGTGCAACCGGCGGCGCAGCTCTCGCGTTTGGAATCGGTTCTGGTCATCACTCAGACCGTGCCTGTTCCCCCTGTGTCTTCGAGCGAGCCAACTCACCTGACTGCCGCCGAGCAGCGGGAACAGGCGCTCCCCCGCGTCCCGGTCGCGGCGGATCATTCCGGAATCCCACTGCCGGCCGCAGACTTTATCGCTGCGCAACATCGCGCCGCTTTGGCTGCCCGCCTTTCGGCGTCACCAACGACGGGTACGGCTGTTTCGGCCAAACCCATGGCATCGCAACCTGCAACATCAGGTGCACCGGTACAATTGACCCCACAGAAATCTGCCGCCGCCGCTCTGGTCACCTCGCCGGCGGCAAAGAGGCCCGCTAAAAAACCGGCAACGCGTGCGCCGGGTCTTGGGCCCGCTGCCGCAGTGTCCGGGTTGAGCAACTCGCGGTTAAAACCGGCCGCGTCGACGGCAACAGAGCCCTCTCGCCGGCCCGTGTCGGCGCGACGCGCGGTTGTGACGCCATCCACTGCCCCTCCCCCCCCCGGCTGAACGACGCATCGGCATGGAGTACACCTACAACCCGGTCCGTCAGGATGCCGCGATCTATCGGTTTCCGGCCGCTTTCTTCCCGCTGCTGGCGGCAGGCGCCTTGGTCACGCAGGCATATCTGCCTCTGCTGATCCACTCGGCCTCACGTCTGGATGTCCCCTTGTTGGCGGTCGCCTACCTCGCCCTGACCACCCGCAATCAGGCCTCCGCCATGGGCACCGGGGCGGTCTTTGGCCTCCTGCAGGACACTCTGTCCCACTTGGCGCTGGGGCTTAACGGCATCGGCAAGACGCTGGCCGGGTTCTTGGCCTCCTCGCTGGGGGGACGGATTGACGCCGATCACCCTGGTATTCGGCTGCTGGTGGTCTTCGGGCTATATTGGCTCAACAGCGCGGTGGTGTTTCTAGCGGGGCGATTCCTAATGGCCCAGCCGCTGCATTGGATGACTGCGCCGGTGGCAGTCGCTGCGCTGATCAACGGCCTCACTGCCGTATTCCTGTTCCGTTTCCTCGACCGGTTCCGTAGGATGGTATAGAGATCTGACCGAGGTCCGGCCGCCCCCCCCGGCGTCCGGCGTGGCGCGCATGCCCGAACGCGATTCCCAACTCCCCGCGCTGCGTGTCACGCTCTTGCAGTACGTATTGTTGGCCTGCTTCCTGGTGCTGGGCTACGGATTTTGGCGGCTCCAAATCCTGGCTTATGACGAGTACGCCTCGCAAGCGGACCACAACCGCATCCGGACCGAACCGATCCCGGCGCCGCGCGGGCGCATCCTCGACCGTGAAGGTCGCGTCATCGTCGACAACTACCCTTCGTTCAATGCCTATCTGGTGCGCGACCAGGCTCGCTCTCTCAGCGACGACTTGGCTCTGATTGCGCAAGGACTGCATCTGGATCTTGTTGATCTCCTGGGTCGGATCGCCCGCGCGGGTGACGCCCCGGCTTACCAACTCATCCTGATTAAGGACGACATCACGCCCCAGGACTTGGAGTTCATTGATGCACACCGCGACCAATTCCCTGAATTGGAGACGCTGACCGTCAGTCGGCGGCTCTACCCCAAGGATGGATTTGCGGCCCACCTTCTCGGATATGTGGGAGAGGCCGGACCGCGCGAAATCCAGCAACTGCACCTGCGTCCTGGAACGATCGTCGGTAAAGCCGGGCTGGAGCAGTACTACAACTCGATCCTTACCGGTCAGGATGGCGAGCGCCGGGTCATGGTAGACAGCCGGGGAAGGAACGTCGGCGAGTTGGACGCGACCCCGCCGCGGGCCGGTCAGTCGGTGCGCCTGACGATTGACAACGACCTGCAGATCGCCGCCGAACAGGCGCTGGGTGACCGCCCCGGGGCCATCGTCGCCCTCGATCCGCGCAACGGGGAAGTATTGGCCATGGTGAGCCGGCCGACGTTTGACCCGAACCAGTTCACGTTGCGCATCTCCCCGGAACAGTTCCGTACGCTCAATAACGATCCTGAACACCCCTTTCTCAACAAGGTCATTCAGGCGCAGTTGGCTCCCGGATCGGTTTTCAAGCTGGTGATGGCGGCAACCGGTTTGGAGGCGGGGATTGCGGAGGCTCAACACACGTTATGTACAGGAGGTGCAACATTTTACGGAAGATATTACAAGTGTTGGATTAGCTCCCGTCACCAGCAACACGGCATGGTGGATATCCACAAAGCCATTGTCCAGTCCTGTGACGTGTTTTTTTATACGCTGGGCAATACGCTCGGGATTAACAGAATTTCCAGCTTTGCCAAGGCGCTGGGACTGGGCGAGCGCACCGGGATTGACCTGCCGCACGAGGCCAGCGGCTTAATGCCCTCCGAAGAATGGAAGCTGCAACGCGAGCACCAGCGTTGGTATCCTGGCGAAACGATCTCGGTGGCGATTGGTCAGGGGGCTACGACGGCGACTCCGTTGCAGTTGGCCCATACCGTGGCAGGCATCGTCATGAACGGTGCGTTTTATCGGCCCCATGTGTTGTTGTCCGTGGCCGCCGGCGAAACCGGTGCGGCGACGTCCCCGGCCGGAGAGGAGACCTTTCAACAGCCGGTCGTCCCACTTCATTCCGCCAATGTGGCCTTGATCACTGACGCCATGCGCGGTGTAGTGGGCTCGGAAGGAACGGCGGCCAGCGCCCACCTTGACGGCCTGGACTTCGGCGGCAAAACCGGGACGGCGCAGACGATCTCCAATCAGGGGCTGGCCGAGTTGGGGAAACGCCACGAGTTCGTGGACAACGCCTGGTTCGTGGGCGTCTATCCCCTGAAGCACCCGCAACTGGTGGTGTGCGCGCTCTACGAGCATGGTGCGGAGGGCTACTTCGCGGGCCGTCTCGCTGCGCAAGTCGTGCATGCATACGCCGACAAGCACCCGGAGAGCCGAATCACCTCCGAAAAAACCAGCCCTCAATCCGCCTACGCTGGGGGGCACGTCACTCTCGCGCCGGTCGTTTTCCGGCATCTGTCGCCTCGCCGGGGCGCGGTGGCGCCATGAGAGGACACTGGCGCGACTTCGACTGGCTCCTTCTGGCCCTGGTGCTGATGGTGTGTGCGTTGGGGATTGCCGAGATCGCCAGCGCCACTGCCACGACGAAATTCGCCGGTGTTTATATCAAGCAGATTTATTTCCTGATCGCCGGTCTGCTGCTCTTGTTCGGGATCAGCCGCGTGGACTACAAGTTGTGGCTGGAATCATCGCCCTGGATGTACATTGCCTCGATCGTGGCGCTGGCGGCGGTGCTTCTGGTAGGGAAGACCATTTTCCATTCCCGCCGCTGGATCCCAGTAGCGGGGACGCACCTGCAAGTGTCGGAATTCGTCAAACTGGTGCTGATTCTGGCGGTAGCGCGTTACTTTGCCGAAAACCGGAGCGAGGAGCTGGGTGTCGGTGACATCGTGAAGGTGGGCGCCCTGATCGGCTTGCCCATGGCACTGGTCTTAATCGAGCCGGATTTGGGCACGGCGCTCACCTACCTACCCATCGTGGCCATGGGACTCCTGCTGGGGGGACTGCGCCTGCGCCATTTTCTCTTGATCCTGCTGGCAGGCGCGATGGTTTTGCCGGTGGGATGGCATTTTTTGCACGGTTATCAGAAGCATCGCGTCCAAACGTTTTTGAGCCCGGAAACCGACCCGCGGGGAAGTGGCTACCAATTGCGGCAGTCGAAAATAGCGGTGGGTTCCGGAGGTCTGTGGGGGAAAGGGGCGTCGCATGGCACCCAGACCCGTGGCGCCTTTCTGCCAGTTCCACAAACGGACTTTATTTTTGCCGCGTTTTCAGAGGAACATGGCTTTTTGGGCGCCATGCTGGCCTTGGGACTTTATTTTGTGATCCTGATGCGGTTGGTGCATGATGCGCAGTTGGCACCAGACCGCGGGGGTGCGATGATCATCATGGGCGTGGTGGCTGTCCTCGCATTTCACGTGGTGGTGAATGTGGGGATGGTCGTGGGGTTGATGCCGGTGACAGGCATCCCTCTTCCCCTGATGAGTTCCGGGGGCTCAAGTTTGCTGTTTACGTTTGCCGCGCTGGGTCTGGTTATGAATATCCGCATGGCGCGGTTTGTGAACTGATACGGCAGTACGATTTTGCAGAACGAATTTCAAAGGACTGGAAAGACCGGCGGCGCCCGGATGCGCTGCGAAGCGAACCAGGCTGGGCACTCGACGCAGAGCCTCCACGCAGGTTCGAAGACCGAGAGCAAAGGATCAGAATCGCCAGATTTTATTTTTGAAACGTCAGCCACTGCAGGCAGCCCCAGCGCGACCGTGCCGGCCGAGAGGGTCGACATGGTGGCGTGTTTGGTGAGCGCCACACGATTGCAGACGATGAGCATGAAGGCAGATCGACAGCTCAGCCCCGATCGGACACGTGCCAAGGCACCCGTCCAAGGCGGCTGCGGCCAAAGGCAGGACGCAGATCCTGCAGTCAATCAGTCGCGCTCCGGGCCCTCCACAACCCATCGCCCTGCACGTGCGTGCTCGCCACTGGCTGTCTCCCTGGCTTTAGGGAGCGCTCATGCACAAGGAACTGTTTATCACTTCGACACCGCACGAGACCCGGCTAGCCATTACCGAAGATGGTGAGGTGGCCGAGGTTTACGTCGAGCGGGAACACGAACATTCCCTCGCCGGAAGCATCTATAAGGGCCGCGTCACGCGCGTTTTGCCGGGAATGCAGTCCGCTTTCGTGGATATCGGCTTGGAACGCGATGCTTTCCTCTATGTCTCGGATTTTTTCGAGGACAGCGAAGAATACGATCGTGTAGTCAGCGACGCGGAAGATGCAGTCGCCAAGCTGGATCCGCACCGTGCCGAAGGCACGCCCAGCCCGGCGCCACGGCCACTTGAAGAAGCCGGGTCTCCCGCTTCTGAACTGGCGCAAACGCCACAGCCCGCACCATCAGGCGCCGCAGGTGGCCCGAGGCCAGCCTCGAGCGAGGGAAGAGCGGAGCGGGGAGGTGAGGAACGGAGCGGCGGAAGACGCCATCGTCGCGGTCGCGGTCGCAACCGCGGCGGCTTCCCGGAGTCCAAGTTTGCCCGTCCGGAAGATTTGCAACATGGGGGCGAGCGCGGATCGAGACCAGCGCCGCCCGTCGTTCCGAGTCATGAACCGGAACCTGACGACAACGCGAGCGATGCGACGCTCCCAGACGTGATTCCGCCGTTTGCGGCGGTTCCAGACACTCCGCCTCCTGCGGTCACCCCAGCCGTCGCTCCCCCTTATATGACGCCCGAGTACCCGGCGTTTGTTTTGCCCGGGGAATCGTTGGCGAAATACCGTAACGCATCCCCGCCGCCGGTCAGTCCGGCTCCGGTTGCAGCTCCCGAGGCGCCTGCGGCGCCGACACACGAACTGAAACCGACAGAGGAGACACTTCCCCCACCCGAGGCACTGGCCTCCCCGGCAGCCGTGCCGGAAGACGAGCCCGACTTCACAGCGACGCAGCCAGATGAACGGGAGCCATTGAAGGCAGCCCCTGCGCCCGAATCCGATGTTGAGGAGATTGAGAGCGCCCCGATTCGCGACGAAGCGGAGGAACTCGAGTTCACCGATCTCGCGGAAGTGGACTATCTCAGCGAAGAGGAGGAAGAACGCCTGGCGGAAGCCAGCATGGCCGCCGAAGGCGCCCCGCTCGGCGAAGCAGAGGGCACGGCCCCAGCGTCAAGCGACCTCAGCGCGGCAATGCGCCACAGCTCCGGACAAGTGCATATGCAAGGCCGGCGTCGGCGGCGACGGCGGCGGCGCCCGCAGGATGGAAGCAGCGGTCCGGCGAGCCAGGGTCCCTCCGCTTCCGCGGAAACCGCAGGACCGGCGACCTCCACCACAATGGCGAGCGACGCTGTCGGGTTGGTGAATGGACAGGCCAACGGGAAGCCGCGTCAAGAAGCACGGCCGGAGACGCGTTCCGAATCCGGCGGCCGGGATCGCGATCGCCCGCCACAGACCCGCCTAATAGGCGATCTTCTGCATGAGGGCCAGGAGATTCTGATTCAAATCTCGAAGGAGCCCCTGGGACGCAAGGGCGCGCGCATCACCAGCCATCTCGCACTTCCCGGGCGCTTCCTCGTCTACATGCCAACCGTCGGTCACATCGGCGTTTCCCGCAAGATCGGCTCAGACGAAGAGCGGGCACGCCTGAAACGCCTCATCCTCGACAACACCCGCGATCTTCCGGGTGGCTTCATCGTGCGCACCGCCGGCGCCAGCGCAAGCGATGAGGACTTCAAGGCCGATATCCGCTTTCTCAGTAGTCTGTGGAGCGACCTGCGCCAGCAGTTTGAGGCGTCCAAGGGACCGCGCATGCTGCATCACGATCTGAACCTGGTCGAGCGAACATTACGGGATCAGTTTTCCGACCAATTCACCCATGTCTGGGTGGACAACGACGAGGAGTACCAGAGTGCGGTTCGCTTTGTGAATTACTTCAAGCCGCACCTGACCTCGCGAATTCGACTGTATACCCGCGAGATCCCGCTGTTTGAGCACTTCGGCATCCAGGACGAGATCAACAAGGCGCTGAAGAGCAAGGTCTGGCTCAAGAGCGGTGGCTACATTGTCATCAACCAGACGGAGGCGCTGGTCGCCATTGACGTCAATACCGGCAAGTATGTCGGCAAGTCCAACCGTCTGGAGGACACCATCGTCAAAGTCAACGTGGATGCCATCAAGGAGATCGTCCGCCAGATTCGCCTGCGTGACCTGGGAGGCATCATCGTCGTTGACTTCATTGATATGGACGAGCGCCGCAACCGCCAGAAGGTCATGCAAGCCTTTGAGGAGGCGATGCGCTCCGACCGGGCCCCATCCAAATTGCTTGCCTTCAATGATTTTGGCTTGGTGGCGATGACGCGCAAACGGGTCAAGCAGTCTCTGGAGCGGACGCTCGGCAGCCCGTGCAACTATTGCCAAGGTGTGGGCCTGGTCAAATCGGTGACCACCATGTGCAACGAGATTTATTCCGAGGCAAAAAAGCTCGCCAAGACGATCGAGCGTGATGACATGGTGCTGCGCGTGAACCCGGACGTGGCGCGTGGCCTGAAAGCCCGCGGCGCCACCTATATCGAGGAGATCGAGCAGATGACCGGCAAGACGCTGCTCATCAAGCCCGATCCACAGGTCCACCAGGAACAATTCGAATTTTCGTGAGCGCAAGAACCCGTGACCACGGGTGGCGCGAGATGACCGTCGCGCCGGAATCCAAGGTGGTGGTCCTGCAGATGCAAGGCGTCAGGGCGCTGGCAGCGGCTGCGCTCGTGCAGCCGGGCCCAAGTTTCCGCCTCACTCCCAGGGAAGTTCCAGGGTGATGCTGCCCATTGTCCCGGTGAGATTGTTTCTGACAATGACGCGTCCAAAGTAGATATCCCCGGCCGGGGCTTCAAATCGGCCGGCGTAAGTCAGTCCTGTACGTTCCAGACGTGCCGCCTGCGCGGCATTCAATACCTCGTGAAAGTGGCGCTCGGCATGGCCGACAAGTTTCCCGTGTCGGTCCCGCACCACGGTCAGGAATGAGACGTTGTACTCGAAGCCGTCCGCCGCCGCTCTGGGCGTCAAGGCATCGCGTCTGACGGTCAGGCCGAAGGGCAGCGTCAGCAGTTTGCCGCGACGTTCGATGCCATTGCTGTCAAGTCGTAAGGGCAGTGCGGTCAGGTCCACCGGCGACTGCACGGCTTCCCGGAAGTCTCGTACTTCCTCCTGCGCGGAGGCCAACATTCCTGAAGGGCGGTCAGCGTAGCCTTGGCGGGCGTGAACCCGGGCGCCGGGCACATTCACATGCACGGTAATGCGGTGATAGCGGGGAGGAGCGTCTGGCGCCAAGGGCGGCGGGTGGAAGCTGATGACGTAGTAATCGGACCAGAGTGCCTGGGCGTGCGCCAGCAGCTTGCCCAGGTCATTGCTGCCCTCTAGGACGGTGCCACCCGTCTCATGTGCCGCCGTCAACATGGCGAGTTTCGCATTCGCCGTTTCGCCCTCTCGAAGGTCGACGGCGCCGGAGTACGGCGATTCGTCGTTCGGCTGACTTTCGGCGATTGTCTGCATGAACTCGCTGTGGCTGAGACTGTGGTCAGCCTCGGCCAGTCCGGTGTTGACCACGCCTCGAACATCCACAGGAATCAGCGTCATGCTGGCGGCATTGAGGGCGTCGAAGGTCTCCGCAACCTGCCATTCAGGGGTCCGCAGAGTCGCCATCGACGGATCGTGCAAAACAGTCATGTACATCATGCTGGGGTTGAGTGGGGAGATGTCGCCCGTCAGCCAGATGACGCTTTTTCGTCCTGGTACGCCCGCGAAGGCGTGGGCCAGTTCGCGCAACTGGGCCAAGGTCTCCGCGGCGCGCGAGTGTTGCCGGAAGTTGTTGGCCTGCCAGTCTCCCTTTGCCTGCATGAACTCGATCGCTTGATCAGATCCGGCATACTTCGGCTGCGACTCGCCTTGTTGGGCCGGGGTGCCGGCCGGCGGAGCGGGCGCAGTAAACACGGTACCGGTCAAGCTGGCGGCGTTGGGCGCGGTACCGGCCACCTCCGCGGGTACGACGGACACAAAGCTTTTTGGAGCCGGCGGGGCATCTTTTTGTCGCAACAGACGCTGCGCCGTCGCGATCAAGGGACCGGCATCACGGCTGAACGGTTGCAGCAGGGCCAGCCGACTTCCGAGCCCATAGATGCCAATCTCCTGGCCATTTTTCAGGCGGTGGGCCAAAAAACTTAAGAGCTGTTGGCGCAGTACGATCCGGTCGGCGAGCGTGGTATTCAGGAAATCCAGCAATAGAATGACGAGGTTGTTCGAACCTCTTGGTCCAGACGCTTGGTTGGTAAAGCTGTTAGCCGGAAGCGTGCTGGCTGACTCGTCCACGGACGGGGATGGTCCGCTCGTCGAATGCGCCTGAAAATGATCCAGAGCTGCGATCGGCATCGGGGCGCCGCCGACCTCCAGGCGAAAATCAGAGGGCTTGAGGTTCGCAATAATCCTGCCGCTCCGATCCCGAACATCCACCGGCACCAGCACGACTTGAGTGTCCGCGTGAAACGTCAGGGGTGCCACGGAGGACGGCCTTTGGGCGGCCGCCCACCGAGCCCCGGCAAACGCCAGCAGTACCGTCACGATGGCCGCCCATCCAGGGTGGCGAGAGTCGGCGCCGCGGTTCCGCATTAGGTCCCTCCGGTTTCATATCTAGTTCGTTAGTACGCTTTGGCGAGCAGGCTGTCAAACCGGGGCCTCCTGGCAGGTCCGAGGTCCGGGCTCGCAGACGGGCGCAAGCTGCACCAACGGGTCAGAGGCGGTTGATAGGGCACAAGCCGCACTGAAAATGGCGACGGGGCGCAAAGCGCCGTATTCCGAGGGCAATGGTCTAGGTGGTCCGTGGGGAGTTGGTACTGGTCCGGCAGAACGATGCGGTGCACTGTAGAAGCATGGAACTCAACGGGTTGCGCCTCAAGACCGGCTTGGCCGAGATGCTCAAGGGTGGCGTCATCATGGATGTCACGAATGCCGACCAGGCCCGCATCGCGGAACAGGCGGGAGCCTGTGCGGTCATGGCGCTGGAACGCATTCCTGCCGACATCCGCCGTGAGGGCGGCGTGGCCCGCATGTCGAGCATTCGCAAGATACGGGAGATCATGCAGACGGTTTCGATCCCGGTCATGGCCAAGTGCCGCATCGGACACTTCGTCGAGGGGCAGATTCTGCAGGAGCTGGGGGTCGACTACGTTGACGAGAGCGAAGTGCTCACGCCAGCCGATGAGAAACATCACGTCGACAAGCACGCCTTCAAGGTGCCCTTCGTTTGCGGAGCGCGCAATTTGGGCGAAGCGCTGCGCCGGATTGCCGAAGGGGCGGCCATGATTCGCACCAAGGGCGAAGCGGGTACCGGCGATGTCGTCCATGCGGTGCAACACATCCGCGCCATCGTGCGCGAAATGCGTGAGCTTACGCTACTGGGACCGGACGAGCTTTACACCCGGGCCAAGGAGCTGCAGGCGCCCTACGAGTTGGTGCGCCTGGTGGCCAAGGAAGGCCAGTTGCCGGTGCCCAACTTCTCGGCCGGAGGCATCGCCACGCCAGCTGACGCTTCACTGGTCATGCAACTGGGGGCGGAGGCGGTCTTTGTGGGCTCCGGAATTTTCAAGTCCGAGGACCCCGCCGCCCTGGCACGTGCCATGGTGCGAGCAGTCACCCATTTCGCCGATCCGCAGGTGCTGCTCGAAGTGAGCGAGGAACTGGGTGAACCAATGCGCGGCATCAGCATCGCCACCCTGCGCCCCGAGGAACAGTTGCAAACGCGTGGCTGGTAGGCCGGAACAACCCCATGACCATCGGTATTCTCGCTCTGCAAGGGGCCTTTGCGGCCCATGCTCGCGCCTTGGAACGCCTCGGGGCGGCGCCCTGCGCGGCGGGTGCGCATCCGGGCGGACAGGAACTGTTCTGGAAATACGTGAGCCGCGCCCAGGACTTTGACGGGCTGGACGGCCTGATTCTGCCGGGAGGCGAGAGCACCACGATGCTGAAACTGCTCCAGGAGGAGGGTTGCTGGGAACAGCTTCTGGCGTTCGTCCAGACGCGTCCAGTGCTGGGGACTTGCGCCGGGGCCATCCTCCTTAGCCGCGAAGTGACGCACCCGGCGCAACTCTCGCTCGGCGTCCTCGACGCCACCATCGTCCGGAACGCCTATGGGCGCCAGGTGGATAGTTCCATTCGGCAAGGGAACTGGTTGCCTGCCCCCGAATCGGCGCAGCAGCTGGAGATGGTCTTCATCCGCGCGCCGCAGTTCTCGCGTCTGGGTACGGGAGTGAGGGTGCTTGCCCAAGAAGGCGAACTCCCGGTTGCCGTGCAGCAGGGACAAGTAATGGCGGCTACCTTCCATCCCGAATTGAGTTCCGACCTTCGTGTGCACGCACATTTCATTGATCTGGTCCGCAGCTCCACGCCCCCGTTAACCAACCAATCGCTGTTCAGTGCCTCGGCATCCACGCCGGGATGCTCCCCCGGCTCCAGTTGACTGCGGCAGGGGGGCGGGCAGAACGCCCGGGATGCCTTGTCAGGTGCTCCGGAATCGCGGATACAAATCGGTTTGACCTCCGTCCCGGTGTTCTTTTCGGGTAGCATGTTGCGTCAAGGTTGCGCTATGTCGCCATCCCGCGGTCGCCAACGTATTCTCGCCATCGTTCTTGCCGGGGGCAAAGGGGAGCGGCTCTATCCGCTGACCAAACACCGCTCCAAGCCCTCGGTGCCCTTCGGCGGACGCTACCGCATCATTGACTTCGTTTTAAGCAACCTGGTCAACTCCGGCATTGACGCCGTCTATGTCCTGACACAGTACAAGGCGCAATCGCTCATCACCCACATCCAGCGCGCCTGGGGCTTCATGGGTGGAACGCGAGAAGCTTTCGCCACCATTGTGCCGGCGCAGATGCAGATGGGCGACGTCTGGTATCGCGGCACCGCCGACGCCATCTATCAGAATCTCAACCTGATCGAACAGTTCGCGCCGGACGCAGTAGCGGTGTTTGGCGCCGACCATGTCTACAAGATGAATATTCGCCAGATGGCGGATTTTCATTTCGAACACGGGGCAGCGGCGACCGTGGCGTGCTTGCCGGTGGAGGCGGAAGAAGTACGCCAGTTTGGCGTGGCCGAAGTCAACCCCAACCTGCGCATTGAGCGGTTCGTGGAAAAGCCGATGCCCGAGGACGCGCCCCGCATCCCCGGCCAAAACGATCGCTCCCTCGTCTCCATGGGCAATTACATCTTCGATACCAATGTCCTGGTTGACGTGCTCATCCAGGATGCGGCCCAAGGGGGCGACCACGACTTCGGCAAATCCATCTTTCCTGAGATGGTGCAGAAGATGGACGTTTACGCCTACGACTTCACCACGAATCGCATTCCCGTTCATCGTGGCTACGAAGTGGAACGGCCCTACTGGCGCGACGTCGGCACCATCGGCACCTATTTCGAGACCAACATGGATCTCCGCAGCATCACGCCGGAGCTCAATCTTTATAACTTTGCCTGGCCGATCATGAGCGCCAGCTTCAACACTCCGCCGGTCAAGTTCGTTTTTGACGAAGCATTGCGGCGTGGCGAGGCGGTGCAATCGTTGATTACCGGCGGCTGCATCATCGCCGGCGGCTTCGTGAAGGACTCCATCCTTAGCCGCAACGTGGTCGTGGACGAGCAGGCGCATGTCAACGAGGCCATTCTGATGGACAACGTGGTCATCGGTCGCGGGGCGCGCGTGCAGCGCGCCATCATTGATAAAAACGCCCACATTCCCCCGGGCAGCACGGTGGGGTTCGACCCCGACGCGGATCGCGCGCACGGCTACCATGTGGATGATTCGGGAATCACCATTGTCCCCAAGGCCCCCGAAACGCCGGAGAGTCGAGCGCGTTATCTCTAATCCGGTGCAAGTCCTGGGACCGGCCCCCAGTAGACCGCACTAGACCATTGGCGTACCATCACGCTGTGCTCGATTTACCGCTCCACCTCGCCGCCGGGGCAAGCACGCCCTTGTTTCAACAGATCGCGGAGCAGATTGTTGGCTTTATTCAGGCCGGGCACTTGCCGCGGGGACGAAAGCTGCCGCCCACGCGCGGGTTGGCGGTTGCCTGCGGGGTGCACCGCAATACCGTCATCGCCGCGTACAACGAACTGAGTGCGCAGGGATACGTTGAAGCAGGTCCGGGACGGGGAACTTTTGTTGCCCAGCAACTACCGGAAGACACCGTCGCGCCCTCGGGGCGCGGGCTGCGACCCCGCGCGGTCGAAGGTCAGGCAGTCAGGCGACGCGCCACGCAGGCGAGCGGCAGCGGGCCGGCATTTTCGGCGCTGGGCCGCGCCCTGCCAGGGGTCGACGATCGAGTAACCCTGCTCGAAGCGCGCCGCTCCGCCGGCGTCAACCTCAACAGCGGCTTGTTGGCCTTGGATCTTTTTCCTTGGGACACGTTTCGCCGGGTGCTGGATGAAGTGGTGGGACGGCAATGGCGGCGACTGACGCAGCAAGACCATCCCCTTGGGTTGGAGGGTCTGCGCGAGGCACTTTCCGAGTTCCTGTTCTCGCGGGGTGTCACCGCAGACCCGGGTGAGATCGTTGTGACGACGGGCTCGCAACAGGCACTGGACCTGATCGCCCGCATCTACATCGAGCCGGGCGATCAGGTGGCGGTGGAAAACCCCGGCTATCCGCCTGCTCGGCAGCGATTTAAACTGGAAGGCGCTGAGCTGGTGGCGCTCCCGGTGGATGTCCAAGGCGCCGATATCCCTCGGCTCGCTCGCTTATTGCAAAGGCGGCGTGCGCCACGCCTGAAGTTGGTTTATCTCACGCCCAACTGCCAGTGGCCCACCGCCGTCCGTCTGGCCCCCGCGCGCCGCGTACTGCTCGCCGAACTGGCCGAAAAGTTTAATTTTCTAGTGATCGAGGACGACTACGCAGCGGAGTTGCGTTTCCAAGGTCCGGCTATCCATCCCCTGTACATGTCGCTCCCTCCTGGGCGCTGTGTTAATTTGGGCAGCTTTTCAAAATCGCTTCTGCCCGGTCTGCGACTGGGATTTGCGGTGGCGCCGCCAGAGATGACGCGCCGGTTGGCGGCTCTCAAAATGTTGACCGATTCCCACAGCTCACTGCTGGTACAGGCGGCGGTCGCCGAGTTTCTGACGCGTGGGCATTTCGAAACACATTTGAGAAAGCTTCGACGGGAGTGCCGGTTGCGACTGGAAGCCCTGACTAACGCGCTGCAGCAGGAGGTCGGAACCAGTCTGCGATGGACTCTGCCCGATGCCGGGACCAACCTTTGGTGCGAGCTGCAGTCCGAGAGCTCGGCCACCGCCCTGCAGGAACACTGCCGGGAACACGGGCTGCTGTTCGCGGCGGCGGCGCCGTATTTTCTGCCCGCCGCGGAAGGGAGCGAGCCAGGAATGCAGCATTTGCTGCTGGGGTTCGCCGCCGTTCCGGTCGCGCGGGCCCTAGCGACGGCCAGACTTTTTAAGACCTGTCTCGAATCGTTTCAGAGCGGAGTGCAGACGCCGGCACCATCGCGCAAAGCCGTGAGGCTGGATCCCGAGACGGAACGCTAGGACACGCTGCCTCAGGACCATCGAGGCGTACAGCGCGGTTAACGTGCCAGATCGCGCAAATACTGCACCATCTCCGGGTTGTTCCAATCGGTGGGCCCGACGATCTTGCGCGCGACCCGGCCGTCCGGGTCGATGATGTACGTCTCCGGGTAGCGGACCGTGCCGTAGCGGCGTGGAATCTCCGCTTCGGCATCACGGGCCGTGGGGAATAGAATGCCGTAGGTGTGCAGAAATCGTTGGTAGGCTGCAGCGTCCTGGTCGACAGAGATCGCCAGCACCGTAACATGCGTGCCCTCCAAGCGACGCTGCAGCAGATTGAGCGAGGGCACTTCCTCGACGCAGGGCGGACACCATGTTGCCCAGAAGTTCAGCACCAAGACGCGGCCACGATAATCGGCCAGGCGGCGCACATGCCCTTGAGCGGTAGTGAGCTTGAAGTCCGGCGCGGCGGCGCCAGGACGGGCACGCGCGTGGCACGCCATGTTCCAGCCCAGCAACAAGGCGAGCCCCAGCAGCCGGCGGTGACCGCGGCGCCCGGAAATCGTTGCCACGTGGCGCCGGCCAGCGCGGCAGAAGGAGTTGGCTATCATAGAGGGAGTCATCGCCACGCTGGCCCGCCCAGTATTGCAGCAGTGGTTGCGCCCGTCGAAGCTTTTGTTCGCAGAGATCTTGATCGTGGTTCCATTCTCCACCAATCTGCCGGTCACGGTCATCATTCCTGCGCGCAACGAGGAGGCGACCTTGCCACTGTCGGTTCCCGCAGTGCTGGCTTCCGGTCCGGAAGCGGTGGTGCTGGTGGACGACGGGTCGACCGATGGCACCTCGGTGCTGCTGGCCGGCTGGGCGTGTTCCGACAGCCGGGTGCAAGTCGTCAGCGCGGGCTCTCTTCCAGAGGGGTGGACGGGTAAGAACCATGCCGTCTGGGTCGGGGCGAAGCGCGCGCAGTCGACCTGGCTCCTCTTCCTGGATGCGGACGCGCGACTTTTGCCCGGTGCCCTGCAAGCTGCCGTGGCTGAGGCGGAGGAGGGGGTGCTGGATGCGCTCTCGCTGTCGCCCGAACAGGAGGCGCTCAGTATCTGGGAGCGCGCCGTGCTGCCGGTGATCTACGACGAGCTGAGTCGCCGCTATCCTTATGCTCGCGTCAATGACGCGGCCGATGCCTGTGCGGCCGCCAACGGCCAGTTCTTCCTGATTCGCCGCGCGGCGTATGAGGCGGTGGGCGGACATGCCGCTCTGCGCGGCGAGGTCCTGGAGGATCTGCGTCTGGCGGAGCGCCTGAAGCGCGCGGGCTTTCGCTTGCGATTCCGTTCCGGACAGGGACAGGTGCGAACGCGCATGTATCGGGATCGTGCCAGCCTATGGGAAGGGTGGATCAAGAATCTTTACCTGTTGTGGGGACCGCCGCGACTGGGGCCGTTGCTGCGACTGATCCTGCCTGTGGCAATTGGTTTGTTGTCGCTGGGATTATGGGCCGCTGGATTTTTAAGCGCAGCGACGTTTGGTGTGTGCCTTGTGGGTCTGTGCTACGCGCGGCAGGCGCGCCGCCTACGGCGATTGGGCTGGAAGCCGGCACCCGGAATCCTCCTGGGCGCGGCAGCAACCGTCATACTATGGCTGCGATCCACATGGCGGCATCGCCGCCACGGGGAGGTTCGCTGGCGTGGGCGCACCGTTCTGGCCAGTGGATCAGTCACGCCTGGAGCGAGTCCCGAAGTGCGGCCCGTGGAGCCGGCAATTCTGGTGACGAAGTTTTAGGAGAACGATGGACGGCAAACAGGACTCCCTTATCGCGGCGGCGGCTCTGGCCGACGTGACCACCGAACAACTGGTTCGAGAGCTGATTGCCAGAGTGGGTGAGGATCCCGAGCGCGAGGGACTGCTGCGCACTCCCGAGCGCTACGCCAAAGCGCTGGCCTACCTCACCAGCGGCTATCAGGCGGATCTCGAAAAGATCCTGCACAAAGCATTGTTTTCGGTGGAATACGACGAGATGGTCATCGTCAAAGACATCGAGATATTCAGCCTCTGCGAGCACCATCTGTTACCGTTTTTCGGACGCTGCCATGTCGCGTATGTGCCTCGTGGGCGCGTGATCGGGTTGAGCAAGATTCCGCGTCTGGTGGACATGTTCGCGCGCCGCCTGCAGGTGCAGGAGCGCCTCACGACACAGATCGCGCAAACCATTCAGGAGTTGGTACAGCCACAGGGAGTCGGCGTGGTGATCGAGTCCCGCCACCTGTGCATGATGATGCGCGGGGTCGAAAAGCAGGGGTCGTCGGCCGTCACCTCGTCCATGCTGGGTTGTTTCCGGGAAGAAAGCCAGACGCGTCAGGAATTCTTGGCGCTCATCCGCCAGGGCAAAGCGGAGTGAAAGACGGAGAGCGGTGCCAGCAGGCGTCGCACGCGGCATCTCAACGACCAGCCGCTCACGATCACAAACCGTGGTCTCAATTGGAGACATTCATTGGATTTGATTGTCATTCAGCCGGGAACGCGTGCAACCGACCCGGGGAAGTCGCGCCGAACTTCCGCGGGCCGGTACCGCCCGACTTGATGGGGCGCAAGATTGAGCGTCAGCGTCTGTCGCTCACTGCTCCACTCCGATGAGCATGTCGTCAAACTGATTGGCGACCACCTTCACGGGACGGAAGGGAAGAGGGATGTGAATCGTTTGGTCTGCCTTGGTAACCGGCAGCAGGCCGCGCCCCCAATGGCTGGCATCTCGGTAAAGATAGATCGGCAGGAGTCCCTTCCAGTCACCCGGATCCTGGTGCACGGTGATGGCAAGATCGAACTTGCCGCCGCCCGCATCGGTAACCTGATTGCTGACCTTGAGCAGCGGAATCCCCGTACCGTAGACGTATTCGTTGAAAAACCAGTCCAGCTTGCCGTTGCCATCGAGGTTCATGATGGGGAGCATGTGGCGCTCGGCCACGGTTTTGAAGTCCTCGGTGGACGCATTCTGGTTGTAGAAGGTCTTTGTAAAGTCGTGCATCAGGGCCATGAAGGCGCCGTCTGGGGTCTTCGCGCCAGGGTTGTAGAGCATCTCGCGCAGCATGTAGAGGACGTAACCCCCTTTCATGTAGACCACATCATCGTAGCCGGTCGGCCCGTGCGAGGATCTGAGGCGAGCGCCCAGCCATAACGGGCCGAGTTGATTCGCGACGACGCCGTACTGGTCCTTGACGAGGAGGTCGCGGCGCCACTGTTCCAGGGTTTCCAAGGCACGTGGCTGGCCAAAACGGATTGTTTCGTAAAGCAAAGAGGAAGCCTCCGCAAAGCCTTCCGAAAGCCATTGGTCGTGCGCTGTCTCCCAGCCGACGGCGTTGCCCCACCACTGGTGGGAAGTCTCATGCGCTCGGAAGGTGTCGCTGAATTCCCTCTGGCCCTGCAGTCCAACGCCCAAGCCGTGAAGCTGCGTTGGATCGAGGAAGCTGAGACTGGTCAGGTACAGTAGGGAAGGCCAGCCCTGGCCGTAGGAGTAGGGAATATTGGAGACGGCCAGCTTGCTGTAGGGATAAGGGCCGAAGTAGGCATCCATGACCCGCAGTGCGTTGCTAACTTCTTGAAGCACCTTGGGAGCCAGACTCACCGTGTTCAGGTTCTGCAGCCCGGGCGGTAGCGCCACCACGCTATTGGCAGACCCATTGGCGTCTTCGGAGGGCGTATCGGCAGCGGTGCTAACGGCGCGAAAGAAATCGTCCGGCTGAATGTTGGAATAGACCTGAACCAAAGTCTTGCTGCCATCGGGTAACGGAACCTCCGCACTCGTGACTTTGTACTCCCCCATGGCAAAACCCGCCTCCGGGAGTGGCACCTCGCTCTTCCATTCGGTGACATGGTCCTTTCCATCCTGTTCATCGCGGACCTTGGCGCCCGTAGCTACGACGGTGTTCTTCTTGGCGGTATGGAACACGATGTCGTAGTTGCTGCGATGCAGCACCGCTCCCACCTCGTAACTGGGGTACCAGCCGGAGCTGCGACAAAAAAAGTTGCCGTCACCGACGCGCGTGACGACGTTCTTGCCGTGATAGCGAAAGTCAAGGGTCAGCTTGGCGCCTGCCGCCAGAGGGGAGGGAAGCTGGACGTACAGCCAGTCGCCAAAGTAGCGCGGCGAGCGAAAGCGCTTGGGATCACGCGGCTGCACAGTCGCGAGGGGCTGCCCGTCGGCGGTCTTGGCGTCAAGGATGCGAAGATTCGAATCGAGGTACAACAGTACTCCCCGTCCGACCGGCTGCAGGGCGTTGAGCGTGACCGCAGCGTCGCCCGTCATATCGAGGTTTCCGGGTACCGTCACATCAAGGTGGTAATCGCTGAACTGCAATAATTCCGGATGTTTTTGCGCCGCCGTCACATTGGACTTGCGGTCTGATTCCTGCACAAACTGCGTCCATGTATCGTCAAAGACTTGCAGCCCTGTTTTGGCACCCTGGCGATACTGGTGGACGCGTACCTCTTCGGTTTGTAGAGGATCAAAGGAGGCTTGCACCCAGTCGCTTCGGTCCGATTTCATGTCGACCAGCCAAAGGCCATTGACCGGATCCGCGGCATAAATGCTTTGTAACACCGCCGCGGCGTCGGAGAGCCCCTCCTCTTCAATGTCCTTGGCGCGCGATTGGACGACATTCCCAAAGCCGGCATCTGCGCCCGGGGCAAACTTCACGCTGCTGCCGAGAGCGGCAAGAAAGGCAGTGGCGTCGCCAAAACGAAACACAGCCTGGGTGAAGGGAAGTGCGATATGCGGCTCGCCGGTGAAGCTGAGCATTTGACCGCGTTCAGTCGGGTTGGGAGGCTCCACCCGCAACTCGCCCTCGCCGACGAAAATCGCAGCCGCCACCTTGCCGTGCACCGGTTGGGTGAGCGCCAGGCTGCCGCTGAGGAGATGAAACTGCAGCGCATCCTTCTGGAAGTTCAGATTGGCGACCCGAAACACGTGGGTGAGATCGGGGGTGGGCCGCACCACCTGGGCATACTCCTGCTCCAAGTCCGGTGCCTGGGCGCTGGCACTGCCGATGCACAGCGGCGTGAAGAAGAGAAGCAGCGTAATCAACAGTGCGGGCCGAGGATGAGTCATCCTGTCTCCCCTATGTCAGAGTTCTGACGGCACCCATTTGACCAGAAATGCACCGGTAATGAAACCTCCCAGATGTGCAAACCAGGCTACGCCTCCCTCAGCAACGGCCCCACTCAACGCCAATAGCGCGGTCCCACTCAGTAATTGCAGGAAGAACCAGTAGCCCAGAATGGCCCATGCCGGTAATTCCACCGCCCAGAAGAACAGGAACGGTACAAGGGTGAGAACTCGGGCATGCGGAAAATGTATAAGATACCCGCCCATGACGCCGGCGATGGCGCCACTCGCGCCGATGGTGGGCACCGTGCTATGCGGTTGAAAGAGGCATTGCGTCAAGCCTGCAACCAAGCCACAAGCGAGGTAGAAGCCGAGGAACCGTCCGTGGCCCAACACGTCTTCCACGTTATCCCCAAAAAGATAAAGCATCCACATGTTGCCGAGAATATGAAGCCAGCCGGCATGGAGGAACATGCTGCTGAAGAATGGCAAGACCACGTTGAGGGGTGCAATTGGGGCGCCGGCGAGAAACGTAGTCACGTGTGCAGGCACCAGACCCAGTGCCGGCAACAGCGTGCGGCCCAGAAATGAGGGCGGAAGGTGCAACTCGAAGAGAAAAATGGAGATGTTGAGTGTAATGAGGCCCCAAGTCACCCAAGGCAACTTGAAGCGGGGGGCGCTATCGCGAAGGGGCAGCATGCAGGATCACGACTGCGCGGCAAGGATCACACTCTGCAGCCACGCCGGAACAGGGTGGCGGGAGGCGCCTTTACGGAACGCGTTCGCCTCTTCCGCTGTCGCAATGTGACCGCGAGCGCCACGCGCGGTGCAATTCAAGGCGGCCAGCGCGGCGGCAAAATCCAAGGACGCGGTCCATGTCGCACCGCTCTGTTGAGCAATTAGAAAGCCGCCGTGGAAGACATCGCCAGCTCCGGTCGTATCGGTTTCTGGAACAACATATCCCGGCGTGTAGTGCCACCCGGAGGCGTCGAGTGCTAAAACGCCTTCTCGCCCCAGCGTGACGGCGACGCGAGCGATTCCGAAAGTTGCGCGGAATCGAGGGAGTGATTGCAAGAGGTTGCCCCCGCTGAAGAAACTTTCCGGAAATCGGTGCGAACAGATGAGGTCGTCCGTGTGGTGCAGCAGGTCCTCGGTGTGCGTACGCTGCTCCGGGTACAGATTGCTCAGGTCGGAGAGGACGCGCGTGCCTGTCGCACGTGCGATGCGAGCCGCACCGGCGGCCGCCGCTGCGTCGTAACCATCTACTAGCAGCCACTCCCCGGAGGCGATCCAGGATGGCGAAACGGCGTCAAGCGGGCAGGCCAGATCCGGAGAGCGCTCAAAGACAATGGTCCGTTCACCTCTGGTGTCAACGAAAACGGTCGCCAGTTGCGAGGGGGTATTGGGGACGATGCTCAACGCGCTCAGATCAATACCTTCCGCGGCCAATTCTTCGCGTTGAAGGACTCCGGCCGCATCGTCACCGACCCTACCGGCGTAACGCGTTCGCAAACCATGACGCTGACAGACGACGCAGGCCACAGCAACCTGCCCCCCGGGCGCCAGAGAAGCTGTGCTGTAACGCACTTTGCCGCCGGGTCCTGGAAACGCGCCGATCTCGACGATCTGATCGCGAGCGTTGAGTCCGAGTCCGACGACGTCGAAGCGTGGGGTCACCGAGGCAGCGTAACAAATTGATGGTTGCGGAGCGATAGGGCTGCTGCGGGACAATCCATATGGGAAGGGCGGCGGTGCTGCCCAGAACAACGGGAATCAGGATGGGCAGCACGACCTTATAATGAATGGGCGCGCAATTATGGAAGATCCAGACCGACGTTGGCGGGACTTTTACAATCGCACCGCTTGGGTGTATGACCGGGCGCTCTCCGTCATGGGATGGGCACGCGGGTTTTCGGATCGACAATCACGCCTGCATTTGATCGGGAGGTTGCACCTGCAGCCTGGCTACCGCGTGTTGGAAGTCAGCGTCGGCACCGGCAGCAATTTGTTGTTGATGGCCGGTCAAGTCGGACCGAAGGGGCAATTGGTCGGTCTCGATATTTCGCCAGGCATGCTGGAGCAGAGCCGTCGAAAACTGGTGCGGCAGGGCCTTACCCCCCTTCTGGTGGAGGGTGACGCCGTCCATCTGCCGTTTGCAAGCGAGAGCTTCGATGCCGTCCTGCACTTTGGCAGTTTCAACACCTTCAGCAACAGGCAATTGGCGGCCAGCGAGATGTTGCGTGTGGCCAAGCCCGGAGCACGCATTGTAATCAGCGCCGAAGGGCTCCGCCCGGATCGGCGTTCGACTTGGATGGGGCGGCTCATGGTTCGGGTCAATCCGCTTTATCAGTTTCATCCGCCGATCGAGTTCCTCCCTCCCGAGGTGCAGGATTTAAATCTGATCTGGTATCGCGGCGCCCTTTGCTACCTGGTGGATTTCAGTAAGCCCGCCTAAGGCCTCCCTCAACGCAGCCTGACAGAAACGGCGTGGACACGACTTTGCCGGGAACTGTTCCGGAATTATGTCAACCACGGCTCCGCAGCGCGAGCCGGGCGTGTGGAAAATGGCGTTATCGGACTCAGTATCGGCCGGCGTCGTGGTAGCCTCGGGCCAGCCCTCGCCATGCCGGTTCGCGACGCTGAAGCCTTCATCCTGCGCACCTTTCCCCTCAAGGAATCGGACAAGATCGCCTGTTTTCTGACACGCGAGTTCGGCAAATACCGGGGGGTGTGTCGCGGAGCGCGCCGTACCAAAGGAGGCTACGGGGCGGCCCTTGAGCCTTTGACGCATGTTCGGATTGCTTTTTTTGAGCGCGAGAACCGCGAGTTGACCACGGTGGACCGTTGCGAAGTGGTGACCTCGATGATGAACGCGGCCTCCGCCGACTACGCCACGTCACTGGGGCTCTCCGTGATCGCGGAGGTGGCGGATAAGTTGTTGCCGGATCACGAGGTAAACGAACGCGTATTCCGGCTGCTGTTGGTCGTGCTGGAGCGCGTACGCGAAGGCGCTCCAATCTGGCTGCCCTTGACCTACTACTTGTTCTGGATGGTGCGTCTCGCCGGTTTTCTGCCCGATCTGCTGACCTGTGCCGCCTGTGGGCGGAGTCTGGATTCGGGTATCGTGAACGACCCACCGCTCGATCTACGTCCGGTTTTCTTTCATCCCCGGGAGGAAGGGCTGCGGTGCTCGGACTGCGCATATGCCGGTATGAGCCAGCTCAGTTCACTGGCGCGGCGCCTTGCCCTTGCCATGCTCCGTACTCCATTGAACGCGATTCCCGTTGAGGGTTGGGACAGCAAGGAAACGGCGCAGGACCTGCGACGTTGTCTGCTGCAGCGTCTCGAAGCCCACCTGGAATTCCGCCTGCAAAGCCGCGCTCTGCTTGAAGAACTCTGACAGCGGGCAGGCCATGTCATACAATGACGTGGACCTCTCATGCCCACGCATCCGGCGGCCCCCACCTATCAGCAACTGATGCTTCAGCTCCAAGCGTTTTGGGCGGAGCAGGGTTGCATTCTGCAGCTTCCCTTTGATCTCGAAGTAGGTGCCGGGACCATGGCGCCGGAAACCTTCCTGCGCGTGCTTGGACCTCAGCCCTACCGAGTTGCCTACTTGCAGCCCAGCCGCCGCCCCGCCGACGGCCGCTATGGAGAGAACCCCAACCGGCTCTACAAGCACACGCAGTTCCAAGTCATCCTTAAACCGCCTCCGGACAACGTTCAGGAACTGTACTTGTCCAGCCTGCGGGCCATCGGCATTGCATGGGAACAACACGACATCAAGTTCGAGGAGGACAACTGGGAGTCCCCGACCCTGGGCGCCTGGGGCGTCGGGTGGCAGGTGATGTTGGACGGCCTGGAGATCACGCAGTTCACCTATTTTCAACAGTGCGGCGGGGTGGATCTGGACCCCATCGCCGCCGAATTGACCTATGGCCTCGAACGGATCGCGGCATTCCTGCAGGATGTGGAGTCCATCTACGACATCGTCTGGACACGCACCCCTGAGGGTCATCCCGTGACCTATGGCGACGTTCGGTTGCAAGACGAATTGCAGATGTCGGTTTACAACTTCGAGTTGGCAGACGTGGAACGCCTCTGGCAACACTTCGAACTCTACGAGGCGGAGTGTGCCGCGCTGTTGCGCGCAACACGGTCCGATGCCCCTTCCGGCGGGCGCGTGTCGCTATTGGGCGCCTATGAGTTGTGTCTCAAGTGCTCCCATCTTTTCAACCTGCTCGATGCTCGCGGCGCCATTTCCGTAACCGAGCGCGTGGGCGTCATCCAGCGCGTTCGCGCCCTCGCCGTGGGAATCGCACGGGCATGGACCGCGGCGCACATTCCCGCCGACGTGCCGGCCTGAAACGTGCCCCGGACCGATTGAAGACCGCATGAACCACGACTTGTTAATTGAACTTGGCAGCGAAGAGATCCCGGCACGCATGGTGTCGGGATTGGCGCAACAGTTCGCCGATCAGATGGAAAGCCGTCTAGCCGCCACCGGCTTGATCGCTGCCGCTGCTACGAACCGCCGGGTGTTCTGGACGCCGCGTCGCGTCGCCGTGGTTTTCCCGGCTGTAGCCCAAAACCAGCCGGACCGGGACGAAGAACAAGTCGGGCCTCCAGCCCGCCTCGCATTTGCCGCTGACGGCGCCTTGACTGTCCAAGCAAAGAACTTTGCCGCTAAATTTGGTGCCGCACCCACCGATTTGTACCGCGTGAGCACCCTGAAGGGCGAATACGTCGCGGTCCGCCGCCATCACCGGGGCCAATCGCTGGCACAGCTTCTCGACACCTTGCTGCCGGAAGCATTTGCCGCCTTAGATTTGCCGAAGGCCATGCAATGGCAGGGCCGCGCCGGAGCCAAATTTGTCCGCCCGCTGCGATGGTTGTTGGTGTTGCACGGCGCCGAAATCCTGCCTGTCCGTCTCGCTGGACTGATGGCCGGGCGCCAGACACGAGGCCATCGTGGCCTGTCGCAAAGTCAAATAAGTATCGAATCAGCAATGACTTACGATGAACAGCTCAGGTTGCACTTCGTCATTGCTGCGCCCCAGGAGCGGGAGGCGACCTTGCAAAGCGCCCTCCCAGCCGTGGCTGGCTGTGCAGGGGGGCGACACCGGTCTGATCCCAACCTGCTGAGCCTGTTGCGCGATCTGACTGAAAATCCAGGAGTTCTGGCAGGGAGTTTTGCGAAGGACTATCTGGAATTGCCTGGGGAAGTACTGGTGACCGTCATGCGCGATCACCAAAAGTACTTTGCTCTTGAGGATGCGGAAGGACGTCTTTTGCCGGGTTTCTGCGCAGTGACCGACCTGGCGGGCGAGCCCCGGGCGGAGCGCGAGGCGATCATCCGCCACGGGCATGAGCGCGTTCTACGCGCCCGGTTCAACGATGCCCGCTTTTTCTGGCAGACCGACCGCAAGCGCCCTTTGTTCAGTCGCTTGGAAGACCTGAAACAGGTCACCTTCCAAGCCAGACTGGGCAACTACCACGCCAAGACGGAGCGCAACTTGCGGCTGGCCAAGTGGCTGGCTGAGCAGTGGCATGCAGACGTGACAACGATCGCCATCGCGACGCCGCTGGCCAAGTGTGATCTCACCACCGAACTGGTCAAGGAGTTCACCGAGTTGCAGGGAAAGATCGGCGGCCTCTATGCCGAGGCAGAGGGGCACAGTCCCGCCATACGGGATGCCATTTATTTTCAATACGAGCCGCTCTCGACCGAGGGCCCTCTCCCACCCAGCGCGGAAGCCGCGGCTTTAGGGGTGGCCGACAAGCTGGACACCATCGCCGGCATGTTTTTGGCGGGGGAGATCCCCACCGGGTCCCGAGACCCGTTCGCTTTGCGACGCCAGGCCAACGGCATCATTCGCACGCTGCTCGAGAGAACTCTAACGCTGGATCTCAATCAGGCCCAACAGGAAGCCATGGCTGGATACGCGGAAGGACTGGGGGACCGGGCGACAGCCTTGTCCGGATTACAGCAGTTTTTCCAGGAACGTCTTGAATTCTATTTGCGCGAGGTCGGAGGCTACGCGCTGGACACGGTGCGGGCTGTACTCACGGTCTCGGCGAACGATCCTCTGGACGCGTTGCGGCGAGTCCAAGCCGTGACCTCGACACGGCAGCAGGCGGCAACAGAGTTTGCCGCGGCGGCTGCGGCGATGAAGCGCATTCGGAATATTGTTCGAAAGGAAAACTGGACAGCGTGCGAGTGGAACAAGGACCTCTTGCAGGAAGCAGCGGAAGGTGAATTGGCGCACTGCTTGGAGCTGCACAGGCTGGGTCAAGGGGGGAGCGACATCGACGATCGGCCCGAAATTGATCGGTACAAGTCTGAATTGCTCTGGGCTGCAGACACCGGAGAGGTGTTGGAGCGCTTCTTTACGACCGTGCGGGTCAACGCAGAGGATCCCCGCTTGCGTGCCAACCGTTTGGGACTGCTAGCCTGGGCGGCGCAGGAACTTTCTCGGGTTGCAGACTTCTCCGAGATCGTTCTTGCGGACGGTTGACCCGGGCCGGGCTTGGGTTGGCACATTCTGGTGTGGGGCGCGTCTTTTCTGCTTTCCGCCTGTGCCCCCTGTCCTGTAATCTTTCAAATTGCACTGTTTTTTTGTGCACTGGCGATTCGATTAAATCCACTCTGAAGTGATTGGGAGCATGCGCTGATGGCGAAATACGTGTACTTTTTTGGCGACGGCAAGGCGGAAGGCAACGGCAGCATGAAAGAGGTGCTGGGCGGCAAGGGCGCCGGTCTGGCCGAGATGACCAATGCCGGACTGCCGGTTCCTCCGGGCTTCACCATCTCGACCGAAGCCTGCCGGGAGTACATCCGTCTGGGCCGCAAGGTGGCCGACGACGTTGAGCGCCAGACCAGAGAAGGCCTGAACAAGCTCGAGAAGAGCGTCGTCCAGAAGCTGGGAGACGACGACAATCCGCTGCTGGTCAGCGTACGCAGCGGGGCGAAGTTCTCGATGCCGGGGATGATGGACACCATTCTCAACCTCGGTCTCAACGATGCCACCGTCGAGGCGCTGTCCTTCCGCACCAGCAACCCCCGCTTCGCCTACGACTCCTACCGGCGATTGATTCAGATGTTCGGAGCCGTGGTGCTTGAAGTTCCCAAGCACCTGTTCGACGAGGTTTTCGACGGCAAAAAGAAACAGCGCAAGGTGAAGCTCGATACAGAACTGACCGCGCGCGACCTGCAGGACGTGATCGTCGGCTACAAGCGTGTGATCAAGAAGCACGCCGGCCGCGACTTCCCCCAGAACGCCTACGAGCAACTGCAGCTCGCCCGCAACGCCGTCTTCTCCTCCTGGTTCAACGAGCGCGCTTACCACTACCGGCGCATGAACAACATTCCTGACGACCTCGGCACGGCGGTCAACGTGCAGGCCATGGTCTTCGGCAACCTTGGCGAGACGAGCGGCACCGGGGTGGGGTTCACGCGCAACCCAGCGACCGGCGCGCGCGAGTTCTACGGCGAGTTCCTCATGAACGCGCAGGGCGAGGACGTGGTGGCGGGCATCCGCACGCCAGTCCATATCGCGGAATTGCAGAAGATCCAACCGGCGGTGTACGACCAGTTGCGTGCCATCACCAGCCGCCTCGAACAGCATTACCGCGACATCCAGGATTTTGAGTTCACCATTCAAGAAGGCAAGCTGTACATGCTGCAGACCCGCAACGGCAAACGGACCGGGCGGGCAGCGCTGAAGATTGCCATGGACATGGTGCGTGAGGGATTAATCACACAAACCGAAGCACTGTTCCGGGTGGACGCCAACCAGATCTACGAACTGCTGTTCCCGCGATTCGATCCCAAGCAAATCAGCAAGGCCACGCCGATCGCCAAGGGGCTGCCCGCTTCGCCGGGGGCCGCGGTAGGCCAAGTCGTGTTTACGGCCGAGGCGGCAGTGGAGTGGCACCGCGCCGGCAAAGGCCCGGTGATCCTGGTGCGAGCGGAGACGACGCCGGAAGACATCCAAGGCATGGAAGTGGCGGCCGGCATCCTCACCTCGCGGGGTGGCATGACCAGCCACGCCGCGGTGGTCACACGCGGCATGGGAAAGTGCTGCGTCGCCGGTGCCACCGGCATCGAGGTGGACCAACACTCCAAGACGCTGCGTGTCGGTAAACAGAGCTTCGCGGAAGGTGCTTGGATCTCCATTGACGGCTCCACCGGCCAGATTTACGAGGGCCGCCAGCCAACAGTTCCGGCCGACCCCAACGATCCCATGCTGGTCGAGTTCATGAAGTGGGCCGAACCGTTCCGGAAGCTGGGAGTGCGCGCCAACGCCGATATCCCGCGCGATGCACGGGCCGCGCGCGCCTTCGGCGCCGAGGGAATCGGACTGTGCCGCACCGAACACATGTTTTTCGGCGAGGGCAAGATCGAGCACATGCGCGCCATGATCCTGGCGGCGGACGAAAAGGCGCGTCGGGCGGCGCTGAAAAAGTTGCTGCCGCTACAACGCCGGGATTTCATCGGGATCTTCGAGGCGATGGCGGGTTTCCCCGTGACCATTCGCACGCTGGATCCACCGCTGCATGAGTTTTTGCCGCAACGCGAACAGATCATGGTCGACTTGGAACGCCTGAAGCTGGCCACCGGACCAGTCAAACGCAAGCTGGGCGCGGAGATCCGGCAGCGCTACGCTGACTACGGCATCACGGATGCCAAGGGCCTGGAGACGCTGCTGCGCAAGGTGCAGGACCTGCATGAGGTGAACCCCATGCTGGGATTGCGGGGCTGCCGTCTGGGCATCCTTTACCCGGAAATCACCGAGATGCAGGCACGCGCCATCTTCGAGGCTGCGGTGGCAGTGCAGAAGAAGGGCAAGAAAGTGCTTCCCGAGGTGATGATTCCACTGGTCGCCACGCCGCGCGAACTGGTTCTGCAGAAGGAGATCGTGACGCGTGTCGCCGGGGAAGTGTTCAAGGCGAGCGGTGTCACGGTGGAATACCTGGTGGGCACGATGATCGAGCTGCCACGCGCGGCCCTGGTCGCCGGCGAGATCGCCGAGGCTGCGCAGTTCTTCAGCTTCGGCACCAATGACCTTACGCAGACCACCTACGGCTTCTCGCGCGATGACATCGGCAAGATTCTCCCGGTCTACTTGTCGCAAGGCATCTTGAAACAGGACCCCTTTGCGACGCTCGATCAAGCCGGGGTTGGGCAGCTGGTCCGGTTGGCGACGGAAGCCGGGCGCAAAACGCGGCCCACGCTTAAGGTGGGCATCTGCGGCGAACACGGTGGCGATCCGGCCTCGGTCGAATTTTGCGCCAAGATCGGGTTGAACTATGTCTCCTGCTCGCCGTACCGGGTCATTACGGCGCGTCTGGCGGCCGCACAAGCCGGGGCCGCCGCGGTGGCGGGAATCGAAGCGGGACGCACGAAGTAGTGTGAAGCGTGGAGCGGGCCGGTCGGACTGCTCCACGCTTCTTTGATGGGCGTCAGGCGGCTCTATTCAGCGCACCGTGGCCGGGTCACTCAGGTCGGGACCCGCAACAACAGATAGGCGGCAGCGAGGGCGAACAGGCAATCGGGCGCCCACGCGGCGACCCCAGCCGGAAGTTGGTTGAGGTTGCCCAGCGCCTCGAGCAGGCCGGCACTCACCCAGTAGACGATACCGACCCCAATCGCGATGGCGATTCCGCTTACCGCACCCCGCCGGCCCACCGTCAAGGCGAAGGGAAAGCCGAGCAGCGCCATGATGAACGTGATCAGCGGGTAGGCGAGCTTCTTCTGCAGTTGGACGCTCAAACGCCCCGTATCGTAGCCACTGCGCTGCAGGTCACGCACGTATTGGCGCAGTTCGAAGTAACTCATCTGGGTGCTCTCGCGCGCCTCCGTGGTGAAGTAGGCGGGCGTTTCCTGAACAGCGGGAAAGCCCGCGACCTGAAAGCGCTCGAAGCTGCTTACTTGGTCGCCCTTGAGGGTGCGCACCCAGCCATTTTCAAAGACCCAGCCGTTGATGTGCTTGTCCCAGTGGGCAACACGGGCATAAATGCGTTCAGTTAACTGAAATGTGGCCGGATCAAACCGCAGCACGCTCAGGTTGGCAAACTCGTTGCGGTCGGGATCAAAAATCTGGAAGTAGAAAAGGTCGTGGTTCTGGCCGAAGATCCATTTGCGTTCCGGGCGCAGGTAGGTTTGCGGTGGGCGCCCCTTGATCTGGGCGCGCAAGGCATCCTGCTTGCGATTGAAGCCCGGCAACACGGTTTCATTCAGGACAAACTGCAGGCCGCACAGTAGCCCCGCAACCACCAGGACCGGCACGATCAGACGGTGGACGCTCACCCCCCCGGCCTTCAGCGCCGTGATCTCGTTGCTCTTTGACATCAGGCCGAACGTCACCAGCACACCGACAAGAATCGCCACCGGCGCAGTGACGTAAAACAGTTCCGGCGTCAGGAAGGCCAAGTAGCGGGTGACGAGCAGAACGCCGGCTTGATGCTTGATAATGTCGCCGAGCAGGTCGAAAAACGTGAAGACCAGCACAAGCACAAGGAAGCCGGAGAGCATCAAGCCCACGTAGCCGACGAACTCGCGGACAACATAACCGTCAAGAATCAGAGGCAGCCAGTTGCGTTGCACGCTGCGCTGCGTTGCGCCGGCTCGCTGCCACCAGGCGGCGAGTGCGGCGCGGAGGCGCGCCACCGGATCCATGGCCGATTCCAAGCGTCGGGGGACGCGATTCGCGCGGAGCGTCATGCCCAGCCCGAGGCCGATGAACAGCAGGTCGGCGGCCCAGACGCCCAGTCCGGCCGGCACGCGGCCTTGTCGTGCCAGCGCAATTCCGGTGACAAAAACGATGTAATAAATCAGCACCAGGCCCAGTGTGAGGACAAAACCGTTGGCTTTCCCCCCGCGTCGCACGGTGAGGCCGATAGGGATGCCCGTCAGCGCCAGGGCAAGGCATGCGAAGGCGAGCGCCAGACGGCGGTGGAACTCGATGCGCGCCGGAAGGGCCTCGGAAGGGGAGTGCATCCGTTGCCAGAGCTGCCGCAATCCGGCCGCTGGAAGCGAGGGAAGGCTGGGACGCGCTACCGGGAGTTCCAGCGGCAGATCCGTCTGGTCGAACGAACTGACCAACAAGGTGTCGGGACGGGTGGGCGAGTCTTCGTACGTGATGCCCTGGTCGAGATGCAGTTGCACGCTGTTGGGGCTATTGTTCAGCACCGAGCCGGCACGCGCCATGGTGATGCGTGGCGCCGCCGGGTTCTTCATGTCGGCGACGAAGACGTGCCGCCAGCCGCGCCCCCCATGCACGATGTCATCCACGTAGACGACCAGGTTCGGAATGCTCTCAAGGAAGACCCGCGGTTGCACTTCAAAACTCGCTTGCGAGCCGCGCAAGCCATTCTCCAGCTCCTGCAGCCGTCGCGCCCCGGCGGGCGCCAGCACCAGCGTGGTAAGCAGCGCCAACCCGAGGGCCACGCCGGTGAAGGCGAGCAGTGGACGCAGGAACAGCGGCAAGCCCGCTCCCGCGGCGCGCAGCGCGACAATCTCGTTGTCGGCCGCCAGCCGGTTCAATCCAACCAGGATGCCGATCAGAACCGCCATCGGAATGGTGAAGATCAACGTGCTGGGTAATGCGTACAGCAGAGCGACGAGCAATGAGCTGGAGCCGCTCCGTACCACGACTTCCAGCAGTCGCCCCACGTCGCGCATGAAAATGACGAAGCTGAACAGCAGCAGGCCCAGCAGAGCATGCGACAGCACTTCACGCAGCAGGTAGCGGGTGATCGTCTTCACCGTTCCTGATGGTAGCAAGCAAGAGGGACACCTGGGCCCGGCCGTCTCCGGCTCCGCCCGACAGCCAACGCACAAACGGGCTCATTGGGACCACGTCACCGTGGGTGGTGCGATGCGGGACGGGCGTTGCGTGGAACGCAGGCCGACGGCGCCGGTATGATGGATGGGATGATTCGCGTCGCCCTCCTTTGGCACATGCATCAACCGCTCTACCGTGATCCACGGGCAGGCGAATACCGACTGCCGTGGGTGCGCATGCATGGCCTGAAGGACTACTACGGCATGGTGAAGCTGGTGCAGGAATTTCCCCGCCTACGGCTGACCTTCAACCTGGTACCGTCGCTGATTGCCCAGTTGGACGAATATGCCTCCGGCACTGCCTTGGACCCATTTTTCGAGGCGGCGCGCACGCCCGCGGCTGACCTTGACGATGCCGGGCGACGCTTCCTGTTGCGCTATTTCTTCCAGGCGAACCACACCCACTTGATCGGGCGTTATCCGCGTTACCGCGAGTTGTTGGAGAAGTTCCGCAACCACGGCTATAACGACCAGCGTGCATACCGTCACTTCAGCGAGGGCGAATTGCGAGATCTGCAGGTGCTGAGCCAATTGGCCTGGTTCGATGAGTATTTTCTTGCGGAGGAGCCGGCTCGCACGCTGGTTTTGAAGGGCCGTGATTTCAGCCTGGAGGACCAGGCGAGGGTGTGCGCAGCCCAGGCTGGGCTGCTCGCGCGCATTGTTCCGGAATATCGCCGCGCGCAGGAGAGCGGCCAAGTCGAGCTCTCCACATCACCGTTTTACCACCCCATCCTGCCGCTGCTCTGCGACAGCATGGTAGCCGGGGAATCGCACCCCTTTGTTCCGATGCCCCGAGAACGGTTTCACTGGCCCGAAGACGCGCGCACCCAAGTAGAACGGGCACGCGAATTGCATACCCGCGTTTTTGGAAAGCCGCCGGACGGACTCTGGCCTTCCGAGGGGAGCGTTTCGGACGAAGTCGTGCGGTTGGCCGCAGATCTGGGCTTTCGCTGGTTAGCCACCGACGAAGGCGTGCTGGGACGTTCCTTGGGGTGCAATTTCAGCCGGCAGCGCGACGGAGCGGTTGAGAACGGCGACCGTTTGTACGGACCCTGCATGTTCACGGAGGCCAGCCGTCCCGTGCACCTCTACTTCCGTGATCACCAACTTTCGGATCTGATCGGCTTCGTCTACGCACAAATGGATGCCGAAGCGGCGGCCGACGACTTCCTCAGCCGCATCCGCCGCGCTACCGCACCGCTGACGTGTGGCGGCCGCGATGCGCTGATCTCGGTCATTTTGGACGGCGAGAATGCCTGGGAATACTACCCGCAGAGCGGTCGGGGATTTCTGCGAGCGTTATATGACCGTCTCACGCATTGTGCCGACGTCGAGACCTGCACCTTCAGTGAGGCCTGTGCACAACCGGAGGTGGTGCGTCTCGGCCATCTCATTCCCGGCTCTTGGATCAACGCGAACTTCGATGTCTGGCTGGGCGCCGAGGAAGATAATCGGGCCTGGGACCTGCTCGGCCAGGCGCGCGTGGCCTGGGAGCGCGCACGACGGGACGGCACGGTCGACGCGGCGCGCCTCGCGGTATCCTTTGAGTCCCTGCTTGCCGCGGAGGGAAGTGATTGGAACTGGTGGTACGGACCGGAGCATCACTCTGAGAACCAGGTGGAATTCGATGCGTTGTTCCGTGCCCATTTGACGCAGGTTTATTTCCACCTGGGTCTGACGCCACCGAGCAGTCTGGCAGCACCCCTGCTCAAACGACAGGTCAGTGAACGAGCCCTGTTGGAGCCGGCTTCGGGCTGGATCCATCCCCGTCTGGACGGTTACGTGAGCAGCTATTTCGAGTGGCTCGGCGCCGCGGTCTATCATGCCGATCATCGTACTTCGGCGATGCACGGCAAGCATTGTTGCCTGGCGGCAATGTACGCCGGCTTCGATGCGGAGTGCCTCTACCTGCGTCTGGATTTCGTGGGTGGGGTGGTGCCCGCCGGCGAGGTGCTCTTCGAGATTGGTGCACCGGTTCCACAGATGCTGCGCATCCCCTTGCAGGCTGGAACGCATCGCCAAGCGGATCCGGCCGCTTACGCGCTGAACAAGATCCTCGAGGTGCGGCTGTCTCGCGATCTGCTGGGCGCGCGCGATAACGCGCTGGCGCTGCAAGTGCGTGCGACACTGTGGATTGACAACACCCCTTGCGAGGCATTGCCGAGCGAAGGAAGTCTGGAGCTGGCACTGCTCAGCCATGAGACCTTGACCTCCATTTAAAAGGGGTGCGATCTTCCGCAACCGGGAGATCTTCGTTTATCCCGCGGTCCCGCGCTTACGGCGTAGACGACTGAAACGTCACCAGTTGCAACGCGCGCGGAGCGGGAGGCGTGGGGAGCATGGTCAAGAGAGAGTTAAAATCGGTGACCACCACGGCGATGTCTCCGGAGACGGCATCCTCGACGAACAGCGTTCGTCCCAAAGGGCCGAGGACAAGACGGTCCGGTCCGGTTCCTACCGGAATGAGGCCCACGGGCTTGCGATCGTCCATGCGCAATACGCTGACGGTGTTGGACCCTTGGTTGGCCACATAGACCGTGGTGGCGCCATCTGCGGCTTGATTGACGGTCATGCCACCCGGCGTTTTGCCGGTGAGCAGCGTGCCCGAAACCTCGTTCGCCGCGGTGTCAATGATGCTGAGTGAACCGGCACCGGAGTTGCTCACGTAGATCTCACCGCCATCCGGCTTGAGGGCGAGATGCGCCGGATTCGGCCCAACCGGCAGGTAGGTCAATAACACGTGCTGCAGCGTGTCAATCACCGCGACTTGGTTGGCCGCCGGGCAGAGGACAAACAGCTTGTGGCCATAAGGGAGAAGAACGACTTGTGCCGGACCGTGGGCTACGCCCACCGTGGCCTGCAACTCCCAGTGAAGGGCGTCCACCAGGGTGATGGTGTCGTCGTTGCGATTGCTGACCGCTACCTGATCGCCCGTGGCCGAAACCGCCACACTGTCGGGATTCCGCCCCACGGGCAAGCGATGCACGATGCGACGTGCCGGCAGATCGAAGTCGAGCAACTCGCCGTGCGAGTCTCCGGACGCGCCAGGGTCACTCGTCGCAATATAGAGGTGGGCGCCGGACGTGCTGAGCGCCATGGCGGTGGGCCGGCCCGGCAGCCGGATCGCAGCGCTCACGCTCGGACCATCCACCGCGATGACCGTCAACTGTCGCCCACCGTCACTCAGGCAGTAGAGCTCGTTGCGGGCCGGATTGAACCGCAGGGCGAAAGGATGAGCTCCCACTCGCAATCGGGCTTGCAGTTGGAACGTGAGCGCGTCGAAGACGCGCACTTCGTCCGGGTCTCCGGCGACATAAATTGAACTGTGGACCCCCACCGCCACGTGGGGCGCGGGAGACGTGCAGGCCGCCAGCACCAAGCTTCCCAGCAAGACGCACACCTGAATCACATCACGCCTGCGCGCCGCTCGAGGTGACGCGGTGTACGAAGTGAAGCTGATGAGGCGGGACACGAGGAGTTCAGCGTACCAGAGCGGCGATCGCCGTGACTTCGCGCATCAGTTGTTCCAGCTGCGCTGGAAATAGCGACTGGATACCGTCACTTAGCGCACGGTCTGGAGCGTCATGTACCTCCACCATCAGCCCATCGGCGCCCACCGCCACGGCGGCGCGAGCGAGCGGCAGCACCTTGTCCCGCCGTCCGGTCCCGTGACTGGGGTCGACGATGATGGGCAGATGGCTGAGTGCTTTGACTGCCGGCACAATACTCAAGTCCAGAGTGTTGCGCGTATGGTCGGCAAAGGTGCGCACCCCGCGCTCGCACAACACCACCTGGTAGTTCCCCTCCGACAGAATATATTCGGCCGCCATCAGGAGTTCGTCGAGCGTGGCCGACATCCCCCGCTTCAGCAGCACGGGTTTACGGGAGCGGCCCGCGGCCTTCAGCAGGGAGTAGTTCTGCATGTTGCGCGCGCCAATTTGAATCATGTCGGCGTAACGCTCCACCAGCGCCAAACTCTCAAGATCCACGGCCTCGGTCACGATCTGCAACCCGTAGCGTTCGCGCACCTCGGCCAGCAGTTGCAGCCCCAGCTCCCCAAGTCCCTGAAAGGCGTAGGGAGACGTTCGGGGCTTGAACGCCCCGCCGCGCATCATTTGTGCACCCGTGGCGTGCACGACTTCCGCCACCCGGAAGAGTTGTTCGCGTGATTCGACGGCGCACGGCCCGGCCATGACCACGAGTTTGGGGCCCCCTATCACGACGGGACCGACCTGCACCAGGGTCGGTTCCGGTTTCATCTCGCGTCCCACCAGCTTGTAGGGCTTGGAGACGCGGATCGCCTCGGCGACGCCGGGGAGATCCTCGAGATCACTCAGCTCTATGGACCCGTGATTACCGGTAATACCAATGGCAGTCCGTTGCGCCCCCGGGATGGGGTGGGCGCGCAGGCCGAGCGCTTCGACGTGGGAACAGACGGCGGCGACCTGGGCCTCGGTCGCATCGACGCGCATGACAAGCAACATGGGAAATAACAGCCGCGAACGCGGCACCGGTTCCGAAGCCAGAACCGATCACAGCGTCCGCGACGACCTCAACCGAAAAAGACCGATGCCATCTCGTAAAGTTCCGGATCCACCTTGCGGTTGCGGCCCAGCGCGTCGGTCAGTGGTACGGAAGTCAGTTTCTGCCCCTGCAAGGAGGCCATGCGAGCGAACTCGCCCTGGTGCACCATGTCAATCGCTTGCACGCCGTAACGCGTGGCAAGAACGCGATCAAAAGCGGTAGGAGAGCCCCCGCGCTGAATGTGACCAAGAATGACGGCCCTTGTTTCATAGCCGGTACGCTTTTCGATCATTTCCGCCAGCGAGATTCCGATGCCCCCCAGGCGCACATGGCCGAACTCGTCCACCTTGGCGCCTACCGTAGTCTGATCGTCCTGCTGCGCATAGCGTGCTCCTTCTGCAACCACGACGATGCTGAAGTACTTGCCACGCGCATGCCGGCGCTTGAGCAGGTCACAGACCTGTTCCAGATCGAAAGGCTTCTCGGGGATCAGGATCACGTCGGCGCCGCCGGCGATGCCGGAGTAGGTGGCGATCCAACCCGCGTCGCGCCCCATGACTTCGACGACCATGACACGGTTGTGAGCTTCCGCCGTAGTGTGCAGGCGATCAATGGCTTCGGTGGCGATGTTCACCGCGGTATCGAAACCAAAGCAGAAGTCCGTGCCGGCGAGATCATTGTCAATCGTCTTGGGTACGCCGACGACTTTGACACCGACCTGCGAGAGCTTCAGGGCCACCCCCAACGTATCGTCGCCGCCGATGGCGATCAAGGCGTCGATCTTGTTGGCCTCCAGCGTCTGCTTCACCCGCTCCAAGCCGTTCTCGTGCTTGGCGACATTGGTGCGCGAGGTCCGCAGAATCGTTCCGCCGCGATGGATGATGCCGGGAATGGCATCGAGGTCAAGCTGCATGTGCCGGTTTTCCAGGACACCGCGCCAGCCCTCCAAAAACCCGAGAATCGAGTCGCCATAAAACATCGTGCCCTTGCGCACCACGGCACGAATGACCGCGTTCAAGCCCGGGCAATCGCCGCCACCAGTGAGAATGCCAACCCGCATGAATCTCCTGCTCCTTCTGGATGTAGATGGAGCGTGACCGGAGTGCGCCCAGGATTCAGGCGGCGCCACCGGACCGTGCCATCACCAGCCCTGCGTGAGTCATTTCATTGTACCGGAGGGTCGGTAGGTCGCAGCAGAGAATCTGCAGGCGCCCCGCACCGCGGAACGTGTGACGGCCGCCCCGTGCGCACGAGCGCTCTGCCGCCGCTGCTATATTTCCGTCATGCCGCGTTCATCCCGCCCCATATCAACCAGCAGCCCTGTCGTTCGAATCGGAGCGCATGTTTCGTCGAGTGGCGGAGCAGAGAATGCCGCCGACCGGGCACACAGTCTCGGGTGCAGCGCATTGCAGATTTTTTCTGCCAGTCCGCGCATGTGGCGCGCCACGCCGCCCTCGGGACAAAGTTGCGCGGAGATGCGCCGCCGCCGCGCGGAGTTTGACCTTCATCCCCTGGTAGTGCATGCCAATTACCTGATCAACCTGGCTGGAAGCGAGGGCGAGTTGCTGGAGCGCTCCCGTCAGGCGTTTCGCGGCGAACTCGAGCGCGCGTCCGCGTTGGGTGCTGAGTACCTGGTCTTGCATCCAGGGAGCACCATGCGCGGTGATCGCGCCACGGCCCTGGAGCGCTGGGAACAGAGCATCCGCACCGCGTTCCGCGGTCTGGAGGCGTCGGGGCTCACGCTGCTGATTGAAAACACCGCGGGCGGAGGCGACCGGCTCGGCGGTACGTTTGCGGAAGTGGCGGAATTGCTTGCCCGCTTGACGGGATTGCCCGTGGGGGCTTGCATAGACACTTGTCACTGCTGGGTGGCCGGGTACGATGTACGTTCTCCTGCGGGATTCGAAGCGACACTTGCCGAACTTGACGCCACCGTCGGTCTGACTCGAATTCCCGTCTTGCACGCCAATGATGCCAAAGCCGCGCGCGGGTCGCGCCTCGACCGACATCAGCATATTGGCGAGGGACAGCTCGGTCGGGACTGTTTCCGTCGCTTCCTGAACGACCCACGACTCGCCGGCAAGGCATTCATCCTCGAGACGCCCGTTGACGAACCGGGGGATGCAGAGCGCAACCTCGACAGTTTGCGTCGCTTGCTAACGCGGCCGGCCGGCGCTCGTCGGCAGGTCCGGAGCGGGAAGGCACAGGCCCGGAATCAGCCATAATGGTCGTTCCCCGCATGAGCGACTACGAGTTCAATCCCGCTTCCTACGAACCGCACTGGGCAGAACAGTGGGAACGGAACCCGCCGTTCGCGGCTGTTTCCGTGCTTCGCCCGGACGGCACCACACGACCGAAATACTACGTGCTGGAGATGCTGCCCTACCCGAGCGGGACGCTCCACATGGGGCATGTGCGCAACTACGCCATCGGCGACGCCCTGGCGCGCTTTATGTGGATGCGCGGTTACGACGTGTTGCATCCGATGGGCTGGGATTCATTCGGGCTGCCGGCGGAAAATGCCGCCATCCAGAACCGTACACATCCCCGCACTTGGACCTCGCAAAACATCGCCCACATGAAGCGGCAAGATCTGCGCTTCGGGTTCAGCTACGACTGGAGGCGGGAAGTGACCACCTGCCTCCCGGAGTATTACCGCTGGAATCAGTGGTTATTCCTGAAATTTTACGAGCGCGGCTTGGCTTATCGGCGCAAGGGAGTGGTCAATTGGTGCCCGAAATGCGCCACCGTATTGGCCAATGAGCAGGTCGCGGGCGGCGTGTGCTGGCGGCATGAGGACACGCCCGTAGAACAGCGCGAGCTCGAACAATGGTATTTCCGCATTTCACAGTACGCGGAAGAGCTGCTGCGCGATCTCGATCAGCTTTCCGGCTGGCCGGAGCGCGTTCGCACCATGCAGCGCAATTGGATCGGGCGGAGTGAGGGGGCGGAGGTTGATTTCCCGTTGGAGAGCGCCATCGCGGCAACGACTGCCATCCGAATCTTTACCACGCGGATTGACACCATCTACGGTGCGGCCGCCATTCTGCTGGCGCCCGAACATCCGTTGGTGGGCGAGATTCTCCAAGGCGATGCGCTGGCACGTGCACGCGCGTTGCGACCTGCAGCGGGGGCGGATCCCAGCGTGGAGTTGGTCAAAGAGGGCGTTTTTACCGGTCATCATGCCCGAAATCCGTTTAGCGGCGAGCGCCTGCCCATTTGGGTCGCCAACTTTATTTTGATGGACTACGGCACAGGAGCCATCATGGCGGTGCCGGCGCACGATGAGCGCGATTTCGAGTTTTGCCTCAAGTACGAGATACCGATCCGCCGCGTCATCGTGGAGGAGGGAACTGCGCCCGACGCTCCCATCGAGTCCGCCTTCACCGGCGACGGCGTACTGGCGAACTCGGGCGGTTTCTCCGGCCTTCCCAACCGTGGTTCCGATGGTGCGCTCATCCGCATGACCGAGTACGCGACAGCACAGGGCTGGGGCAAGGGCACGATCACCTACCGCCTGCAGGACTGGGGCATTTCGCGGCAGCGCTTCTGGGGGACTCCGATCCCGATGGTCTACTGCGAAGCCTGCGGAGTTGTGCCGGTTCCCGAGAGGCAGCTTCCAATTGAGCTTCCCGAAAATGTCGCTCTGACCGGCCAGGGGCAGTCGCCACTGGCAGCGGATCCCGCCTTTGTGCAGACAGTTTGCCCCAAGTGCGGCGGCCCCGCCCGGCGAGAAACCGACACCATGGACACGTTCATTGACTCGTCCTGGTATTTTTATCGGTACGCCAGCCCGCACGAGACGCAGCTGCCCTTCGCCAAGGCCGACATCCAGCGCTGGTTCCCGGTGGATCAATACATCGGCGGCATTGAGCATGCCATTCTCCACCTGATCTATACGCGGTTCTTTACGAAAGTGATGCGTGATCTCGGCTTGGTGGACGTCAGCGAACCGGTCACACGACTCTTTACGCAGGGCATGATCACGGCGCATGGCGCCAAGATGTCCAAGTCCAAGGGCAACGTGGTGGACCCGGCACTGCTTGTCGAACGATACGGCGCCGACGCGACGCGGATGTACGTCCTGTTTGCCGCCCCGCCGGAAAAGGATTTTGATTGGAACGAAGGCGGCGTGGAGGGCATTCATCGCTTTCTGTCGCGCGTCTATCGCTTTACTGCGCGGCATGCCACCGCCGCACGTCAACCGTCGCCAAACGCGTCCGTCACCACTCCGGCGGATGGCGTGCTGCTGCGCAAGGTGCACCAGACGGTGGCCAAGATCACGCAGGATTTCAGTGGGCGGTGGCATTTCAACACGTCCATCGCTGCCATCATGGAGTTGACCAACACGCTTTACGGCCTGGTACCCGAGGCGGGAAGCGCGGCGAGCGAATCAGCGGTTTCAAAGGAAGCCCTCGGCCAGAGCTTGCGCATGCTGGTGCTGGTGCTGGCCCCGTTCGCTCCGTTTCTTTGCCAGGAACTGTGGCGCATGTTCGGGGAAACCGGCCACGTGGCGCTCGCCGAGTGGCCGGCATTTGATCCCGAGCTGGCGCGCGACGCCACGGTGGAGGTTGTAGTCCAAGTGAACGGCAAACTGCGAGCGCGTCTCGCCGTAGCCGCGGGGACCGGCGAGCCGGAACTGCGCCGTCTCGCTCTGAACGACGAGAAGGTGCAGGCGCAGATGCAGGGCAAGGAACTGGTCAGGGCGATTGTCATTGCCGACAAACTCGTCAACCTGGTTGTGAGCTGAACCCAGTCGTACGACACCTGGGGCACGTAGCGCGAGGCCGAGCACCCTGTGCGGCACATTGCGCCGCGATTCCGGGACGGCGCCGGCTGATGGCCGTCTTTTCCTCGCCCATCGCCTTTCCGCACGTATAATTCTGACTTGCCCCCTGACGCGCCAACTGCTCTCCGCTCCGTGGTCGTGCTCGACTTCGGTTCGCAATTCACCCAGCTTATTGCGCGCCGCATTCGCGAACAGCAGGTCTATAGTCTGATCCTGCCGTGCACGGCGAGTTGGAGCGAAATCCTGCGCCACAATCCGAGCGGCCTGGTGTTGTCCGGTGGTCCCTCGTCGGTATACGAGGAGGGCGCGCCTCGCTGTGCGCCCGAGGTCTTCGACTGCGGGCTCCCCATCCTGGGCATCTGTTACGGGCTGCAACTCTTGGTTCATCACTTCGGCGGCCGTGTGTCCAATCCGCCACACCGGGAATATGGGCGAGCGGAGGCGGAGTTGGACACCGCCTCACCCCTGTTCGCCAATCTGCGGGCGCGCGAAGCGGTGTGGATGAACCACGGCGATGAGGCCGAGGTGCCCCCCGCCGGGTTTCAAGTCGTGGCACGCAGCGGCACCAAAATTGCCGGTCTGGAGTGTCGTGAGCGACGCATCTGGGCCGTGCAATTTCACCCCGAGGTGCGGCACACCGAACACGGCAGGGAACTGCTGGGCAACTTTCTATTCGATATTTGCGGTCTGCAGCGGGACTGGACACCACGGTCTTTCATCGCCGAGCAGGTACGAACGATCCGCGAACAGATCGGCCCTGACGCGCGAGCCATCTGCGCCCTCAGTGGCGGCGTGGATTCCAGTGTCGCCGCGTCCCTGGTGCACCAGGCAATCGGCGAGCGCTTGACCTGCATTTTCGTCAACAACGGGGTGCTTCGCAAGAACGAGTTCGCAAAGGTGCAACACACGCTACGGGATCGACTGGGGCTGAACTTGATCGCCGTGGATGCGACCGAGCGTTTCCTTGGCGCCCTTCGCGGTGTGACCGATCCGGAGCAAAAGCGCAAGATCATCGGGCGCGAATTCATCGTCGTTTTCGAAGAAGAGGCGCAGCGGATGGGTCAGGCCGGCACCGCACCCGATTTTTTGGTGCAGGGAACGCTTTACCCGGATGTGATCGAATCGGTTTCGGTGAAAGGCCCGTCAGCGACCATTAAGAGTCACCACAACGTCGGGGGCTTGCCAGCCTCGATGCGCCTGAGACTGGTCGAGCCGTTGCGCGAACTTTTTAAGGATGAGGTGCGTCAAGTGGGCCGCGATCTGGGTCTGGATGATGAGCTGCTCGCGCGTCAGCCGTTCCCAGGTCCCGGCTTGGCAGTTCGCATTCTCGGTGAGGTGACGCCAGAGCGGATCGCGCTCCTCCAGGAAGCTGACGATATCGCGGTCGAAGAGATCAAGCGCGCCGGGCTGTATCGGGCCGTCTGGCAGTCATTCATGGTATTGCTGCCGGTCCGCACCGTCGGAGTGATGGGCGACAACAGGACCTACGGTTACGCGTGTGTACTGCGAGCCGTGGAGTCGGAAGATGGCATGACAGCGGATTGGGCCCGTCTACCATATGAAGTATTGGCTTCCATATCGAGCCGTATCGTGAACGAAGTAAAGGGGATAAATCGTGTCGCATACGACATCAGCTCCAAGCCGCCTGGAACCATCGAATGGGAATAGATGAAGGGGATTATGAATTTGTTTTACCGGAACCTGCATTGCTGCGCCGTGCGGGGGATTGACGTAACCGAAGCGACGGCGGTCACGTCGGAAAGGACATGGAAGCGGTGATGCCTGTGGTCAGCGTGGGAGAGGTGCCCCGGGTTGCATTAACCCCGGATACCCAGTCCCAGTTCGCGCTGATGCGACGCTGCCAACAGGGAGAGTCGCAGGCGTTCGAAGAGCTTGTCCATCGCTTTCAACCGCGCGTGAGCGCCGTTATTCACGGCATTCTGCGGAATTCAAACGACACCGAAGACATCGCGCAACAGGTCTTCGCCAAGGTTTATTTTTCATTGGCCAAGTTCGACTTCCGGTCAGCGGTATCAACTTGGATTTACAAAATTGCAGTGAATGAGTGCTATGACCACTTGCGCAAACAAAAAGTGCGCAAGGCGGTCATGATGGCGGACCTTTCGGAAGAGGAAGCCGCACGCGTCGAGAACTTGGATGTAGCTGGACAAGCCGGGAGGCCGGGGATTCAGCGCCAGGCTGAGATGCGCGAGCTGGTCGACAAGTTGTTAAAACTGGTTTCGGTGGAAGATCGGACGCTGCTCGTCCTGAAGGAGGTCGAGGGGTACTCGATCCAGGAGATCTCCGCCGTGCTCGGCTTGAATGAGAATACCGCCAAGGTCAAACTGTTTCGCGCGCGGCAGAAATTGCTCGCGGCCGCGAAACGTGCACCCGGCGTTCGCCGGGGAGTAAGAAACCCTGTCAAGGGCTGAAGACCCGGGCAGGGAATGGACGTCGCATTATGAAATGTCGTCAGGTTCAATTGGCTTTTGAGGACCGCTTGGATGCGCTACCCGGCGTCGCAGCGGAACCTCTGGGACGCGATATCCAAGCCCACTTGGAGTTGTGTGAAGTTTGTGTGGCTGAAGTGCGTACGGCGCAACAGTCTCGAATGCTGTTGAGCGCCTTGCGGCGCGAAGCGGAGCCGGCGGCTGACCCCTTTTTCTTTACGCGTCTGCAGGCCCGTCTGCGCGCCCAGGCTCGTCCGGTCGTCTCTTTCTGGCACCTGGGAGTGGGGCGCCGTGATCTGCTGGTGGCGACGCTGATCTTTCTGGTCAGTCTTGGTTCGTTTGTGTACGATGTGCATCGCATCGAACGCCCCAGTGCTGACGAGGCGATTGCGCTGGATGTGCCGCACGTCAATACGCAACATCCGTCCGATGACCACCGCGCGGCGGACTCGCAGGACGTGATGCTCAGCCTGTTGTCCCGCTAGACACGAACTTCCATGAGTGCAGACCGCCAGACCATTTCGTATCTCGCGCTGGTATTTGTCACCGGTGTGCTGGTAGGCGGCACCATGATGAATTTCGCCGAGCACCGCATTCTTCACCATCACCCCGTGGAGGAATACGATATCCGGCAGCACCGCATCATCGTGCAGCAAATGGGCGAGAGGCTGAGCTTGACGCCGGACCAAAAGGCGCAGGTGGATGCCATCCTGCAAGACGCGGTGCGTGAATACCAACAGATTGACGACGAGATGGAGCCGCGCCTCGATCAGGTCCGCGAACAAGGGCGCGAGCGCCTGCGGGCTGTGCTCAACGACCAGCAACGGGCGGAGTTCGAAAAGATCGTTCGCCAGGTGGACATGCAGTACCCGCGCAATATCCGTCCAGCGACGATCCCAGCCCCGGCCAACACCGCGACGGCGCCTTAGTTGAGCTGACATAACAGAAGTTGACATAATATCTGTTATCGGACTCTGGCTCGGCAAAGACCCACCGCTTCGACAACAGCCGTGCGTTCTTCTTCCCACCCTACCGATGAAGGGCCAACTCGTTTCTCCGGCACGCGAGATGGCGATCACTGTCCGGCGGTGACGGCGCTAAAACGACCCAGTACTTCCACCACGCGCGCGTCCTCAAAATCGCGGATGACAAATTCGGCGCCTGCCTCCTTAAGGGCCGATTCCGGATAGGTACTTGCCAGCGCGATACATGCCATGCCCGCAGCGCGAGCGGCGGCAATACCTACCAGAGCGTCCTCGAACACCAGGCACACCTCGGGGGCACAATCCAGCCGCGCAGCGGCCCGTTGATAGATCTGTGGATCGGGCTTCCCGCGAGTGACATCCAGTTCGCATAGGGTCGTCTTGAAGTAGCGTCCCAGCCCCAGCCGTTCCATGACCAGCCGCACATTGCCTTCCGGAGCGGAGCTGGCAACGGCCATAGGGGTTCCCGCGCGTAGCAGACGATCCAACAGAGGCAGCAGCCCTGGCATGGGTGCCATCACGGGCAAAAAGCGTTCCAAATAAATGGCTTCTAAACGGTTCCCAAGAGAGCGCAACTCGGCTTCTGGAATGGCGCGTCCGAAGACCTCGGGAAACAGATCGGAGTTCCGTCGACCGAAGGTTTGCCGAGCTGGGTAGTCCGGCTGTATCAGGCCACGGTGTTCGCCAAGAAACTGCTCCCAGGCGGACGCGTAGTAGGCGCTATTGTCGATCAGCACCCCATCCATGTCGAAGATCACCGCTTGTAACCGGGAACTCGCCATCTGGCCAGCATGCGCCAATTTGCACCGTGGTGTCGCGCCATCCATCCGGAACCGCCGACACGACTCGGCGCGCTTTTTCCGGCCACACTGGCGTGCGCAGGAGAGACGTACAGAGGTGCATCGCTTAGTTCCAGTGTGATGCCCTGACCCGTTGTCGCCACCAACGAAATCGCGCTGCCGTCGAAACTGGTCGCAAGGTAGCTTCCGACGAGGGACGGAAGGTTCACGACGTGTGGGGGGCCGGTGGTCCAAGCAGCGTAGCGCGTCTCCGGCCCGCGCTGAAACGCCAGGATGTAATCGTCCGCCGACGCAGTCTGCAGGCGCTGGGAGAACTGGAACCCAGCCAGCGCCGAAGTCAAACTCTGGGCTGCATGGAAGGCTGGTTTGGGCGTAAATACAGGATTGGACCCTGCCATGTAGGGCTGCAGGACCGTCCCATAATGCGCTTGAACGGCGGTTGAAGTCGGTGGCCCGTCGTCCCGCCAGTCGTACCAGATCGAAAGCGAAATTCCGTTCAGGAGATTGCTTAGCCCCTGCCGTGCCAGCAGTTTGCCCTGCTGTTGGTCATCCACTCCGACGTTGCCTGACGAGTAGCCCCATTCGCCGGAAATAATTGGCACCTGATGGCCGGGTTCTTCAAAGTGAGCAATCAGCGCGCGCAGCCGAACGAAATCGTCCGCTGTCGTCTCGGGACCAGTGGACCGGTACGGATGCACGCTCACGGCAGCCCACTCCCGGAGCAGGCCGGCTTGGAGACAGGCGCTGAGAAATACGAAGTCGAACCCCGATGTCGCCGGACCTATCAGCATGGCCTGAGGATCGGCTTGGTGGACTGCCGCCCCAACCGCCTGCGCCAAAAGGATGTAGTCGGCCACACTAGGCGCCGGTTTCCACATCCGACTATTGGGCTCGTTGTACAACTCCCAGAGAATGGGTTGACCACGGAAATGGGCCACGGCCGCGCGGGCCCAAGCTGCAAAGGCTGCGCGCCCTGCGACTGTATAAGGCGCCCTGCCGCCGTCGTACAGCGGGTTGCCGTAATCCAAGGTGAAGATGGCGTGCAGCCCGTGAGTCGTCAGTGCCGACCACAGCACATCGTAATGGCTGAAATCGTAGATCTCGCGCAGAGGCTCGGTCGTGCGCCACGAGAGGTCGGTCCGCACCCAGTGAAAGCCGGCCGCCGCCAACATTTCCATTTCGCCGGGCTGGGGGGTCGTGAAATGAATGTTGACGCCTTGACCATTCGGGATACTCGGTGCGAGGCCCAGCCCCTGACACGCCGATGAGCCAACAAGCAGCAGGAACGTGGCGACTGGCCGCAGCATTGGAGGTGAGAGTCACTTCAGTTCTTGGCACGTTGTCTGTGCCAATGGTTGGTTGCGAGATCCGCGACCTTCTTCCGTTCTAGCCGCCGCTAATCCCGCCCATTCCGCCGTGTGAATGGGCAGCCCACCCCACGAGGGTAGGCGTCTGACTCTGGAATGGCACATCAACGTCCTTGCAGGCTTCGACGGATGCTGGCTTGCACCGGCCTGTTTCGCGGCTTTGTGGTATCCTCGCGGCATGGGTCTGGTTCCTCCAACCCCCTGCCCGTCCTTCGCCGCCCTCCTCATTAGCGGCCGCTGACCAATCGCGGTCAGCGGATAGTTTCGACTACCCCATTTCAAGAGCAGTTCCCGGTCTGCGCCTGAGCAGCCCACGATTGATTATTTGAGGACGAACCATGGCGACTACAGGACCCGGCTCACATTCCAAAGTTGAGATCTACGACACGACGTTGCGCGACGGAACGCAGGGCGAGATGGTGGCATTCACCGTCAGCGAAAAACTCCAGGTCATGACGCTGCTCGACGACCTCGGAGTAGATTTCATTGAGGGGGGCTGGCCGGGAGCCAATCCGCGGGATAGCGAGTTCTTCCAGCGGGCCGGCGGCCATCAACTCCATCATGCCCGCTTAGCCGCTTTTGGGAGCACCGCTCATCCTGAGACGGCCATCGGACAGGATGCCAACCTCAAGGCCTTACTTGACGCCGAGACGGAAATCGTCACCATTTTCGGCAAAAGCTGGATGCTGCACGTCGAGCGTGCCCTCAGCATTGACGGAGCACGGAACCTTCGCCTCATCGAAGACTCCGTGGCTTTCCTGGTGCGAGCCGGACGAACGGTGATTTTTGACGCGGAACATTTCTTTGACGGCTACCGTGACAACCCGGCCTACGCCGTCGAGGTGCTTCAGGCCGCCACGCGTGGTGGCGCCACGCGCCTCGTATTGTGCGACACCAACGGCGGCAGCTTGCCGGGCCAGATTACCGCGGCGGTCACCGCGGTCCATGCCAGGGTCATGTTGCCGCTTGGAATTCATGCGCACGACGACAGTAACCTCGCCACGGCCAACAGCCTTGCCGCGGTGGCGGCGGGTGCCGACCACGTTCAGGGCACCTTCAACGGTTGGGGCGAGCGTTGCGGCAACGCCAACCTCTGTGCCATCGTTCCGTTGCTTGAGTTAAAGCTGGGCCATCGCACGGTGGGGACGCAACGGCTGCGGCAACTGACGCCGACGGCGCGTCGCATTGCCGAGCTCGCCAACCTTCCCCAAAACCAGCGGCTCGCCTTCGTGGGGAAAAGCGCCTTCGCGCACAAGGGCGGCATCCACGTCAGCGCCGTGCTGCGCGACCCCACCACCTACGAACACGTTCCGCCCGAATCGGTTGGTAACGAACGTCGCGTCTTGGTCTCCGATCTCGCCGGGAAAAGCAATCTGTTGCACAAGGCTCAGGCGTGGGGTGTCGCCGAGGCGTTCGATGCCCAGACCTTGCGGGCGCTTACCGGCCAGATCAAAGCGATGGAACACCGCGGCTACGAGTTGGAAGCGGCTGAGGCCTCGCTCGAACTGCTCTTGCGACGCTCTCTGGGACAGCTGGAGACGGCCTTTGTCCCCGTTGCCTTCACCGTCCAAACGCGGTTCATCGCTGACGGTGGCGTGGATTCTGGCACATCCGAGAGCACCTCAGAAGCGCGCTCGGAGGCTCAGGTTACCTTGAATCGTCTTGGCCAGACCGTAGTCGCCACGGCTTCCGACCGGGGGCCGGTAGCGGCCCTGGACGCCGCCCTGCGGCGTGCGTTGTCGGGCTGCTATCCGGAAGTTGGCGGCGTGGTTCTGACCGACTACAAAGTGCGAATCCTCGAAGGAACTCGCGGCACCAAGGCGCAAGTGCGAGTGCTGGTCGAGAGCTCCAACGGTACCCGCTCCTGGACGACCGTCGGCGTCTCCGACAACATCTTGGAGGCCAGTTGGGAAGCTCTCACCGAAGCCATGCAATACGCCATCTTCGTCCTGCATACACCCAAGGCGGTGGCCGAGGCGGTTGGCGCGGAAGAGTCCAAAGCAGCAGAATGAGGTCTCGCCCGGTAACCTTAAATTCCGACACAAGTCCAGCCCAAAGCCGGGATGCGCTGCGGCTCCCCACCCCTCGGCGACCCGATTGGATCCGCCGCACGAGTCACCTTCGGGACCAACCGCCCCCCTCAAACCGGTGTTGATGACGGTTCGGTACACTGCCCCAATGCGTTCAGTTCGCACCTTGGTTCCCTGGGCCTTGCTGCTGCTGGTGCTGGTCGCCTTTTGGCCAGCATTTCAATCACGGTATACATTTGACGACGTCCTGATCGTGCAGCGCAATCCCGCCGTGCATTCCTTGGCGAGTTGGCGTCAGTTGATACGGCAGGACTACTGGTTCCCATACGACGCCTCCGGGCTGTATCGCCCTCTGACCCTGCTCACATTTGCGGCGCAGTGGGCGTTGTTTCCCGACCATGCCGGCTGGATGCACGCGTTGGATCTGCTCCTGCACTTCGGCGTGGCGTGGTTAATCTTTTGTCTCGGACGCCGCGTCCTCCCGGAGTTGGCCGCGGCATTCGCTGCGTTGTGGTTTGCGCTGCTGCCCACCCAGGTCGAGGTCGTGGTTGGACTTGTGGGCCGCTCCGACCTTTTAGCCGCGCTGGGCGTTCTTCTCTCGCTATGGGCCGTGGACCGCTCGTTGCCTGACACGCCTCACTCCGCACACTGGGGGCTCTGGACGGCAGCCGCAACCGGTTTCGCTTTTCTAGCTCTGGTCTCCAAGGAGAGTGCGCTTCCCGTCGCGGCCTTTGCTGCACTTTGGATCTGGCTGCGTTTGCCGTCGCCGACCGACTCGTCCTCCATGGCAGCTCCGGGTTGGAGGCGCGTTCTGACCACTCCTGCCTGGTGGGGTATCGTGGCAGCGACCCTGGTCTACGTCGTCATCCGGGTTCGCTTGTTCACATGGCGTCTGCCCCTCCCCGGTGTGGTGTCGGCGCCTTTGGCATACGTGGCATGGCCCACTCGGATACGGACTGCGACCTGGGTGGCTTTGCAGCAAGTGCTCGCGCTGATCTGGCCGGTCCATCTGTCCCCGGATTACTCGCTGAACCAGATTCCCCTGATCTACACCTGGCACTCGGGTCGTTTCTGGATCGCCCTTGCTACGCTGGTTGCACTCGGGGCCGCTGCCTTCCTTGGACGACGTCGGCCCGCCGTGCTTCTGGGAGCTGGGTTTGCGCTGCTGGCGTACTTGCCGGTGTCGAACTGGCTGATCCCCATCGGCACGATTCGGGCAAGCCGTCTCCTCTACCTGCCAGCCGTTGGTGTAGCGTGGCTGCTGGGCGGACTGGTCAGTTCCCTCCGACCCATGAAGTCGCGGACATGCCCCTCGACAGCGTGGATGATGGTTGTGGGTCTGTTATTTGCGGCCTACGTCCTGACCGACATGCACGAGAGTCGGTACTGGCGGGACGATGCTCATTTGATGCGCATGGCAGTGGCGCGGTCCCCGAACTCCGCCAACACGCATTTGTCGCTCGCTTATGAGCTGAACCTTGAGAATCAGCCGGACGAAGCACTCAGGGAGTACCAGCGCGCCGTCGCCATCTATCCCAATTTCGCGCATGCGTGGTGGGGAATGGCCGGCATTATGTTTCACCAAGGCCGAATGGCGGAAGCAGCAACGTACAATTTGCGCGCCTTCGACCTGGAACCCACCGAGCCCGTCTATCTGGACTTGGCGGAGGCGCAGTTGGCGAGTGGACAAGCAGCCTTGGTCATCCCCGAAGCGCATCGCCTCCCCATTCCGGTCTCCGTGCCGGTCGCCCTCACCGTTGCTCGATCCTACCTTGCCTTGCAGCAGTTCCAGCGCGCAGCGACCGTGCTTACGCGTATTCTGGGGCGCGAGCCCGGCAATGCCGCCGCTCACCTCTACGCGGCTGCTGCATTTCATGGCCTGGGCGATGACGTAACCGCTCGGCAACAGCTTGCTCAAGCGCACGCCCTGAACCCCGACCTGCAGCTCGGGAACGGGGCTGGGCCGCGCACTCGTTTCTGAACCACCAGCGGCTGGCGGTGGGTGGCGCGTCTTGTGTATCATTCAGACAGCCTCATGACGCGCGAAGAATTTGAGATCGTTGCACTTCGCCGCTTGCAGTTGCTCTATCCCCGCGCCCGCTTCCTGAAGGCGGGGCAGTTGGAAATCGCCATCCTACGTACGCCCTCTGGCCGTCCTACCGCGCATCGCCTGCGTTTGGCGCGCGCTTGGGCGGCCTTTTGCCAGAACGGGGAACGGTTTGACCTCGACGGATACCTGACACGCGTGGTGGGGACGGTCGAACACCGCCTTCCATCGGACTGGGACACGGCACGGCGCATGGTCTTCCCGAAGCTTTTGACGCACGAGGTGCACCGACGGCTGAATGGCACGCCTCTCTACTATCACCTCGCCGGCGATTTGGGCTACGTGCTTGCTTGCGATGAATACGACGTCTCTCTGAACGCCGATCACCTGCAGTTGTGGGGAACGCCCGAGGAGTGTGTCCTCGCTTCCGCGCACGACAACCTACTGCGACTCTGGGACGGCGCCTCGATTGTCGCTTGGACCGTGCAGGACAATATTCGTGCCTTCCATGTCGAGGTCAACCACGCGCACAAGGCGGCCTTTGTTCTGCTCCCCGAGTTCTATGAGCGCGCCGTCGAAGTTCTCAACGCCACGGAGATGGTGGTGGCCATCCCCAACCGAAATTTTCTCGTGGCGTTCTCGGCGGACGACATAGACTTCCGCCAGACCTTGCAACCGATTCTGCGCAAGGAGCTGGCTGCCGGATACGCTCTGAGTCGCGTGCTGCTGCGACTCGACGAGAAGGGTTATTACATTGACCCGGTTCCCATCGAATGACACGCGCGGACGACGGACCCATGGCGCAGTCGGAAGTTGCGACCGTTCTGGCGCAAGTGCCAAGGGCTGGTCGAAGAGGACGAAATCGATGCCTGCTTCCGCCCAGCGATGGCGTCATTGTTTCGCAACAATGCCGTAACAGAAAAGTAGGTTGACCTGGCGCCGCGCGCGCTGCTACAACCGGTGCAGATGGACCGTTCGGACGCACCGCGCGCGTCATCCGTCGCCCGGCGGTATTCTCGGGCGCGCCTCGTCGCCTTTGAGAGCCGACGTGTGCGACGACACTCCCAGCCCTTCCCTCTCGGTGCCCTGATCGCAATTCTTGTTTTTGGAGCAGGCACCATGGAAACCCCTGTTTTGTTCGCGACACTGGACATCTGCGCCTCATCGCCCGACGTCACCGCTGCGGGACTTCCCGAATCGGCTTGTCAGGCGGAGTTTGCTCTTCTGACCGCCATCGTTGAGCAGGCGTTGGAGGATGCCACGGAGCGCATCGCCGGCGTCCCCTCCCTGGTTGCGCGCCAGGCCCTTTGCTGGTTCTTCAGTCCCAGCCTTGAACGCTTCAGCTTTAACTGGATATGCGAGCGCTTCCTGGTATGCCCGCAGGTCGCCCAAGATGCGGTCATGCGCCGCGTTGCGGCCGCGGCGAAGAACGGCGAGCGTTTGCGTCGGTCAATCAACGGGCCACCGCTCGCGGCGAGCGACACTTCCCAATGAGCTGTGGCCGGGCATAATGGGGCAGCATGCTAAGGCTGATGCGAACCCGTCTGCAATCCCGTCTGCTTCCAGTTCTTCTGCTTATGCAAAGTGTTGCCCCTTCCCTTTTGGCGGCGCCCGCAATACATTTTGAACGCATTCAATACCACGGCTGGAAGAACTGCGTGCGGCTGCGCAATGCGCGCGCCGAAGTCGTCATTGTCCCGGCGATTGGACGCGTAATGCAGTTCCGGCGCCGGGGCGGACAGGACACCTTCTGGGAGAACCCCCGGCGCGCGAGTCCGACCGCCGATCCGGAGGCGACCGAGTGGGCGAACTTCGGGGGCGACAAAAGCTGGCCCGCGCCACAATCGGCATGGCCGCTAGTCACCGGCCGGGCATGGCCCCCGCCGGCGGGCTTCGATGCCCTTCCGGCAAGCTGGCGCCGTCGAGGCTCCACGATTGAGTTGCTCTCCGCCGTGGACCCGCACTATGGCATTCGCGTGCGCCGCATCATTCGGCTCGATCCGCGCCTTGCCCGGATGACCATTCGGACCACCTTCGAAAACGTCTCGGGTCCGGTTCAGCAGGTTGCGATCTGGGTGGTCACACAACTGTGTTCGCCCGAGAAGATCTTTTTCAGCGCTCCAGAGGGCTACCACGACCTTGAAACGGCACCGGCGACCACTGAGCGCAACGCGGGCTGGATTTCGCTGGAACGCAATCCAGATCACAGTGTTAAAATCGGCGCTCGGACCTCAAGCCTGCTCTGGATCAAGGGCGACATCGCCCTGCGGATTGATTCTCCCCTGGAGCCCGCTGCCACATACCCGGATGGCAACAGCAGCGTCGAGGTCTATACCAGTCCCGATCCTTTGCAATACGTTGAGCTGGAAACGCTGGGCCCGCTGGCAACGTTGCAGCCCGGCGCGTCGCTGTCGCGGGTCAATACCTACACTTTATTTCGTCGCCGCGCGCACGCCGGGTCCAAAGACGCGGAACGGCTTTTACGGCAGCGCCCGATGACGAAGCGGCCTCGCTGAAAAATCGGCGTACTCCTGCGTGGCTTGCGGCAGACCCGAGACCCCTTGGATTGGCCCGTCCAGACAGAGGGCCCGTCCTTCGCACCTTGGCGGCGCGTCATTTTCTTACCCGTCCATGCGCAACAGGAGCACGGGCTCCAGCATGAAGGGACACTGGTTGATCACGTGTATCGCACGCTGCACGACCGGTTCGGCAACCGGCTCGACCGTGATCACAAAGGAGAGACCCTGCTTGGCCATGTGCGGCTCCTGGATCACGGAATCAATATTGATATCCTCTTGCGCCAAGGCCTCTGCAACATGAGCCAGAATACCTGGGCGGTCTGCCACGGTCAGGCGCAAGTACCAACTGGCCGGTTCGGGCATGGGGCTTATGACCAGCGGCGCGCCTGCACCAAAGCCTGCCAGCAGTTTGGGCGCAAGATTTCCCGCACCCAGATCGGACGCCAGCTCGATGAGATCAGAGACTACTGCGACACCCGTGGCGTCGCCGCCTGCGCCGCGTCCATAGAACATCTGCAACCCGAGCTTCTCGCCGTCGAGAAACACGGCATTGTTCACGCCCTCGACGCGCGCCAACATGGAACGCAGGGGAACCAGCCACGGTCGCACGGCAATCTCGACGCCCGCAGGTCCCCGTGCGGCAGAAGCGATCAGACGGATGGTGCTCTCCAGTCGCCGCGCGTAATGAATATCCACTGCGCGGATGGCTCGAATGCCGACCGTCGAGACGTCGGACGGTGCGACGCGCCCTCCAAAGGCAATGCGCGCCAGGATGACCAACTTGTCGCGGGCGTCCAAGCCATCCACGTCGAAGGCGGGGTCGGCCTCCGCGTAGCCCGCGCTCTGTGCTTCCCGCAGCGCCGATTCAAAGCCCTCCCCTGTCTCCTGCATGCGCGTGAGGATAAAGTTGGCGGTGCCGTTTAAGATTCCGAAGACGCGATGTAAGCGGTCTCCGGCGGCGCCTTCAGCGACAGCCCGGATCACCGGTACGCCCCCGGCGACGGCGGCCTCGAAGCCGAGCGGCAGACCATGACGGACCGCCAGGGCAAACAGCTCATCGCCATGCTCGGCGAGAAGATTCTTGTTGGCGGTAATCACCGGCTTGCCGGCGCGGAGTGCGCTGGCAATCACGCTGCGGGCGATCGTCGTACCGCCCATGGTCTCGACCACCAGGTCCACATCTGCGGCGGCGACCACCGCCTGCCAGTCAGTGACCTGGCGTGAGCCGTTGGGCAGAATGATCCCCGGGGGAAAATGCCGGCGACAAACGGCGGTGATCACCAGCTCGCGACCGACGCGCTGCACGATTTCCGCCTGGTGGGCCGCCAAGATCGCGGCGGTCGCCTGTCCGACGGTTCCAAACCCGACTATGCCCACGCGGATAGGCGGTAGTGGCGTCTTCATTCTTGGTTCCCCGTTGCGGTCAGCGGTGTCACGAGTGGACGTCGGCCGGCGCCACCCTCCATTTCCACTCGCGTAAAGACCAGCTCGGCCTCCAATCCCGCGCGTTCGAGATGGGACACGACGCGCGCTGCCAGCTCGGACTGGGAATGCTCTCCGGACAGCCAGAGCAAAACGCCGGGACCCGCCCCACTCAGAAAAACGCCGAGAATTCCTGGCGTGCCCGCCAAAGGCCGCAGCACGGGCAGCAACGGACACAGCGCGGCACGTTGGGGCTCGTGCATCCGGTCCTCAATGGTCGCCAGCATCTCCGGACGGCCCTCCACCCAGGCGGCGAGAAACAGCAGCGCATTTTGCAGGTTGGAAACGGCGTCGCTTCGCGAGTAGCTGGCAGGTAGCACGCGGCGCGCTTCCGAGGTCGGCAAGGGCCGCTCCGGGAGGACCAGCAGCACCGGCCAGGCCGGCGCCTGACTGAGACGCACCACCTGCAACGGGGCCTGCAGCGCATGCGACTGCCGCGCCACAATCAATCCACCCCACCAACACGCCGCCGCGTTATCCGGATGCCCTTCGAGGCGGCATCCCATCTCGAGGATGGTCTCCGCCGACCAACCCAGCCCGCCGAAATGCGCCGCCAGTGCCACCCCTGCCAGCCGCGCCGCCGCCGATGAACCACAGCCCTTTCCGATGGGAATGCAGTTGTCTAGATCCAAGGCGAGCGGCACGATGGTGCGTCCTTGTTCGGCCAGGACCTGCCGATAGACATCGAGAATGAGGTGATTGGGCAGGCGACCGCAGATCGCAGCATCCCTGCCGCGGGCCACGATGGAGAACTCCTCGGCCACGACCGCCCGAATGCGCAGGTGCAAGGCCAGGGCAACCGCGGCCGCGTCAAATGCGGGACCAAGGTTGGCCGACGTCGCGGGAAGTGTCAATTCCATGCCCGCTGGGGTGGGCGCGAACACTTTCTTCCGGGCTTTGTCGGCTGCTTCCATCGCTGTATCGTCGTCCTTGCTCGCGGGGGGCAGATCGAAGTCGCTGTCCCTCACGGGCGCGTCTGCCGTGCTTCGAGCACCCGCAAAACGGCATCTGGCTCGGCATCCAAGGCGAGTGGCGGGCGCCGCGCATGGTCCAAGCTCGGGGTGGTCCCGGGAGGCAGTTCGCCGCGGTGAAAACCAAGCGTATATTCCGGATCCTTTAAGGAGTGCCCGGTCAAGATGAGCACCACGCGTTCGCGGGGTTTGATCCACCCTCGGGCCCGCAGTTTCACGACGCCGGCCAAGGTTGCCGCCGAGGCGGGTTCGCAACCGATGCCGTCAGCGCCGATCATGGCCTTGGCCTCGGCGATTTCGGTCTCGGAGACCTCTTCGCAGGCACCTTCGGTCGCGGTCAGCACCTGCACCGCCTTGCGCCACGAAGCCGGATTGCCGATCCGGATCGCGGAGGCGAGCGTTTCGGCTTGCACGGGCTGCAGGCGCGTCCCGCCGGTTTCGCGCAGGCTTCGCACCAGCGGATTCGCGCCCGCCGCCTGAATCACCGAAATCCGCGGCAACCGCGATATCAGGCCCAACTCACGCAGCTCCAGCAGCGCCTTACCCAGAGCGGCTCCGTTGGCGAGGTTGCCACCGGGTACGACGATGTGATCCGGCGCTTCCCAGTTCCATTGCTCCAAAAGCTCGACGGCGGCTGTTTTTTGACCTTCCACCCGAAACGGGTTGACCGAGTTCACCAGGTACACCGGCGCGCGCGTAATCACCTGATTGAGGACCCGGACGCAGCCGTCAAAGTCGGTCCGTAGCTGGCAGGTGACAGCGCCGTAGTCGATGGCTTGGGCGAGCTTCCCCCAGGCGATCTTTCCGTCGGGAATCAACACCAGACTGTTCATGCCGGCCCGCGCTGCGTAGGCGGCCATGGCCGCCGAGGTGTTGCCCGTTGAGGCGCACGCCACCCACGCAAAGCCCATTTCGCGCGCCCGCGAGAGAGCCACAGTCATGCCGGTGTCCTTGAAGGAGGCGCTGGGATTCATTCCCTGGTGCTTCGCCCATAGTTGCTCCAGGCCGGCATAGACGGCACTGCGCGGCAGCTCATAGACGGGCGTTTGCCCTTCTCGGAGCGTGACCGCTTCCAGCGGCCGCTCCAAAACGGGGAGGAGTTCTCGGAAACGCCAGACCCCGCTCTGATCCAGCGGCAGATTGGACTGGCGGCGTGACAGCCAGAGCGCCCGCCACGACGCCCCCAGCCCGGGTTGAACCCTTCCGCCGGGACTCCAGGGGTAAACCACTTCGAACAGCTCGCGACAGGTTTCACAGCGAAAGTCGCCGCCAGCCGCCCTCGGCGCCGCGCCACAGCCAACGCAGCGCAGCGTGTAAGCCACAGTGGCCGACAGGGACGGGGGAACAGGGCGGGGATTGATCATGGGAAAAGCGCAAGTCGGGCGCGAGGGCAACTGCCGGGTTCGTGAACGCGGACACGTTCAGCTTACCGTTTGCAGCTCAGGGACGATGCAAAAAGCGTCATGCACGGCACGCACGGCGTCGGCAGCCTGCCGGGCCGGGACCGCAAAGCAAATGTTGAGCTCGCTGGCTCCCTGCGCCACCGCGATGACGCTGATCTCGCGAGCGGCAACGGCGGAAAACAGGCGTCCCAGGATGCCGCAGGTTCCCTTCATGGATTCACCAAGCACGGCCACCACTGCCATCTCGGTTTGCACGCTGATGGGTCGCAAGGCACCATGTTTCAATTCCATGCGGAAGAGGCGCTGAATAGCCGCCAACACCCGGTCGTGGTCCGCCTGCCGAAGGACCAAGCCCAGTGAGTTTTCCGAGGACGACTGTGTGGAAAACAAGACGTCAACATTGTCGTGTCCGAGGCGCAGAAACAGTCGTCCGAAGAGTTCCGCAAAATGGGTGTCGGCCCGGGTGGTCAGAGTCAGCAGGCTGGCGGGCTGTACGACAGTGACGGCGCGCACCGGTGAGCTCGCCGGCGTACGCGGCGTCTGCCCATGAATCCGCGTCCCGGGTACTTCCGGTCGAAACGAGTTCTTGATCCATACCGGAATACCCGGCGCCACGACCGGTCGAATGGCCTTGTGATGAATCACCTTGGCGCCGTAATACGAGAGCTCAATCGCTTCCGCAAAGGTCACCGTTTCGAGCGTGTGCGCGTGGGGGCAAAGCCGCGGGTCGGCGGTGAGAACGCCATCAACATCGGTCCAGATCCAAATCTCGGAAGCGTCGAGCGCCGCACCCAAGATCGTTGCTGAGGAGTCGGACCCGCCGCGCCCAAGCGTCGTGGGCTGGCCTGCCAACGTTGCCCCCCCAAATCCGGTGACTACCGGCACGGTGGCGGCTGCAAACAGGGGCGCCAGAACTTCACCCGCACGTGCCCGGGTTGCATCCATCAAAGGGTTGGCGTCTCCGAAACGCTCGTCGGTCACCAGGACGCGGGCGGCGTCCACGGCCTCGGCTGCGACACCCCGTTGCTGTAATTCCGCGGCCAGCAGAAACGCCGCCATGCGTTCTCCCATCGGCAGGACTACGTCCACGGCCTGCGGGGTCACCGAGCGCAACATGCGCAGCGCGGCGCAGAAACTGCGGAACTGTTGTAACACTGCCCGCACTTCCCTGCCCACGGCGGTCCGTAACGGTTCGGCGAGCAACTCGCCCAGCGTGGCTTCGTGACGGTTCTCAATGGAACTCAACGCCGCTTCGAGCGCGGCATCGTCCTGCGCCCGTGCCGCCTCCACCGCCCTCAGCAGCAGATCGGTCACGCCCGCCATGGCTGACACCACCACCACGACGGGGCGGCGTCTCGCTTCCCGTTCCACTAGCCGCGCAGCCTGGCGTATGCGCTCCGCGGTTCCCACCGAGGTGCCGCCAAACTTCATGATCAGGAGATTGCGCGTGCCCGTCATCTGGATCAGGACCGATTCGCTTTCGCTCGCGAGAAGTCCCGAACGACCGGTCGGTCGGGACTTCTCAGTATACCGGACGGTGGCAACAAACCCGGCAAGGGGTTTCCTTTCCGTGACTTACGCTTCCACGGACGACAACCGTTAGAATGACGGCAGCCAGAAGTATGCTCCCGCCTTCTCCCGATTCGAATCCAGACGCTGGTACCGGGCGTGCTTCGCCCGTACGGCGGCGACGTGTCCTGATCATCTCCAGCTTCCTGCTCGTGTTTCTGGCATTCCTGTTTATTCCGCAAGCCTTTGACCTGCGGTTGCAGCGCCCCAATATTGAGACCACCTGGTTGCTGTTCCTGCTCTCGACGTTGAGTTTTATTTCAACTTTGACGCTGACCATTGTCCTCGTACGACAGTTGCTGAAGTTGCAAGGTGAACGCCGAGCCAATCTGCTGGGATCCAAGTTCAAGACACGGCTGGTGGCCGGCGCCTTGGGGCTCAGTCTAATTCCCGTGGTCTGCATGTTCGCCTTCACCTACGGTTTGATGAACCACACCCTGGAGAAATGGTTCAGCAGGCCAGTGGAACGGGTGCGGGACGACACTCTGGAGATCTCCGCTTTGCTTGAGCGTCAGGTCGAGAACGCTGCGCTCGTGGAAGCTAGCGCGCTACAACAACTGCCCCTGGCGGCACGCCTCGTCGAGCACGATGCCGGGGCCCTCAAGGTGCTGCTGGATTCCGGCCATATCGCGGTTTATGGCGGGTTTGCCGCGGTCGTGACGCCGGACGGCTCGGTGGCGGCCAGCGCCAACGCTCCGGTGCCCGACAGCGAGCTGCAACGTCGTCTTACCGCCGTTCCGGCGCATGGCGGGCCGCTGGAGTTTCCCCCCCTCACCTATCGCGTCGTCCGGGAACCCCTGGCGCCGAACGGAGAGGGCGGGCTCTCCGGACAGTTGGTGGTAGGCGTCCCCATTCCAGCACCGATTGCCGCCAAGGTGGCCCAGTTGCGTCTGGACGCGGACGAATACAACCAGTTGGACCGAGAACGGCGTTCGCTGCGACGCCTGTATACGAGTTACCTGGTGCTGGTCACCATTGCGATATTGTTTGCCGCCACATGGATTGCGCTGTTCCTCTCCAAACTGATCACGCTTCCCATTCAGGCGTTGGCGGTGGCAACCCAGGAGATTGCCCAAGGCAATCTCCGTCACCGCATCCGTGTCCGCGCGCCAGACGAGTTGGGCGCACTGATCACGTCTTTCAATCTCATGGTGGGCGAATTGGAGAGCAATCGTGCCCAGCTGGAGGCTTCGCGCTACGAGCTACAGGGTGCCAATGTGGAATTGGAGCGGCGCCGCCGTTACACGGAAACCTTGTTGGAGAGCATTCCGTCGGGCGTCATCTCGCTGGATCGCGGGCTGCAGATCACGCGCACCAATCCGGCGCTGGAGCGGCTGCTGGGGCCGCGCGTGCAGCAGGCCCGACAGTTGGAGGATCTCTTCGAGGCGGACAGTCGCCAGGAGCTGCAACACCTGCTTCGAAAAGCAGAACGGCTGGGCGTAGTGGCTGGGCAGCTCGAAATTCGGGACCAACACGGGGGACGAATGACAGTGGCGGCCACGGTGGCGCCGGTCTCGTTGCCTGCCACCGAAGTTGAAACAGCACCGCTGGCGCGGTTGCGGCGCCCCCCACACGCCGGCTTCGTCCTGGTGCTGGAGGACCTCACCGACCTGTTGCAGATGCAGCGAGCGGCGGCATGGCGCGAGGTGGCACAACGCATCGCCCATGAAATCCGGAACCCACTCACCCCGATCGCGCTTTCCGCGCAACGCATTCAGAGGCGTCTGGCAGGGGAGGAAGCGAACGACATCGGAGGCGACGGGACCGCTCATCGGCATGAGACCCGCCGCATCATCGCCGAATGCACGGCGCTAATCGCCAGTGAGATCGCCTCTTTGCAACATCTGGTGGGAGAGTTCAGCGCCTTTGCTCGTTTTCCGGCGCCGCACCCGGTCACCTGCAGTCTCAACGAGGTCATCTCCGGCGCCTTGCGCGTATTCGAGGGGCGGCTGGAAGGCACCCAGATCCGCACTGAACTCGGAACGCTGCCCCCAATGCTTCTCGACGCGGAGGGGATGAAGCGCGTGTTTGTCAATTTGATTGATAACGCCGCCGAGGCCGTGCACAGCGTCCCCTATCGCGACATTCTGATCACGACGAGCAGCAATGAACATGGCGTCGAGGCGATGGTCGCCGACACCGGGCATGGCATCCTGCCGGGAGACAAGGAGCGATTGTTCCTTCCCTACGTCTCCAGCAAGGGGCGCGGCACCGGGCTGGGGTTGGCGATTGTGGCGCGCATTGTGGAAGAGCACGGGGGAAGCATCCGGGTGGAAGAAAACGATCCTGCGGGCACGCGGTTCATCATCGAATTGCCAGTGGTCGAGGCCGGCGGCGGCGAAGCTCGTGCATCTACCGAGCCAAACCGTGCTTGAACGCGGGATAACGCGGCTGGAACTCGTCCTGCCGCTGCCCGCTGTCGTATCGGAGAGGGGATCGGCTACAGTGGGAGAGCGTTACGGGCCGCCCCATGAGCAAGCCGCACCTGTTAATCGTAGATGACGAACAAGGCATCCGGCAGTCTCTATCCGGCGTGCTGGAGGATGAGGGCTACCGTGTCACGCGCGCGGCGGACATGGCGGCCTGCCGGGCCGCGCTGCAAGGCGAGAGCTTCGACCTGGTGCTGCTGGATGTCTGGTTGCCGGATGGCGATGGTCTAGATCTCATCGCCGAGCTGCGCAACCACGCGGCCGCGCCGGCGGTCGTGATGATCAGCGGCCACGGCTCGATCGAAACCGCCGTGCGGGCCACCAAACTCGGTGCGTTCGATTTTTTGGAGAAGCCCCTCAGCATCGACAAGACACTGTTGACGGTGCGACACGCTCTCGATCAGCGTCGTCTGGAGCTGGAAAACCGTGAGTTGAAGCGCCAGTTCGTCAGGGGCGCGACCCTGGTGGGTAACAGCGTTCCGATGCGCGCCCTGCGGCAACAGATCACCATCATGGCCCCCACCCAGGGCCGCGTGTTGATTTACGGCGAAAGCGGAACCGGCAAGGAGCTGGTGGCGCGCGCCCTGCATGCTCAGAGCGAACGCCGCGAAGGCCCCTTTGTCGAGGTTAATTGCGCCGCGATTCCGGAGGAACTGATCGAGAGCGAGCTTTTCGGTCATGCGCGCGGCGCTTTTGCCGGCGCCGCCGAGGCCAAGGTCGGCCGTTTCGGACGTGCCGACGGCGGCACGTTGTTTCTCGACGAAGTTGGGGATATGAGCCTGCGCACCCAGGCCAAGGTGCTGCGCGCCCTCGACGAGGGGCGCTTTCACCCTCTCGGCTCGGAAACCAGCCTCAGCGTGGATGTCCGCATTATTGCGGCCACCAATAAGAACCTCGACGAGGAGATCGCACGGGGCAATTTCCGCGAGGATCTTTTCTATCGCCTCAATGTCATCCCGTTCGTGGTCCCGCCGCTGCGCGAGCGTCCCGAGGACCTCGGCGATCTGGCCCCCCATTTTCTGCAGGAGTTCGCCACCGCGTACGGACGCAAGTGTCGGGAACTGAACGCGGAGGCCCACGCCGTCCTGCAGGCTTACCGCTGGCCGGGTAACGTGCGTGAGTTGCGCAACCTCATCGAACGGGTGGTGATCATGAACCCGAGCGCCCGCGTGATCGAGAAAAAACATCTTCCGCCGTTGCTATGGCGCACCCGCACCATCGCACCCACCGCCGGTTTTGCCAGCTTGCATGAGGCCCGGGCGGCCTATGAACGCGAATTCATTCTCAACAAACTAGCCGAGAGCGGTGGCAATATGAGCCGTACCGCCGAGGTGCTCGGTTTGGAGCGTAGTCATCTTTACCGCAAGATGAAAACGCTGGGGATTTCGGATCGCGGCGAAGCGGCCGGCAGCGAGGATGCAGACAACGACCCGGAGTCCACGCTATAGTGGCGCTGCTCGGCGGTCCGAACGCACCGTCCGGATCGGTTGCGGGATCGCGATCAAGGTGTCTTAAGGAGGTTCAGGTGAGAGTGATGCGTATTGTGCGATGGGCGGGATTGTTTCTCATAGGCGTACTCGCCGCGGCGGCGCAGCACACGCCGCGTTTTGCCCTGCATCCCGGCGATCGTGTGGTTTTCTACGGAGACAGCATCACGGACCAGCGCCTCTATACGATTTTTACCGAGACCTACGTTGTGACGCGGTTTCCGCAACTGGCGGTGACCTTTGTGCATTCGGGCTGGGGCGGAGACCGCGTCACCGGCGGCGCCGGCGGCCCCATTGACGTGCGCCTGCCGCGCGATGTGTTCGCCTACCATCCCACGGTGTTGACCATCATGCTTGGCATGAACGACGGGGGCTACAAGGCCTTTGACCAGGCCGCGTTCGACACCTACGCCGCCGGCTATCGCCACATCGTGGACGCTGCGCGACAGGCGGATCCGGGCGTACGCATCACCGTATTGCAGCCTTCGCCCTATGACGACATCACGCGCGCTCCGAATTTCCCCGGCGGCTACAATGTCGTCCTGCAGCGCTACAGTCGGTTCCTGGCTGATCTCGCGCAGACAGACCATCTCGGGCTGGCTGACTTGAATGACCCGGTTGTCGCCGACTTAGAGCGCGCCAAAGAGATCAACCCGGAGCTGGCGGCGAAGTTGATTCCTGATCGCGTCCATCCTGGACCGGCCGGCCATTGGCTGATGGCGGAAGCTCTGCTAAAGGCCTGGCATGCGCCCGCGCTTGTAGCCGCCGTGACGATTGACGGCGCGTCTCGGAAGCTCAGCCAGGCTTCCGGCGCCCAAGTCACTGCCCTTTCCAATACTTGGCCGCTCACTTGGACTGAGCTGGACCAGGCGCTGCCCTTGCCCTTGAACTTTAAAGACCCGCAAATTGCCCTGGCGGTGCACGCCTCGGATCTATTGGACGCCCTCGATCAGGAACCGCTGCGCGTTAACGGACTCGCGCCCGGTCATTACAAGCTCACCATCGACGATACGGCGGTTGGCAGCTTCACCCAAGACGAACTGGCGGCCGGGATCAACCTCGCCACGCTGCCGACGCCCATGTCCCGGGAGGCGGCCAAGGTCTACGAGCTGACAGTGGCGCACGCCAATGTGCACAACTTCCGCTGGCGCACCCTGCAGGTGCCGTTTACGGTCGCCCCGCCACCTCACCTGGAGGACACCTTGCACTCCCTGGATGAGCTGGAGGCGGAGATTGTCGCGCAACAGCACCAAGCTGCACAGCCGCAACCGCACCATTTCCGATTGGAAGCCGAGTAGCGCCGCCCGTCCCGTTGCCTAGGACTCCTGCCAACAGCGGAAGGCGTCCGGAAGCGCGACTGGACGCTTGGTCTGCAGGTCGACGAAACAACCGTCCTGAACGGCGTGCGCCGACACGAGTGTTCCGAGGCGGAATTCCGCCTCCGTACGCCAACGGTTGCCGGCGATCGGCACGCTCCACATTCGACCGACCGGGCGGTCAAAGAGCGTGATGGGACGGCGGTATTGGATCTGTGTCTCGACGACAACCGGCACGATCCCGGCCTCCACCAGCTGCCGCAGCGGCACCACCGTGGCAAGTAACTCCAGGCGAAGATCTTCGAGCCAGCGGAGGTAGACGATATTGCTGACCACGCCGGCAAAATCAATGTCATAGCTCTTTACGTGGAAGGTGAGAGTGACACCGGGCTGGCTCTTAGTCATGGGCGTTGCCCTTCCCGAGCGCCGTCTCGAAATCCAGATTTTCCCGCAGTAGAACCGCAAACTCGTCCATGCGACCACTCAGAAAGTGATCCGCCCCCTCCATCCAGACAATGCGCTTAGGCTCGTCCAAACCCGCAACGTAGGCGGAGATGGCGGCCGGGGTTCCGAAGGAATCCAGCGTACCGCTGATGAACAGCTTGGGGCCGTGCCAATGCAACGCTTGCGGGAGACGCTCGGGAAGTGAGGCCGGCAGCCCCAGCCCGATGTAGCGCTCGACGGAGACATCCGTCCCGGCGGGACGTGCCAGCGCCTGCAAGCCAACCACGGAACCGAAGGAAAACCCGCCCAGAACGAGAGGCAACGGGAAGCGCTGCCGCATCCATGCCATTGCCGCGAACGCATCCTCGACCTCCCCGATGCCGCCGGCGTAAACGCCTGCGCTCTGCCCCACCCCGCGGAAGTGAAAGCGAAGCACTGGAATGCCCAGCGCGGCCAACGTGCGGGCGGCATGAAAGACGATCCGCGTATGCATTGTTCCACCTTGCAGCGGATGCGGATGGCAAAGCACCGCGACGCGGCGCGGCGCCGTCTCCTGCTCAGGAATGTTAAGGATGTATTCCAGGGCGCCGACTGGTCCATCCAAGCTGCCGTTGGTGATTTTCATACGGAGCGTTTCGACGCGCGCCCAAGGTTCGGGCGCGCCTTGCCAGGGTTGATCGGGCTCAGCGGCGAAGCGTTGTGTTCAGGGAGTCCCCGCGTGCCAAACCCAGCTTCACCCGGTACTATCGTGACACATGGATTTGTTCGCCTTCACTCGCGCGTTGGTTGATATTGAGTCCGTTACCGGCAATGAGGAGCGCGCGACCGTTTTTGTCGCCGATTTTCTCACCCGTGCCGGCTTCCAGGTTGAACTCTGGGAGGTGGAACCGCATCGCGCCAATATCTTCGCGCGGCTCGGCCAGCCCCTGACGGTACTCAGTACGCATCTTGACACCGTGCCACCGTTCATCCCCAGCTCGGAGGATGAGCATTACATCTATGGTCGCGGCGCGTGCGATGCCAAGGGTATCGTCGCCGCGCAGGTATTTGCCGGATTGCGTTTGCAACAGCAGGGAGAGCGCGACTTCGGTTTGCTGTTCCTGGTGGGGGAAGAAAAGAACAGCACCGGCGCGCTTGCCGCCAATCTCCGCCCCGTCGGGTCACAGTTTCTGGTCAATGGCGAGCCGACCGAGAGCCGCATGGTGGAAGCCGGGAAAGGAACGTTACGGGTTGATCTCGTGGCGCGCGGGCGCATGGCCCATTCCGCGTACCCGGAGCTGGGGGAATCTGCAATTGAGAAACTGCTGTTGGCGCTGGAGCGTCTCCGCGGCCTGCCGCTGCCCCACAACACGCGACTGGGTCCGACCACCCTCAATATCGGAACGCTGCAAGGCGGTCGCGCTCCCAACGTCGTACCGGATCATGCCCGCGCTGAGTTGCTCTATCGCTTGGTGGAACCCGCCGTGCAATTGCGCCCGGCGATTCAGGACGCTGTCCAAGGTTTGGCCGAGGCGCAGTTTGTGCTGGAGATTCCGCCGGTTTTCCCGCTCGTTCTGCCGGGTTTCGCCACGTCGGTCGTGGCTTTCACCACCGACATCCCTTCGTTGTCAGCGTGGGGACAGCCCATCCTCTTCGGTCCCGGTTCCATTCATGTCGCGCACACCGAGCGGGAAAAGATCGCCAAACAGGAGTTGGCCGCCGCCGTGGCGGCCTATGCCGACATCGTGTTGCAAACAAGAGACCCGAAGGGTGGGGCTGGGAAGCGTGGCTGAAGGGGCAACTGCGGGAGTTTTCCGCTTCCCGCCCCCTGCGCCGTTCAGGTTTGTTTCGCCATGGCGCGCGTTCGCTGGGCCGCTTGGCCCGCCACTGTCGTCTCGATAAAAGCCTTGGCAGAACGCGGCAAACTGCGATCGCGACGGTAAACCAGGCCCAGTTCGCGCCACAACTCCACTCCCTGCACGGCCACCAATTTCGCTTCCCCGGCCCGCACTTCCTCCAAGGCATAGCTGGCGCTAATCAAGGACGCGCCGAGATTGGCGGCCACAAACCGCTTGATCATGCCGACGCTGGCCAGCTCCAGCGAGATCTGGAGACGCGAGCGATAGGGACGAAACAACTTGTCCAGCACCTGGCGCGTATAGCCGGTTTTTGGAAAAATGAGCGGGTGTTCCGCCACTTCGCTGATGCGCACTGACGCGCGTTTAGCGAGCGGATGCTGCGTTGAAACCATGACCATCAGGCGATCGCGAAAAATGGGGATGACCTCCAGGCTGGGGGCCGTCACCGGCAGCGTTACGATTCCCAGATCAATGGCTCCGTCATCGATTTTCTGCAGGATCTTGTGGCTGAAATTACGATAAACACTGATTTGCACGTTGGGGTACTGCTGGTGGTAACGCGCGAAAATGTCCGGCAGGACGTAGAGACAGGTCGCTTCGTTGGCGCCAATGGCCAATGTCCCACGCGGGATCTCGCGTTGGTCCACCACCGCCCGCAGGCTCTCGCTGCGCAAATTGAGCAGGCGCCCGGCGTACTCAAACAGGACTTCTCCGGCCGGAGTCAGCCGTACCGCCTTTCCCACCCGGTCAAAAAGTTTTTCGCTGTACTCCTGCTCGAGCTGGCGAATCTGGGCGCTGACCGCCGGCTGGGAACGAAACACTTTCTGGCCTGCCCGGGAAAAGCTTCCCTGTTTGGCCACCTCCATGAATGTCACCAGCTGATCGAAGTCCATTGCGCACACTCCGGTTGAGACGTCGAACCGGATTATACCGCCCCGAGGGTAGCTAGCTGCGGCGACGGAGCGGACGTCTCCACGCACCGCGTGATTCGAGTCGTCGCTTGGGCGCTCGAACAATTCCATGGAGCGGAACTGCCCTCCATGAGCTAGGTCCATGATTTTTCCTTGCGTCTGCGCGTGCATCACGGCCAATGCAACACTATGTGCGATACCAACCCATCCAGCGGATGTCATGAATGGTGCACCGCGCCGACACGTAACTGACGCCGAATGGCACTATCTCCGGGGGTGGATGCGGGCCGCCTTTACGGCGTGCTTCGAGGATGTCACGCCGCCTGCGCTGTTGTCCGCGCTTTCCGCCAAGTCCAAGATGAGAACCGCTAGCTGCGGCCGCTTCTGACGAGTCGGCGACTGGTTTGCGTTGCGTTCAGCCGCGCTGACAGCGGGTTCAGGCGCCTGTCTCACTCCAGCGACCATCCCGCACAATTGACCAGGGGGGCATCGGTGCGTTCACAAAGGCGATCGGCGTCCGCCCGCCAACGGCAAGTATTCGCCGCGTGCATTGCGCGGTCGGGGACTTCGCATCCCCACCCCCTCGGGTAGGTAATGATTTTGCAATCGTCCAAATAAATGTCCACTTATGACGGAAAGTTCGGTATAGTGCCCCCGACTGCTCCGTTAACCCTACTGGGGCAGATACTCAACAGCCTCATTCTAATGAGGCGAAAGGTCCTTCCCAATGCGTAACGTACGTGTGATCGCCGTCGTCCTGGTGTTGGTTGCAGCTACTTTCGGGCTCCGCAACTTGACCATGGGGAGCTTCAGTGGTGGCCTGAGCGCGGATGCCAGCTATGCCGGCACCACCCTGCCGGTGCCCCCGAGCTCTTTTGCCGCCGGCACCACTCTGCCGGTGCCCCCGAGCTCTTTTGCCGCCGGCACCACTCTGCCGGTGCCCCCGAGCTCCTTCGCTGCCGGCACCACCCTGC